>JAUMUJ010000052.1 GCA_030530785.1 Moraxella sp. | reverse complement strand
TGGCTTTTTGACATTAGATTTTTGAGTTTGGGCAGTTTTTTGCTCATTTTTTTGGTGATGGGTATGAGCATGAGCAGTTGCGGTTAAAGCAAATACAGATAGTGTAACGGCAGTTAGGATTTGTTTGATGTTCATGGACAGCTCCAATAATTGATGAAAAAATAAGCAAAATCAATGTCTTGCTTGGTATATATTAAACCACAGTTTTGTTAAGTAAGTTTTTCTGTGGTGGTGATTTTGTTAGGGGTTTGATGTTTGGTATTGCGTGATTGTGCTGGCTTTTTGGAGCAACAAAAAACCTGCCATACAAGCAGGTTTTTGGTGGGGTGGGTGATTAGTAAGTGAAGTTCACCCCAACACGATATTCACGACCAACAGCAGGCAAACCAACGCCTGCCATAGTTTGTGGAACATAGTATTCATCAGAGATGTTATTTACAGCAAAGTTGATGTTCATGCGGTCATTGCCATAAGGCTTCCAGTTGGCATAAATGTCTGTCGTATTATAGCCGTCACGCACAGCATTTGCATCATAAGATGGGTCGTTTTTCCAGACCGCCCCTTTGGCTTTGTCAGTACGACGGTGATTGACACCAACCTCTACGTTAGGCTGGTCAAAGCGATACGATAAACCTGCTGTCCATGTGCGACCGAGATTGACAGCATATTCACGATTGCCAAAACCTGGCAAGTTGCCTTGTGCATCAGGTGTGCTGTAAAATTCAGGGTCGCTATCGGCTACGCCCAAGCGAGCAGTTAAGCCTTGATACATATAGCGACCATTTAGCTCCCAGCCCCTGTTTTTGGCGTAGCCAACATTGGAGATGCCAGTGTAATAGGTAACAGCACCCGTGTCATCATGTCGTGCCACCTGACCATTGGTTAATAAATCGTCAATATCCTGCCAATAGTAGCTACCATCTAACGCAAAACGACCATCGTTGTAGTTAAAGCCAACTTCGGTATTTTGGGCTTTTTCGGCTTTGACGTTGTCGGCGATGGAAACGGTTCTTGCACCACTTACCAATGCATCTACAAGGCGTGGACTGCGAGTGGCATAGTTGTGGTTGGCGTTAAAACTTAGTGTTGGGGTGGCTTGATAAATCAGACCAAAACTCGGGTTTAAGTCACTATTTGAGACTTCTTTATTGTCCATTGCGGTAAATTTAAAGTGATCATAACGCACACCTGCGGTGGCGGTAAGATTACCAATGGTACCAATAATTTCTGTGTAAAGACCTGTATCTGCCTTTTTTTGGTGAACAAAACCATCACGTTCTTGATTGGGGTTTACCTCTTGGTGTCGGTAATTTATGCCGTATTTGATAAGCACATCGTCATGGACTTGGCTGTCAAAATTGATGTTTGCTCCTTTGGTGTCTATGGACGTTTCATTGTAGCCGTCAAATGCACCATAGCTACCCACATCGGTAGCTGACTCACGCTTATTTTTCATTACATAAGCATTGGCAGTAACTTCATTAATGAAGCCTAAGTTTTTACCTGTCCATTCAAGGTTGGTTTGGGTGAGTGATAATTCACGATATTGGGGGTTTTGTCGGCTAAGTCGAAGGCGACCACCTGCTGTGGGGGGGTTAAAAATGTCAAACTCTTCACGCACATTACGTACGCCTTTATCAGTGGAGTTAAGATGGCTAAGCACAAAACGATGGTCGCCGACATTTGCTCCGATTTTTGCCAAATAACTGACTTTGTCTAAGTCGCTAGATGGCACGGTATCGCCACCTAGATAGTTGGTGTAACCACTGCCTGCTTTATAGTCATCTTGCTTGATACGATTGCCCGCTAATAAGAAATCAAAGTTGCCAGCTCTGCCATAGACAGACGCATTATAGGAATGTTCATCATTGGAGCTGTATCCTGCACCTACTTTAAAGCCGATGTCTTGATTTTCTTTTAGTAAATCGTAAGCATCTACTGTCTTAGCAACAATTGCCCCGTTGGTTGCACCAATGCCTGCCGATGCTGAACCTGCACCTTTTTGGACGGCAACAATTTTAACAAGGCTGGGGTCTAACTGATGGCGACTTTGATGGTAGAGAGTTTGAGTGTCAGAATAGGCATTATCAATCTTTACATCAATGGAGTTTTGGCCCATGCCACGAATGCTGATGTATTGGGAAGCACCGTTGCCTCCACCAAAGTCAATGGCAGGCTCAGATTGCAAAAGTTCACGCAACCCTGTGGCGGTGGATTCATCTTTTTCTTGGAGTGTTACCACATTGGTTTTAACTTTTGTTCCCTGTCTGTCCACTTGGGCTTCTAGGGCTTCAAGATTGACGTGGGGCTGTGTCTCATTGGCGTGAGCCACTTGTAGGGCAAGCACACCAAAAATGGCGGTGGCGAGCGGGAGTCGTTTGTGTGATGGGTTCATGATGTGTTCCTTACAAAGAGTATGGGTTTTGAAATTTACCATTACAAACCATGCAAAAAGTGTAATTTTTGGTAAACGCAGTCATTCTAGCAAAATATAAACATGATGTAAATGAAAATTATTGCTGTTCAAGAAAAATATTTTGTATGTTTTTTGTTAATTTATAATTTTTACTTTTGGTTATATTTATCATAAGATAACGTTATGGTAAGTGATGCCTGATGTGTTGCGTGGATTGTTTGTGAATTATTCTGATAAATCATGGGCTTGCTTGTGTTCTGGCGGTGGCACGGCTTGATGTGTCTGATAAGTACCCCGCAGATAAAATTTTGTTTGATGTGGGAGTAAAGTTTGTGATAAAAAATAAAAACCCCAAAAGAAGATTTTGGGTTTATGTACATTTAATGTGATTTTATGTATGAATTTTGATGTCTTATATTTAATATTACCAAAAACATTGACGATGATATCAATAAGCACGCCAAAATACGAGATGATATTTGGTGTATTTTAAAATGTCCATCAAGTCAATATTTTATTTGCCTGTATATGCACACGTCGGCAAATGCAATCCAATGTCTTTAATGTTAGGCGTGGTGCATTGCCAATCTATGTAGTGTTCTTGATGAATGGTTGGTGTAAAAATCAGTGTGCCTTTGCTGTTGGTATTATCAATGGTAATGGTAACGACCGAATGATTATCCAGTTTAACTGATTTGATTTTACTGCTGGGTGTCCAATTATATGGCAGATTTAAATCCGTTAAAGACGTGGGTAATTTTCCTGTATTGGATAAATATAGTTGCATTTCCATTTTTAAATGACTGATGGCAGAATTGGCAAGTTGTATGCTTTCGTGGTCAAAGGCGATTTGTTTAAGCTCTGCCATTTTTTCGTCATTTTTGACATTTAACTCTTGCTCAATATGTTCAATGGCTCGTTTTTCAGCTTGACCACCAAATAAATAAAATAATGAGCCAATTAAAATGAGCAAAAGGATAATGATGATGGTCAGTAGGATGTTGGTTTTCATAAAATGCCTTAAATCTTAAAAACTCGCCCAAATTTGAGCGAGTTTTTGTTACGTGATTAAACTTACTCGTAATTATCCATGCTCGGACAAGAGCAAATCAAGTTTTTATCGCCATAGACATCGTCCACACGCCCCACGCTTGGCCAAAATTTATGAGCCTTGATATAAGGTAAGGGGAACACCGCTTCTTCACGGCTGTATGGGTGCGTCCATTCTCCTGCCACAACAAAGGCGGTGTGTGGGGCATTGACCAGCGGGTTATCGTCCGCCGTCCAGCCATCTGTGCCTGCCTTGACTTTTAAGGCTTCTTGCTTGATTTGCTTCAACGCTGAGATAAAGCGGTCAAGCTCGTCCACACTCTCGGACTCGGTCGGCTCAATCATGAGTGTGCCTGCCACAGGGAATGACATGGTTGGAGCATGAAAACCATAATCCATCAAGCGTTTGGCAATGTCGGTCTCGGTAATGCCTGTCTCTTCTTTGAGCGGGCGAATATCCACGATACATTCGTGAGCGACAAAGCCGTTTTTGCCAGTGTATAAAATCGGATAGTCGTTTTCTAGTGATTTGGCGATATAGTTGGCGTTCAGTAAGGCACGCTTGGTCGCTGATAACAGACCGTCCGCCCCCATCATCGTGATGTACATCCATGAGATTGGCAAAATGCTTGCCGAACCATAGGCAGACGATGATACCGAAGTTTGGGTGTTATCAGGGGCATTCATCACGCCTGTTACGCTGTGGCTTGGCATGAATGGAGCAAGGTGCGATTTTAGACCGATGGGACCCATACCCGGTCCGCCCCCACCGTGTGGGATACAAAACGTCTTATGTAGGTTCATGTGTAGTACATCTGCCCCCACGTCAGCAGGTTGCATGATGGCTACTTGGGCGTTCATGTTTGCCCCATCCATATACACCTGCCCGCCATGTTTGTGGATAAGATTGCAAATGTCCCGAATGCCTTCTTCGTACACGCCATGTGTGGACGGATAGGTAATCATCAAAGCACCCAAACGCTCACTGTACTCTTCACATTTGGCTTGTAGGTCAGCTACGTCCACGTTGCCCTTGTCATCGGTTGCCACCACCACGACTTTCATGCCAAGCATTTGAGCGGTGGCAGGATTGGTGCCGTGTGCCGAACGTGGAATGAGACAGACATCACGTCCGCTCTCGCCACGGCTTTCGTGATAACGGCGAATGAGCAATAGCCCTGCGTATTCGCCAGAAGCACCAGAATTGGCCTGCATACTAATTTCATCAAAGCCTGTAATGGCTCGCAGTTGGGCTTGTAGGCTTTCAATCATCTCATGATAGCCTGTTACTTGCTCTTTTGGAGCAAATGGGTGTACATTTGCAAACTCATTCCAAGTAATCGGCAACATTTCGCTTGTGGCATTTAATTTCATCGTGCAAGAACCCAATGAAATCATTGAGTGGTTCATCGCCAAATCCTTGTCTTCTAAGGATTTTAGGTAGCGGAGCATTTCGTGCTCGCTGTGATGTCTGTTAAAAGTGGGGTGGGTCAGAATGTCGTCTTTACGCAACAAATTACCCAAAATCACGTCCGCTTTATCAAGTTCGCCTGTGGCATTAAAAATTGCACATAATTCATCAAAATCTGCCCTTTCGGTTAATTCATGAAACGACACAGAAATGCCGTGATTGTCATGTTTCCATAGGTTGTAGCCTTTTTCGTTGGCAAGATTATACACGTTGTCGGCGTGTTCTTGACTGTCAAAATCCACAAGCACGGTGTCAAAAAACACATCATGACGCACCTTTAATCCTGACGATTTGACCGCTTTGGCAAAAGCGACCGCTAGGGCGTGAATGCGTGTGGCAATGCGTCTAAGCCCGCTCGCCCCGTGATACACTGCATACATACCCGCTAGGTTGGCAAGCAGTACTTGGCTTGTGCAGATGTTTGAGTTGGCCTTTTCACGGCGGATATGTTGTTCACGGGTTTGTAATGCCATGCGTAGGGCGGTGTTGCCTTGTGTATCTTTGGACACACCAATGATGCGACCGGGGGCAGAGCGTTTGTCCTTGTCTTTAAAGGCAAAATAAGCAGCGTGCGGACCGCCAAAGCCCATGGGTATGCCAAAACGCTGAGTGCTACCTAAGGCGATGTCCGCTCCCATGTCGGCAGGGGATTTTAGTAGTACAAGGCTCATGATGTCGCTTGCGACAATGGCGTACGCCCCTTTTTCTTTGACGCTTGTGATGATGTTGGTCAAGTCCACCACATCACCGTCCTTGCCAACGTATTGGAAAAACGCCCCAAAAAACTCGCCATTTTTGGCAACGTCAAAATCGCCCACCACCACATCAAAGCCAAAATATTTGGCACGAGTGCGTATCACATCAAGGGTTTGCGGATAGGTACGTTCGTCCACAAAAAAGGCACAGGATTTGGATTTACTACACCGTTTTGCCATCGTCATGGCTTCGGCACTTGCGGTGGCCTCGTCCAAAAGGCTTGCCCCAGCCAACTCCATGCCTGTCAGGTCAATGCACACTTGTTGGAAGTTTAATAGGGCTTCTAGGCGACCTTGTGAGATTTCGGCCTGATAGGGCGTGTAGGCGGTGTACCAACTGGGGTTTTCTAACACATTACGGGCAATGACCGCAGGCAGGCGAGCAGGTGAGTAGCCTTGACCGATATAGCTTTTGGCGACGGTGATTTTGTCCGCCATTGATTTGAGTTTGGCAAGGGCGTTATGCTCGCTCATTGCAAGGGGCAAATCAAGGGCTTTATTTAAACGCACCGATTGTGGCACGACAGAATCCACAAACTCATCTAGGGTTTTTGCCCCCACCGCAGAAAGTAGGGCTTGCTCTTCATCGGTGCTATTGCCCAAATGACGATGCACAAAGGCGTTTTCATAAAATAGGTCGGAAAAGGTGTTAAACGACATAAGTTATCCTTTTAGGGTTGAGATTTAAAAATAAAAGGGGATTTTAAGT
>JAUMUJ010000051.1 GCA_030530785.1 Moraxella sp. | reverse complement strand
CTTGAATTGGGTTATTACCCAACCAAAGTTCAGTTAATTGCGTTAAATTGGCAAGTGGTGTAATGTCTTGGATTTGGTTATTGCTCAAACTAAATGTGGTTAACTGCGTTAGATTGGCAAGTGCAGAGATGTCTTGGATTTGGTTATGACCTAAATCAAGATAAGTTAATTGCGTTAGATTGGCAAGTGCAGAGATGTCTTGGATTTGATTCTCGCATAAATCAAGCATTGTTAATTGTATTAAGTGTTTAATTACAGAAATATCTTGGATGTGGTTTCCAGTAATATCAAGATATGTTAATTTTGTTAAACTAGCAAGTGCGGAGATATTTTGGATTTGGTTATAACTCAAACGAAGAGTTCTCAATTGCATTAAATGGGTAAGCGGCGTAATATCTTGGATATTATTCTCAGTCAAATAGAGTTCTGTTAATTGTGTCAAATTAGCAAGCCCTGAAATATCTTGGATTTGATTAATCTCTAAATTAAACTCCATTAGAATTTGCAATTCTTTTAGATATTCAAAAACCAACTCACGATTTAACCAGTTAAAATCCGCTTGGTAATCATACTCTTTATTAAATTCCCAATCATCATTTTGCCATAACTCCAAACCCAATCCTTGTCTTAATAATAAAAACTTCCACTCATCACTAAGCGACAGCCACCATTCCCACAACTCATCATCACTCATCTCACCAATGCCCTTTACCCCTGTATTGGCAAGGAGTTTATTGGTAAGGCTTATCAGCGTATCGGTACGGCGTAGGGTTAGCCCTGTTTGGCTTGGGATTAGATTTGACATGATTTTTCCTTTTTAAAAAGGGTGATTTTAGCACAACAGTTACGCCCCCACAAACTCCCCGCTGTCTTTGAGCCACAACCCTATCATCGCTTGGGCGAGTGTGGTTTTATTGGGCTGACTGATGAGATACTCCGCCAAATGCTGGGCGATGTGAAGTAGGTTCTCATCTCGCACGATGTCCGCCAGATAATAGCCCATGTCGCCTGTTTGGCGTTTGCCCAACAGCTCGCCTGCCCCACGCAGTTCTAAATCCTTTTGGGCGATGACAAAGCCGTCCGTGCTATCCCTTAGGATATTGAGCCGTTCTATGCCTGTGGGCGATAGGGGCAGTTGGTATAGTAGTACACAAAAGGATTTTTCTGAGCCACGCCCCACACGCCCACGCAGTTGATGAAGCTGAGATAAGCCCAGTCGTTCGGCATTTTCTATCACCATCAAAGACGCATTTGGCACGTCCACACCCACTTCTATCACGGTGGTGGCGACCAGTAGGTCAATGTCGCCATGTTTAAAGTCATTCATCACCGCTTGCTTGTCAGTCGCTTTCATTTTACCGTGTACCAGACCTATCCTTATATCCAACCGCTCGCACAGGTCTTCATATAACAGCTCTGCCGACTGTGCGTCTAGGGCGGTGGATTCTTCTACCAGTGGACACACCCAGTAGGCTTGTTTGCCATTTTTACAGTTTATGCGTATCCGCTCAATCACTTCATCACGGCGGTCTCGGTTAATGGTAACGGTGGTAATGGGCGTGCGGTTGGGTGGTAGCTCATCTATTACCGACACGTCCATGTCGCCATACATACTCATCGCCAGCGTGCGTGGAATGGGGGTTGCGGTCATGGCAAGCTGATGTGGGGTACTGTTTGCCACGCCTTTATTGACCAGTTTGAGCCGTTGCTCCACGCCAAAACGGTGCTGTTCATCAATGACGACAAGCCCCAATTTGGCAAATACCACACCGTCTTGAAATAAAGCGTGCGTACCCACCACGATCTGTACGTCATTATTGATGATGGCGTTTAGGCTTGCATTGCGTTCTTTGGTGCTTTGTTTGCCAGCAAGATAGCCCACACCAACACCCATCGGCTCAAACCATTTTTTAAAGTTAATCAGGTGCTGTTCTGCCAAAATCTCGGTCGGTGCCATTACCGCCACTTGCCAACCGCTGTCAATGGCATAACACGCCGACAAGCCTGCCACCAGCGTTTTGCCTGCCCCCACGTCTCCTTGTACAAGGCGTAGCATGGGCATACTGGTGGCAAGGTCGGAGATAATCTCGCTAATGACACGCTGTTGGGCGTTGGTCGGGCGAAATGGTAGACTTGCCACAAGCCTATCAGCAAGCGGACTGACACGCTCACACAATGGGGCTTTGTGGGCGTGTAAATTTTGTTTGCGGTACAAAAACACCAGCTGATGAGCGGTCAGCTCTTCTATGATGAGTCTCTTACAAGCGGGGTGTGTGCGGTCTTTTAATCCCATTAAAAGAGCTGTTTGGCTAAAAATGTCCGCCTGTGGGTCGGGCAGATGTATGGCAGTTAAGGCAGACAACAAATCGCCTTGCACACGCACGCCCACATGGTTAAAATCATCATCAGATAGGCAAGTTAAGGAGGTCTGACGAACGGCACCCATAGCCATGCGAACAAGCTGACGCAGTTTATTTTGATGAAGCCCTTTGACGGTCGGATAAATGGGAAGTAGCCCACTTTCAAACGCCTTTGTCCCTGTGATGTGATACTCTGGGTGAGCCATTTGCACGCCATAACGACTGACCCTTATCTCACCAAATGCCGTGATGCTTGCCCCGACCGTCATGGTTTGTAGCAAAGTTGGATAGGTTTTAAAAAATTGCAACACCACCATGCCAGTGTCATCTTCTAGACACACCGACAGCCGTCCTTTGTTGCTCGCCACGTCCGTAATGACCCCCGCAACCATACACACTTGCCCATTTTCTACCGCATTCATCGGCACAGTACGACTACGGTCTTCATAATCTTTGGGCAAGTGCATGAGCAAATCAAAAATGCGATGAATGTCAAGTTCGGCAAGTTTATTTGCCAACGCTTGTCCCACGCCTGTCAGGGCGGTGATGGGGCATTGGGCAGGACTGATTGCGGTCATGTTGGGTACGGTCATGGTTAAATTGATGTAAAAAGTTGCTTAATTTTAAAGACATCTACACAAATTGGCAAGCAGTTCATGACATTTTGCCAAAACCTCCCTATTGTGCTTTTGATAAAAATTTGTTAAGTTATCCTTAATTTATTCGTCTTGATTTACCATGAAATATTTACCGCTCATCGCCCTATCTGCCCTTTTTATCGGATGTACCACCAAAACCCCTGCCCCCACCAAAGACCCCACCACCCCAAAGATTGCCCTTGTGTTGGGCGGGGGTGGTGCTAAGGGCTTTGCTCATGTGGGTGTGATAGAAGCCTTAGAAGCTCACCATATCAAACCCGACATCATCATCGGCACAAGCTCGGGGGCGATGATTGGGGCGATTTATGCGTCAGGTAAAAATGCCGATGAACTCAAACACATCGCCCTGATGCTTGATGAGCGTTCACTCATGGACATCACCCCCAGCAAACAAGGCTTAATAGAAGGACAAAAATTAGCAGACTATATTAACACGCAGGTCAATCATACCCCGATTGAAAAACTACCCATTCGTTTTATGGCTGTTGCCACCGACCACAAAACCCGCCAAGCGGTCGGATTTGGTTCAGGCGACACAGGTCAAGCGGTCAGAGCGTCAGCGTCCGTACCCAAGCTCTTTATCGCCCCACGCCTAAAAAACGGCAATAAATACAGTGATGGTGGTCAAACCGCCTTAGTTCCTGCCCGCTTTGCTAAGAGCTTGGGGGCAGACATCGTTATCAGCGTAGACGTGCTTGCCCACCATAAAGCCACCAAAAACGACACGCCCACCACTGCCCACATTTACCGAAATGATGGAGAAATCGGGGCGACGTGGGGTAAGCAGAACATAAAAATCCCCATCAACCTGGATAAATTAAAAGGCAAAGAGCCACCATTTGACATGATGATTAATGAACTTAGTACATGGATTGACCACATTCCAAAACAAGCCACGCTAAGCCTGCCTGATGAGCTGACCCGATTTGGCAGTCGTGAGCATTTTTGGGGTCAATTAGAGCCAACCGCTCGCATGAATGAACAAGACAAACAAGCAAGCGACATCATCATACAGCCCGATTTATCGGCATTTAGCGTGCTTGACAGCCAAGAGCGTCTTTTAATGATAAATGCGGGCAAACAAGCCACCCTTTCACAAATTCACATCATTAAACAACACATTCAACACAAAACACCCCAAAAACCCCCACAATAACACCACCCACTTTTGCCAAAAATACCGCTACAATGCGGTATGGTTTTTGCATGATTTTTAAAGAAAAAGATGACATTTATCCCTAAAAAACGACCGTTTATTTTTCAATGGGACAAACGGCAGAATAAGGTTCATCAAAAACAGCAAAAGACCCGTAAGTTTCGCCACGTCTCATTTACAATTTTGGGGCGTGTGGTGTAGAATGCCCTTATTTGTTTTAGCTTTATTATTTTATTATTATTGGTCAATTTATCGCCAAATACCAAAGAGAATCTAACATGGCAAAAGTAGCAACCGAACAACTCTTGGACTTTAAATATCAAGGCACCAATCGCCGTGGTCAAAAAGTAAACGGTGAAACCACCAGCAAAAGCATTGAGCTTGCCCGAGCCCAGCTTAGAAAGCAAGGGATTATTGTTGATGACATACGCCCCAAGGGTAAGCCTTTATTTAAGGTTAAAAAAGCCATCAAACCCCTAGACATCGCCATTTTTGTGCGTCAGCTTGCCACCATGATGAAAGCGGGTGTGCCTTTAACACAAGCCTTTGAAATTGTCGCTGATACCCTAGAAAATCCCAGCATGAAAGAGCTGGTTTTAAAAATTAAAGCCGACATTGAAGCGGGCAGTAACTTTGCCACCGCCCTTCGCAAACACCCAAAATACTTTGATGACCTGTTTTGTTCGCTCGTGGAATCTGGTGAGCAGTCAGGTGCGTTGGAAACCATGCTTGAACGTATCGCCACCTACAAAGAAAAAAGCGAAATGCTCAAAGCCAAGATTAAAAAAGCAATGAAATACCCGATTGCGGTTATTGTGGTTGCGATTGCGGTTACTGCCATTTTGCTCATTAAGGTTGTGCCTGTATTTGCTGAGCTGTTTACCAGTTTCGGGGCGGATTTACCTGCCCCCACTAAGGCGGTTATGGCAATGTCTGACTTTATGGTTAAATACTATATCCCCATATTCTTAATATTGGGGGGTATTGTCATTGCTTTTTCTCAAGCCAAAATGAGAAGTAAAAAGTTTCGAGATTTTCTAGATCGCATTTCTTTAAAACTGCCTGTGTTTGGTAATATTACCTACCAAGCCATCATCGCTCGTTTTGCTCGCACGCTCTCTACGACTTTTGCAGCAGGCGTGCCACTGCTAGATGCCCTAGATTCCACCGCTGGGGCAACCAATAACGTCATCTTTTACGATGCCACCCAACGCATTAAAGACGATGTTGCCACAGGTCAGCAGTTACAGTTTGCCATGCGTACCACCAATTTATTCCCCAGCATGGTCATTCAGATGGTGGGCATCGGCGAAGAAGCAGGTAGCTTAGAAGAAATGCTAGATAAAGTCGCCACTTATTATGAAAACGAAGTAGACAATGCCATTGATGGCTTAACTTCCTTGATGGAGCCGATGATCATGGCGTTTTTAGGAGTTGTCATTGGTGGCTTGGTGGTGGCGATGTATATGCCAATTTTCCAAATGGGTTCGGTCATCGGCTAATGGATATTTTTACCCTTTTATCAGACAGCTTGCCCCTTGCTCTTGTGTTGGCGGGGGTATTGGGTTTGTGCGTTGGCTCATTTTTAAATGTGGTCATTCATCGCACGCCACTTATCATGAAACACGAATGGCGTAAAGAGTGCGTGAGCTTTTTAAATGACGAAAACGACATTCACCCCAAAGTTAAAGAGCATTTAAACACCGTTATCGCCAAAGACCCCCCCATCAGTCTGTCTTTTCCGCCGTCTCGCTGTCCTGTCTGCAATCACCAAATCCGTGCTTATGAAAATATACCCCTAATCAGCTGGCTTATCCTACTGCGTGGTAAATGCTCGGGCTGTGGCAACCCCATCAGTGTGCGTTACCCTTTGGTAGAGCTGATAACTGCCTTATTATCAGTATTGGTCATCTATACCTTAGGGGCAAATCTGACAGGACTACTAGGACTGATTTATCTATGGGTACTCATCGCTCTAACAGGGATTGATTTTGATACACAACTGTTGCCAGACCGCTTGGTGTTTCCGCTGGGCATGATAGGGCTGATGATAAACACCCAAAACATCTTTACATCGCTAAGCTCTGCGGTATGGGGCGGATTACTCGGCTTTTTATCTTTTTGGTCGGTGGCAAAATTTTATGCACTCATCGCCAAAAAAGACGGTATGGGGGCAGGCGACTTCAAGCTCTTAGGAGCGATTGGGACATGGCTTGGCGTGGGTATGCTCCCATTGGTCGTGCTTGTCTCTGCCGTACTTGGTTCAGTGGTGGGCGCGGTCTTAATGAAAGCACGTGGCGAAAGCCGTGCCTTTGCCTTTGGTCCTTATATCGCCATAGCAGGCATCATTGCCCTACTGTGGGGGCAGGACATCATGACATGGTATTTGAATATGTACAAAGTTTAAAAAAGTGCTTGCCATTTTAAAATTATCTGTTATAATAGCACCAATTTTAGGCGTATAGCTCAGTTGGTTAGAGCACCACCTTGACATGGTGGGGGTC
>JAUMUJ010000050.1 GCA_030530785.1 Moraxella sp. | reverse complement strand
TTTTAGAAAAATATTGGCAATATTTGTAAGAAAAAAGCAAAAAAAGACCACCTAATGGCGGTCTTGAAAGGATAGGCGGTGCTATTCGCTAAGTTTGATATAAGCCCCTGCTCGCAACTCTTGTAACCAGTCTTCTTCGGCTTGAGGGGCAAGACGGTTAAATAAAATCTCCCGAGCATTCATACGGCGGTTTTCTTGGGTTACGTCTTTTTGGCGGATATTATTCACCTTTAAGATGTGCCAGCCAAATTGTGAGCGAAAAGGTGTAGAAAAATCGCCCACTTCGGTGTTTTTCATGACAGCTTCAAACTCTGGTACCATCTGACCTTCGCCAACCCAGCCTAAACTGCCGTTTTGGGTGGCAGAGCCAACATCGTCAGAGTAGGTGGTGGCAAGGCGTTGAAAGTCTGCTCCTTGTTGGAGTTGGGTGTATAGGGCTTTGATTTTTTGTTCTGACATGGCGGGCGAGTGTCCATCATCAATCTTAGCAAGAATGTGGCTGGTTTGCCATTCGGGGATAAGAACGGGCGTGCTGGGCAATCCTGCTCCTTCGGGTGATGCTAAAAATGCGTCTATCTCTTGGTCGCTGATTTTGATGCGAGGGGCAACTTGGGCTTGCCACAATGCCACCAAAGACGCATCTTCAATGACCTGATTGCGTAGGGCGACATAACTGCCCATTTTTTGACCGTCTAGGTGTTTTTGAAAATCACTCAAATTACCAAAACCCTGAGATTGGGCGATTTGCTGTAATTGACGGTTAATGGCGGACTCGTCAGGACGAAAACCCGAACGATGAATGATGTCCAGTTGCAGTTTGCGAGTGATGAGTTCATCTAAGGTCTGGGTTTGCAGGCGTTCGTTACTGATGGTAATATTTTGGGCTTGGTACTGATTGGCAAGCGTTTGGGTGGCATTTAAAAATTCGCTTTTTAAGATAATTTCATCATTAACCTGTGCCAATATGCCATCTTTGCTGTCATTGACACTGATGGCGTGGGCTGATGTCATGGAGATGATGGCGGTCAGTAAAAAAGATAACTTGGTGTATTTCATAAAATTTTTCCAAAAATAATGCTAAGTGTACCATGCTCTGATGGCGGGGTCAATTCTTAGTAAGCGTGTTGCCATGCGTTTTGGGCGTGGTCATAGCCTAACACTTTATCGCTCATTAGGTTATTTAGTCTGCCTTTGGTGCTGATACCATTTAGGCGAATCTCTGCCATGACCGCATTGTGAGAGCGGGTTGGGTCTAAGTCATTGCGATAACGGCGGGCATATACCGACAAGCCATAACAACAATCTTCGTAATTTAGCCCGACCAATGCGTCAAGCAGGTAGTCGTTTTTATAATCATATTGGGCTTGGGACAGCAGTTGCCAGCGATGATTGATGGGGAAAACGGCCGAAGCGGTATAAGCGGACATGGCAAGCTGTCCTGTGCTTTTGTGTTCTTTTCTTTTAATCATGCCCACATTAAATAAACTGTGTTCACTGGGCTGATAACGCACTTGGGCGATAAGTGAGTTTAGGTCGTAGTTGGATTTAAAACTGCCTGCCACATCTACCCACAGATTTTCTTTGGGTTGGGTGGATGCTTGATAGGCTGTGCCTGTGTTTTTGCCCATAAAGGCTTGACTGTTGTTAATGCCAACCTTAGTGTCTTCTATCAAAAACTGCTCGGCAATGCCCCCATCAAAGCGGGTCAAGCCGTTTTTGTTCACATAGCGATACCCGATGGCGGGAGTAATGGCGTGCAAATCTTGTATGCGGTCATACCCCAAAAACCAGCTATCTGACAAGAGTTGTTCATAGCTAATGGTGCTGATGGCTGTGTCAAAGTTGGGAATTTTTTCTTGGTTCTTGTAAGGGGTGTAAGTGTATTTTAGGCGGGGTGTGATGAGTTGATAACCACCCAAACTGTCATCATAACGACCAAAAGGCGAACCTTGCTTTTCAAAAAACAACCCCATGTCCAAGCCCACTGTCGGGGCAAAGACAGAGTAAGTGCCTTCTTCTTTGGTCAGTCCAAGTCCTGATAAACTATCTTCATCATAGGACGCATACAGATGGTTTAGGGCAATCTTGGGGGTGATGTAGCCCCATGTCTTTTCAATAGGATAGCTTGCCGAAAATTGGTTATAGACGCGTACTCCGCTTTTTTCGGTTTCAGAATTGTCTTTGATGGATTTTTTAAAATAAGCTGAATGGTGCGTGCCTTGAAAGTGTATGTTATCAAAGCGGGTATTGTCAATAAAACGACTGATTTTTGGCAGGCTATAATCCACCGACAGTTGTGGCAGACGAGCATAGGGGCGGTCTTTGTCAGTGATGGGTGTGCCGTCATTATTTGTGCCATTTAGTTTTTGAAAGACTTCGGCTCGCAAATCTGCCCGAATGTGGTCATTATAATAACTTGCCCCGATGTTTCTGGGTAGGTTTAGTGGATTATGGTGAAGTCCTAAGGTGTCAAAATCACTCAAATAATCCTTATCCGACACATAGTGATAATTGGCATAGGCGGATAGGTGGGGGATTTGTTGTGATGACCATAGGTGTTGATAAGAGAATCGTTTGCGGTCTTGTTTGTCGTATTTGCGGTCATGGGGCAGATATGAGCCTGTCAGCGTGCCTGTACCGTATTGTCTGGTCAGATAGCGAAATTCGCCCGTCAGCATGGGGTTTTTGCTACTAAATACTGTGGGCGTGATGGTGGCATCATAGTTAGGGGCAAGATTAAGATAATAGGGCGTGCTAAACTGTACGCCATGAGAGCCAAATCCTGCACTGGGGAGCAAAAACCCGCTAGAACGCCTGTCATCTATCGGAAAGTTAAAATAGGGCAGATAAAAAATGGGGGTGTCGCCGATTTTTAGGGTGCTGTTTTTGGCAATGCCTCGTCCTGTGTCGGTATTTAGGTCTATGCTGTCAGCATCCAGATGCCATTTGCGTTCGTTGGGTGGGCAGGTGGTAAACATGACTCCGCTCATTTGGTAGTGGCTGTCGCTGACTTGTTTTAATTGTTTGGCGTGTCCGTGTGCTTTGATGGTAGTGCTGGCAAAGGCGACATCTTGGGCATGGGCGGTTTGGTTATCGCTGTACTGCATTTTTTGGGCAACCCCAATGATGCCCGCCCCAAGTCCTTCGCCATCGTTTGGGTTACTAAACAGCACGCCTCCTTCGGCAATGGCTTCGCCCGTGCTGGGGTGATAGATGATTTTGTCGGCACTGATTTGTTGTCCTTGTTGTTCTATGATGACGTTGCCCGACAGTTCAGCGTAGTCTTGGTTATCCCAGTAGCCATAGTCGGCTTGGGCGTAGATACTGTCGGGTATGCCGTTGTCGCCAAGCGTTTGAGTGAGCGTGGCACTCTTTGGGCTGATCCATTCGCCATGACAGCGAGCATCTGCACTGGGTTTGGTGTGATAGTGTTCAGCAAGTCTTTGTAGGCTTTGGCTGTCGGCAAGGCTCATCATGGGTAAAATGCCCATGCCAAAAAACGCCAAGCGAATGCTGATGGCAAGGGGTTTGGCAGATTGAAAAATGGCGTGTGTCATGGCAAAGTCAGTTAATCTAAAAACGTCTCATTTTACACCATTTTTTAAAATTTTTTAACAAAAAGCAAAAATTCCCCACTTTTTATGAAAAATTTTCTGCCCTGCTTGAAACTGCCAACTTTGACAAGGTATAATGGGGACTTTTTATGCTAGGATAAAACCATGACCCGCACCGATGAGATGATGGCGTTTTTAAATGACCATTTGACTGATGATTTTACGGTGGAGAGCTTGGCAGGTGATGCCAGTTTTCGCCGTTATCATCGCATACACTTTAACCAAAAAAACGATGATACACCCATGACGTATTTGCTCATGGATGCACCTCCCGAAAAGGAAAGCGTGGTAGAATTTGTCAAGGTTGCCCAAATCCTAGCCAAGCAGGTCAATGTGCCTGACATCATCGCCAAAGATATGGAGCGGGGGTTTTTGCTACTGCAAGACTTTGGCACGACCGAATTTGCTCATCTGATTGCCGACCCCACTCAAAAAGACACTCTTTATCAAAAAGCCCTTGCCACCCTTATTCAGCTTCAAAAAATCCCCACCGATGTGGATTTGCCCCCTTATGATGATGACAAGCTCATCATGGAGATGGAGCTGTTTGTGGCGTGGTTTTTGCCGTATGTGGGCGTGGCGGTAGATGATGATTTTAATGAGCTGTGGGGTAGATTACACCAAAGCCTATTGACCAATATCCAAGCACAGCCCAAAGTCATCGTTCACAGAGACTATCACAGCCGTAACTTGATGGCGGATAAGTCATCAGACAATTTGGGGGTCATTGATTTTCAAGACGCACTCATCGGGGCGGATACTTATGATTTGGTCAGTCTGGTCAGAGACGCTTATATTCACGAGACTGAAAGCTGGGTTAATGACAAAATCCAAGCCTTTTATGAGCTAAGTCATCGCACCGATGGTGTTGATAAGTTTACCAAAGATGTCAATGTCATGGGCGTACAACGGCATTTAAAGGTGCTGGGGATTTTTGTGCGGTTGTGTCAGCGAGACGGTAAAGAGCGGTATTTGGCGGACATTCCCAAAGTGATGAATGATTTGTTGATAGAGCTTGATGCACTGAGTGGTCATGACGGGGTTTATGGTGAGTTTTTGGTGTGGCTACGTCAAGCGGTACTGCCAAGCTACCAACAAAAGTTTGGCATTGTTCAATAAAGATATATTTTAAAATTTGGACGTGTAGGGGCAATTTATTCGTCTAAAAATCAACACCTTATCACAGGGTAAATGTGATTTGCCCCTACAAATCTACCAAAAGATATGGTTAATTAAAATGCCAAAAGTTTAATCCAAACTAAGGACAACCATGATAACCCAAGCGATGATATTATCAGCAGGTAAAGGCACTCGCATGAGACCTTTGACCCTAACCACCCCAAAACCGCTTGTGCCTGTGGCGGGCAAACCACTCATCGTCTGGCACATAGAACGCCTAAGACAAGCGGGTATCAGCGACATCATCATCAACGCAGGCTATCTGGGCGATGTGCTGATAACTGCCCTAAACAGCATGGATTTGGGTGTGCGTGTACACATCTCTGATGAAAGCGTGCTTGATGAGCCTTTGGAGACGGCAGGCGGGATACGCTATGCTTTATCGCAAGGTTTGCTTAACGATGAGCCGTTTATTTTGGTCAATGGCGATGTGTGGACGACTTTTGATTTTCATCGGCTGACCAACATTGACCTGCAAGACGACTTGGCGCATCTGGTGATGACCCATAACCCCGAGCATAATCCTGACGGCGATTTTTGCTTGATGGGCGATAGGGTGGGGTTAAAATCTGACGGCGATAATCTGACCTTTGCAGGACTTAGTGTGATGTCGCCTAAGATGGTCAAGGACATTATCCCAAAAAGTATCGCTCCGCTTGCCCCATTATTAAAGCAAGCGATGACACAAAATCAGGTGTCAGGCGAGCTGTTGGATGATGTGTGGGTGGACGTGGGAACGCTTGATAGATTGGCTTGGGTGGATAATTTTGCAAAAACTCTAAAAATTTAAAAAAATGCTTGCAAAAATCTAAAATTCATCTATAATAGGCATTGGCTTCATCGGTAGCTTCGCAACTTTGATTTATGAACCCCGCCAGGACCGGAAGGTAGCAACGGTAGTAATCCCAAAGTGTGCCGGAGATGTGCTGATGGAGTCATTTTTTTAATTTTAAAATTTATTTAACATAATCTTTTTAATAATATTGATAAAAAATCATTTTTAAAAATAAAAATAAACACAGAACAAAAACGGTTATCCAAAATCAAAAGTTCAATTTTTCTAAAAATATATCTTTTTGATGGTATTTTTAGTAAAATAACCCAATTTTCTCCCATATTAAAAGGTACATCATGACCATCACTGACCCAAAACTTACCCAAAAACAAGCCGTTGCCAAATCTGCCCTTGCCTACATTGAAAACGGCATGATACTGGGGGTGGGGACGGGCAGTACGGTAAACTGTTTGATTGAGCTTTTGCCACAAGTTCGCCTAAAAGGGGCGGTGGCAAGCTCACAGGTTACCGAAGATAAGCTTAAAGCCTTAGGTGTTGAGATTTTTGATTTAAATGTGGTGGGTGAGCTTGATTTGTACATCGATGGGGCGGACGAGATAGACGGTTATGGCAACATGATAAAAGGCGGTGGTGGGGCATTGACCCGTGAAAAAATCGTGGCAGCCACCTCCAAACAATTTATCTGTATGGTGGACGACAGTAAATTGGTTGCTAGACTCGGTAAATTTCCCGTGGCAGTGGAAGTGTTGCCCCAAGCTCGCTCCTATGTGGCTCGTGAGCTGGTCAAATTAGGGGGCGACCCTGTGTATCGGGCGGGTTTTGTTACTGATTATGGCAACGTGATTTTAGATACTTATGATTTGGACATCACAAACCCTGCTGAGCTTGAACAAACATTAAATAACATCGTGGGTGTGGTGTGTAACGGTATTTTTGCTCATCAGTCGGCACACGTCATGCTAAAAGCGGGCGATGATGGCGTAAGCACGGTCAAGTTTTAATTTGACAAATAAAAAAGACCAAGCAAAAAACTTGGTCTTTTTTGTGGAGATAACTTTTAATTAACGCTTGTTTTGGCGTTTTTGGGTGGTTTTTTTGGCGGTTTGCTGTTTTGGGGTTTGTTTTTTGATCGCTTGTTTTTTTGGGGAGGTCTTTTTTGCAGACTGCTT
>JAUMUJ010000015.1 GCA_030530785.1 Moraxella sp. | reverse complement strand
GGCTTTGATGAGCTACAAAAAGGGAATATTGACATTCATGTGAACGAACCGCTTCATTTGTTTGAGCATTATTCGCCTGATTTGCGAGCGTTGGGGACGTTTTTTGAGACCGATGGCGGTGTTTTGATGAAAGCCGACCGCATGGATAAATTGCACGCACCACATCAAAAGATACGCATTACCACTCCTGTTGCCGAACCTAAAACCAACCGTATTGGCTTTGAGATTTTAAAACGCTATGCCAACACGCACGGCGTTGAGCTGTCTTTTGATGACGTGATGTTTGTGCAAAATGACTTTTATCATGTCAATCATCTGATTGCTGATGACACGTTGGACGGAGCTTGGCTGTGCTTTTATAATTTTGAGGCCATAGAAGCTCATCATCGGGGGCTGGATTTTGAGTTCATTGACCAGCACCGCTCGCCTTATGCCAATTTTTCGGCATTGGAGTTTATCACGACCGATGATATTTTGGCGGATAAAGGCGAAGCGATTGGCAAATTTTTACAAATCACTCGTCAAATGGTCGCCCATTGCCAAGACAATCCCGAGCTTGCCAAGCGTTATTATTATGAATACACCGCCACAGAGCCTGATGAGCTGACGGATGCCATCATCATGGACACCTTGCCACGTCTAGATAAAGACATCATCGCAAGTGGTAAGCGTTGGCAAGCGGTGCGTGAAATGCTAGATGAGATAGACATCGTCAGCCTGACCGATGATGAGTATCAGACCCTATGGAGTGTATCATGACTGACCTTAGCACCTATATGAATGATGTGGGTATGCGTGCAAAACGTGCGTCCGCCACGCTTGCCCGAGCCGACACCAAAACCAAAAACCATGCCTTATCCTGTATCAAATCTGCCCTTATTGCCCAAAAAGACGAGATTTTATCGGCAAATGCAAAAGACGTACAAAACAGCAAAGATAAAGGGTTAGATACTGCCTTGCTTGACCGTCTTATCATCAGTGACAAGGTATTTTGTGGCATATTAAGCTCACTAGATGACGTGATGGCTCTTGCTGACCCCATTGGCGAGATGAGCCAGATGACTTACCGCCCCAGTGGCATACAGCTGGGCAAAATGCGAGTTCCACTGGGTGTGATAGGCATGATTTATGAAAGCCGTCCTAACGTAACCATAGAAGCGGGCAGTCTTGCCATCAAGTCGGGCAACGCCATCATTTTGCGGGGTGGGTCAGAAGCATTTCACTCTAACCAAGCCCTAGCCCGTGCCGTGCATACAGGTTTAGAAGAAGCGGGGCTGCCGACCGACTGCGTGCAGGTGCTGACCACCATCGACCGTCATGCGGTGGATAAGCTCATCACGATGGTGGGCGTGGTGGACGTGGTTATCCCACGTGGTGGGCGGGGGCTGATAGAACGTATCGCCAATCATG
This sequence comes from Moraxella sp., assembly GCA_030530785.1. Taxonomy (GTDB): domain Bacteria; phylum Pseudomonadota; class Gammaproteobacteria; order Pseudomonadales; family Moraxellaceae; genus Moraxella. The sequence goes on along the minus strand of JAUMUJ010000015.1, from coordinate 47,961 downwards.
CCCGTGTACCCGTCATCAAGCACCTAGATGGCAACTGCCATACTTATATAGACAGTCATGCAGACATGGAGATGGCGGTCAAGGTGTGTGTCAACGCCAAAACGTCCCGCTACTCGCCTTGCAATGTTATGGAAACCTTGCTTGTTCATGTGGGCATTGCCGATACCGCCTTGCCACAGATTGCCCAAGCCATGCATGATGTGGATAACGCCATGACGTTTCGGGTGTGCGATAAGTCCAAAGAGATTTTGGCAAATACTGGCGTAAATACAGAGCCTGCCACCGATGATGATTGGTATGCCGAATACCTTGCTCCCATGCTAGCCGTGAAAGTCGTGGACGACCTAGATGACGCCATCACCCACATCAACCACTACGGCTCACATCATACGGACGTGATTATCACGGACAGCTATGATAATAGCCAGCGATTTATCCGTGAAGTGGATTCAAGCTCGGTGATGGTCAATGCGTCCAGTCGTTTTGCCGATGGTTTTGAATACGGACTAGGGGCGGAGATTGGTATCTCCACCGATAAAATCCACGCTCGAGGACCTGTGGGACTGCATGGACTGACCTCTCAAAAATGGGTGGTGTTCGGCTCGGGGCAAATCAGAACGTAATCACATCATGTGTGGCACAACAAAAAATGCCACACTCATAAAAAAATCCCCAGATTGGGGATTTTGATGGTTAAATCTGCCACTCAACAAAGTTTTTAAGCAGTCTAAGTCCTGCGTTATGGCTCTTTTCGGGGTGGAACTGTGTGATAAATAAGTTATCTTTAATTGCGCTTGCCACAAAAGATATGCCATAATCGCACGTTGCTGTGATAATCCCATCATTGCGACTGTCGCTCATGTCGGGCTTACAATAATAACTGTGCGTAAAATAAAAAAACTCGCCCCGACAGCCGTTCCACAGCTCATGCTCGCTGTCAGTATGGACGGCATTCCAGCCGACATGGGGGATTTTGATGGGGCAGTCATTATCCGTCCATGTCTCATCAAACCGCTGTACGCTCCCTGCCATCACGCCCAAACACGGCACATGACCGCCTTCGGTGGAGTAATCAAACATCGCCTGCATACCCACGCATATCGCCATGACGGGCTTGGTTTGTAGGGCGGTTTTGACGGCGGTGTCTATGCCTGCTTGGTGCATTTGGCTCATCGCTTTGTCAATCGCTCCCACACCTGGTAGCAGAACTTTATCGGCCTCGTTTATCTGGATAGGGTTGCTTGTGATGATAACCTCTGCCCCTGTGGTGCGTAGGGCGTTGGCGACCGAAAACAGATTGCCCACGCCATAATCTAATAATGCAATTTTCATGATATTCCTTAAAGCATTTCTTTGGTAGATGGCAATCTGTCGCCTGCTCGCTCGTCCATTTCGCACGCTTGGCGTAAGGCTCGGGCTAGGGCTTTAAAGACGCTTTCTATTTGATGATGGCTGTTTTTGCCTTTTAGGTTGTCAATGTGCAAGGTTATCATGGCGTGATTGACCAACCCATAAAAAAACTCGCTGAACAAATCCACGTCCATTTTGCCGACATACGCTCGGGTAAATGGCACGTCCATGTGCAGTCCCGCTCTGCCTGAGATGTCCACCACCACACGGCTTAGGCTTTCATCTAAGGGGGCATAAAAATGCCCATAACGGCGAATGCCTTTTTTGTCGCCAAGAGCTTGTTTTAGGGCTTGACCGAGTGCAATGCCCACATCTTCTACGCTGTGATGGTCATCAATGTGAGTGTCGCCTTTGCATTTGATGGTCAAATCAAACAGCCCATGTCGTGCAATCTGTTCTAACATATGGTCAAAAAACGGCACGCCCGTATCAAGCTCGCTTTGACCTGTGCCGTCTAGGTTTAGGCTGATGCTGATTTGGGTTTCGGCGGTGTTACGAGTGATGTGGGCGGTGCGGGGGGTGTGGGTGGTCATAAGATTACCTGATAAAATTACTCATTATACTTATCTTTGGGGGGGCTTTCAACATGAATTAAAGCACTTGCCTTTTTGTGTGTTTTCGTCAATAATAGGGTATCACTTTTTTGGAGAGATGCCATGACCGACATTAACAAACGTAAAGACGAACTGCTTACCTTAAAAGCTGAGTACGAAGCCCGCATCGCAAAAATCAGCGACCATCTTATCCACCCGCCTGATGAGCTGGATCAGCATTGGGACGACCAAGCGGTTGCCATGACCCAAAATGAGATGCGTAAAACACTACTGCTAGAAGCCGAAGAAGGGCTAAGATTGGTGAATGTCGCCCTAAGACGCATGGAAAATGACAGCTATGGCATCTGCACCGAATGTGGCGAAGAGATAGAAGAAGGGCGGTTAGATGCTGTGCCGTATGCATCTTTGTGTATGGTTCATGCCAAATGATGACACAAAACCAAAGGCGGTGGTCTTTGGTTTTGGTTTATTCTGATGGCTCACTTTCTGTGATGCGAGTTACTAGCACTTGGTCAATTTTATAATTATCAATGTCCACCACTTCAAATTTATAATGTTCATGCTCCACAAAGTCAGCAGGGCGGGGGATTTTGCGAAGCCGATACATGATAAAGCCTGCCAACGTCTCATAATGCTCCCAGTCGGGAAACTCATTTATTTCCAGCGTGTGTTTGACATCGTCAATGGGGGTAAGCCCATCAATGAACCACGAATGTTCGTCTCGTTTGATGATTTGTTGGTCGTCCGCTTCGGGAACAACCCAGTCGCCCATGACGGTGGTCATGATGTCGGATAAGGTGATGAGACCGACCACTAAGGCGTATTCATTGACCACGACGGCGATTTTGTCTTTGGTGGCACGAAATTTATCCAAAAGTTCCGACAAGGTCAGCGTATCGGGTATGATAAGCACGTTTCTGATGACCGCTTCGTTGAGCTGAACAAGGGATTGATGGTTGAGCAACCTGACCAAGATGTCCTTGGTGTCCACATAGCCGATGACTTGGTCAATATGTTCATTACAGACCAAAAATTTAGAATAAGGATAATCGGCGATTTTTTGGCGAATGCTCTCTTCGCTCTCTTTTAGGGTAAAAAACACCACATCATCACGGGCGGTCATGGACGATGGCACGGTGCGTTCTTCTAATTCAAAGACGTTTTCAATAAAATGATGTTCTTGTTGTTGTAGTACACCCGCTTGGGCCCCTGCGTCCACGATGGCAGAGATGTCATCAAAGGTGATGTTGTCTTCACGAACGGTGTTGATTTTAAAAATGCGAAAGGTCAAATTGGCGATGGCATTGATAACCCACGCCAACGGTTTGACCACGCTGATGACTAACATCATGGGATTGATGACCAATAAGGCGACCCGCTCGGGGTTTATCATGGCGATGCGTTTTGGGATAAGGTCGGCATATAGGATAAACAGGAGTGTTACCGCCACAAAACTGCCAAAAAACGCAATGCTGTCCGTCCATGCCCCTTGATAAAACTGCCCGATAAAGGCACTAAAATAAGGACGCAACGCCCCCTCGCCCACCGAACCACCTAAAATCGCCACCGCATTTAAGCCGATTTGGGAGGTGGCAAAAAAGTCCGCCGAATGAGCTTGTAAATGCAAAATCTTATCAGCCCGCTCATCGCCTGCTTCGGACAGCAGTTGTAGTTTGATTTTTCTGGCACCTGCTAAGGCAATCTCGGAAATGGAAAAAAAACTGGACACCAAAATCAGCACAAAGATTAACAATAAGTTTTGTAATAAGTCCATGTCATCACTCAATTTGTCGTCATCAGCGACAAGTTTACCAATTTATCTTAAAATTGCAAGGGCTTGGGCGGGAATAAAAAGACGGAAAAAAGATTTTTCCGTCTTGGGTGGTTATTTGGGTTGGCAGTTGATGACTTGTCCTTTAATGCCTGTGGCGTGGTCGGTCATCAGATAGACATACGCTCCCATGATGTCAGCGGGAGTTTTTAGGGTGTTGGGGTCTTCACCAGGAAAGGCGTGGGCTCTCATGTTGGTGCGAGTGGCTCCTGGGTTGATGACATTAAACCGCAACGTTGTGTGCCGATGAGTTTCTTGGGTAAATAAGTCGCTTACCCCCTCTAAGCCTTGTTTGGATAGGGCGTACGCTCCCCAAAAGGCACGCACTTTTGCTCCCACGCTACTGCTGGTAAAAATCACCGACCCTGCTGATGACGCTTTTAACAGTTCAAATAAGGCTTGGGTCAGCGTAAAAGGGGCGGTTAGGTTGATTTTTAGCACTTCTTCAAAGGTGATGGGGTCGTACATTTCAAGTGGGGTTAATGCCCCTAAAATCCCTGCGTTATGTACCACGCCGTCCAGCCTGCCAAATTCTTTTTGGATAAGATGGGCAAGCTCATTCATCTGAGCAAAACTTGCTTTGCCCAAATCCATCGGCAAAATGGCAGGCGTGGGTAGGTTTTCGTTTTCTATTTGGTCATAGACGGCTTCTAGCTTGCTTTGGGTTTTGCCAAGCAGTAACACGGTCGCACCACAGCGAGCATAGGTTAGGGCAAGCTCTTTGCCGATGCCATCGCCTGCCCCTGTTACTAGGATAATCTTATCGGTCAAACTGTCAGGCTGTGGCACATAGGAGCGGATGGATTCGTGAGCAAAGTCTGGGTTGTGTAGCCAGTTTAGGGTGTGATAAATCAGTTCGGAAACGCTGTTTGCACTGATGTCTGCCCCCCATTCATCAGGGTTGTCGTTTGGGGTGATGTAGCCGAATTTTGCCACCATCGTCATCATGCCCGCCGATTTACCTGCTTGTATGTCTCTGATGTGGTCGCCGATATAGAGAGCTTGGCTGGGCTGTATGCCCAATCTTTGGCAAGCAAGGAGCATGGGTTCAGGGTCGGGCTTGGTGTTGGTAACGTCATCGGGGCAGACCAGCACCGAACAGCGTTTGTCCAGATGGAGTTTGGCCAATAATTGTTCTGCTAAATATCTGGGTTTGTTGGTAACAATGCCCCATTTTATGCCTTGATTTTCCAAAGTGGCTAAAAAGTCATCAAGCCCATCAAATAAGCGACTGTCTATACAAATGTCTTGTTCGTACAAATCCAAAAACTCTTGGCGATACGCCAAAAGCTGTGGGTCGGTGTCTGATACATCAGCAAGCTCATCGCCAAACATGAGCTTAACCATCGCTCTTGCCCCTGCCGAGACCTGCTGACGAATGGCGGTGTCGGTTGGGGTGGGGTGGTCATATTTGTCGCACATAAGTTTGATGATGCGAATAAAATCAGGGGCAGTATCAATGAGCGTGCCGTCCAAATCAAACAAAACTGTATTACAAGTACTCATGCGTTATCCGTCTTTTTAAAAGCCATCATATAGTTTACGTCCACGTTGGTATCAGACAGCCAATAATGCTTGGTTAAAGGATTGTAATGCAATCCTGTCATGTCCATGCGTGCAAAACCTGACTCTATCGCCATGCGGTCAAGTTCGGCGGGCGTGATGAATTTGTGCCAATCATGTGTGCCTTTATCCACCAAGCGTAGCACATATTCTGCTCCCACGATGGCAAATAGGTAGGATTTTGGGTTGCGGTTGATGGTGGATAAGACACAAACGCCGTTGGGTTTTAACAGCTCAAAACAAGACTGTACGATGGCTTTTGGATCAGGGACGTGTTCTAGCATTTCCATGCACGTTACCACATCATAACTGCCTGATTGTTCTTTGGCTAGGCTTTCCACAGGCGTGCAAGCAAAGGCAAGATTGTCCATGCCTGTGCGTTTGGCATAAATCTCTCCTGCTTTTAGGTTCGCTTCGCCCAAGTCCACGCCCAGCACGTCTGCTCCGCGTACTGCCATGGCGTGCGAAAGTATCCCGCCCCCACAGCCGATGTCAGCGACTTTTTTGTTTGCCAAAGACGAGCCAAAAAAATCTTTGACCCGCTCATCAATCCAGTTTAGGCGTAGGGGGTTGATGTCATGCAGGGATTTAAACGCCCCATTTTTGTCCCACCATTCGTCAGCAAGGCGGGTAAATTTACCAATTTCGTCAAAATCGGCATTGGCGGTGGTTGAATGTGTCATCTTTTGTCCAAAAAACGATTATTTGGGCATTATCTTATCATGTTCAGCTTATTTTGACCACTTTAAATCGCATGGCTTAAAAGTGATTTATTTTTATCCAAAAAGAAAAAAATACATAATACAACGCTTTATTAAGAATTTTATTACCACAAAACCCAAAAAATGCGGTAAACTATGTAGCACTTAAATATTGGCTCAAAAAATGCATATTTTATGATACTTGGTATGTTTTTTAATCATCAATAAAAATCATGCCGTGCGATGTATTATTTTTTAGTACGTCCAGACATTGTCATAGTGCTTAACAGGATTGATTATGAAATACGCTTTAAAAATGACAACAATGGCGCTTGCCATCGGCTTGGCGGGTGTCGCTCATGCAAATAACTTCGTAGAAGGGGTGGATTATAAGGTGTTGCCTAGCCCCGAAAAAATTGCAGGTGACGTCATCGTGGTGCGTGAGTTTTTTTGGTATGGTTGCCCGCATTGCTACACGCTAGAATCGCACATGCAAAAATGGGCAAAAACCCGTGCCAAAGATGTGGCGTTTTTTCGTACCCCTGCGGTGATGAACTCGGTATGGGAAGTGCCTGCTCGGGGTTTTTATGCCAGTCAGCTCATGGGCTATGAAGAAAAAACCCATCAGGCATTATTTGACACCATTCACAAAGATGGCAAGCGGGTGGACAAATCCCAAGAGACGCTTGCCAACTGGTATGCCACACAAGGCGTGGATAAGGCGAAGTTTGATGGTTTGTATAACTCATTTGCCGTAACCACAAAGATTGAGCGTGCCAAAGCAGGAGCAAGAAACTACCAACTGACGGGCGTGCCTGCGGTGGTGGTGCATGGCAAATATGTGGTCTCTGGCGATGGGGCAAAAGTACCCCAAGTGGTGGATTTTTTGGTGAAAAAAGTCCGAGAAGACAATAAATGACCCAATAAAAAAATGGCTTTATAAAAAAGCCATTTTTTGTGCCATGATGTCAGCGAGATGCTTGTGGAATGACCACCATCACGCGGCGGTTGGTGTAGCGACCTTCGGCGGTTGAGTTGGTGGCAATCGGACGAGATTCGCCATAACCGACCGCAGACAGACGACTTGGATTAATGCCGTAGTGGGTGATGAGTGCTTGACGGACGGCATTGGCACGGCGTTGGGATAGCTTGATATTATAAGCGTCTGTGCCGTTAGAGTCGGTATGACCTTCAATGATGGCGTCCATGTTGGGATATTGAGCCAAGAACTGGGCGGCTTTATCCACTTCGTTTCTAAATTCTGGTTTAATGTTGCTCTTGTCGTGGTCAAACTGGATATTTAGACGCAAGGTGGGTACTTCTTGTTGGACGGGGGGAGCGACCACGGGTGGTGGTGTCATCACAACAGGCTGTAAGGCAATCGGCTCTGGGCAGTTATTGACGTCCACACGGCTGATTTGGTGTCCTTGACGGTAGGTGTTTTGTAGGAGCTGACCTGCGGTGGCAGAATTGACCTGCTCTAATTGTGGGCGGTAGTTTGCCCCTGTTCTGACCACAAAATACTGCACTTCATGGGGGCGAACACTGACCAATAAAGGCTCAGCGGACAAATCGTTAATGTGGACACCTGTGGGAACGGCACTGAGCTGAACCGTGCCTGCACAGACAGCACTGGACGTATAATGCCCGTCTTGAACGCTGACCAAAAAGCGACCATCTACACCAATGTTGGTGCTGGATTCTTTGGCTTTTTCGTCATTGCTGGTAGGACGAATAAAGACCATGCCCCCTGCTTTATTGCTATAAGTAAGATTTCTAAATTCGTCTATCGTACCCGTGGTAGATTTTTGCCAAGTAACATTTCCAACATTGCGAGTGTTAGCATGAGCAGATAACCCCACTACCAGAGCAAGGCAGGCAACGGCAAGTGTTTTTAGTTTCATAAGATTACCCTTAGTCAAAACAAAATGGTATTAACTTCTGATATTATTACACAAACTTTGCTGTCTTTGGAATACAAATATACTAAATGGATACAAAATAATGACCATTAGCAAAGCGTGGTGATTTTATGATAAAAATTATACAATTTGATATATTTGTCGTTTCGCTTCTTTGTCCAAGTAATAGACAATGGTTGTCATTATTCACACCACCCTCTCCCCCGCCAACAATGCATTCACATCATCAAATCCAAGCACACGCCCTGCCACTTCAATGCTCTCTATGGTATTTGCTCCTGTCATTTTACCCATGCCATTTGCGATGTTATTTAATAGGGGGGTATTTGTTATCCATTGACTAAAAGAATTCGATGAATTTGCTAGGGGATTTTGGGTAAAGTAATTGTTAATTTGAATACTGCCTGCATTTAAAGGATCGGTGTCATCTTTGATGTGAATGAATAAATCATGACCCGTCCTAGAAAAGCCCAAATCTGATAATGTCAGGTTTTGTAAAATCAGTGTGTCTTGACCACCGACATCACGAATAATGTCATTGCCATCGCCTTTGTTGTAGATGTAGGTATCATTGCCCAAGCCTCCGATTAAGATGTCATCGCCTGTGCCGCCGATGAGTGTGTCATGACCCAAACCACCTTCTAATCTGTCATCACCACCCAATCCATAAAGCACGTCATGACCCAGCAGTCCTTTGATGATGTTAGCAGTATCATCACCGATGAGCGTGTCTGACATCAGAGTGCCTGTGATGGTGGTAGGTGGGGTGATGATGGGGTCTGATTGTGTGGGTGCTTCGTTGTGGAGTGGGGTGTCTACTGGCTTGGCTTCATTGATGGTCAGTGTGCCTGATGTGCTAACCGATTGCCCCAGTGGGTCAGTGGCATTTAAGGTGATGGCATGACTGCCGATTTGGATAAGGCTTGGGTTGATGGTGAGCGTGTCGCCATCAAGTTGAACGCCCGCTGTGGGCGTGGTCAGTGTGTATGTCAAGACATCGCCGTCATTATCATAAAACAGTGTGCTGACATCCATGCTGATGGCATCATCGTCTTGGGTTAGGTTGGCAGGCAGACTAAGAGATGACAGCAGTGTGGGTCGTTCATTGACGGTCAAGGTAAAGGCAGTGCTTGCGGACAATCCTTGACTGTCTTGGACGCTTAGGTTTAGGTTTAGTGTGCCTTTGGTGGGGGCTGTGCCTGTCAGTGTCTTTGTGATGGGGTCAAAGTGCAGTCCGTCCGCCCCTGTGAGCGTGTAGCTTAGCGTGTCATCGTCATCTTCATGATCAAAGAAAGTGTGAGCAAAGTTAAAATTGATGGCTTGTCCTGCCAGTAGGGTTTGGTCTGGTATGGGGTTTTGGAGTGTGGGGGCGGTATTTGGCTTTGACAGTACCATACCAAGCAAGGTGTTATCCGTGCCGATGGGAGTGTCTTTGATGGTGATGGACGCATTGAAATCTGCTCCTGTCAGTGTGTAACTGTCATCGTGCTTGGCGATGGTAAATTTGCCGTCTTGGGTTTGATAAAGATTGCTGTGTTCATCACGCTGATAAAACTGGGTGTCTGTCAAATCAAAGCCATCAATGATGAGTCTGCCTTGATTGTCTGTGTCTGTGATGGTTTTATTATCATTGGCACGTTTGATGTCATTTAGGTCAAATACATAGGTATCAAAGCCTGTGCCACCATCTAGCGTATCACGACCTGTGCCAGCGTATAACACATCATCGCCACCTCCGCCGATTAACCAGTCATTGCCCGCCCCGCCTTTTAAGGTGTCATTGCCGATGATGGCGGTATCACGATTGTCATCACCCCATAAAATATCATCGCCATCACCACCATCTAAATAATCATCGCCATACTGTCCGATGAGTAGGTCGTCTCCTGCACCGCCATATAAAAAGTCGTTAGCATCATCTGATGGTAGGGCGTGGTAATCATAAGTTAAAGGCACATCGGTGTGTGGCGTGATTAAATAATCCCCCTTGTCTGTGTCAATATCTAATGTCCATGCAAAGGTTTTATCATCTCTAAAATACGCACTGGGCATTCTTTTATCTGTTCGTTTACCATCAGCAAAGCTGTATTCTATGGTGAGTGTCTGACCTGCCACATACGTTGGGGTGTAAGTTGGTGTGCCATGCACCAATGGGTGAATGCCACCACCTACTGTGCCATAACCATGATTAATACTGCCTGCATTAAACGATGTCTGTGATTTATGACCAAAGCGAATGTGTCCATCACCGAGTATCACATCATCGCCACCTCCGCCATAGATGATGTCGCCATCTTGTCCGCCTTGCAGAAAATCTTTATTGGCACTGCCATGTATCACATCATGACCACGTCCACCGAGTATCCAATCGCCTTTTTGATTGTGGTGGGCGTTGTTTGGATTATTAGGGTCTAGATAAATGGGTAGGGTGCTTGATGACACATAGTCGTTATCCGCCCAAATCACATCATTGCCAACACCTCCTGAAATCAAATCACTGCCTGCTCCCCCAATCAAAGTATCATCATCGCCATCAGGCACGCCATCATTGGGTTCTTTAAAATCATAAATACCCGATGAACCATAAATGATGTCATTGCCTGCCCCACCTTTAATCACATCTGCCAAATCGCCACCAAAGATTAAATCATGACCATCGCCTGCATCAATATAAAGTGATTTTTTACCTGTGCCAAAGATGTTATCTGCTTTATTAGAACCGATGATGTCAAGATGATTGCTGGCAGAACCAGCGGTATATATGTTAGACAAAAAGTTATCATCTGCTTTAATGGTGTCAACACCAAACTCATCAATGTCATCTTGGCTGTCCCCTAAGGTGATGGATAGGGCAGAATAAGTGGTGCCTTGCTGTTTGGCGATGGCAAAGAAGTCTTTGATGGTAACTCTATCGGCAGGGGAATTGGTAGAAGTAATCAATAAATCATTCGCTCCCTTGACGGCAGTATATAGCACATTCCCTGCACTGTCTTTGGCTTGCCATATGTCCGACGAACCATCTTTTAGGATAAAAGCACTTGGCAACACTTTCCCATCAAACATCATCACGCCCTTACCATCAGCGTCATAGATGGTATCATGGTCTTTGATGTGGTAGGTGTCGTAGCCTTCGGTGTCAATCAGAGTGTCGTTACCCTCATCGCCAAAGAATATGTCATTGCCAGTGCCACCGTGTAGTAAATCATTACCATCATCGCCATTTAGAATGTCATGACCACCACCTGCAAAGATGATGCGTGGGCGGTCATGGAAGTAAGTGGATAAAGATTCAAAAGTGTCATTGCCATCTGTGCCTGTTAGTTCAACAGCTTTATCTGACCAGAATTTGTATTCTTCAGGAGTTAAAGTATCTGCTAATTCTGCCACCTTTTCCAACACCATTCCTGCTGGACCCATTGAAGCTTTGATAGCCATTTGCATAATTTTTGCAATTTCATCAACATGGATTTCTGGCTCTAATTTAAGCTCTTTCATGCTATTACTGATGGTGGTAAGTATGATTGATGAGACATTTAATAGAATACCCATTGGGCTTATTTTAAAGAAATCTACAATATTAGAAAATATGGCAACACCATCTGCAAATAAATCAATAATAGTAGCTGATTTTACAAAACCATTAGTTTCCTTTGAATATTCTATTGATTTTATTGTATTTTCAAGAAATCTTTCACCAAGCACTAAACTTTGCACAATAGAATTTGCTTGACTTGTACTGATATTTTTTACAAATACAGATTCTTTTGCAAGACTAATAATATCAGTTATTCCAAGAAATGTGGAACGCACAGTCTCTCCAACATCGCCATCTATTTCTGCGTAAAGCTTTGCAGACCAACCATTCACACCTGCACTTACCACAGTTGCCATATCATTAGTGTGTTTAATATTTTCATCATTGAAAATATCGCCAAGTTTTTTAACACTCATAGTTTACCTCAATTTAATTTAAAATCGCCATAATAGTAATAAACATAGATTTTTTTATAAAAACCCAAATTTATCAGTTCAACATAGCCGATAGGGTGGCATAATTCTTGGTTTTCTCTCATATATTGCTTAAATTCGCTGTACTTACTTGATAAAAAAAAGTCTGACTGGCTTGCATAAATCAAATAAGTTTCATACACTCTACCATCAATTTTTACTTCTGTTACATAACTATGCCTCCTCTTAACATCACGTACATAATACATACAGTCTTTGATGATATTGTTAGGATTTTTTGCCATTTGGTCTGCTATTTGTTGATTACCGAACAAACCCATATACATATAAAGAGCAAGAAATAAAATAAACATGACATAAATTGTCTTATTTTGTGGCAATTTATCATCATCTTGCTTATCATTATTTAAAATATCTTTCATTGGAATATCTTGAATTTTAACCCATGTATGTATTTAAAAATTTAATTTATGAAATTTATTAGTCAAGATTAAAATCACCATAATAGTAATAAACAAAAATTACCACAATCTCAACTTTGCGTAGTCCATAAACTAGGTAGAACAATAGTGATGCCCGACATTTAGCCTTGAACTTGTTAGTCTTTGTGCGAAAGCCTAGTTATCTTTTACAGGCTACACCATTATAACATAACCACTACACAGTTTATAATAATTATTAGTATCATTAAAAGAAACAAAATGTATGGGTGGTTTTTATCTAAACTCTTAGAGTAGATTGGAAAAAGGCGATTTTGTTGCCTCTTTTGCTATGGTAAATATGTCAGAGAGCATAAGTTGTACAGAATGCCAACTTTCATCATTTGGGTTGCCTTGTTGAAAATTGTTAATGGCAGACCAAAGGTTATTGAGACTATTAACAGCAGTCAAATAATTATTGGTTTCTTTCTCAGTAGGCACTTGAATTTTAGACATAACAGTCTTCTAAGTTAGGGTTGGTTAAGACCGTAATTATATATTATTCCATAAACTTTTATATGCACGTTTTGCTCATTTTATGTTTGATTTTGCAAATTAACTTAATTTTAAAAAACTACCTTCTATTATCACCGCTAACATAACTCACACCACCCTCTCCCCCGCCAACAATGCATTCACATCATCAAATCCAAGCACGCTCCCTGCCACTTCAATGCTCTTTATGGTATTTGCTCCTATCAGTTTGTTTTTTATGTTTGGTTATTGTTTAAAAAATTGAGACAATCATCAATCCGTCCTTATCTCTTATGGTCAAGCAAAAATAAAAATCCCCAACATCAAGCGACATTGGGGACTGTGTGGGCAGTTAATTAAAACTTATGGCTCACACCAATGCTATAAACCACAGGGTTTACTTCTAGCTCACCGATTTTAGCACCGTCAAGTTTTAGGTCGGTTTTTAGGTCGGCATAGCGTACGTCAGCAAATACGCCCCAAGGAGAGTTGCTGGGTGTGTAAGTCACGCCAATTTGAGCGGCAGGAGCAACGGTTTTTTTGGCTTCAAGTTTACCGCCACCGCCGATAAGCTCTTCTTCAAATGGGATTAGGTAGGTAGCACCCACACCCACATTGGCACTAAAACCATTAAAAGATGGGGTGTTGTACTTGGCGGTCAAAGTAGGTGGCAAGTGTTTAAATTTAGCCACATCGCCCTCACTGGTGGTATTCACAGTATGCTCAAACGGTGTGGCAAGTAGCAATTCTACCGAAAATGGCGTGTCGCCAAAACGATAGTCAAAAGAAGGTAGCAAAGCCACTTCACTGCTAACCTTAGCGGTGGTTAGTTCATCGTTGATGTTTTTGTCAGATGTTGGGTCAAGATAGCCCACACCTGCTTTAAAGGTTAGGTTAGCTGACGCAACGCCAGCGATGGCAAGTAGGCTGGTCGCTAGGACGAATTGTTTTAACATGGTATCACCTTGTTTAGTTATGTGTTACACCCGATGGGTGATGAAAGTGAACTTTCACAAATTTATTATACCTTGCTTGATGGAGCGGTTCAACCATTTTGGGCATATTTTGGGTGGGGTGGTAGCAAATTGCGGATAAAATGACCAAAAAACCGCCATTTTAAGGCGGTTATATCAGTCATCTGTATGAAATAACAAAAACAGCTCAGTGATGTTGTCTTCTAGGGCGTTTGCCATTGATGCCATCATCTCATCGGTACGAATCTCGTCCATGTCGGTGTCTATGCCTGACAGCACAATCATGGGTAAGGTCAGCGTTGCCACGTCTTCTTCGGTGTCAGGGTCATCAAACCAATCCACGTTTTCATCAGAATACATGGCATCCACAAAACCCACCGCCCACGCCACGATGTCGCTGTCATCACCAAAATCCATCTCATCGTTATCGTCAGCGAAATCATCAGCAAAGGGCAACTCCACAGGCTCTTCGTTTTTTAGGGTGTCGGTCAGTTCTTGTTGCCATGATTTTAGGGCGTTTTTGACGTGGGTGGGGACGGCTTGGTCATGACCTTCAAAAAAGGCAGACAGCCAGTTGGGGAGGGGCTTGCCAACCACAGTGGCGGTTAAAAATCCATGTGTGGCGATGGGGTCTAGCCCATAAGCATTCTCATCGCTTGACAGATAATCAAATAATTCGTCTTTGGTCATAAAGCTCTCTACAAATCATCGTCAAAATCATCTAAATCATCATCAAACTCAGCAAAGTCATCATCGGCTTCTAGGGCAAGTTTGAGTTTATTTAGGCGTTGTTCTTCTAATAAAGCATCTATTTTTAGTCGCTTTTCTAGGGGTTTGGTTTTGGTGTCTTCGGCAAGCTGAGCATCCGCATCTTCATCAAAATTGTCATTGTCAAAATCATCATCAAGTCTGCTCATTCATCGCTCCTTTGTTGTTGAATGGGGTAAAAATTTAAACCTTATAAAATGCTTTTTGGCTTTTGTCAAGTGTTTTTTGGTGTCAATCCGATAAAAGCACGGTATCTCTGACCGTCTCTATGCGTTTGGCGGTGGATTCACTGACTGCTTTTAGCCAACGGCATTCACGCTCATAAATGGTGGTGGGATTGATGAGCTTGTCAAGCTCACCATAAGTGCTAAGCTGACTAAGGTCAGTTTCGCCCACTAAGATAAGTATCCGTTCTTTGTACTTTTTGGCGACTTGTAGGATATGTTCTTTGTGGTCAATGTCGCTGACCATCGCCCGCACAGGCAGTCCAAAGCGTTTGAGTTCACGGTGCTTATCATAGACGATTTGATTTAACAAAATCATGAGTCTGGCAAGCATCATGGCGGCGGTGGCGACTTTGGCGTGGCGATTGTCTGCTTTTAGGACAACGACCGCCCCTTGTTCGCTATAATCATCAATGCCAAATAAGCTGACCCCCGACACCACAGGCAACTGCAACAATTCGTGTACCGCTTTATTTAAAAGCTGGGTGCAAAGGGCAAAATAGGCAGATTTGGTGTGATGGCTGACCGTACTCATCAAGCCGTCTGCATCATCAAACTGGATTTGTATCATGATGTAGTTATTGCTGATGGGGGCAGGAATGTCCGATGATGAAGATGGTATGTCAGGCTCTGGGACGTTATCATCGCCATCGTGTTTTGGGCTGTCTTGATGAGTGATTGGCTCTAAGGGGGGGCTAGGTGGTGATACGGGTAAGGAAGCAGGTAGAACGTTTGAATTTAATAGACGCAGTCGCATGTCTTCGGCGATTTTGGCAAGCATATTTTTGCTGGGGCGAGCGACATAGCCATAACTTAGATAGATAAAGACGTGCAGGGCAAACACTGCCACCAAAAACAGCCAGTTTTTTGAGATAATCTCCGCCCGATTGATGGTGTGGGCGTGTACTGCCACCGAGCCTAAGACTTGGTTATGCAGGGTGATGGGTTCTTTGATGGTAAAACTTTGGGGAGATTCTTTGCCCACAGGGACGATAAGACTGTCGTTACTGTCATATACCCCGATAAAATCCACTTGCTCATCTTTAATGTAGCGAGACGTAATGACACTCACACTGACCCTGTCTTGGGCATGTAGGGGAATGGTAATCTCTTCGGCGATGAGTGTGGCTTTTTGTTGGGCGATGGCTTGTTGTTGCTGGCTGAGTGTGTGTTCTTGACCAAGCACAAAAAACAACAAATGCAAGCTCATGCTGACCAACATGATGACAGCAAACAGCCCTTGACGTGGTGCAAAATAAGTCATAATCGTCTTTAATTAAGTTTTGTAACGCACGCCCATCGGGGCGACATTGGGTAAATTGAAAAAATTTTGCTCATTATACCTTGCTCATGTGAATTGTTTCAACCATCAAACGTGCTTTTTAAGCCAAAGTTATCATTTGTTGGTTTTTTGTCAAACATAGGCAATACAGCGAAGTTGTGGTATGATAGTATTATTTGTTTTTAAAGGATAGTCATGCATACTTCTACCTACGCACTGCCCAAAGACAGTCAGGCTTGGCACAATGCCCTAAACGAAGTTGCCCACCTGCTACCTGTGTCTTTATTAGACCTAAACGGCTTGGCAAACTTGCCCGTATTTGCGGTGGTGATGGTGGTGGACAAAGCGGTCGTGCCGTCCATCGCTCACTTAGATGACATCATGACATCATTCATGCAAGACCTACCTAAGTGGCGTATGCAGATGGTCTATGATGATGAAGTTGCCAAAGCCCATGCTCATAAGGTGGTGGCAACCAGACAGCTTGCCGATGTGGTGATGTCTCGCTACTTGATATTACCCAGCGATTTGGCAAACGC
Organism: Moraxella sp.; assembly: GCA_030530785.1. Lineage (GTDB taxonomy): Bacteria > Pseudomonadota > Gammaproteobacteria > Pseudomonadales > Moraxellaceae > Moraxella. Next base: position 31,271 of record JAUMUJ010000015.1, on the reverse strand, counting down.
CACCGTAAAACTGGACGTGGCAAGACGCATGATGGACGAACAGCTCACTGCCCACCTAAGACGTGAGCTGTCTGCCGATGGGCTAGACCATGTTGATGTGCATATTTTAAATGTCGCTCAGATTTTAACCAAGCCTAAGCTGGTTTGTTTTGACATGGACTCCACCTTGATAGAACAAGAGGTCATCGTGGAGCTGGCTCGTATGTGTGGCATTTCTGATAAAGTCAGCGAAATCACCGAACGCACCATGCGTGGGGAGATTGAATTTAATCAGAGTTTTGCCGAGCGGGTGGCATTATTAGAGGGTACGCCCCAGACGGTGGTGGACGAGATTATCAAGCACCACATCAGCTTTTCGTCAGGGGCTCATGCACTCATGCGTGCCTTAAAAGCGGACGGCTGTCGGACGATTTTGGTGTCGGGGGGGTTTGAGCCATTTGCCAAATATGTCGCCGAGACGCTGGGCATGGACGAATATCACGCCAATCCACTTTTGGTGGCAGAGGGTAAAATCACAGGCTACATTGACCCCATTGTGGTGGACGGCAAACGCAAAGCGTGGATAGTTGCTCGCACTGCCGAACGGCTGGGGCTAAAAATGTCAGAAGTGGTGTGTGTGGGCGATGGGGCAAACGATTTACCGATGATGGAGATGAGTGGCATGGGCATCGCCTATAAAGCCAAGCCCATCGTACAAGCCCGTGCCGATGTCGCCTTAAACATAACGGGGCTTGAAGGGGTGCTATTTGCACTTGGTCAAAGATTTGATAAAGTTTAATTTTTTAAGGGTATCATCATGTTCACCATTCCTGTATTAGATGTCAAAACCGACCCGCTTGACGCTTTATTATATGGCTTAGGCTTGCGACTGTCGTCATTGGCAGGGTCGGATAATGCCGAGTTTAATAAGCTCATCGCCGACAAAGAGATTGCCATGCAGTTTGTGGCGGGGGACGTGGCACGCTATTATCGTTTTGTGGACGGGCATTTTGGGCAGGCAGGCGGTACTGCCAAGCACGCCGATTTAACCATTGAGTTTAAAGACTCTCTGACGGGTGTTAAACTCATCTCCAAAGGCGACATTTCGGCACTCATGAGTGCTATCCAAGATGGCGAAGTTAAAATCACAGGCGATTATAAACTGGTGCTGTGGTTTGCAGGTGTGGTCAAGCACGCCACCACCGTTCCTGAAGCCTACAAGGGCTATGTGGAGCAAGCCAAGCCCTATATCAATAAAGCCAAACCCTACATTAACCAAGCCAAGCCTTATGCTGAGCAAGCGTTTAGCCTAATCAAGGGCAAGCTTGGCAAATAAAACAGGTTGCTATTTTATGGGAAGTTGGGTAGAATTGAACGTTTGTTTACTGTGATTTTAGGAAGATGATGAGCAATTTTACCCCAACACACAGCAGAGAAGCCATCGCTCGCTTGTTTGATTTGCCACTCATGGATTTGCTCATGCAAGCCCAGAGTGTCCATCGTCAGCACTTTAATGCCAACGAAGTGCAAATCAGTACCTTGTTATCCATCAAAACAGGCAACTGCCCTGAAGACTGTGGCTACTGCTCGCAGTCGGGTCATCATCGAGATAAAACAGGCTTAGAAGCCGAAAAACGCCTTGAACTCCAAAAAGTGCTGGCATCGGCAAAGCGTGCCAAAGCGTCAGGGTCGTCTCGTTTTTGTATGGGAGCAGCGTGGAAACACCCATCAGCCAAAGATATGCCCTATCTTGTGGAGCTTATCCGTGAAGTCAAGGCATTGGGCTTAGAGACGTGCATGACCTTGGGTATGTTAAAGCCCGAGCAAGCCCAGACGCTGGCGGACGCTGGGCTTGATTATTATAATCACAATCTTGATACGTCTCGTAATTACTACTCTCAGGTAACCAGTACCCGCTCATATGATGACCGTTTGCAGACCTTAGAACACGTTCGCAACGCTGGCATTAACGTATGCAGTGGCTCTATCGTGGGCATGGGTGAAAGCCGTGATGATAGGATTGATTGGATACATGAGCTGACACAGATGCCCATACCGCCCCAATCCATTCCTGTGAACCTACTTGTCCCCATTAAAGGCACACCACTTGGCGATAAGGTTTTGGCAGAGGGCAAACTGCCCGTCATTGAGTGGATACGTACAATTGCCGTTACTCGCATTTGTTGTCCGACCAGCTATGTGCGTCTGTCGGCAGGGCGTGAGAGTCTAACAGATGGCGAGCAGGCGTTGGCATTTATGGCGGGGGCGAACTCATTCTTTTATGGTGATAAACTTTTGACCACAGGCAACCAATCCCAAGCCAACGATGACCGCCTAATGGCAATGCTTGGGCTTGTCGCCGAAAAACCTGCCCCTAAGCCCAAAATCATCAATGCCATGACGGGCAAGGCAGAGATTGACGAACTGCCACAAGGCTGTCCTTTATCAGCATGATGAGATTTGAATATTATGTTTGAATACATCAAAGCCTTTCACATCATTGCGATGGTTTGCTGGTTTTCGGGGATTTTTTATTTGCCCCGTTTATTCGTCTATCATGCCATGAGTGATGATAAAATCAGCCAAGAGCGGTTTGTCATCATGGAGCGTAAGCTGTATCGGGGGATTATGACCCCGTCCATGATAGCCACATGGATACTGGGGCTGTCTATGGTTGTCATGAACTGGCAAATCTACAAAACACAAGGCTGGCTACACGCCAAAATCACTCTTGTGGTGCTACTGACCGTTTATCACTTGATGTGTGGTCGCTTTCGTGTTCGCCTTGTGGATAACCCCAAGTTTAAAAGTCACGTCTATTGGCGGTGGTTTAATGAGTTGCCCGTTTTTGTCTTGATTGCGGTGGTGATGTTGGTGGTGGTCAAGCCTTTTTGATGAGCCAAAACAATGAGATTTTTGGTAATCATCATAAATCGTTATTCCAAAAATTCATCATGTTCCCACCACCCTTAATATTGACAAGCACAGATTGGGCGTTTACAATGAGCCGTTATTCTTAAAATTCATAAAGAGCTAGCCATGTTTGATTTTGCCAACCAATCCGCTTTTTTAGATGACATCTCCCATCTTGCCAACACTCATCTTGCCCCTAAGGTCATGGAGATTGACAAGGGCTATTATCCCTTGGCGGAGCTTGAAAAACTGGGCAAGGCAGGGCTGTTTGCCCCTCATTTGAACGAATATGGCAACCGCTTGGATTTGGCGATTTTGGCAAATGCCAATGTCGGGCGAGTGTGTGGCACGAGTGCTTTTGTTACATGGTGTCATCAGGTCATGGGATTATATCTTGACCAATCGGATAACGAAACCCTAAAACGCCAAATGCTCAAACCGCACACTCTTGCTGACACCTTTGGCGGTACGGCTCTGTCCAATCCCATGAAAACTTGGGCGAACATTGAGCAGATGATTTTGACCGCTATCCCAGACGGCACGGGCTATCGTGTCTCGGGTACATTGCCGTGGATTAGCCACATCGCCCCCCATCAGTACTGCGGTGCGGTGGCAAAAATAGACGGCACGGACGATGAAGTGTTTTTTGTGCTCAAATTTGACGATGAGCGGGCAGGACAATGGCAACTGCACGCTTGCCCGACATTCAGTGGCATGGAAGGGTCTAGCACTTGGCGGATTGAGCTGGGCGATTACATCGTCCCCAAAGACGACATCATTGCCAACCCTTGTAAGGACTTTATCGCTCGCATTCGTGGGGCGTTTGTGCTTATGCAACTGGGTATCGGGGCAGGGGTCATCATGGGGGCGATAGACGACATCAAGCACGGCACGGCGGTGAGTAATGCCTTTTTAGAAGACCAAGTGGGCAGTTTGTCGTTAGAGTTAGATGGTCTGGTGGCAAAGACACTAAGTCTTGCCAAGACGCCCTTTGAGACGCATAAGGATTTTTTCTTGGACGTGCTAGACGCTCGCCAACAAGGGGCAGTACTTGCCTTAAAAGCCACGCAGTCTGCCTTGCTTCATCAAGGAGCAAAAGGCTATGTGATGACCGCTTACCCCCAACGCCGTATCCGTGAAGCTCACTTTGTGGCGATTGTAACGCCTGCCATCAAGCACATTCGCTATCTGTCTCATCAGCTGATGAGCGAGCCAAAGGTTAAGCCCATTGAATATTTTATCTGATGACAGGGCATTTTTACAAATGCCCGTCTTAATTGGTTTAAAGATAATATCAATCCGCCAAAGGTAAATCATGACCGATAAAAACGCCCCCTTTAAAAAATTCATCTGCCGTGCTTGTGGTTACATCTATGATGAAGCCTTAGGCGACCCCGAAGACGGCTTGCCAGCAGGTACTCGTTTTGAAGACATTCCTGATGACTGGGTGTGTCCGCTTTGTGGTGTGAGTAAAAGCGATTTTGAGCCTTATGAAGACACCCAAACCGCTCCTGCTGTCGTCTTTGACCGCACCAAGCGGGGTTTGGTCATCGTGGGGGCAGGTTTGGCAGGTTGGGCGGTGGTGGATGCTGTTCGTGCGTTGGATAAAGACATCAATATCACGCTCATCAGTGCCGACAGTGCTGACCGCTATCATAAGCCCATGCTGTCTGTTGCCATCTCTCAGGGCAAAAAACGTACTGATTTGGTACGCACCACAGGCGAGCAGTCCGCTCAAGATAATGGCATCACGCTACTGGCACATACTTTTGTTACCAACATAGACAGCCATGCCAAAGTGCTCTCCACCACTCGGGGCAACGTGGCGTATGACAAGCTGGTGCTGGCGGTTGGGGCAAACCCTGCCTATCCACCGACCATCGCCAAAGACATGGCATGGCACGTCAATCATTTGGATAAATTTGGCGACCTACAAGAGCGACTTACCCACGCCAAGAGTGTTGCCATCGTGGGAGCGGGCATGGTGGGCGTGGAGCTTGCCGAAGATTTGGCAAACGCAGGTCTTACTGTCAGTTTGATTGACGTAAGTCCCCGCCCTTTGTCTGCCATGTTCCCCAAAGTGGTGGGTGAGCGGGTACTACAAGCGATACAGGGGCTGGGCATTCACTGGCTTGGGTTTAGCATGGTGCAAGGGGTGTCTGCCACCGATAAGGGTTATCAGATTGACCTTTTGGATTGTGAAAGCAATCAAAGTACGCCACTGTATGCCGATGAGGTCATCGTGGCGACAGGGCTTGTCGTAGATGAGCGACTGCCAAGCCGAGCAGGCGTGGTATTTCATAAACAAACAGGCATTGTGGTTAATCCCCAAACACTGCAAACCAGCGTGCCTGACATTTATGCACTCGGCGACTGTATCAGCATTGATGGTATGCCATGTCGTTATGTCGCCCCTCACCGCTCCCAAGCGACCGCCATCGCTCATGAAGTGCTGGGCTTGGCTCATGCAGGTTATGTGCATAAGCCTCCCATGATACGCTTAAAAAACAAATCCATCAACGTCATCGCCAATGGCAACCCCAAAGCCACAGGCGATTGGCAAATCACCCAAGATGACCAAAACGAACTGTCTGCCATCATGACCGAGCAGGGCGAAGAACTTGCCAAAGTCAGCGTAAAAATGGCTCAATAAAAAAACGGGGCGATTTGCCCCATTTTTTATTAGGGTTTTGGCTTGTCTTTTGGGCGGTCAAAGCCCTTGCCTTTCATGCACCCATCAAACGCCAAACGGTCTTTTTTGCCATCTATGATGGCACGGCACTCTGCCAAGGCTTGCTCCAAGGCGGGATTTGTGCCTTTGGGCGGTTCTTTAGGTGGCTCATTGGCATGGGCGGACAATGCCAAAAGAGCGGTTAGGATAAGCGGTAAGTATTTCATCAAAAATACTCCAAATTTGACGATAATTTCATTGTAATGGTCATTTGTTAAAATGATATTACCAAGTTGTGTGAAAGTGTAATTAACTGTGAAGTTTTTGGTTCATTTGGTCAAATTTATCGCAAATGGCTTGGTCGGGTGGGGTACTCATCAGACTGACCACAACTGTGGCGATGGCACTTGCCACAAATCCAGGCATGATGGCGTAGATGACTTTGTTGGCAGGTTCGCCCCCGATGGTAATGCCACCATAGACCCAGATGATGACGGTCAAAGCCCCAACAATCATGCCTGCCAACGCCCCAAAGCGGTTCATGCGTTTCCACATCAAGCTAAACAACACCAAAGGGCCAAAGGACGCACCAAAACCTGCCCATGCGTGCGAGACCAGTTCTAGCACCGAGCTGTTTTTGTTGCCTGCAATCATGATGGACAGCAGAGCAACCGCCACCACCGAGATGCGACCAACCAGTACTTGACGGGCTTCGGACGCTTCTTTGTCCAAAAACAGCTTATAAACATCACGGGTCAGCGAGCTTGACACAACCAGTAGCTGGCTTGAAATGGTACTCATAATCGCTGCCAAAATTGCCGCAAGCAAAAATCCGCCAATCAAAGGGTGAAACAGCAGTTGAGAGAACACCAAAAAAATGGTCTCTGGGTCATCAAGCGTCATGCCTTTATTGTGAATATAAGCCACCCCCGACAAGCCCACCATTAACGCCCCAATCAAACTTAGCACCATCCAGCTCATGCCGATACCACACGCCACAGGCACGTCTTTGTGTGAGCGAAGTGCCATAAATCGCACGATGATGTGTGGTTGCCCAAAATAACCAAGCCCCCACGCCATGAGCGAGATGACCCCCATGATACTCACGCCACTTGTGATGTTAAACAGTTCAGGATTGACGGTTTTGGTGGTCTCAATGCCTTGTAAAATGCCACCAATCTCACCAAATGCCACAAACGGCACAAGTAGCATGGCAACCAGCATGATGACCCCTTGTACAAAGTCCGTCAAACTCACCGCCAAAAAGCCACCAAACAGCGTATAAGCCACGACCACGCCCGCCGTTACCCACAGACCCAGCTCATAGCTTAGCCCCAGCGAGTTTTCAAATAGCTTACCGCCCCCGACAAGACTTGCCGCCGTATAAACGGTAAAAAATACGATGACCACGATGGCGGACGTGATACGCAAAGCGTGTGTTTTGTCATCAAAGCGGTTGGCAAAAAAGTCAGGCAAAGTGATGGCATTGCCTGCAATTTCGGTATAAATTCGCAGACGTGGGGCGACCAAGAGATAATTGGCAAATGCCCCGATGGTCAAGCCACCTGCTATCCAAAAACTCACAATGCCTGAGGCATACATATAGCCGGGCAGACCAAGCAGTAGCCACCCTGACATATCAGACGCACCCGCCGACAGTGCCGTAACCGCAGGCGACAGATTGCGACCGCCGAGCATATAGCCTTCCACGTCATTTTTTTGTTTAAAATAAGCATAAATCCCAATGGCAATCATCAGTAAAAAATAAATCACCAATGATACCCACACGCCAAAATCCACCTGTCCCATGTGGTCTCCTGTGAAGTTGTTGAATTTAAAACGGTTAAAATGCGTTATTATAGCCTTGCCATTTGCCATCTTGCAACCAAAAAGCAAAAACTCATCATTTTTGGGTGGTGGTGGGGTTGATTTTTTATCAAAAATAACCTAAAATGCACCGTTTAGTCCCAACTGGTCGCAAGTTGGGTTGTTTATCACTCATAAGGAAAAACCCCATGAGCTTTACTCTGACTGCCATCGTGCGTTCTGATGATTTGCAGGGCAAAGGTGCGAGCCGCCGCCTGCGTAAACAAAATCTTATCCCTGCCATCGTTTATGGTAAAGGTGAGCCTGTTGCCATTGCCGTCAAAAACAACGAGTTGGTGCGTGCCTTACAAGAAGATGCCTTTTTTACCAGCACCATCACCCTAACCCTAGAAGGCGGTAACGAAACCGTTACCATTCAAGCATTACAACGCCACCCATCAAAAGGCGTGCCACTACACGTTGATTTTATGCGTGCGTAATTTGCACTCATCATAAAAAGCCAATGGGTCATCTGTTGGCTTTTTTGTTGGTAAAAATGAGAAAAGTATGATAAAACTAATAGTCGGCTTGGGCAATGTCGGGGCAGAGTATCAAGACACTCGCCATAATGCGGGGTTTTGGTTTGTGGATGCTTTGTGTGATAAATTTGGCATCACGATGAGCCACGACAAAAAATTTCATGGCGATGTGGGGCGTGGGGTGGTGTTTGGTTCGGACGTGCGTTTGATTAAGCCTGCCACTTATATGAACCGCTCTGGCATGGCGGTTGCCCCTTTTGCTAAATTTTATGGCATACAGCCAAGCCAAATACTCATTGCTCATGATGAGCTTGACATCTCGGCAGGAAGCCTACGCCTAAAAAAAGGCGGTGGGCATGGCGGTCATAACGGCTTAAAAGACATCACGCCACACATCTCGGCAGATTTTTGGCGACTGCGTGTCGGCATTGGCAGACCTGCTCATTCGTCTATGGTCAGCGGTTGGGTGCTGTCAAAGCCAACGCTTGATGACCGTATCAATATGGATAGGGCGATAGAATGTGGTGTAGATGCTTTGGCATTACTCATCAAGGGAGATGAACAAAAAGCCATCAGCCTTGCTAACGGCTTTAAATTGCCTTAGAGTAAATTACTGACGATGGCACATTGATACAAGCGTTTGGCACGATTGCCCGTCCCACAAAACACCATGACAGGCTTTGGCGTGTCCTTTAAAATGCGAGCGAACCGCTCCACCGTATCAAGGTGCAAGCTGTCGTTATCAACGGGCAAATGATGATAGGACAGTCCCACTGATGTGGCACTGTGGCAGATGTCGGCGGTGGTAGGCTGACCGTCTGTTTCATCATCAAAACGCAGGTTAATGAGGCTTTTAAAACCCAAATCAGATAGGCGTTGGCATTGTTGGGGGTGGATTTGTTTGTATGGGGTAATCATGGGTGTTTCCTTATCAAATTGACAGTATCATACCCAAAAAATCACGTTTTTGGCAATGCTGATTTTGCATAAGTATATGCTAAAACTATCAAATTTTTAAAATCATTAGTCAAAAATGGCATATACAGCCCCCCAACAATGGCGTAAAATATCCATAACTCACATCATTTTATCATCATGGCACTAAAAATTACCACTGACTGTATCAACTGCGACATTTGTGAACCTGAATGCCCAAACGATGCCATCAGCTATGACCAAAAAGGACAAAAAACCTACGTCATCAACCCCGACTTATGTACCGAATGCGTGGGCTTTTATGATGAGCCGACCTGCGATAAAGTCTGCCCGATAGACTGTATCATCAAAGACACCGACCGCCCAGAGTCTGCCGATGATTTGCTTGCCAAATACAAGCAGATTTGGGGAAAATAATCGTTAATAATGCTCTATCGCTTTTTCCACCAAAGTTTTGGCTTGTTCTAGTAAAATTTCGCTTTGATTTTTTAATTCAAAACCCATCTGCACTTTATCGCTGATTGTCTGCTGAATCTCTTTTGGCAAAACAGGAATCACCACCGCCAAAATCTCAGACGGCTTCCAATGCTGAATGATTGAACCGCCCGCATCTCGCTCGGCTTGCAGTTGTACCGCCACCGAATTTAGCACCAACGCCAAATAATCGGGCAAAATCTCATCAGTTTTTAGCGATAAATGCACAATCGCCCCTGATGTAATCACATTCAAATCTTGTGGCACACGATAAGCGATACCGACTGTGCCGTCTTTGGTGAGTAAAACGGTGTCTTTTTTGGGGCGAATGACCTCGCCAAAATCGTCTGGATTGAGATATTTATCCGTCTGACCAATCCCAAATTTGGACAAATCCGCCACCCGCACAAAAGGCACGCCGTTCGCTTGATAGGCTTCTGAACCAGGCTCAACTGATTTTTGTAAATCCACCACTTCGCCCAGTTTGACTGTCTTAACGTTTGATAATACATCAAAAAGCCGTGCAAATTTGGGCTGATAATATTCTGCATCCAACCGACCACTTGTGCCAAATGACTGCGATAACGAACGCACCGCCACATTGTCAGACTGACCGATAAGCACATATTCTAATAAAGTCCATTGTGCCAAATGCAAATAATAATCAGACTTATTTATAAGTCTCTCTCTCTCTCTCTCTCTCTTGTAAAGCGTTTTGCTCAATTTCCGTCTCTACGTTATGTTTGGCTTGGGCTAATAATTGCGTGGCTTGTTCTCGCAATTCATTGCTTTGGCGGACATAATTGGCGATTTGGGTTTGGATTTTTGGGGGAATTTTAGGAATAGGCAAATTTAAAATATCACCGTCCTTAATAACAGGATAGCTTGTGCCTACATTAAATTGCAACAACCAATCTTTATACAAATCTGACCGTAACAGCACTTTTAAAACTTCATTATTAAAAATGGAATTTTCCTTTTTGCGTAATACCGTAAATGCTCCGCTCACAACCAAATCTTGGTCATTTTCACCAATAATTGTTACCGCACCACGATAAGGACGAACCGTTGAAATCAAGATGTCGCCTTTTTGGACTTGAATTTTGGCATTAGCTGGCAAATCTTGGTATTCCACCCAATTTGCTTGATATGAGCCATCACTAATATTCACATCACCGATTTCAATATATTGATAGGCTTGGTTTTTCCAATCTGGTTTTTGGGTAATATGCAAATATTCATCACGAATAAATACATAATCTTGTGATTTAATTAAATTCCAATATTGTTCATATTTGACTTGATAAAACTCCGCATCCAATCTGCCCGTTTGTAAAAAGCTGTCTTTTAATGCTTTGATATTAACGGATTGATTGGTTGCTTGGAAATTTTGTAAACCCAGATTTTCTAATAATAGGGTTTCGGCTTCAAGATAAGAATTTCGGGCTGTTTCTTGTGCTACAAAATACTCTCTAGTAATTTTTTCAATTCTATTTTGGAATTTTTCTTCTGGAATATAAACCAATATTTTCTTGGTTCTTTCAAGTGTCAATTGATATTGAATAGTTAATTCTCTATGCCTTAAAAGTTGTCCAAATCCATACTTAGAACGCAGAAAAATCAACAAGTAATATGGATTTATTTTTGAAATTTTCTGCATTCCCAGTACAGTACGAGATAATGCAACTTCATCATAATCTTGAATCATGCTTGCATAACAAGGCGTGCCTACTTTTGTAATAACAATATCTCCTTTATATAAAGTGTTAATGCCTTTTTGTTCTCTAATAAATTCAATTGGTAATTTTTCAAATAAATTTTCCTGATAGCTTGTAATCAATGGGAAATTGACACAATCAACACAGCGAATAAAAGGCATTTCTCCATATTGATATAACTCAACCGCTGAAGGATAAAAAGCACTTGCCACAAACTTTCCAAAGTGCCTTAATTCTGTAGCATTGGTTCTCTTCAAAATATTTTCTATTTCTAGTGATTGTTTGCTAAAAAATTCAGCATCAAATCTATCCCCTAAATCAATATCCTTGAAATTCACCTCACTCACTTCCAGCCCCTCCAATAACGCCTGATATTTGGCATTATTAAAAGGGCTTAATCCTTTCCCACAAAAGACAATTTCTCCTTTTTGGCAAATTCAATAAAGGCTTCAGCAATGCCGTCTTGGGTGATGTTGTCGTGATTAAATAAATCATGCTCTACGATTAAATGTTGATGACTGTCCAATTTGGGCGTGCCGTCTGCATTTTTGACATAGATTTTATCGCCTGAATTGTCCTTACTTGGGCTTTGCATGGTCGCAAAGAAAATGGGGTAATCGTCCACTTTTGGGCACAGTTCATCATGCCATTTTTGCACAAATAGCACGGACGTTTTTGTGCCTGTATGCGGTTTAAAGACATTGCCATGCAAGCCCACCACCGCCAAAATACGGCAACGCTCGGCGATAAAATCACGAATGTACTTATCACTGCTGTTATTAAAACGCCCTTGTGGCAACACAATCGCCATGCGTCCACCATCTTTTAAAAAATCCAAATTGCGTTCAATAAATAAAATATCCCGTCCCACTTTGGATTGTTGTTTGCCTTTGCTGTTTTTACCCAATTCATAGCGGGCTAAAATGCGGGTTTCTTTGATGTCGCCTGCAAAAGGCGGATTTGCCATTAGTACATCAAATTCAAAATCACGGTTTTGATTTTTTGTGGTGCGTAATTTTCTTAATTTTTTCCAGCCCTCTCCATAGATGTCGCCCCATTCTTCATCTTTGGTAAAATCTTCCCAGCGTTCATAATCTAGAGTATTTAAATGCAACACATTGGTTTGTCCGTCCCCTGCGATTAAGTTTAGGGTACGGGCGACACGCACCGCCTTTTCGTCAAAATCAATGGCAAAAACTTTTTCTTGCACATAATCAAGCTGTTCGGGCAGTTTTTGTTCGGCGGTAAATAAATGAGAACGCTCCAAGCCTTTTTCTTTAAGCTGTTTTTCCCAAACATGAAAAATGGCGTGTACAGGAAAACCACAACTGCCCGATGCGGTGTCAATCACGGTTTCATCGGCTTTGGGGTCTAGCATTTTGACACACATATCAATGACATAGCGTGGCGTAAAATATTGTCCCTTTTCGCCTTTTGATGATTTGTTAATGAGATATTCAAAGGCTTCGTCCACCACATCAAGATTGGAATTAAATAATTTCACTTCTTCTAATGATGACACACAAATCGCCAAATGAGACGGCGATAAATTAATCTTACTACTCTCGGCAAATACCCCCTCCCATTTGTTTTTGGCTTTATCAAATAAAGCCCCAATTTTGGCTTTTAAATCACTTTCGGTATCGCCATAATTACGAAATTCCAAATGACGGCTTTTATTGCGTGTGCTTTCCATTTCGTCATAAAGTTTGGTAAAAATCAGCTGAAACAATTCTTCAAAAACATCAACCCCCGCATTTGCCAAAACTTCATCTTCCATTTCAATCACCAAATCTTTTAAAGATTTACGTTGAGTGGCGATTTTGTCATTTTTAATCAAATCATCAATCGTCCAACGTTCTTGCAAAATATCAGATAATTTTTCGTGAACGCTTGGAATGTTGGGAATGTCTTTAAAATAATTGGGGTCTCGGCGGTTGTAATAGGAAATGCTATCGCCATTTGTCCATACGCCAATCGGAGCTCCTGTGGCGTTACAATAGGATTTTAATTGTTCTTTGCCGTCTTTTAATTTGGGCTTTTTAAGCTCCACCATGATATAAACAACATTGGGATTGTCTTTATCAAAAATCACAATGTCGGCACGCTTTTTTTCACGCCCAAAATGCACCGAATATTCCAATTCCATGCGTTCATAAGGATAGCCATAATCATGGTGTAATTTCATCAGATACAGTTGGCGAACCACTTCTTCTGGGGTCAGTTTAATGTCCTTTTTGCGTACCAAGCAATGCACATATGGCACATCGCCATTTTTACTGGGTTTTTGAAAAATGGTATTTTCCAATAGCGTGATATGCTCGGCGGAAAACTGGGTAAGTTGGTAATTGGTGTCTTTGAGTAGTTGTGATAAATTCATGGGGTTCTCGTTGGGGTAAATGGGTTATTTTAGCATTGATTTGATAAAAAGTGAGATTTGGCAGGTGTTTTTTTGTTAAAATAACCACATCTTTTTATTGGAAAAATACCATGACCGCCACACTTACCGAACTTCAAACCCGTGCCAAACTCTGGCGACAAGACATCACATTTACCCAAGACGTACTGGGCAAGCCCTTTACCTTTCATACCACTTGGGGGATTTTTAGCCCAGAACGCCTTGATGACGGCAGTCTTATGCTTCTTGATTATATTGATTTTAAGGCGGACGATAATTCCATAGACTTAGGCTGTGGCTATGGTGTGCTGGGCATGACGGCGGCTCGTGAATGCCCAAACGGTCAGCATATCTTGATTGACAAGGACTTTGTGGCGGTGGAATACGCCCGCTTAAACTGCCAAAAAAATAATCTGACTAACACTCACGTTCAGCTTTCCAACGGCTTTTATCATGTGGATAAAGATAAAAAATTTAGCCTTGTGATGAGCAACCTACCCGCCAAAGCCAGTAAAGAACAACACTATCTGTATCTACTGGACGCTTATGAGCACATGGAAGTGGGCGGACGGTTTTATGTCGTTACCATTAACGGACTTCGGGATTTTATGAAACGTTCGTTTAATGAAGTGTTTGGCAATGCCGACAAAATCAAACAAGGCAAAACTTATACAGTTACGCTTGCGGTAAAAGAATGAGTTAATTACAAGGCATTTTTATGAAATTTTTAAAAACCATTTTATTATCATCGTTATTATTAACACAAGCCACATGGGCGGACAGCATTGATTTATTAAATAAGAAATGGTCATTTGCCAAAACCGCCAATGCGGATGAAAATATATCACCAGAGACAACCGCCATTAAAGAATTTGAAAAATCTTATGGGCTAATAACCACCACCGAAGCCACCAATTTAAATGCAGGCGATTATGAATGGAGAGTGGTTTATTATCCTTTTGGCTCTTATGATAAAATACAGCTCATCAATCCCCACCCAACATTAGAGCCATTAAATCAGCGAGTGCTACAAATCGCCAAAGACAATGTCGCTCCTTTGACCGAACAAAATAAACAGCGTTTGCAGGGCAGTTTTAGCGATGAACAAATTAAACAGCTTAGCCAATTAAAACATGAAATCGTCATAAATTTTGGTACATTTGAAAAAGATGCGGTAATCCAAGCCCAAGAGCAAATACGGCGTTTAATTCATAGCCGTTGTGGTTATTATGGAAAAGATGGAGAAACACAAGTGCGGATAAAAGTCCAAGTCAATGAAAACGGTCAAGCAAGGGTAGTATATATAGATAGGGAAAATAGAAGGTTCGCAGTCTGTTTGATACACAACATTAAGCGTGGCAAATATATGATTTTAAATAAAGACGGTGTGCCAGTGCCTTATACTTTTGCCACCCCAATTCATCTAATAGTAAACTAAAAGGATAATAAAAACCGTCATGATATGATGTGATTAGAGTAGGGGTAATCCATTTGCCCAAATCAATATTCCAACAGGGCGAATAAATTGCCCCCTACCATTTATAATCATCAATTGATGATTTCAAAACTCCTTTTACCCTTGCAATCTGCCTTAAAACCCTTAAAATGATAATATCCCCAATTTTAACGTTTTAAGGACAATCTGATGACCCATGCCCAAAAATGGCAAGCCCTATTATCCACTGACCGCTTAAAAATTAAAAATGGCAATATCATCACCCTACCAAGCCAAGCCCCCAATGACGGCGTGCGAAGCGATTTTCATACCGATTATGACCGAGTGGTGTTTTCCACGAGCTTTCGCAAACTGGGGCGAAAAACCCAAGTCCATCCCTTTGCCAAATCCGATCACACCCACAACCGCCTAACCCACAGCGTAGAAGTGGCAAGCGTGGGACGCAGTCTGGGCAACAGCGTGGGGCAGGGTCTGGCTCGGCGTGGGCTATTACCACCCCACATCAGCTCGTATGACATCGGCACGTTGGTGCAGGTGGCGTGTTTGGCTCATGATTTGGGCAATCCGCCGTTTGGGCATACGGGCGAAGACGCTTTGCGTGAATGGTTTCGCCAAAATGATGAGTATTTACAATCACTTAGTAAGGCAGAACAAGCCGACATCACCACTTATGAAGGTAATGCCCACAGCTTACGCATTGTTACCACCACCGAGATGTACGCCCACGCAGGCGGTATGCGTCTGACCTGTGCCAGTCTTGGCACGCTCATGAAATACCCATGGGGGAGCGTGGGGCAGACCAAATTTAACATCTATCAGAGCGAAATGCACATCATGCGACAAGTGGCGGACAGGCTCACGCTTGCCACGCACGGGGCGGACGCATGGGCAAGACACCCCTTGTCGTACCTTATGGAGTCAGCGGACGATATTTGCTATGCCCTGCTTGATTTAGAAGACGCTGTGGAGCTTGATTTGATTGGCTTTGACGATTTTGCCAAAGTGGTCAAACCGCTACTGGGGGCGGATTTTGACGATTATCAAAACATCAGCGACAAAAAACAACGTATCGGGGCAATGCGTGGGCGAGCCATTGGCAAGGCGGTTGATGAAGTGGCAAGGCGGTTTTTTGATTATCATGATGAATTGTTATCGGGTGATTTTGCTTACAAGGATTTGCTTGTGGTGTGTGATAATTCGGTCAATGAAACCCTACAAAATGCCAAAAATCTTGCCAAAAATCAGATATTTAACCACCACAGCAAACTCATCACTGAGATAGCCAGTTTTGGCTGTTTGGGGCAGATTTTGGATTTAATCGTCCCTGCAATCCACGCCAAACTCACCTACAAGCCCCTAACCGCCAAGCACCGTCTTGCCTTAGAGCTTTTAAAAGACGGTCCAATCACGGACGCCGATAGTCTATATGACGGCTATATGAAAGTACTGGATTTTGTGGGCGGGCTGACCGACAATTCGGCAGGGCGACTGGCAAGGGAGCTGTCGGGTGTGGGGCTGGGCTAATGAAACTTCGCACACCGTACCATATCGCCAAATACCAAAAAGGCAAAATCCCCATTCGCTCTTTGACAGCAAATGAGATTGCCCTTGCCAAAAGCGTCTTTGGTGATTTGATGGATTATAAAAAGGTAAAAATCGTGAATTACCCCTATGTTTTTTGGCAGGCGGACGACATATTTATCGCCCCAAACGGCTGGATATTTGTGGGCGATAAGCATTATAAAGATGATTTTGCCCTGTGTGGTCATTCATATCGGCAAATCTTTATTCACGAAATGACCCACGTTTTGCAATATCAGCACGGTGTTAATGTGCTGTGGCGTGGGGCGATATTACAAGCGATGTATTATTTGAGTGTTAAAAAATACAATCCCTATCATTATACGTTTGATAAAGATAGGGGCTTTTGGGATTATAACATAGAACAACAAGGACGCATTGCCGAGCATATTTATTTGGGTAAAATTCCCAACATCATTCAAGCATGACCGACATATCAGTCAATATCACGATATTCGCCCGTCCAAATTGGCTCATCGGTTCTCATTTTACCTGTTTTTTTGTCAATTTCATAGCTAAATAATAAAGGGGCGGTATTGACATCGCCACCGCATTGTTGATTGTGTTTTTCTCGGATTTCAATGACGATTTTATTTTGTTTGTCGTAAGGAAAAAATAACACGCATTCTTTGGATAAGGTGGTTAGTTGGTGTTTTTGGACAGACTGCCACACTTTATCTATGGCGGTGTCGTAATTGGGCTGAGCGATGGCAGAGACTGACCATAACATCATCAGAGCGACCATTTTTTTCATCATCAATACAACCTTTGATTGGAATTTTTGTCATTTTAACAAAAAAAGATTGTCTGTTTGTGGTAGTTTTGTTATGGGACGTTTGACGGTTACGATGGATATTGCTAAACTAGCTCACCAAAGCCACCCACGACAGGACAATCTGATGAATGCGTATTATGTCTTACAAAATCGCAAAATCAGCGATGATGAGTGTGTCAGCCACTATCAATCCACCGCTCATGCACAGGGGGTATGGAATGAGTTTGAGCAACATATGGCGGTTGCCACAGGGCTTTTGGCTTGTGAGTTGGAGCGGTTTTTCCCAAGAGATGATTTGATGATAGCACGCCTAAGTTTGGATATTTTGGGCGTGATTCATCAAGGGCAAACCATCGTGCGTACTCATTTTATTCGCACAGGGCGGACGATTGAGCTGATAGAAAGCACGCTTAGCACCATTGATAAAAACGGCAACGAGCGGATAAGTGTCATCATGCGAGCGTGGCGACTTGCCACATCAGACAGCCGTGCCATCAGTGGACTTGAAAGTCCGCCACCACAGGCGACTGTGGCACAACTGCCCGACTGGGACGGCATGAGTCTGTGGCGTGGGGGCTATATCAATAGCCTAAGGGCAAAAATCGCCCACCACCGAGCAGGCAAAAGTATGGTTTGGCTAAATACAGATATTGACATGGTGGCAGGGCAGGAAACGTCAGATTTTGTGCATTTGATGGGCATGGTGGACACCTCCAATGGCACTGCCATGCGAGCCACCGATGGAGCGTGGATTTTTCCGAGCATTGACCTACAAATCCACCTATACCGCACCCCACAAGGGCGATGGCTTGGGCTTGACACCACCCAAGAGATAGGACAGACGGGCGTGGGGCTGACCAGCAGTGTGTTGTATGATGAGCTGGGGGCATTTGGGCAAGCCAAGCAAATACTGACCGTGCGTCATGTTGGCAAAAAATCATCTAAATCCTAAACCTATGTCATACATTTGCCCACACAGCGACTGTGGCAAATCCTTTGATGATGTCATTTATCATCAGAGTATCATCTTTTGTCCGCATTGCCAAAAAAGCCTACTCGTTAACCCTTTTTCGCCTGATTTGGAGCAAATGACTTTTTGGCAATTTGCCAAATATTTTACTAAAAGACAATATAAATTATATGCCGTTATTTTTGGTGTTTTTACACTTTTTTATGCTATAATATTTATTGTTGATAATTTTGATGAATTAAATATTGGTGCGGGGGTTTGGATAACAGCATTCAGCATGATTGCTTTGTTGGTGATTGTCGGTATTTATCATCTTGAAAAAGGTGCAAAAAAATATCACTTTTATAAAATAAAAAATAAACCCATTTTAAATGGCGTGGATACCAATGATGATGTCAAAGATAATTTTAATATATCACTTGCTCATGATGAACTAAAAACCACGTTTGATAGATTTGCCATTTATTGCCCAAATTGCCAATCACAAAGACTGCATAAAACGACAGATGATGATTTTATGTGTCAAAATTGCCATACAACATTGCGTTTAAATCCAAAATTAAAAATCATTAACGCAGTTCAATCTGTCCTACATTACATTGTTATTTTTATGGCAATACCCTACTCAAATCATCATATTTATCCATTATTTTTGGTCATTCCTGTATTATTTTTCATTCATTTAATCATACAATATCATTGGTATAAAACCCCAAAATGGCTACTTTAAACACCCCTCTTGCTGAACGAGTCCGTCCAAAACAGCTCTCCGACATCATCGGACAGACACATCTTTTGGGCGATAACGCCCCCATTAGCCGTATGATTGCCCATCATCATTTACCAAGCCTGATTTTGCATGGGGAGGCGGGCATTGGCAAGACGACTTTGGCACGACTGCTTGCCGATGCCGTTGGGCGTGAATGCCATCTGTTATCTGCCCTTGATTTGACCGTCAAGGAGTTGCGGGAGCTGACAGATGGCAGTAAAGGTACGATGGGTGGTTTAGATTTTGGTTCGCCTGTGTTGTTTATTGATGAGATTCACCGCTTTAACAAAGCCCAACAAGATGCCCTGCTTGGGGCAGTTGAGTCTGGTAAGATTACCCTTATTGGGGCGACCACCGAAAACCCGTCTTTTAGTGTAAACAACGCCTTGCTCTCTCGCTGTCAAGTATACCGCTTAGAGCCACTGACCACCGATGAGCTGGTACAAGTGCTTCAAAGGGCGTTGGTAACGGATGTGGTTTTAAAGAATTTCACGGTACAAGGCAGTCTTGCTGACATCGCTCGCCTAGCGGGTGGGGACGCTCGTAAAGTACTCAATTTATTAGAAGTCGCTTGCCAAAACTCGGACGACCACACCCTAATCATAGACGACACTCTGCTCCAAAACATCGCCCAAACCGTCCTGCCACGCTACGACAGGGCGGGCGATATGCATTATGACATCATCTCGGCATTTATCAAATCGGTGCGTGGCTCGGACGCTGATGCTGGCATTTATTGGCTGGCTCGTATGCTGACCGCTGGCGAAGACCCCGCCTTTATCGCTCGGCGTTTGGTGATTTTGGCAAGCGAAGACATCGGGCTTGCTAACCCTAACGCTCTACTGCTGGCTGATACCGCCTTGCGTTCGGTGCAATCCATCGGTATGCCCGAAGCCAGGATTATCCTTGCCCAAGCGACCGTTTATCTTGCCACATCGCCCAAATCCAACAGCACCTATACGGCGATTAACGAAGCTCTCGCCTTTGTCAAAAACGACCACTCACCTGTACCGCTCCACCTACGAAATGGCGTAACTAAGCTGATGAAACAGTCAGGTTATGGCATAAACTATGTCTATCCGCACGATTATGCCAATCATTATTATCCCCAAACGTATCTGCCCGATAATCTCATCGGCAAACGCTTTTATCACTTTGGCGACAATCAAAAAGAGCAGGGCAGTTTTAGTTTTATGAATTGGTTAAAATCACAAAGTGCCAATGGTTAATTTCTCAATTAAATGCTGTTTATCATTTAAAAAGTTATGCTAAAATCCGCCCACGCCCAAATCCTAAATAAACCTTATTCCCAGATTAAGGATTTAAAATTACATTGTGCCAATGAGCTTGATGACATTAAGGCAAATCATAAATCCGCTTGGCAAATATTTAAAGCCTTTAATTTAAAAATCTATCAAAACCTACCTAGCTACTTTGCTAAGCCCCATGTTCAAAACTGGTGTAACGGCTGGGAAATCAGACGGCATTTTTTTGCCTATTATAAATATGAAAATTATCTTGGCAATGCTCTGATTATTGTCGTGATTTTAAATAGGCAAAGGCTCATTGTCGCTTTGACGTGGCATTCTTATAAGGCAAACAGCTCAAACACCACATTGGGGCAATTTAATAACTGGATAAATGATATTGATTGGGCGGACTTTGACGACTTTTATTTTTGGCATAGCCGTGTTAATGAATATGGCGATTTTAAAAGAGCGGTTGAATTTGACCATGAAAAAGCAGTGTTAAATGCAGGTGATTTTTATCGCTTGGGCAAATTTATGGATAAAGATGAATTGGATAATTACAGCGATGATGAGCTGGTGGTGTGGGTTGGGCAGACGATTGAGCGGTTAAGCAGAGTATATGAGTATTGCCATTAAAAAGTGCGTAAATACGCACTTTTTATTTGGGGTTACTCTTTTTCTTTTGGCATATCTACCCATATTTGCACGCTGTCGGGGTTGTAGAGTTTGTCCGCCATGCGTTGCAAATTGGCGAGTGTGATGTGCGTATCTAGGCGTTTGGCTTGATTAAGATATGCCAAATCGCCCCCTTGTTTGTCGCTTAATGCCAAGCGATTTAGCCATGTATAAGGGTCGCTTTGACGGGATTTTTCTTGGTTAGCGAAGGTGCTTTTGGCTTTATTGATGTCGTCTGCCGTGATAAGGTTGGGCAGGTTTGCCAGTACCTGTTTGGCGTGGGATATCATCTCGTCCGCCTTGTCGGGATTGGTGGTAAATTTGAGATGACTTTCAATGCGGTGGGTGTCGGGGTTTAGCGTGGTGTCAAAACTTAGCCGATAGATGCCTAATTTTTCATCACGTAAGGTCAGTTTGAGTTTGTCGCTGGCGATGTTTTTAAGTAGGCTGACCGTCATGGCGTCCACGCCTTGCCATGCGTGGGGCGCGGCTGTCCAAAGCTGTACGTCCGCTCGTGGCTCGCTGTGGTGAGCGAATTTGACCGTGTCCGATGTGGCAAGGGGTGTGGCGGTATGGCGAAATGCCGTTAAGGGCGGATTGGGATTGGCAAATAGGGCGATAAATTGCCCCATGTCGGCAGGCTTAGCGTTACTGACAATATAAAAAGTTATGGGTGTGCGTGTCATTCGCTCCCATGTGCCATTAAGCGTGTGTTCGTCTAGCTTGTGTAAGTCATCAAGGCTGGGTAGGTGGTTTGGTAGATGTCTTAATTTGCCAAGCTCATCTAATCTGTGTCGCTCGGCTTGCTGAACGCCTGTCGGGGCAAGCTTGCTCATCAGGGCGGTTTTGGCATCATCAAGCCTGCCTTTAATGGCGGTGTGGTACATTTGGGCGTGGTATAGGTTGATAAGCTCGTTTAATTTGTCGTTATCGCCACTCATCTCAATGATAAGCTCGTGGGAGTTTTGTTTGGCAGATAGGCTAAGTTTGTGCGTTTTTTTAAAATTTTCCCAAGCGGTTTTGTCAAAATTATACGGTGCATTTTGAAAAATTAGCCCTGTGGCGATTTGTGATTGCCATGCATTTAGTCCGTTTGCTTGTGTGCCTGCGGTACTCACCGCCCGAATGTAAGTCTTGTCTTTGGCACTGGGGTGGGTAAGCCACAGCACTCTATCACCTGTGGAGAGTGTATAAATGCGTGTGTCGCCATGCTGTGCCGTGTGAGTAATGTGGGCGGTGGTAATGACGTGAGGTAGGGTAATGGGAGTCGTGCGTGCCTTTGGGGTGGGTGGGGTGAGCGTGGCAGTGTTTGCCTGATGTCTCATCTGTTCTATGTCCGATACGCTCATGGGGGCGACCCGTGCGGTGTGTGGGGCTTGGTATTGGACGATACGGTCGGGGGCGGATAGCCATGCATTGACCCGTGCTTGTATGTCGGTGGTGGTGAGATTATTTACAATCGGTTGGCTGATTTTAGCAAGCTCCTTTTGGGGCAGATAGGGTTTACCCATCAGTACTGTACCAGCCATTGCTTGCACCCAACCTGCAAAATCACGGTCTTCGCTGTGGGCATGGGCTTTATCTAGCTGAATTTGAAAATCCTTTTTGTAGTCGTCCAGCTCATCTTGGGTAATGGAGTACGCTTGTAGACGTTTGATTTGATAAAAAATTTCTTGCAAACCGTCCTTGTGTTTGTCTTTATCTACGCTACTAAACAGCCCAATGGCGACCGTATTTTTACCGATGTCGGATTTGCGAGCGACCACGCTTTTTATGCCATTGGGCAGATTGCTCATTTCGTTTTGTAGGCGTTTGGTGATGAAGGTCAAGGCAAAACGGTCTATCAGGCGGTTTTTATAAGCGGTATCGCTGTCGCCACGACTTGCTTGTTCGTCAAGTCGCAAGATATACGCCACTTGGCTCACTCCGCTTTTGTCATCGTGCAGTTCGGTAATGATTAAGCGATCGGATAGGGTCGGTTCATAATAACCGCCTGTACGGTCGGGTAGGGCTTTGGCGGGGATTTGCCCAAAATACTCTTGGATTTTGGCTTTGGTGTCGTCCACGTTCACATCGCCAATAATTAGCAAATTCATGTTATTGGGGGCGTACCACGTTTGATAAAAGGTTTGCAATTCATGGGCGGGCATGGTCGTAATACTATCTAGCGTGCCGATGACGGGACTACGCACCGAGCGACTGCCTGCTCTGATGACCGCCTTTCTTTGTGCGTCCATGCGTGCCGATACGCCTTGACCGCCTCGCCATTCTTCGGTAATGATGTGGCGTTCTTTGTCCAAATCGTCTGGCGTGATGTGGGCAAAAAACATCATCTGTGATAGGGTGGGCAGACTGTCGTCCAGCCCCATGTTTGGCGGTGGGGTCATCATATAAGTGGTGTTGTCAGTGGTGGTAATGGCATTGTAGTTTTTTGCTCGCACAAAGCCCATGTCGTGTAAATGGTTCATCACGCCGTTAGGGTGCTTATCGCTTGCCCGAAAGACCAAATGCTCCACTATGTGAGCCACGCCTGCCTGCGTGTCGCTCTCATCTATGCCCCCTGCATCCACCCTTAGGCGGATTTCTAGCCGTCCTTTTTCGTTATGAAGTGGCAAAATGACATAATCCAAACCATTATCCAGCCTGCCGATGACAGGCGAGCTAATCTCAGCAAGGGTGGTATGGGTAATGACAAGCAGGGCAAGGGTGATGAGTTTTTTCATAAATGCGTTCTTTTAACTTTTAAATAAAAAGAAAAGCACCCCGTCAGCTAGGTGCTTTTTATTGGGATTGATAATGACTTTTTGTAAATTACCAGTTGTAGTTGACCCCAAGCCAAAAGTTACGACCGAGTTTGTAGGTGTTGTTACTGCTGGTCTGTGATGAAACAATGACTTTATTTAGCACATTATTTACATCAACGTTTACACCGAGCGAATGACCGTTGTTGAGTGGTTTTTCATAATTAAAACGCCAATCCATCGTAAAGTAGCCACTTTGCTTATCTTCACTGTAAGGTCTTACCACAATACCGTCCCAATCGTCACAGCGAGCATCACCTGCACAGGTGAACTCATCACTTGATTTGCTGGTTAGGTAGCGATGACCTGCGGTGTAATTTAAATCTTGTACCCAAGTGATGTGGTGTTTTGGAAAAAAGGTGTTGATAGACAGTCCTGCTTTCCAAGGGGTATTAAAATCTGATAGGGGCAATTCTGAATAATCCATGATTTTGCCATCATAATACACCATGTCGGCAGTATCCACCAAATCTGTGGTCAGCGTGTCATAATGGGTGTTGTTGCTCTTGGATTTTTGCCAAGACCAATTTAACTGCCAATTCACATCAGCGTATTCAAAGCCCATCGGAGCAATCGGTTGTACGGACAATGAGACGTTTTGGTTTTTGCTTGTG
This sequence comes from Moraxella sp., assembly GCA_030530785.1. Lineage (GTDB taxonomy): Bacteria > Pseudomonadota > Gammaproteobacteria > Pseudomonadales > Moraxellaceae > Moraxella. The sequence continues at coordinate 6,946 of JAUMUJ010000015.1, read as the reverse complement.
CCATCATTGACAAGCCACCAATCACGCACCCCGCTTACTGCTTGGTCGGCACGTTTGCCCGTAAATTGGTCTTTGCCATCACGGCGTACCCATTTGGCTGTCCACAACGCCCCAAGCCATTTTTGGGCAATCCCTACATTTAGCTCATCGCTGTATGGGGTTTTTAAATCAGATAAACTGTAATGACGACTGCCACCCACGCCCGTGCTTGATAATGTCCAGTCGCCAAGCACACCACCACTCACAGAGCGGGTATAGATTTCGTTATTGCCAATGCCTTGACGTAAGGCGTAAGCCAGTATGGAATTACCGTAATAGCGGTTTGCCCCACCAAATACCCGAGTACGTTCATCGCCAAACACGTCCCAAGTGGCAGATAAGCGTGGGGCGAGATTGGTGTTTTTTAGTAGGCTATTATGGTCGGTGCGTAAACCGACACTTAGGTCTAAGTTGTTAAATTTGGACGTGTTTTCTAGGTACATGGCATAAGTATGGTCGCTCACTTTGGCATTTCTGATGTCATAAACGGTTTTTCTGGACGCATACTGCTCACCATCAACACAGGTGCTGTCGCCATGACAAACCACGCTGGTATTATTGGTATAAGTGTACAGATTGCTTTGGGTATCACGGCTGTATTTGGCGGTAGCGTGGTCAATTTGCCAGCCAAAAATTAGGTTATTGTCCGTATTACCGATTTTATAAGTGGGAACTTTAAAATCCTGCTTGGCGGTGATGATGTCTTTTTCGTTACTGTATGTGCCATAGCCTCCAAATTTGGCGGTGGCACTGTTGTCACGCCACGTAACTACCGAGCTGTTGGCGTTACGCCGATAGATGTGATAGTCGTTTTCTTGGTGGTCTATCTCATTGATGACATTTTTATAGCCCAGATAACTGCTGGCTTTTGCCCAAGACAAATCCTTATCCCATTCTATGTTGGCATTATAACCTCCTCCTGTGATGGTAAACATACCGTTTTTGACGTTGTTTTTAAAACGTAGGCTTTCATGGGGTGAATACATGGCGGTTGCTTTTATGGTATCGCCATTGTCTGCATGATAAATCCCACGAAGTAAAAATGTCTCATTTTTACGCTCTTGGACACCACCTTGATTGACAAGCCAAGTGTCTTCGCTGGCGTGCCTTAATTGTGTGTGATTAAAAGGAATGTCGGACGTGGTGGCATTGTACGAAAACAATACGGCAGATTTGGCATTGATGGGCTGATTGACACTGACACCGTATTGATGTTTGGTGAATTTAGGTTGTAGATTATTGTAGGCGTTCTCAAAGTCTGATTGGTCGCTTTCGGAGAGATGGTATTTTGCCCAGTCATCTCTTGATGTGCGATAAAATACCCGTCCGCTTGGGCTTTTTGTGTCGGGGTCTATGAGTTCGGCATTAATAACACCGCCTGTAAATTGACCATATTTGGCAGAGATGTTGCTGTCAAAGACTTCCACATTTTTCAAAAGATGGGTATCTACCCAAAAAGTCTGTGTTCCGCCTGATGGCAATTCATACGGGTTTTGTCCTTGTGCGTTGTTGGCACTGTCGCCATAGGGGTGGATGTTGTCATTATTTGACATGCCGTTTAGCACAAAGTTATTATGATAAAATTTTTCACCATGAATGGAAATCTCATTAGGTTTAATTTCACCTGCACTGGTGGATGTGTCGGCATTATTAGAGTAGCGTACGGTGGGGTTGTGTTTGAGTAGCTCGGTAATGTTACCGTTGCCTGTGGGACGATTTTTAATGTCATCGGTGGTGAGTTTTTGTGTGCCGACTTGCTGACTAAATGGGTTGGTTACAGTGGCTTCTAGAGTGTTTAGTGTTACATGATACGTGTCTGCCGTCTCGTTGGCATAGATTTGGGTGGTTAGAGCATGACCTACTGCAAGGGCAACTAGGGTTTTTTCATCACACTTTCCTGTCTGTATTGTTACTTAGTAACTGTGATTATTTACAAAAAGATACGGTTATATAATATAGCGAAAACATTTTTGTTTGTCAATAAATAAAATAATAATTATTATCATTGATTTTTTGAGTGTTTGTTGTATCATGACATCTTATTTTTGCACCAAAAAACCTTGTCAGGTGTGTTACAATAACGTCTTTTTTAACAAAATGGGGAAGATGTGGACTGGTCAAAACAGCTCATAGAGTCGGCACTTTGGATAGCAAAGAGCCTAAGTATTACGGCGGTGGTGTTCGTGCTTGCCATGTGGCTCATCATTCGGTTTACCCACTGGGGTCGGCAGTTTTGGTCCATGGCGAGCGGTTACCTGACCCCCAAGCGTAGCATGAAGCCCATTGCTTTTTTTGTGTTTATCGTAACTTTGACGCTCCTAGAAGTGCGTATCAGTCTTGTGCATAGCGAATGGTATAATACCATGTATTCATCACTCCAAGATTTAAACCAAGAAGTGTTTTGGACGCAGATGGTGGTGTTTTGTGCCATTGCCACGTGTGCGGTGGCAAACTCCTTACTGACGTATTATGCCGAACAGCGATTTAGTATTAACTGGATAGAATGGCTAAATAAGCACTTGGTGGACAAATGGCTTGCTCATCAGGCCTACTATAAGACTCAGCAGGTGTTTGGCGAGCTGGATAACCCCGACCAGCGTATCCAGCAGGACGTACAAACCTATGTCAAGCAGTCTTTAAAATTTGCCACAGGGGTCATCTCGGCAGTTACGTCCATCGTCTCTTTTACCATCTTATTATGGGGGCTGGCGGGGGCGATGAATGTGATGGGGGTGCAGATACCTAAGATGATGGTATTTTTGGTGTTCATCTACGTGCTGATTGCCACTGTCATCGCCATGTGGTTAGGTCGCCCGCTCATCAGGCTCAATTTTGATAACGAAAAATTCAACGCCAACTACCGTTATTCGCTCATTCGTGTCAAAGAATACGCCGAATCCATCGCCTTTTATGCGGGCGAAAAAGTAGAAAAAAACCGTCTGTATCAAGAATTTCGCTCGGTCATTGATAATATGTGGGCGATAGTTTATCGTACCTTAAAGTTCTCAGGATTTAACCTTGTGGTGTCGCAAGTGTCGGTGGTGTTTCCGCTCATCATTCAGGTGGGGCGGTATTTTTCAGGACAAATCAAACTTGGCGACCTAATGCAGACCATGCAGGTATTTAACCGCTTGCATGGCAACTTGTCCTATTTTCGTAATGTCTATGATGACTTTGCCGGCTACAAGGCCACGCTCAACCGTCTGACCAGCTTTGATAAAGCGGTCAGTAGCACCCGCCTTGCCAACCCCATCACCATCGACCATCATGACACGGACGTGATATTTACAGATTTGACCATAAAAACCCCCGCCGATACCGTGCTGATAGACAAGCTAAATCTCACCTTGCCACAAGGCTCACGCCTGCTCATCAAGGGCAAGTCAGGACTGGGCAAAACCACGCTACTTCGTGCGGTGGCGGGTCTGTGGTCGCACGCTGATGGGGGGATTGCTCGCCCGTCTGATGCTTTGTTTTTATCCCAAAAACCCTACCTACCACAGGGGCGACTGATTGACGCTTTGTATTATCCTGATGTTGTGCCAAATCCAGTGGCAGATGATGAGATGATGGCGTTATTACAAAAAGTACAGCTAGGACACCTGACCGATAAACTTTACCAAGAACACGACTGGACACACATCTTATCACTGGGTGAACAGCAACGCCTAGCGATGGCACGCATACTGCTCCACCGCCCAAGCGTGGTGTTTTTGGACGAAGCCACCGCCAGCATGGACGAGGGCTTAGAAGATGCACTGTACCGCTTACTGTTATCACAGTTGCCCGCCACCACGCTCATCAGTGTGGGTCATCGCTCCACGTTGTTGCAGTATCATGACCATATTTTGCACATTCTGCCTGACAAACAGTGGCAATTGTCAAAAAATTAACCAATCATGGGCAACATTAGGTTGCCTTTTTTTGTAACTGTGCAATAAACGACCAATCGCTTTTGTCCAAAAATCACTAAATTTTGGCATTGATAAATTTTTATCATTGATTTTATTTTTCTAAAAACAAAAACCAATCATTACCCATCTTACCACCGCTCATCTGGAAAATTTCTACCATTAGGTATTTTTATCGGAAAATTATTACCGTTCATTTTTATCAATCAGCACACAAGTGTGCAGTATCCCCATGCGTTTACAAAAAAGTGTCGGGTGGGGAGCTGGGTCAATTTAAATTTTTGGCACGGATTTTGCTCCTGATAAAACAGCAAGAAATTCCGATGAAAAACAATCGTTCTGACAATCGTTATTCATCTGATTATTATTCACTCTTTTTGGAGCTGTTTTATGAACAAAACATATCGTGTCATCTATAATAAGTCCACACAAACTTATCAGGCGGTCTGCGAATACGCCAAAGCACAAGGCAAATCAGGCGGTGTTGTCAAAACTGGCATTGCATCAGGCATTTATACGGTGGTGCGTTTTGTTTATACCGCCATCATGTCAGGGGTTATCGTTGCCACAGGGCAGATGGCGTTTGGGGCAACAGGGGCAGGGACAGAGGCGAGTAGTAAACTTAACATTGTGAATTCTCTACAGGCTAATGCGTGTTATTTTGATACAGCCAGTCAGACAGTGATTTGTGGGGATGATACTACCACATCAACCCAAACAGAAGAAAGTGTGGCAAATGGAGCGACCGTTACTAAGACTGCTAAGGCGGTTGTACTTGGTCTTGGAGCAACCAATAATGGTGAGAGTAGTGTAGTTATTGGTAACGGTGCTAAGGTTGAGACATGGACACAGACAGTCGCTAATCCTGCTCAAACGGTAGGTGTGAACTCTCCTGTGGCATCCATTGCTATTGGTAATAATGCAAAAGTTGCTAATGACAATGCCATTGCATTGGGTTTTGGGGCAACAGCCAACAGTCTGCGTGATATTGCCATTGGTACAGATGCAGGTAAAGGCTCAGCCAATGTGCAATCAGTAGGCAACAATATTTTTGTTGGACAAAAGTCAGGAGAGAATACCAAAGTATCTAATATGATAGCATTGGGAACAAACGCAGGTCTTGGTATTGGTTCTGGTACTGAGGGGGGTAATGCCTATGGTAAACATGCTTACCAAAATATTGCCATTGGTACCAATGCCAACTCAACAACTTCTAATACAGCATTACAAAACCTAAAATACGTTACGGATGCTAAGGATGCAACTGATGTTACTAAACATCAAACAGGCATAGCAGGAGCAACAACACACAGTGATGCCAGTCTTACAACGGCTGTTGGTGCTAGTACCGTTGCCAATAAAGTCAATGCTACCGCCATCGGTAGCTCAGCACGTAGCACGGGGGTAAATGCAGTAGCACTAGGTGTGGGTACGGTAGCTAGTAATGTAGGGGCATTTGCTGCGGGGGCTAACGCTCACGCAGGGGCAGCATCTGCCATCGCCATCGGTGCTAATGCAAATAAAGCTACTGTAAAAGATGCCAGTAAAAACGACATACATGTCTTTAAGCCCACAGGTGCATCATCTATTGCTTTGGGTGTTAATACTCATGCAAGTGCCACTAATGCTATGGCGATTGGCACAGAAGCAGTGGCAAGCGGTTCTAGTGCCATTGCTCAGGGTCATGGGGCAACCAGTTCAGGCACCAATTCCATCGCTGTTGGTACAGGAGCCAAAGCTCAAAACAACTCGTCCGTTGCCATCGGTGAGGGGGCGGACACAGGCACAGGATACAACAGCCAAAACAGCAACTTAGCCAATAATGTTGCCATTGGCCATAATGCCAAAAACCAAAATCTAAATCGGACATTAGATGGTGGTACTTACCAATCATGGGAAGCAACGGCTGTTGGTGCTGAGGCGGTTACCGAAGGCGTACGTACCACTGCTATTGGTTATGGAGCAAAAGCCAAAGAATACTATGCCACCGCAGTAGGCTATAAATCAAACGCAACAGGTTGGCACGCTTTGGCGGTTGGCTCTGAGGCGGTGGTGCTAGAAAACGCCAGCACAGACACCGATGTTTCTGATGAGATTTATTCAGCACACTCTGCCAACGGTGCAAATGCCACCACTGCCAACGGCTTGATTGGTAATGTCAGAACAGCCAGCGAGTCAGCTGCTGCGATGGCGTTGGGTCGTCAAGCCACTGCAGGCGGATATGCGTCTATTGCACAAGGCTTAAATGCCAAAGCGACCGCTGCTCTTTCTACTGCCATTGGTGCAAATACTGTTGCGGATAAAGTAACATCAGTGGCCATCGGTTCTCGTGCAGAAGCAACAGGCACAGGAGCGATTGCCATTGGTAGCTCAGTTAAGCAAGTGGATAAAACTTCTGCCACCGCCGAAAATGCCGTAGCTCTTGGTAACAAAGCCACCTCAAGTGTCGCCAATGGTGTGGCATTAGGTTCTAGCTCTGTTGCCAATGTAGCTGCCGAAAAAGTAGGTAGCGATCCGTTATCGGCTGCAACCGATAAAAATAATGCAACTTGGACGGCAACCAGTGCGGCGGTTTCTGTCGGTAATATTGCAAACAATATTACCCGTCAAATTACTTCGGTAGCAGCCGGTACGGAAGATACCGATGCGGTGAACGTGGCTCAATTAAAAGCGGCAGGCTTAGCACTAAACGCTACACAAATTGGCGGTGGCGAAGCAGTGAGTAGTGTTACGGACGATAAAATCCTAAATGGCGAAACCTTAACAGTAGATGCGGGTAAAAATATTAAAATTACCCATAGCAATAACACCTTCAGCATTGCCACCAAAGACGAAGTGGAGTTCACCAAAGTAACCGCTCCTACGATTGTTGTGGGTGATGCCACCAATAACACCACACTAACATCAACCGCCAACGGTCTTGACGTAGGCGGCGATAAAATCACCAACGTTAAAGCTGGTACTGATAACAATGATGCGGTGAATGTGGGTCAGTT
>JAUMUJ010000014.1:42110-50120 GCA_030530785.1 Moraxella sp. | reverse complement strand
ACACAAGTTGTTCTTAGTATGTTTTTAAATAGTGTGTGATACATCGGCTGTATCAGTAAGGCTGACTATTATAATATAGAAATTTTTAATGTCAAGTATTTTTATAAAATATTTTGATTTTAAAAAATCACTTTAATTGTCAGCAGAAATTTTATTTTATAATCATCTTAAAATAAAGTCAAGAATTTTTTTGAAAATATTTTAAGAATCTCATAAAAATGGTGGCGATGAAGAGACTTGAACTCTTGACCTTACGATTATGAGTCGTACGCTCTAACCAGCTGAGCTACATCGCCATTTGAGACGCAGATTATATGTCAATGTATCGCTTGTGTCAATATAATTTTGTAAAATTTTTGATTTATGTAACATTTATCATGTAACTTTATGATATAAAAAGATTTTTTATTTATCACGGCGTGTATAAAATTATTCATTTTCCCCTTAACTTAAAAAGCCAGCTATGCTATCATGGTAACAGACACTTAATATTGTTGGAGTTTATCATGACCGAAGACGCTGTTACACATCGCATTTTAGTGGTTGATGACGATGCCCGTTTGCGGGCGTTGTTGCAACGCTTTTTAGAAGATGATGGCTTTATCGTGCGGGTGGCTCACGATGGCAAGCAGATGGATAAGCTCATGCAACGTGAAGCATTTTCGCTCATTGTGCTGGACTTGATGCTCCCTGACGAAGACGGCATCGCCATCTGTAAACGCCTAAGAGATGGCGGGTCTGGTATGCCCATCATCATGCTCACTGCCAAAGGTTCAGACACCGATCGCATTGCGGGGCTGGATGCTGGAGCAGACGATTACCTGCCCAAACCCTTTAATCCCAAAGAACTGCTCGCTCGGATTAAGGCGGTGCTTCGCCGTCAAAGTCGTGAACTGCCCGGAGCCCCCAGTCAGCAGGTGGAAGTGGTAAAATTTGGCTCATGGACGTTGGATTTATCCACTCGCACGCTTACCCGTGATGGCAATGTCGTTACACTCACAACGGGTGAATTTAGCGTCCTAAAAGCTCTGGTGCAACACCCCAGAGAACCCTTAACCAGAGACAAACTCATGAACTTGGCTCGGGGACGTGAATGGGGAGCGATGGAACGCTCTATTGATGTGCAAGTTTCTCGACTTCGCCGTTTGATTGAAGACAATCCTTCCCAAGCTCGCTACATTCAAACCGTGTGGGGCATGGGTTATGTGTTTGTGCCAGACGGTGCAGAAGAATGATAAAAGCCCCCATATGGGGGCTTTTTAATCACTGTGATAATATCGCCACTTCTTTTATATAGCTTTCAAGGTCCGCTTGACTCTCTGCAAGCAGTTCATCATCGCCCAAATGTTTGGCGTATTCTATCCAAAGCATGAGCTGATAAATGCTGTTATATTCTGATTTTTTAAACTGTTTAACAAACTGCTTCATCGCACTTTCATCATCTAATGTTAAGCGGTGAAACCATGTTTCAATTTTAGCACGTTGTTCGGGCGTAAAAACAACCTTAAACAACGCCCCTATTAAGACATGGCGGTCTTCTTCAATGATGAGCTTACCTATGCGTTTAATTTGACGGTTTTTGGCGGTGTGGCTATCTATTTCGGTTAAATGCTTTAATTCGTCCAAAAAATACTCACTGGCAGGCAAGCTGGCAAGTTGTTTTTTAGAGAGTTTAGCAAGTGGCTCAGATAACGCCTGCAAACGCTCGTGGGCTTTTTTAATCTCAGTGCGAGACACCCTCATGTCTTGTTTTGACCAGTCTATATTCATAATTTTCTCTTTTTAATGTGGCAATCAAATCACCAATAGCGTTTTTCACGATGTTTTATGATGACAGGCATATTATTAGGCAAGCTGTTTTTTAATAATTCACCCACCCTTTGGGTGATATAAACCGAGCGGTGCTTCCCCCCTGTACAACCAATGGCAATCGTTACCGAGTAGCGGTTATTATTTAAAAACTTGGGCAACCATTTTATCAAAAAATCACCAATATCGTCCGCCATGTTATCCACTTCTGGATAATTGCTAAAAAACGCCTTAACATCATCATCAAGCCCTGTCTGAGGACGTAGGTTTTCTTGCCAGTGCGGGTTGGGCAATACACGCACATCAAAGACAAAATCAGCATCAATGGGCGAGCCATGTTTAAAACCAAAGGATAAGACATTTACCGACACCACATTATCCATACCGATGTGCTGGCGAACTTTTTCTTTTAATTCGTGGATATTTAATGTGCTGGTGTCTATTTTGATGTCGGCATGGCAAGCGATGGGCTTTAATAATTCAATTTCTTTGGCTAAGGCATTGGGTAAATTATGCACATCTGGCATGAGCGGGTGAACCCGCCGTGTTGCCCCAAAGCGTGCCACCAGTATGCTCTCTTGGGCAGTAACATACAATACTTTGACCGCCTCACCATATTTGCCACTTAAATTGTCATACACCACATCAAAAGCAGATAAATCCGCTTTGGGATTTCTGACATCAATCCCCAAAGCAACTTTGATGGTATCATCACCCACCAAGTTATCCACCGCATCATTGATGAGCGATAAGGGCAAATTATCAATAACATAAAAACCAAAATCTTCTAAGATATTTAAGACAGATGTTTTACCAGAGCCTGACCGCCCTGAAACGATAATGATTTGTAAGTTTGGCATGATGATCTCCTTATGATAAATGAACTTCTATATTATCTAAAAGTCGCACTTTTCCCAAATAACTGGCAGTTAAAATCACTAAATGTTTATCATCATGTTTTGGTGCAGTTAATTTATCGTTTAACACCGCCAAATAATCCACCTTAAATCCCGATTGATTGATTTTACATTGATAATCTCTTATCAAATTAGGCAGTTTTTCAATATCAAAAGATGATTGTAAATCTTTGGCAAGTGATTTTATCAGTTGATTTAATCGTGAGGCTATTTTTAATTCATCATCAGTCAAATAACCATTTCGTGATGATAATGCCAAACCGTCTTTATTACGGACAATCTCGCCACCAATGATTTTTATGCCAAAATTTAATTCGTCATTTAATTGGCGGATAATGGCAAGCTGTTGATAATCTTTTTTGCCAAACACCGCCACATCAGGACGGACGATGTTAAAGAGCTTACCCACCACCAAGCCCACACCGTCAAAATGCGTGGGGCGGGTTTTGCCACATAAAATTTTAGCGATATCTCCGCTCAAAACTTGCACATGGGGCGGATAAGAAGGGTATATCTCATCAATGCTCGGGGCAAACACCAAATCCGCTTGTATACTTTGAAGTTTTTCACAGTCAGCATCCAGCGTGCGAGGATAGCTGTCAAAATCTTCGCCCGCCCCAAACTGTGTGGGATTGACAAAAATACTCACCACAACAACATCGGCATGACTTTTGGCGATATTAACGAGTGATAAATGCCCATCGTGTAAATTGCCCATGGTTGGCACAAAACCAATGGTTTTGCCGTCTTTGCGGTGCTGATCTAGAGCGGTTTGTAAGTCCTTGATATGATGAAAGATTTTCATGATTTATCCGTCATTAGTGAAAGGTGTGTTCATCACTAGGAAAAGTTTTATTTTTAACCGCTTGATGAAAACCCACAAATGCCCCCAAAATGTCGCCTCTCTCATTAGTATCATCGGCGAGAAAATTTTTGACAAATTTGGCAGGTTTTTGGGTGTAAACGCCAAGCATATCATGCATGACCAACACTTGCCCATCCGTATCCATACCTGCTCCAATACCAATGACAGGCACAGCAACACGCTCGGTAACCGCTTTGGCAAGCGATGACGGCACGCATTCTAGCACAATCATGCTCGCCCCTGCCCTTACCAAGTTTTCACAATCGCTCATCAATTTATCAGCTTGGGCGTCTGTTTTGCCCTGCACCTTATAACCACCAAGCACATTGACCGATTGCGGAGTTAGCCCCAAATGCACGCACACAGGCACGCCACTGATAACAAGAGTTGACACAATGGGAGCAAGCTCACTACCACCCTCCATTTTAACCATGTTCGCCCCTGCCTGCATAACCACCTTAGCACTGGTGATGGCATCTTGGGGCATGACATAACTCATAAAGGGCAAATCGGTCATAATCAAAGCGTGACGGTTGGCTCGTGCGACATTGGCGGTATGATACACCATGTCGGCAACCGTAACGGGCAAGGTGGACGCTTGCCCCTGCACCACCATGCCAAGACTGTCGCCCACCAAAATCACGTCAATGCCCGCCTGCTCCATAAGATAAGCAAAACTGGCATCATAGCAGGTCAGACAGCTAAATTTTTCGCCTTGCTTTTTATATTTGGCAAGCGTGGATAAGGTTATGGGGGAGGTGTGGGTTAAGTAGGTCATGATAATCCTTTTATGGTGGTGTAAGCTTGATTAAGCCGTCATGGTTTAAGTTTGGTAGCTCGCTTATTCTTTGCCCACTTATCATCAATTTGTCATTTAACTCCAAAAGTGGCACAAGCACAAAATTTCGCTCAAAAATCCCACTGTGTGGCACGGTCAATCTGTCATTACAAATAACTTCATTACCATAAAGTAAAATATCCACATCAAGCGAACGCTCTCCCCAGCGTCTAAGACGCACCCGCCCCGCCCCATTTTCTAAACCTTGACAAAAATCAAGCAAACTCATCGGGTCAAGGGTCGTCTTCGCCGACAGTACCGCATTGACAAAATCGGGCTGGTCGGTAACACCAAAGGGCTTGGACGAATACAAAGACGACAGCACCACATCACAAAACCGCTCATCACGGATAAGCGTATCACGCACCGCCAAAATGTGGCTGGTGGGGTCGCCAAGCTCGTTGGCGATATTACCACCTAGCCCCAAGTAGATTTGCACCTTGTCAGTCATCGTGTTTGGCTCGTGGTTTGGCGTTGGATTTTTTGCGTTTTTTGGCTTTGTCAGCTTTGGATTTTTTGAGCTTGGCTTTATCCGTCTTTTTGCTCGCCTTTTTATCTGGTTTTTTGGATTTGGGTTTTTGTGATTTTTTATCAGATTTTTTGGCGGTTTTGGGTTTTTTGGGTAAATCTTCGCTCAACCCTTGTTCACGCTCTTTGATGGACAGCGTTGATGACGGCTGACGTTTGCGATAACGGCGGGCAGGAATGTACGGCTCGTCATTGGCAAGCAGTCGCAAAAAGTCCGCCTCACTATACACCACAGGAGCAAACATCGGTAACACGGCATCCGTGTCTGATGGTGGCTTGGGCGTGGCTTTTTGGGTAGGCTTACTGACCGACACATCGCTCGCTTGCCCACGCTGACGGCGGCGGCGGTTTGGCACGCCCGTATCGCCTTTGGCAAGCTGGTCGGTCATCTCGCGTTGCTGTGCAACACTTGCCGTCTGATAGCTTTGCCACCACGTCCCCATGCCATTGGTCGGCTCGGACAGTGGACTGTTATCATGTCTTTCACGCATGAATAAAAAGTCAAACCCCGCCCGAAATTTGGCATGATTAGCAAGATTGGCAACATCACGCACCTTAGGATTGGTCAGTTTGGGCTGAAACAGCCAAATGCTACTGATAAATTCTTCGGCAAAGCGTGGAATGGCAGTTTTTAGGCGTTGTTGGTCAATGACTTTGGCGGCCGCTTTGATTTGGGCTTCATAAAAAGGCAAACCCCGTTTTTTAAATTTTGCCAAAGCGTGCAGATAGTTTTCCCACAGCAACACCGCATAAAAAAACGCACCATTAACCCCCAAATCTTGGGCGACCCGCTTGTCGGTATTGACCGCCACCGCATTCATCAAGGCAGTGGGTGCATTTGGGGCATACATCATCAGGCTATTCATCGCCCCATGCTCAAACAATAATGGCAATAAAGCGGTCAAGTAACCACCGCAAAACATCTTTTGAGTTTCGTCATATAGGCGATGGGCGGAGACTTGCTCTAATAATGCCCAGCTGGTTTCGTTAAATTGTTTGGCAAGCTCATCATCAAGCTCAAAACCCAATTTGGCTTTAAAACGCAATGCCCGAAGTAGGCGAACAGGGTCTTCTTCTATACGAACTTTTGCGTCCCCCAATAGGCGTAATTTGCGATGTTTGATGTCGTTTGTCGCCCCACAAAAATCCAGCACTTCGCCTTTAATCGGTTGATAATACAAAGCGTTAATGGAAAAATCACGGCGAGCAAAATCCTGCTCAATCGTCCCCCACACATTATCACGGGTAATCATGCCGTCATCGGTGGTGTGAGTGTCGTCCTTAGGCGGAGCTCTAAAAGTTGCCACTTCTATCAGCTCACGCCCCGAATAGACATGAGCAAGTAAAAATCGTCTGCCAATAATGCGACAGCGACCCCCAAAAATCGCCTTAATCTCATGAGGGCGGGCGTTGGTTACGGCATCAAAATCCTTAGGAGCAAGCCCAAGCAAGCTATCACGCACGCCACCGCCCACGATATAAGCGTCAAAGCCCGCTTTGGTCAGCGTGCTGACGACTTCTATGATACTGTGCGGTAAGGTGGATTTGGATAGACCCAATGATTTGGCACTGTGGCGAATGGGTTTTAATTTGTTTTTTTTAGGTAAGCGTGTCGCCACCATGTTCTCCGTGTTTTATCTGTCATGTCGGCTTATTTTACCTTGTCTTAGCCAAAAAAGCGACAGTTAAAAATCATTGCACCGTTAATAGATGGCGATTTTTTTCTAAGGTTTTGACCCCCACGCCCTTAACACGGGTCAAATCGTCCACGCTGTCAAATCGCCCAAACATCTCTCGATAATTCACAATCGCCAAAGCAGTCTTTGCTCCCACGCCCTTTAAAGTGGTCAGCTCACCTACGGTGGCGGTATTGATGTTAATCCGCTCGCTCATCGCTTGCTTGGCGGACTGTTTGGCAATCAGGGCTTGATAGGCAAGTTTAGGGTCGCCATAGCATTGGTTGGCGTGGGCATGGTTTATCATCATGCCAAAGATGAGTACGCCAAGATATTTATGGAATTTCATCATTAGTATTATCATACAGGGCGATAAAAAATGTCGCCAAATTCGGTATGTACCGCCACCGCATACCAAAAATGGTTATTTAGTAACTGTGATTTATCATCAACGGCTCGCCATACTTCATTGCCTTCATCATAATAGACCCATTTAAAAGAAATGGCTTTAATCTCAAAACCATTTGGGTGCGTTGTGAGTAATTCTTTGTTATTGCCACTGACAAAAGTTTTATTATTGGGATTAGGTATGATGTTTTTGTTAAAAATATGAGCAAATTCTTTAAATGCCAACAAAGGCGTATTGGTTTTTCTATCAATCATATACAAATATTGCTCATCACCCCAAATATGGTCAAATTTAGGCATTGCCAGCACATAATAATCCGATGAACACCATAAATGATAATTTCTCAAATCATAGTGCTTATGTTTAAAAAATCCACCATTGATATGAATGTTATCGTCAATCACATCAAAATGACAATCGCTGTTTTTATCGCTTTTATGAAAGGGTGAATTTTTACTAAAAATCTCGGTTAATTTTTCATCTTTAAGTGTATCGGTTGCCCGTCTTTGCTCTTTGGTAAGTTGATTGTTAAATTTATCATAATGTATCATGGCATCATCATGACCGATGAGTAAATAATGATGGATTTTAAATTTTTCTTTTATCATTTGATGATAATCGGGGTGAAATTCTTGGGTTTTATTATAAAATTTGTCATAGACATCTATTTTATGACTGCTGGCACGCCAAACACTTATTTTATTTTCGTCCAGCAACTCATAATCAATCCGTATGTCGGTGCGATTGACATTAAGATAATAATTAGGTGTTTTGGCTAAGGATATTTTTACCATATTGGGGCAAGCATGGCTAAAACAAATGTCATAATGACGATATAGAAATTTATTTATTTGATAATTTTGTAAAATATCAACATCGTCAGGTTCTACGGTTGTATTTTGATTAAGCTCAATAACAGTATCATAATCTACCTTGATATCAGGCAGTGGCACATAAGGAATGCCAGA
>JAUMUJ010000014.1:0-42100 GCA_030530785.1 Moraxella sp. | reverse complement strand
GGCTCGTTCTATCTCATTGGAAAGGCGGTATTTTTGGTATTGTGAAAATCCAATCAAACCATAAACAACCACAAAAATCAAAATAAAATAATAATATTTGATTTCAAATAATACTTTTTTAACAATTTCATAAATGGGCAAAATCAGCAACGCACTCACAATCCAATATAAATCATGAGGTAGTTCATTTGCGGTATAATCATGATAATCTATGTATGATTTATCTGGTACAGTATTTATAAATAAAAATACCAATACAACTAAAAATATGATGGATAATATAAAATCACTGGTGGTTTTATCAGTACGGTTATTTTTAATGATTCTATTTAAAAATAACATGGGATAAAAATACAATCCTAACACCACACCAGCCAATAAAGATTCTCCTTGAAATAAAAAACTCATTGCAAATAAAATAGGTGTAAAACAAGTAACAAATAATAAGTCGCCAAATTTTGAATAACCTGTTTCTAAAAATAAAACGATGGGCGAATACAAAACCCCTATCACGAACCATAAAAATGATAATAGATATATCGTATTGGTGTTGTTGTCATTGAGTTTTTTAAGGATTTCTTTTAATTCCATATAATTGTCCATGAATGATTATTGATTATTTTTCAAGAGATTTTGCCATGTCCCAATATTTATCCATTTCTGCCAAATCGCTATCAGCAAAACTTTTGCCATTTTCAATCAAAGATTTTTCCACAAAAGCAAATCGGCGTTTAAATTTGGCATTGGTGTTTTGCAGTGCCATTTCGGCATCAATGCCCAAATGTCGTGCCAAATTTGTCAATGCAAACAGCACATCGCCCAATTCATCGGCGATTTTGACTTTTTGGACTTTATCTAATTTGTCTGTTTTATCATTAAAATCAGGCATGGGTAACTCTGCCTGTAACTCGCTCAGTTCTTCTTGGACTTTCTCCAACACACCACCCAAATTATCCCAATCAAAACCCACTTTACCTGCTTGCTTTTGTAAATTTTGGGCGGTCATCAGAGCCGTGCCTGCCTTGACATCGGACAGTAGGCGTTTTGGGCGGTCTTGGTTTTCTATTTGTTTAATCTCGTCCCAACGGCGTTTGACATCTTCGTCTGTTTTTAGGTTCTCCTTATCAAAGACGTGTGGGTGTCTGCGAATGAGTTTTTCTTGCAGGGCATAAATCACGTCCGCCATGTCAAACCGCCCCTGCTCGGCATACAGATGAGCATGAAAGATGACTTGCAAAAGCACATCGCCAAGCTCGCCTTTGATGTCGTCTGTGGCAAGCGTGCTGTTATCGTCATTGCTGATGGCTTCAATGAGTTCAAAGACTTCTTCTATGGCGTATTTTTGTAGGCTTACGTTGGTTTGTTTAGCATCCCACGGGCAATCGGTGCGAAGGCGTGCCATGAGTGCCAATAGGTCGGAGAATTGGTCGGTTGGGGTCATGATGTTTGCTTTTTAATTTTAAGGATTGTTTTAATTTTACCACAAAAACAAAAAAGCCCAAGCAAACTTGGACTTTTTATTATGCTTACCCTGATGGCTTTTACTGAGCCAACTCCTCAAACAACGCCGTAGACAAATACCGCTCACCCGATGACGGAACAACCACCACGATGAGTTTGCCAGCATTTTCGGGGCGACTTGCCACTTGTAGGGCTGACCAGACAGCCGCCCCTGCACTGATGCCCACCAGCAGTCCTTCTTTTTCTGCCATTTGGCGAGCGGCGGCAAAGGCAGACTCGGTGGTAACCGTGATGACCTCATCGTAAATGCCCGTATTTAAAATGCTTGGCACAAAACCTGGGGCAAGCCCTTGTAATTTATGAGCCCCTTTTTCGCCACCGCTAAACACAGGCGAATCAGACGGCTCTACCGCCACGATTTGCACACTACTTTTTTTGGCTTTTAGCACTTCGCCCACGCCTGTAATCGTACCACCTGTGCCAATCCCTGCCACCACGATGTCCACCTGCCCGTCTGTGTCTCTCCAAATCTCTTGGGCGGTGGTCTCACGGTGAATCTTAGGGTTGGCTAGGTTGTCAAATTGGCGGGGCATAAAATAACCGTCTTGACTGGCAAGCTCATTTGCCTTAGCAATCGCCCCACCCATGCCATCTGATGCAGGCGTTAGCACAAGCTCCGCCCCATAAGCACGGAGCAGGGCTCGGCGTTCTAAGCTCATGCTCTCGGGCATGGTGATGACCAATCTGTACCCCTTAGACGCACAGACCATCGCAAGCCCAATGCCTGTGTTGCCCGATGTCGCCTCTACGATGGTTGTGTTTTTGTTGATAAGACCGTCTTTTTCAGCTTCGTTTATCATGGATAGAGCAATGCGGTCTTTGACTGAGCTGGCTGGGTTAAAGTATTCTAGCTTTGCCACGACACGAGCGGGCAAGCCTTCGGTCAAGCGATTTAATTCCACTAGGGGCGTGTTACCGATAAGGTCGGTGATACTGCTGGCGATGTTCATAAAATTTTCCTATACTGGGTTTATGTCGGATTGTTGGTAAAATGGTGCTGGTTTTAGAGCGTACCTGTCATTGATAACATTTTTATAAAATGAGATGAAAATTTGACAATTTTAATCAATTTTTGCACAAAAAATGGCTATCAAACTTCGCTGTTTTCTTAAAAAACGTGCGATTTTCTCATTTTTCATTGCAAACACCTAAGGCAGGCACGTTCTAAAATAAGGTTAGGATAACAAATTTTTGCCAAGTTTAACAGAGACGATTGCCAAATATTTAAGCCAAAATCATACAGGGTTATTCTGTTTTGGCATATCAAATTTGACACATCTAAATTGTCCCTTTGCCATCATCAGGGCGATGATTGTCTAATTTTATAAAGGGCGGTATAATAAAACGCTACGATGATTGGGTGGATGGCATGAAAAAATTGGCAACAGTCTTAGGCTTGTCGTATTTGGTAATCACACCAAATGCTCATGGCAACGATGAGCCACACCGCCACGAACACTGGCAAAACCCATCGCCCCTAACTTACGCCTACAAGCAAGGCGATAACATGGTCGTCTTTCACGGCACGATGACCTTAGACGGTATGCTACATTTGGCGTGGCTAGATAAGAGTGAGTTGATTGCGTCTTTTTCGCCCAACCAAAAAAGTCGCAACACTCTGCCTTTTATCGCTGACGATTATCACAACCCACAGATTGACATGAAGCTAAACCAAGTTTTTTTGGACAAACCCCTAAAATTTAACACAAGCCACAACATCATCTCTACCCATCAAGCCCTGCCTGACAGTAAGCGACTGATAAAAACCAAGTTTACCAACATTCCTACGTCTTTTTGGCAACAAAAGACAGGTGAAATTTCTCGTCCCGCTCGCATTACCATCAATGCTTTTGGCATGGATTTTGAGTGCGACAGTCGGCAATATTATGCCACCGCCATCAGCATAAAGCCCCTAACCAAGACGTCTGCTCAGACGGTTGGCGGGTGCTGATTTATATTTTTACCATTTTAACCCAAACAGAGCCATATTATGACCACTTTTAGCCCTACTACCATCTCCTGCTTTAAAGCCTATGACGTGCGTGGCGAGCTTGGCGTAAACTTAGACGAAGCCATCGCTTATCGCATTGGGCGAGCCTTTGCCCAATATCTCAATGACGGCAAAGACAACCCCGTCATCGTGGTCGGCTCGGACATTCGTCCGTCCAGCGAAAGCCTAAAACAGTCCGCCATTGATGGCATCACAGACGCAGGTGTGGACGTGATTGATTTGGGCATGGTTGGCACCGAAGAGGTGTATTTTGCCACCAGTCATCATAACGCCATTGGCGGGATTGAAGTTACCGCAAGCCACAACCCCATCAACTACAACGGGCTAAAAATGGTGCGTGAACACTCCCGCCCCATCAGTGCCGATACAGGATTGGCAGACATTCGCTCCATCGCTGAGCGTGGCGAATTTGTGGTGGCGGACAAAGGCAAGGTGAGCCTAAACACCGACAAAACCGCCTACATTGATAAGCTCATGAGCTTTACCGACACCACCAAATTCACCCCAAAAAAAATCGTGGTAAACAGCGGTAACGGCTCGGCAGGCCCTGTGGTGGAAGAGCTTGAACAGCGTCTGGGCGGACAAATTGAGCTTATCAAAGTCCACCACACCCCAGACGGCTCATTTCCTAATGGTATCCCCAACCCGATGATTATTGCCAACCAAAAAGCGACATCGGAGGCGGTCATCGCTCATGGGGCGGATTTTGGGGTGGCGTTTGATGGTGATTTTGACCGCTGTTTTTTGTTTGATGAAACAGGGCAATTTATTGAAGGCTCATACATTGTGGGTATGCTTGCCGAAGTGTTTTTAAAAAAACATCAAGGCGAGAGTATCGTTTATGACCCCCGAGTAATTTATAACACCGAAAACGTCATCGCTCAAAATGGTGGCACGCCTGCCATCAGCAAATCAGGACATTCATTCATCAAGCAAGTCATGCGTGAAACGGGGGCGATTTATGGGGGCGAGATGTCGGCTCATCATTATTTTCGGGATTTTGCCTATTGCGACAGTGGCATGATAGTGTGGCTATTGGTCATTGAGCTGTTATCGGTAACAGATAAAAGTTTATCAGAACTTGTAAACGGCTATATCAACGACTTTCCCAGCTCAGGCGAGCTTAATTTTCGCTTAGGACAAACAAATGCCACACAAATCGGTGAGATTTTAGAACAAAAATACCACACATTAAACCCTGCCAAAAACACCCTAGATGGACTGAGCCTAGATTTTGGCAACTGGCGGTTTAATTTGCGTTCGTCCAACACCGAACCACTCATTCGCCTAAACATTGAAACCAAAGGCGATACGGCGTTATTACAAGCCAAAACCGATGAGATTTTGGCAGTGCTAGATGAATGCGGTGCAGTGAGTGCCGACCACTAAATCATCACAAATTTTTAACAAATCGGGCTTGGCTTTTTTGTTACAATAGCTTAACTGTTTAATAATCGTGATAACCATGCCAAGCTCCACCCCAAAAAAACAACCACCCCAAAAAAAATCTCCAACCCAAAAGAGCCGATGGGGGATGTTGGGGCGTGTGGCGACATTTGCCATCATCGTGGCGATGTTTACCACCATTTATTTTACTGCCTTTGCCAAAACCGACCGACCCGCCCAAACGCTGACGGTCAGTAAGGGCGACACTTATCAAAGCCTACTGCTTACCAAGCCGTGGCAGACGCACCCGTTATCGTCTGGCTTTGCCACCCGCCTTTATCTAAAAATGCACGCCAAAGGCACGCTTCATCAGGGGGCTTACCAAATCCCAGCAAATGCCAGCTTAAAACAAGTCGTGGACATTTTAGGTCAAGGAGCAAAGGTCGCCATGATAAAAGTACAAATTATTGAAGGCAAAACCGTTAAAGACCTATACCAAACCCTAAAATCCACCAATGGCGTAAAACTCACCCTACTGACCCCCAAAGGCGATGGCTACTCATGGGCGGACGTGGCACGAGATAATGAGACGGTCGCTAAGGCACTGGGCATTGACAGTCCAAACGGCAACCTGGAAGGTCAGTTTGCTCCTGATACTTACTTTTTTGCCCAAGACACGACCGACAAAGCCATCTTACAGCGTCTGTACGACACCCAAAAAAGCGTGCTTGATAAAGCGTGGGAGAGCCGTGATAAGGATTTGCCCTATAAGACGCCTTATGAAGCTCTCATCATGGCAAGCATCATAGAAAAAGAAACAGGCATCAAATCCGAGCGAAACGATGTCTCGGCAGTGTTTGTCAATCGCTTGCGTCAAGGCATGAAATTACAAACCGACCCGACCATCATCTATGGACTGTTTGACCGCTATGACGGTAAGATTTATAAATCCAACATCGCCGAAAAAACCGCCTACAACACCTACCAAATAGACGGTCTGCCCCCCACGCCCATTGCCTTGCCGTCTGCCGAAGCCATACAGGCAACCATGCACCCGTCTGATGTGCCTTATGTCTATTTTGTGGCGACAGGCAATGGCGGTCATAAATTTAGCGTAACGCTTGATGAGCATAATAAAGCGGTGGCAGAATATCGGGCGGTGATAGCAAATAAATAATCCATCTTTGGGCAAATTTGTAAGGGCAAATCACATTTGCCCCAACACGCCATGAAATCAAACATCAAAACCATTTGGAAAAATCATGAACCCCCCCCAATTCATCACTTTTGAAGGCACCGAAGGCGTGGGCAAAACCACCGCCATTGATAATTTTTGTTGTGAGCTTGACAGACGGGGCATCGCCCACATTCGCACCCGTGAGATTGGTGGCAGTCCCTTCGCTGAAACCTTGCGGAAGATACTGCTTGATAATCGCACCCACATCCATGATGACACCGAACTTCTGGCGGTGTTCACTGCCCGAGCCGACCATTTGCACCACACCATTTTGCCTGCTTTGGCGGACGGCAAATGGGTGATTTGCGACCGCTTTTTTGACAGCACGGTGGCGTATCAAGGCTTTGGGCGGTTTGGCGGTGATGAGCGAGAGCTTGCCAAGATTGAACGGCTAATCGCTGACTTTATCCCAAGACAGCCTGATTTGACCTTTTGGCTGGATTTAGACCCCATCATTGGCTTGGAGCGAGCGGGCAGGCGAAGTGTGGCAGACAGATTTGAGAATGCAGGGCAAGGCTTTTTTGACAAAACATATCAAGGTTTTTTATATCAATATCAAAAAAATCCCGAGCGTATCAAGCGTATCTATGCCACAGGCTCGCCTGATGATGTGGCAGGTGCGATTATGCAAGTTTTGCAAGATTATTTGGCGGATTGATTTGTTGGGGCAAATCGCATTTATCCTGTGATAAAATATTGATTTTTAGGTGGATACATTACCCCGACACGTCTAATTTGTCAAACAAGGACATATTATGAAAAAACTCCTACTCTCCCTAAGCCTTGCCCTTGCCACGCTATCTGCCCCCACTTGGGCAACCACGCTAGATGGGCTGGATTTTAAAAATGTCATGCGTGGGCTATATGCTGGTAAAATGACAAACTGCGTGGTGGACGATGAGACTTTGGAGAGCTATCCACACGTCTGCTTAGATGAGATGTATGACCCTGATATGCCAGAGCTTAGCACGTTGGCACTCATGCACCCTGTCATGAGTTTTGACAATCAAAACGGACAAAAACGCCACCTGCTTATGATTGAAAAAGTCGCCTTAGATAAAGGCGTGCATCTGTCTGGTCATGTAGGCAGTGCCAAAGCCGATTTATACCTTTTTAAAAAGACTGGTAAGGGCTATGAGCTTATCAGCCGAAACACTAAAAACGAAGAAATGGCAGGCAGTTGGGGGCGAGTGCATTTGGATTTAAATGACATCAAATCGTCCATACAGCCTTTTGGTAAGGGGTTGATGGGAGCGATGTTTGAAAGTGGCTACTGCTCCACAGGCTCTTGTGAGACATATTGGTATGCCCTGATGTTGCCTGAGCATGGCGACATTAAGACAGTATTTGTGGCGGACGCAGGGTCAAACAATGGTGGTATGCATGAAGAGACCCACCCGCTATATTATGGTTATGAAAGCACTTATCAAGTCATGCCCAACGGCTCAGCGTATTATCCCATTCAAATCCATTACACAGGCGAAAGACCCGATGATGATTATGAGCGTATTTACAAAGTCAATGAAACCATAACCTTTTATTTTGACAAACAAACCAACACTTACACCAAAAGACAACCGATACCATGATAGAACTCTCCCAAGTCGCCGTCCGCCGAGACGGTCGCCTGCTGTTTAGCGGGGTCAATCTACAACTTCACAAATCTCAAACCATCGGACTGACAGGCAACAACGGCACAGGCAAATCCACGCTGTTTGCCACGATATTAGGCGAGCATGGTACGGACATGGGAAGTGTGTCCATGCCAAAGGATTGGCAGATTGCCCACATGGCACAAGAAGTCCACGCCAGCGAGCAGACCGCCCTTGACTATGTGTTATCAGGCGATGATGAATGGTATCGTCTTAACGACAAACTGCAAAACCAATCCACTCTATCTGAACATGACATCGCTCCCATTTACCAAAGGTTTGATGAGATAGACGGCTATCGCACCCCATCTAAGGCAAGTCAGATTTTGTCAGGTTTGGGGTTTGGCGAGCATGAGCATGGTCGCCTGGTACGTGAATTTTCGGGCGGTTGGCGTATGCGTCTAAACCTTGCTCGCACACTCATGCACCGAGCGGATGTACTGCTCCTAGATGAACCAACCAACCACTTGGATTTGGATGCAATTTTATGGTTAGAAGAGTGGCTGACCAAATTTGACGGACTTATCATTGTCATCAGCCACGACCAAGCATTTATGGACGCCATCTGTACGCACATCGCCCACATTGAGCAACAAAGCATCACGCTCTACACGGGCAACTACACCCAGTTTATCCGCACCCGAGCCGAACGCTTAGCCCAACAAGCCCAAGCCTACGAGCGTCAACAAGCGGTTAAAGCCCACCTTGAAAACTTTATCCGCCGTTTTGGGGCAAAGGCAACCAAAGCCAAACAAGCCCAAAGCCGTGCCAAACAGCTTGCCAATATGACCGACATCGCCCCCGTCATGGCAGACAGCGAGTTTAGTTTTACGTTTTATCCACCAACAGCATTATCATCGCCACTCATCAGCCTTGATAATGCGTCTATCGGTTATGATAAACCATTGATAACTAAGGTAAATCTACAAATCACACCCGACACACGACTTGGCGTACTGGGGGCAAATGGGGCGGGCAAAAGTACACTGATTAAGGCACTCGTGGGCGATTTGCCTCTGTTATCAGGCACGCACCGAGCGTCTGACAATCTCATGCTAGGCTATTTTAATCAGCACCAAATGGACGCATTGGACGAGACCGCCACCCCACTTATCCTGCTTCGGCGACTGGCAGGGACGACATCAGACGCTGATTTGCGGGCGTTTTTGGGTGGTTTTAATTTTCGTGGCGATAAGATTGACACGCCTTGCCGTCTATTTTCTGGGGGTGAAAAGGCACGACTGACCCTTGCTCTTATCGTCTGGCAACGCCCCAACGTACTGGTACTGGACGAGCCGACCAACCACCTTGACCTATCCATGCGAAATGCTCTCATGCTCGCCCTACAAAACTTTGACGGGGCGTTGATTTTGGTGTCGCACGACCGAGACCTTGTGATGAGTGTGTGCGACAGCTTAATGCTGGTGTCGGACGGTCGGGCGGACGAGTTCACAGGCGACATGACGGACTATGCCGAACATCTAAAACAGGCTCGCCTTGCCAAACTTGCCCAAAATAAAGCAGACAATCCACAAACCCCAATGGCGGACAAATCAGACAAACCCACACTAAGCAAAGAAGAAATTCGCAAAAAAAATGTCGAAAACCGCCAAAAAACCGCCCCCTTACGAAAGCAAATTGATGCACTAGAAAAAGAGCTGGACACGCTTGGAGCAAAACTTGCTGACATTGAAAACACCCTATCAGACACTGCCCTTTATGACGATGATAAAAAAGACAGGCTCATGACCCTGCTCACCAGCCAAAGCAAACTGCAAAAACAGCTTAATGACACCGAAGAGTGTCTACTGATGGCAATGGACGAATTAGAAACCCTAGAAAAAGCATTAACAGAGTAATTTTTCAATTTAGCCCATGAAACAACCACCTCCCAAACACGACTATTACGCCATTTTAGGCATACCAAAATCAGCAAGTCTCGGGCAGATTAAAAAAGCCTACCGCCAGCTTGCCCAAACTCACCACCCCGACAGAGCAGGAGACAGCGGACACATCGTACTAATCAACGAAGCCTACACCACCTTAAAAGACCCCAAAAAGCGTGCCGATTATGACGCGTATCACGCCATCTATTTTAGCACAACAGGCAAACTTGCCCACAAAGTTGCCACCACCGCACGCCACAACCTACAAAAATCCCCCATCATCATGGCAAACCTAAAAAAGTTAGAACGCCAAGCGGTCGCTTTTGCCCAATTTGCCGAACATCAGTTTTATCATCACCCTGCCTTTAAAAACGCCAAAACACTGTTTGGCAAAATCAGCGACTTTATGGCAAGCCACACCCCCAACACCCCCACACTCATCATCACTGACACTCTTGCCACACATGGCGGACAGATTACCTTTACCCACGCCAACCAAACCATTCGCACCACCTTACCCAAAGGCTTGACAGACGGCTCACACATCAAACTGACCATGGGTGGTGTGGCAGTGTGGTTCGTGATAAGAATAAAATACGATGATGGCAGAACTTAGCCTGATTTTGTGCTAAAATATCATTTATCAAAACAGCCCAACACAAACAGCCATGATATCCATGCGTAAAAGAAAACTGTCCATTGATAAAAAAGTCTTGGTTTATCAAAAAACCAATGGTATTTGTATCATTTGCAAAAAGGCGGTCAATGACAAAGAAAAATGGAACATGGAGCATTATATTCCCAGAGCAATTTATAAATGGATACCCAGCCCAACGCTCAAACAATCCATAGAAAGTTTGGACAACCTGTTTATCGTCCACCAAAAATGCAACCATCATAAAAACGCAGACTTGCCAACCATCACAGCCATTCAACATTTATCCATCAGCGACACCCTAAAAACAGCACTCATCCAATTATACCAAAGCATAGAAAAAGAAATATCAGCATATAATAACATTAAACAAAACATATTATTATCCCAACGCTCACGGTGTTTTTTCTGCCACCGAAAAATCCATTTATCCAATTCAACATTAAGACGCAAAGATAATCAAAAACAAAGAGTTGCTGACAATGCCATGTGTCTGTGTTTTTCATGCAGTGTAAAAGCTGGCAGACCCAGCTATAAAAGCAAAATGGTCAAAGAAAGAAGCAAACAACAAAAATGCACATAAAGTTATCCCAATAATAAAAACAACCACCATGATTTGTATGACTTGATTTTATGACACCCAAATCACCAAGAAATTTCTAAAAAAATCAAAAACCGACTGATTAAACACATCAACTCACCTAATATTCAAAACATTCAAACAAATCATAATAAAATCACCCTTAATTTAAAAAACAATGATTTAAATTGGAAAAGTATGGTGTTTAATTTGATTACATTGTCTCAAAAATCGGCATATGCTTGGGTATTGATAAGGAGTATTTGTTTTGAATACAACGCCTTTTCTAACCAAACAAAATTCGTAGGTTTGCAAGATGAGCATTCAATGCTAAAACCCGATGTTTTATACCACCCAATACCTTACTGTGTATTCATAAAAGACAAATTCTTACCATTGAAATCCCACGCACGCTACCCATCTATATCCCATCACTCACAAACCAAAGAACATCATGACCACCCTTGCCATTGATTTTCGTCCACCCCTTTGGCTAAAAAACCCGCACCTACAAACCATTTTGCCCCGCTATGTGGTCAAATACACGCCCAACTACACACGCCATCTCATCAAAGACTCACTGAATGAAAGCGATGTGGCGTTTGACTATCTACTGACCGATGATGTCAAAGTAGACGGCAAATACCAAAAACCACTCATCGTACTGTTTCACGGCATGGAAGGGTCAAGCCAAAGCCACTACGCCAAATCACTCGCCCGTGCCGTGCATGGGGCGGATTGTCATTTTGTGGTGGCACATTTTCGCTCGTGTGGTGGTGTGGCGGTATCAGGACGGGTATTTTATAACGCAGGCGACACGGCAGAAGTTCATCACAACCTTAGCACGCTTGCCAAAGATTTTACCCAAATTTATGCCGTAGGTGTGTCGCTAGGCGGTAATGCTCTTGCCAAATACATGGGCGAGTATGGCTCGGACGCTGTCTGTCGGCGTGCGGTGGTGGTGTCTGCTCCTGTGGATTTGGCAAGCAGTTCGGTGGCGATGGAGCGACTGCTTGGGCGATATGTCTATACACCATATTTACTAAACCCCATCATTAAAAAAGCACTGACCAACCGCCTAACACCCGATGAATTACACGCCTTAAAATCTGCCAAACGCATTGGTGATTTTGACAACATCTTTACCGCCCCCCGTCATGGCTTTATCTCAAAAAACGACTACTACCGGCGGTCGTCCGCCCTACCCTTTTTGGTGGACATTACCAAACCCACATTCATCATCACCGCCAAAGATGACCCATTTTTAGGCGTAACGGCTGAACACTCAGACGTGTCGTCAGACGTTGAGCTACTGGACACCACCTATGGCGGGCATATTGGTTTTATGGATTATGATTATCACACCCGCTCGTTTGATACGGGCTTTATCGGTCGGCAAGTGATGGCGTTTTTTGGGGTGGGTCAATGAGACGACTATTGTTTTTATCCATCATCATTTTACTTGTTGAGCTGTTTAGTTATCTTGGGGCAAAGGGTATATTTTGGCTCATCAAACCTTATTTTCCCACCGCTAAGACCGCCGTTTTTATCGGCACATTCATACTGTCGCATTTGTTTTTAATCACGTTGTTTATTGGGCAATTTCGCTTTGGTATGGGCTATATGGCGGTGTTGTGGCTGGGCATACTTGCCATGGCGATGATGACGGTGGTGGTGGTCATGGCTCGCTGGGCTGGGGTGAATACCACCACCAGTGGCACGCTTCGGATAGCGGGAGTGGCAAGTTTTGTGGGACTGGTCGCTTTGTCGGTTTATAATGCTTACACGCCTGTGGTGCGACATCTGTCCATACAGCTTGACAAGCCGATAAACCCTGTCAGGATAGCGGTGGCAAGCGACACTCATTTGGGGTATTTTGTCGGCAGTCGTCAGCTTAATCGCTTGGCAGACATTTTACGCCACGAAAAAGCAGACGCACTGCTCATCGCAGGCGACATCATGGACGATGATACGCACGTTTATGATGCCAAAAACATGAAAATCGCCTTTCATAACGTGGTCAAATCCGTCAATGGCAATCTGATTGCAAGTCTTGGCAATCACGACCTTTACAAAGAAACCGAACGCCTTGCCATCGTACAGGCAGTGCGTGATGGTGGGGCGATATTGCTTGATGACAAAACCCAAACCCTGACAATCAATGGCACGCCCATGACCATCATCGGGCGTTATGATGACCACCATACCGAACGCAAAACCACCAAAGAGCTGATGGCGGATGTGGACACTCGCCACCTTGTGATACTGCTTGACCACCGACCCAGCGACATTGATAAAAATGTAGAGCTTCCCATAGACCTACAAGTGTCAGGGCATACCCATAACGGGCAGATTTTCCCCGCCAATTTTATCGTCAAAGCCCTAAATCGGGTGGCATACGGACACCAAAAAATCAACGACACTCATGTGCTTGTCTCATCGGGCTACGGCTTTTGGGGCGTACCACTTCGGCTAGGTTCACAAGCAGAAGTGTGGGTGGTGGACATTCAGGGGCGATGATAGATGTTTAACATCATAAAAAAACCGCCCAAATTTAGGCGGTTTTTATTTTTGCCGATCAGCTGGCAGTTTCTAGAAGCATATTACGAATGTGTCCAATGGCACGGGTGGGGTTTAGCCCTTTGGGGCAAACAGACACACAGTTCATAATCCCACGACAACGGAACAAACTAAACGGGTCGTCTAGGCGGGCAAGTCTGGCTCGGGTATCAGTATCACGGCTGTCAATGATAAAGCGGTAGCCGTTAAGTAGGGCTGATGGCCCAAGAAACTTGTCTGGATTCCACCAAAATGATGGGCAAGACGTAGAACAGCACGCACATAAGATGCACTCGTACAAGCCGTTGAGTTTTTCACGGTCTTCTTGGGATTGACGACGTTCGGTGGCTGGCGGTGGCTGGCGGTTGATAAGATAAGGCTGAACTTTTTCGTACTGGGCGTAGAATTGGTTCATGTCCACCACCAAATCCTTAATCACGGGCAAACCTGGTAAAGGACGTACGATGATTTTTTCGGGCAGGGTGTTCATGTTAATCAAGCACGCCAAGCCGTTTTTACCGTTGATGTTCATGCCATCAGAGCCACAAATACCCTCACGGCACGAACGGCGAAACGTCAATGTTTCGTCCATTTTTTTTAGGCGAAGTAGCACGTCTAGGAGCATACGGTCAGAGTCTAACAGCTCAATCTCGTACGTTTGCATATAGGGTGCTTTGTCTTTATCGGGGTCATAGCGATAAATCTCTACAATGCGTTTACCACGACTCATATTTTTCTCCAATGGGCGTGTGGCTTCTTACCAGCGACACGCTTTTTTAAATGAATATTTAATTAGAAAGTACGCACTTTGGGTTCACAGTAATCCACAGTCAAGGGCTGTTTACGCACAGGCTTATAAATCACACGGTTACCCTCAGAGTACCACAGCGTGTGTTTCATCCAGTTTTCGTCATCACGTCCAAGCGGTGCTGGCTCGTAGTCGGCAGGGTGCTCATAATCTAGCACGTTGTGAGCCCCACGACACTCATGACGCAAAGACGCTGACAGCATGGTCGCTTTTGCCACTTCGTAAAGGTTTGCCACTTCTAACGCCTCAATCCGAGCGGTATTAAAGACGGCAGATTTGTCTTTTAGGTGGATATTGGCAACTTTTGGAGCAAGTGCCATGATTTTTTCTACGCCCTCGTCCATCAAGGCTTGGGTACGAAATACCCCAGCGTGAGCTTGCATGATACCACGAATCTCGTCCGCCACTTCTTGGGCGTTATAACCTTCGGTGGAGTTTTGCAACTTGTCAAGGCGGGCTTGGGTAAAGTCTAGCACACGAGGATTTAAAGGCTTATAACTGCGGTCAGATTTGGCAAATTCGTCCAAAATGTGCTGACCTGCGGCACGACCAAACACCACCAAGTCAAGCAAAGAGTTTGTGCCCAAGCGGTTTGCACCGTGTACTGACACGCACGCACATTCGCCAATGGCGTACAAACCTTTAACCACACGACCTTCGGTGTACAGACCTTGTTCGTCCACATGACCATCTAGCACAGGGACGGTAACTTGACCGTGAATGTTGGTTGGGATGCCACCCATCATGTAATGAATGGTTGGCACAACAGGCACAGGCTCTTTGGCGATGTCCACGTTGGCAAAGTTGTGACTAATCTCAAAAACCGATGGCAACCGTTTCATTAAAGTGTCTAGACCCAAATGCGTCATATCCATCAAAATGTAGTCACCGTTCGGACCACAGCCACGACCCTCTTTAATCTCTTGGTCCATAGAACGAGAGACGAAATCACGGGGAGCTAAGTCTTTTAGGGTTGGAGCATAACGCTCCATGAACGGCTCGCCATGCTTGTTACGCAAAATCGCACCTTCACCACGACAACCTTCGGTCAAAAGCACGCCTGCTCCTGCCACACCTGTGGGATGAAATTGCCAAAATTCCATGTCTTGCAATGGAATGCCTGCACGCACCGCCATACCCAAGCCATCGCCTGTGTTGATGTAGGCGTTTGTGCTGGCACGGAAAATACGCCCTGCCCCACCTGTGGCTAAGATGGTGGTTTGAGCTTGGAACACGCTGATGTTACCTGTTTCTTGGTCAAGGGCAATCACGCCATTGATGTTGCCTTCTGCGTCCTTGATAAGGTCAAGGGCAATCCACTCAATATAAAACTGTGTGCCTTTTTCTAAGTTCTTTTGATACAAGGTATGTAAAAGAGCGTGTCCTGTACGGTCAGCTGCCGCACACGCACGTGGCACGGCTTTTTCGCCATAGTTGGCAGAGTGTCCACCAAAGGGACGCTGATAAATCGTACCATCTGCATTACGGTCAAAAGGCATACCCATGTGTTCTAGTTCGTACACCACTTTTGGGGCTTCACGGCACATATATTCAATGGCGTCTTGGTCGCCAAGCCAGTCGCCACCTTTGACAGTGTCATAAAAGTGAAAATGCCAGTTGTCAGGACTCATGTTCCCCAAAGACGCACCAATGCCTCCTTGGGCAGCAACGGTATGGCTACGAGTTGGGAATACCTTGGTCAAAACGGCAACTTTCATGCCACCTTCAACGAGCTGTAAAGACGCTCTCATACCAGAGCCACCCCCACCCACGATGACAGCGTCAAAGTTTAGGGTGGGGATATTTTCAATTTTTTCTTGTGCTAATGCCATGTTTGTTCCTATAAAAGTTAGTTTGGAAAATTATGAGTACTCATCTTAGGTCAGCCCCAAAAGATGATGATGCCCCATGCCAAATACGCCAAAATCGCCGTTACGGTAACAATTTGTAGCACCAAACGCAAGCCAGATGACTTCACATAGTCGGTAAACACCGTCCACATACCAACCCACGCATGAAATGCAAGAGCCAACACAGACAGTAATGTAAAGATTTTCATGGGCAATGATGTCATAAAACATTGCCACTTGGCATAATCCACATCATTGGTCAAAAAAAAGCTCATAAGCACCAAGCTGTACACCGCAAGTATGACCGCACTGGCACGTTGCAAGAACCAATCACGAGAGCCTGACCCTGTCAGACCTGACGCACTTTTTACGCTAAAACTATTTCTTTGCATCAGAACATCACCCATACAAATGAAGCCAAAATCAAGATAACAGCGATGACAAAACTGATAATCGCTGCCGTCTTACCCGATTGGAACTCTTCGTTCATGCCCATGTCAGCAAGCAAGTGCTTGACACCCATCACAAAATGGTAAGCAGTTGCTGCCACAAAAATCCACGCCACAAAACGCAGAGCGACATTATCAAATACGGTCTTAAAACCCTCTTCTGATGACAAAGATGTCTGTAAAATACAAAGCATCACAGGCACAAGTAAAAACAGCACCACACCTGACACACGGTGTAAGATTGAAGCCATAGCGATGGGTGATTTTGAGTTCACCGCAAGCACTTGACCCATAGAAAGATTAACTGGTCGGTTGCTTTTCACAGCGGGCATCCTTAATAAAAAATTACGCCTAACGGCAAGGAGAGCTGGCTGGCTGTTGGGTGTGCTTTACAACACACACTAAGAACTTCCTTAGCACAGCAAATACCAAAAAGTAACAACTTTTTTAGATAATCCGCCCACAATCTGCAAGCGATTATCATTCATAAAAGCAGGTGGATTATTCTTCTGAAATTATAAAACGCTTAGCAAAATTTTACAAATGAATTTAGTGGATTTGTGTAAAATTTCATAAATATTTATAAAAAGCCGTCAGCATTACCGCAATATTGTTACCAAATGTTTCAAATCAATGCTGATGATAACTATTTACAGTCTGATTAAAAAAATTATCTTAAAATGGGCTTGTAAGTTGGGCAAAGTTTTTGTATCATCGTAGTTGCTTGGAAAATTTATACAGCGTCCAATGCAACACAAGGAGTTCATGTCTTGATGCTAAGGCAGGTATCAAGATGTTGTTATCGTCTTATTGGGAAAATAGGACATCACCAACCAAAAAGAGGTTATTATGTCAAAACAAGTTAAATTAGTCGTAGATGGTCAAGAATATGAAATGCCCGTCCTAGAAAGCACCTTAGGTCGCCCCGTGTTGGACGTGAGTGCGGTCAGCAAGGCAGGGTTTTGGACGTACGACCCTGGCTTTATGGCGACAGCTCCCGTTGAGTCTGCTTTGACTTATATTGATGGCGACAAGGGTGAACTTTTACATCGTGGTTATGCCATTGATGAGCTTGCTGACAACGCCGACTATCTGGAAGTTTGCTACGCCCTGCTTTATGGTGATTTGCCAAACGCCGAACAAAAAGACAAATTCTACGCACGCATTGGCGAGCACATGGCGGTGCATGACCAATTGCGTAGGTTCTTTGAAGGTTTTCGCCGTGATGCTCACCCGATGGCGATTATGGTTGGTGTGGTCGGTGCGTTGTCTGCATTCTATCACAACCACCTAGACATCTCTGACGCTGACCATCGTGATAATACCTGTGTGGACTTGATTGCCAAAGTACCAACCCTTGCTGCCATGAGTTATAAATACTCCATCGGTCAGCCATTTATGTATCCACGCAAAGATTTTAGCTATGCTGAAAACTTCCTATACATGATGTTTGCCACCCCTGGGGACGTAAACTACAAGCCAAACCCCGTGCTTGTTAAAGCGATGGATAAAATCTTTACCCTGCACGCTGACCACGAACAAAACGCATCAACATCTACCGTGCGTCTGGCGGGTTCAACAGGGGCAAATCCATATGCCTGTATCGCATCAGGCATCGCTGCTCTATGGGGACCATCACACGGCGGTGCAAACGAAGCCGTACTACAAATGCTAGACGAGATTGGCACGGTTGAAAATGTTGCTCCATTTATGGAAAAAGTTAAAACCAAAGAAGCCAAACTCATGGGCTTTGGGCATCGTGTCTATAAGAACTTTGACCCCCGTGCCAAAGTGATGAAAGAAACTTGCGATGAAGTGCTTGGTGCGTTGGGCATCAATGACCCCAAGCTAGCCCTAGCGATGGAACTAGAAAAAATCGCCCTATCCGACCAGTACTTTATTGACCGCAAACTGTATCCAAACGTGGACTTCTACTCTGGCATTATCCTAAAAGCCATCGGTATCCCAACATCCATGTTTACGGTCATCTTTGCCCTAGCTCGTACCGCAGGCTGGATTGCCCACTGGACAGAAATGCACTCTGAACCCTTCAAAATCGGTCGCCCACGTCAGCGTTACGTTGGTCAGACGCACCGTGCTTTTGTTAAGATTGAAGACCGCAAATAATCCACCGTCTGCCAAAATTTCCCAAAGTTCGCTTTGGGAAATTTTTTATGCCGTTTATGAATGTACACTATAAATTCAGATAAATTCATGGTAAGATAATGCTTTTAGCTTTATGGATAAATCATGACTGACAATACCCACCAAAAAACCCCACACTTTGACCGACCCGACCATGAACGGGTTGTCATCACAGGCATGGGAGCAATCACACCCATCGGTAATGATTTGGACAGCCTATGGCAAAGCCTAATGGCAGGCAAAAGTGGCATTGATGTCATTGATGGGTTTGACGATGTTCAGGGTAACATGGACGAATTTCGCTCACGTATTGCGGGGCGGATAAAAGATTTTGATGCAAAAACCTTTTTAAACCCCAAAGACGCTCGCCGTTATGATGAGTTCATGCACTATGCCCAAGTAGCGTCTGCCCAAGCCTTGTATCATGCGGGTCTGACTGATGGTGTGGTGGGTAACAGCCTACCCATCAATGTGCCAAATGAACGTTTTGGGGTCATCATGGGATCAGGCATTGGCGGATTACAAACCATTGAGTCCAGTCGTGATACACTACACGCTCACGGAGCAAAAAAAGTCTCACCCTTTATCATACCTGGCACGATTATCAATATGCCAGCAGGCTTGATTGCCATTCGCCATCAACTAAAAGGGGCTAACCTTGCCACCGCCACCGCTTGTACCACGTCCACACACGCCATCGGGCTTGGGGCTAGACTGATTGCCTATGGCGACCTTGATGGCGTGGTGGTTGGTGGCAGTGAAAAAGGCTCAACCCCACTTGGTATGTCAGGCTTTGCGTCCATGCACGCCTTGTCCACTTACAATGATGAGCCAACAAAAGCAAGCCGACCTTTTGATAAGGACAGAGACGGTTTTGTACTTGGAGATGGTGCAGGAGCATTGGTATTAGAAAGCCTAGCTCACGCCAAAGCTCGGGGAGCAACCATCTTGGCCGAAGTGGCAGGTTTTGGCATGAGTGATGACGCAAGCCACATCACCGCCCCACCCGATGATGGCAACGGAGCAAAACGTGCCATGCAAAACGCCCTAGCGGATGCAGGCATCACCCCTGACAAGGTCGGCTATGTCAATGCTCACGGCACGTCCACCCCCGCAGGCGACATCGCAGAAAGCCGTGCGATACAGGCACTCTTTGGTGATGAAATTTTGGTCAGCTCCACCAAATCCATGACAGGACACCTGCTTGGGGCAGCAGGGGCAGTAGAAGCCATCATCAGCGTGCTTGCCCTACAACACCAAATCCTACCGCCCACCATCAACCTAGATAACCCCGACCCTGCGTGCGTGCTTGACTACATTGCCCACACCGCTCGTCAGGTCAATGGCATAGATTATGCTATCTCTAACAGCTTTGGCTTTGGTGGAACAAATGGGAGTTTGGTTTTTAAACGCTGGTCATAAAAAAATGGGCGTGATTATCGCCCTTTTTTATGCTTGATAAAAACCACCCACCGCCACCACCGAACAGTCATCATGCCCTTGTCGCTTTTTTAGGTTTTGTAATAAAATCGCCAGTTTGTCGGTGAGCGTGGATTGACTGTTCCACATGAGTGTTAATTGCGTGGGACTAAATTCGTCCGTCAAGCCGTCCGTACACACCATCACCGTCTCGCCCTGTGTTGGTTGGTATGTGGTGCGATGAACACTAAATTCATGCTCGTTTGGGTCGGCGATAAGACACTCCATGAGACCGCCATAGAATTGGGCATATTGGGTGCTGTCGGCAACTTGTCCGCCAAGCAGTTCATTTAAAATCGTGTGGTCATGGCTTAGTTTGTGCCACACGCCGTCCGCCCCCACGACAAATACCGCACTGTCGCCCACATTAAAGATATCCACGCTATCCGCCCTAACCACCACCCCTGCCAGCGTGGTTGCCGAACCATAAGCAGTCGCTCCTACGTCATCACAAAACCGCCCAAACCCCTGCTCAAAAAATCCCACACTGCCCACGTCATTAGGGCGTGCTTGTGCCACTTCGTTTATCCAAAAACGGCTTGCCAAATGAGCTTTTGGGCTACCAGATACGCCGTCTGCCACCGCCACACAAAAGGGCATGGTAGGCGTGATGAAGTTTGGCGGTGTGAACGTTTGTGCCGTCAAATAACGCATCTTGATTGGTGCGTTTGCCGTCCCCTTTGATTTGAAAATAGGCGATTTGCATGGGTTTTTCCTAATACAAAATGGGGCTATCAATGTTAATCATAAACTGAGTGGCAACTTACGAGCCGTCAGCGATTTGGCAACCCGTTCATACCATGTCTTGATGATTTGGGTAGTTTCGGCATCATCACTGCCACAACGAGCAAGTGTTGGGCGGTAATGCGGACATTCACGCACTTGTTTGCCGTCAATCTCCCAATCCAACACACGCACAGGACGGCGATTTTCTATCCAGTGTGTGTCTGGGTCGCTGTCATCTTTGATGTGATACGCTCCGCCAATGACTTGCACAAGGGCGATAAATTTTGCCCCGTTGCGAATGGCGATGATATCATTTACGGCAATTCTTTCGTTAAAAATGGCGATTTGTGGGTCAGGCTTGCCGTCTCGTTCCCAATTACCAAGCCCAATAAATCCACGATGTTCTAGGATATAAGGAATGTTTGGGGCAAAATCATCTTGCAAACCTGTGGGGTGCATTTGCATGTGCCAAAAGTTGTTAGGGGTAAACGTGATGTCGGTCATGGCAGTTCCTTAGTGGTTAATGGTAATCGTGATGTTCTCTTCGCTCACGCCAAGCGTTAAAGCCAGTCTGCGTTTGGCTTCGGGTATGGTCAAGGGTGCGTCCGATTGGCTTTGGGTTTTCTTTTGGGTTGGGTTGTTTTTAGGCTGTACAGGCTTAAATTCAAGACTGTTAATGTCCAAGTGTTCAAATTCATCTAATGAACGATAAGAAACAGGGTTTGCCGTCCCTTTGATGTTGGGAATGTTGATGTCAGCGTATTCACTGATATGAACTTCATAACGAGTGTTGTTGTGTGGGGAGACCTGAATATCGGAAATTTTACCAATTAAAAAGGCGGTGTGTGGCGGAGCTTCGGGATTGCCCCAATTGCCAATCAATTGCACACAAATGATGTATTTACAAGTGTTAGCGGTGCGTTTGCTTAACCGCCAATCGCCACTTACACCTTCCGATAAAATGTCGCTTTTGCCATTGTAGGTAAAAACAACTAAACATTTTTCGCTCATAACAAATACTCTCCAAGAAACCATGACCGAATTTTACTGCCATTTTCTCAGAAAGTCAATTATTTTATGAAAAAAATTTTGATAATTATATTTTTAATATATTACTTTAATACTAATAGTATTCTAATAGTATTTAATCCACCCTATCCCCACGCCCAGCCAACCAACCAAAGCCCACATTGACACACATCAGAACAAATAGCACATACAGCGACACTTCCCAAGTGCCTGTTTTTTCGTATAATCTGCCCAGCACCAAAGGACCAAAAAACGCCACGCCATAGCCCACCGCTTGCACCATGCCCGATAAATCCCGTGCCGTGTCCAGCCGTGTCGTACGAATGGAGAACAGCATGAGCGACAACGTAAAAATAGACGCACCACCAAAACCCATGAGTACTGACCAAAACAGCAAATATTGGGGCAACCAAATAAATCCACTTACCCCCACCGCATTGGCAAGACTTGCCACCAGTGCGATGATTTTTATGGAAAAATTTCTTTTGATTAAAAAGGTTAATAAAAATATGGCGATAGGAGCAGATAACTGAAAAGCAAGGGCAAGAGAGCTTGCCTGTGCCAAACTTAGCCCATAACCCATACCCATGGACGGCAAAAAGCTCGCCACCGTATAAAATAAGAGCGACTGTATGCCCATGTACACACCCATATACCAAGCATCTTTATTTTTCCATGCATTAAAATGGCTGGGCATACTTGTGGCATGGGTGCTGTCTTTATAATTTAAGCCATTGATAAATAACAACATAAAAAACGTCATCACCGCAAACACCCCCCACCATGACAGCGCCACCTGCCACGACACCGCACTCATGAGCGGTACGACCGCATAAGCACACAGCCCCGCCAACACCGACATGGACAAGCTAAACACCCCTGTGGCAAGAGCGATGTGATTGGGAGCATATTTTTTAATAAAGGGGGCGATCAAGGCATTTAGCAGTCCAATAGCAAGCGACAAACCAAGCGTGCCAACAAACAGTCCACCCACCCCAAGCCACACCCGAACCAATACACCCATCGCCAGCATGGCAGTACTGACCATCATCATCATTTCAAGTCCAAAACGTCTGGCAAACATGGGAGCGACCAATGCCCCAAAGGCAAACATGGGCATGGGCAACGCCCCCAACAGCCCGATGGCAGACACCGAAAGCCCAAGTGCGTCTGTGAGCGTAGGGACAACCGAACCTATCATGACAATGGGCGACCGCATATTGACCGCCGAAAATACAAGCGTGATGATAAGAAAGATTAGGGGTAGTGTGGGTTTGGTGTGTGGGGTTGGCATGATGATTGGGGCTTAAAAGACTAATTTTAACAAACTTTTGGTATGTTTTGGGAAAATTAGCATAAAAAAAGGGCAAGAATTCTTGCCCTTTTTGTGGATATGTTCAGGTTAGGCTTTTTTGGCAATCTTATCCAATGTCGCTTTTTTGGTGAGCATGGCTTTTTTGTCGTCTTCGGTCAGGCTGTCGCATTTGTTAGGGTCATTGCCACAAAACTGGCAATATTCATCACCCATCAGGTTCGCCACACCACCACACGAGCCTTTTAGGGGTTTTTTCTTGACCAAATAACCCACCCCCATAAACAAAAAAAACAACACAAACACCCCAAGCGTTACCAAAAAGATGGGGATAAATTGGGCAATGATGTCGGTCATGGGTACTCTCCAACAGGGCTGATTGAATTTTAGTATAGCAAACTTGATGAATAAAAGCAAAATTGTTGGTAGGTGGGTTTTTAACCAGTTATCCTAAGAATATTGCCATTTGGTAGGAATTTAGCCATTTGGGAAGGCTTGGGGATTGTGGGGGGAATTTGATAGAATGCAAATATTGTTGATTGGTGTGGTTTTAACAATCCTATTACAAAACTCAAATGTTATATTTTAAGGGTATTATTTCCACCCATATTGATTTACAATGATTTATTTTTGATTTTAAATAAGGTGATTATTATGGCAATTACCCATGCAGTACAAAAAGGAAATTTTGTTTATGTCTATGATGGCAATAAGCAACTTTTTACTAAAAGTGGGCGACTTATGGGCTATACAAGTGGTTCTGTAAGCACCAAGAATGGTTCAAATGGCTCCTTTATATATGCTTATGATGAAAAGGGTCGTCAAATTTCCTGCCACTCTGCAAGATAGACCAAAAACCTCTTGCGAAATTAAAATTCCACTAAGTTTAGTAAAATCAAAATCTCAACAAAATTAAGGCTTATACACTAAAATTTTTGAATTTTGCAAAATGTCTTATGGTGTAATATTATTTTATTTTATGAAATTTTGGAGTTTTTTATGAAAAATTTTATTCAAATTATGACACCAATTGTAGCATTATTTGCTACTGCTTCAATAGCTCATGCTACTGGTATGTATGAAAAATCTGATGGTAATTTAGTTTTGCGTGCATACCACGATGATATAATGATTAAATCACTCAATAGCAACTTGATTATTCAAGGTGTTAAAGCATGGAGTTCGCATACTAATACGCAATGCATTAAGTGGACACACAACGTAATAGGGAGTGTGTTACTTGATAATTCACCAGCTTTTTCTGATTTACCACCTCGCTACCAAATTGGCAAAACCAATATTAAGCGAGGACAGCCCAAACCCACCGCTGAACAACTAGGTGTGGTTCAACCAAATGGTTGGAAAATTCGCTCGGGCGACATTCTAAATTTTTATGGACGTTGTATGGGCGGATTTATCAATAAGGTTGAAATTTCATTTGGCAATGGCTCTAAGAAAACTTACTCTTTAACAGAAAATGATAGAACCAATTACACCAGAAATGGTGGGGGTTTTATAGAAAGCAATAATTGGTAAATTAAATTTTTGACTGATTTAAAATACAGCTATCTTTAATACTTCTTTGATATTTTTATATTTAACCACCCAAATAAGGAAAACCCATGAACCCAAATATCCCAACCCCTAGCATTGATGAAGTCAATAAGTACCTGACACTTTGGCAGACACTAGAAAATTACCGTCTACAAGAAAATGCCCTAAACAAACTTTTTATTGAGCTTGCCCCCAATAATACTGACATAAGCGATGTGCTAATAAAATCAGCCACGCTAAATGATTTTTATAGCACCAACATTTTTACCATTTATCCTGTGGCAAAACACATCATGCAGGTAAAAAATATTGATGAACGATTAAAAAATGGCGATGTTACACTGATTGATGACATCAAAACAATCACCATCAATGGCAAAACAAAGCACTTTTATTCTTTTACCAGCAAATATTGTAGCCATCATAATTCAAATGATTTTCCCATTTATGACAGCTATGTGGAAAAGGTTTTGCTTTATTTAAATAAAACTCATCGTTTTTCTGATTTTAATCAAGCTAACCTAAAAGACTATGCAAAATTTAAATCTGTGTTACTAGATTTTCAAGCATTCTTTAAGCTAGATGATTATAATCTAAAACAGATTGACCAGTATCTGTGGCTATTGGGTAAAGAATTTTTTCCCAAATACAAAAACGCAAAATAACAAATCGCCCATTTTGGGCGATTTTTATTTATACCATTTCTACCCCTGTACAAATCTGCCACCTAAAACTTAGCAACGTGTTTAGCTTTGGGATATACAGCCAATAACCAAACTCCACATACTCATCTTGCAACCCTGCCAAAATATCTGCCTTATATTTTCCCAAAAAAGACACATAAGATGGTATCATGTCATTCTCCTTGTGATGGGCTGTGTGGCTCTTTGGTGCGATTTTTACCAAGAGTACCTGCCAGACCATACCAATCCACATGACGGGTCGCAACCATCGCAATGGCAATACAGACAAATGAGAACACCGAACCCATAAGTAGATTCATCTGGCTTGCCGACAGTATCACATAAAAGCACGCATACAGCGTCCCCAGCACCGCCCCAAAGCCCACGCCACGTCCAAAAGAACCAAGCATATAACAGGCATACCAACCGATAAGCCCCACGCAGGCAAGGCTTGCGATGATGTAAGCATATAAAAAGGCGATGTGTTCGGCAAGCGATAACAGTAGCAAATAAAACACCAGTAACGCACTTGCTACCAAAAGATACTGAATGGGGTGAATGGCACGAGCCTTGATAATCTCAAACAAAAAGAACGTCCCAAATGACACCATGATGATGAGCAAGGCGTATTTGATACTGCGGTCGGTTTGGGTGTAGGTGTCATTAACATGGATAAAATCAGTCAT
Source organism: Moraxella sp. (assembly GCA_030530785.1). Classification (GTDB taxonomy): domain Bacteria; phylum Pseudomonadota; class Gammaproteobacteria; order Pseudomonadales; family Moraxellaceae; genus Moraxella. The sequence goes on along the minus strand of JAUMUJ010000014.1, from coordinate 15,892 downwards.
CAGAGCATGGTGCGTGGACTGGCTAAAATCACCCATGCCCCTTGACAGCTCCATGATGTGCTGTTGATTTTGTACGCCTAAGACATGAGTTTGCCATGTCGCCCCAAAGCCGTTGTCAGTGAGTGATTTGTGTGTGGGTAGGGCTTGCCCATAGAATTTGGGATTTTGCCAGTTGCTGTTTAGGGTAACGGTGTTCATCTTACCAAGCGGTAACACGCCAAAACTGCCAATGCCTGACACATCAAGCTCAAACTGTACGTTTAGCTCCCGACTGCCCATAAAGTCATCTAAGGTCATGGGCAAAGCCACTTCCAAATGTGCTAAGGTGCTGTCCGTGCCAAAGGTGGCAGGATAGCTTTTGCCATTGATGATTACATCCGTTGGCGTGACACCACGCAAATCGCTTAGGGCGATGATGAGTCTTAGCGGTTTTGGAGTGGATTGGGCGGGCGTGCTTGTCGCTTGGGTGGATTTGGCTTGCTCGTTTTGGGCTTGGCTATCAGGCGATACCGTTTGGCTCAGCTCAGCAGACTGTTCAATATGCAAGGTGTGGATGGGGGCATGAGCGTTAAAGCTCTGCTGTATGCTTAGCTTTGCCCCATAGCTTATCGCCCGATAAATGCCCCGTTTGTACTCATCATCACGCACATTACTCATCGCTTTGATGTCGCTTTTGGCGGGAAAAATGTAGTGTGTCTGGTTGCCATGACCTGCCACCAAAAAGGGCGTGGCTAAGATTTGCGATGACACATGAGATGACTTAATCTCATCAATGACTTCATCGTGATAAGACTGTCGCTCGCTCACAAGTCCGCTAACAAACATCAGTCCGACAAAAAACACAAGGCACACCGCCCCGATGAGTGATAATTTTGTACCGATTTTTTGCATAAATAACTCCCAAAAAAAACCATTAGGAAACGTTGGAGTTATTATAAAAATCGTCTGTGCAAAAATGATGGAAAAAGCGGGGCATTTATGGAAAATGCGTGAAATCAGCGTGGCAATCTCATCAATACAACCACATCATCATTCACATCTTGACCAAAGCTCACCGACCCACTATGTAGCTCCATCACTTGCCTGACAAGGGTTAGCCCAAGCCCTGTACTTTTTTGGTGGTGGGTGTTGCCCATGCTAAAATAACGCTCAAAGGCTCGGTTGATGATAAAATCGTCCAGCGTGTCGCTGTCGTTTTTGATGCAGATAAGCGTGTCCGTCTCGGTTTGACTGATGTCAATACTTATCACACTTTTGCCATAATAAATGGCGTTATCAATGACGTTTTGCACCGCTTGGGTCAGCCAAAATTCATCGGCTCTGACACAAATGCCACTGTTGTCAAACAGCACGGTTTTGCCCAGCTGTTTTAGGGTGGCTGATTGCTGATTTAGGCAAGTTTGAATGAGTGCGTCCAAATCAAAGTCGCTCATGGTAAGTTTGAAGGTCGGCTGTTCAATCTTGGCAAGGGTCAAAAGTTTGTCCACAAGCTCGGTCAATTTATCCGTTTGCGACAGGATAATTCCCGTAAATTGCTCTCGTTCGGCATCAGACAGCTCGCCCGTTAATATCTCACTGCTGGCACGAATGGCGGTCAAGGGCGATTTTAGCTCGTGCGTGAGCGTGTGAACGTACTCGCTGACGTATGCCTTATTTTCTATGGCATCTTTCATGGCATGAATGCTCGCCATCAGCTCATTTAGCTCTCTTCCCAGATAAAAATGGGGCGGAGCGGTACTGGCAAGCCCTTTGGTATAGCGGTTTACGCTGTCTATGCTGTGGCGTAACCACCATGCCATGAGCGTGGCGGTGGCAAGCGTGATTGCCATAATGGTTAAGATAATCTTAATAATCTCATTGGTGCTTTTGTTGATATAAGGAATGAGCGTTTGGGTGGGCTTGCCAACGGACAGTACGCCAATTATCCGCCCGTCTGACACAATCGGGCTTGCCACATACATGACCGAATGCCCGCCGATGTCGGTACTTCTTGCTCCGTATTTGCCACGCAAGGTCAGATACACGTCATTCCAACGACTAAAATCCGCCCCCACGCTCGCCCCATGACTGTCATAGATGACCACACCTGTATCGTCCGTGATGTAGATGTGGTAGGTACTTTTGGATTTTTGATGATACCAAAGCGGTTCATCGGGGTTGGTAAAGGCGTGGGATAATTTGGCGTTAAGGGTTTGATTTAATTCATCTTTTGATAGATTTGACACATCGTCTGCCACAACGTGCGACAGCAGTACCGATGTGTCCACCAAACTGTCTTCCACCACACGTTTGGCAGACGGTCGCACGGTTTTTTGAATATAATAAAAAGCAAAAGACAACGACAGCAGACTAATCAAGGCAAACGTGAGCCATATCCGCACAAAAATGCTAAAACTTGGGCGTTTTTTAAAAATGCGATCAAGCACGGCATGAAAACTTAGCACAAACTGTACCCCAAGCCCCGATGTGTCAAAATCAGCTCATCATCACACACCGCCGACAGCTTTTGGCGTAAGGTCTTGATATGGCTGTCAATGGTGCGCGATAGGCGGTGTTCGGGGTGGTCGGAGATGCTTGCCAAAATCTGCTCACGGGACAAAATGTGCGTGGGATTGGCAAGCAAAGTCAGCATAATCCCAAGCTCGGTTTTTGATAGGGTCAAGGCGTGATTATTTAGAAAAAGTGAATAATCATGGGCTTGATAATGCCAAGTGTGTCCGCTTGTGGTTTTGGTAAAATCGGTGTGGGCAGGGTCTGATTTGCCTGATGTGTCCGATTTTTGGGTAAAGATGTTTTCTCTACGCCATATCGCTTTTAGCCGTGCGACAAGCTCTCGGGGGCTAAATGGCTTGGTGATGTAGTCGTCCGCCCCCAGCTCCAAACCCAAAATGCGGTCTATCTCGTCTGTGCGTGCCGTCAAAAACAGTATGGGGGCGTGGGCGTGTTTATTACCATTTCGTACCTTTTGACAAAACTCAAAGCCTGTGCCGTCTGGTAAGCCAACATCTAGGACGATGGCAGATAAATTGTCGGCTTGGCTGATAAGCTCAAAGCCTTTGGTCAGGGTGTCCGCCCAAGCCACCTGCCACCCTTCTTTTTTTAGGGTAAACAGTAGGGTTTGGGCGATGGCGGGGTCGTCTTCTACCAATAAAATGCGCATGATGTGGCACATGATGTTAAGTTGCTCCCATTATACGCCAAAATTGTGGATTTTTGTAGGGTGTGGGGTTTTTCATGGATTTTTCATAAAAGTGTCATTGATGATAGGATTTGCTATTACGTGAACTTTTCTAAGTTGAATTACTTGAGGTGGTTTTGTGACTTATAATTATCCTAAACTGGCAATGCTAATAATGCTTCTTTTGCCATATCAAAAGGCAGTCGCCTACCATGGGCTTGCATGATTACCAGAGCATTTAAGGCAGACTGTAATGTTACCTTTTGATGAATAACAAGTTGTTCTAGCACCCAAATAGTGCCATGAATTACGACTGCTTCTTTTTGAGAAGCTTCACGCAATGCTTTATCGCCTGTCAATAAGGGGCAACCTTCTTGTTTTGCTAAAGATAGTGCCATTAAATCATGCAGACTGGTTTTTTGGTAAATGGCTTGCAATCCAAACACATAGGTCATAGAATCAGAATTTAGACTCAATACTTGCAGTCCCATTACAAGTAAGTGAGAATGTTGGTTTTTGAGTTCTTGATCAAATAATATATCAGGCGTACAAAATTTATAGGGTAATGCAAACATTAACTCTATCAATTGACAACATTCCAAGTCAATCAAAATATTAGCATCACTAATAAGCATTTGTTGCATTATCAGTCTCCGCACACATCAAAATACTGATGTTGCACTAGTTTATGAACGGATATCCCTAATAATTCCGCCCCTTTTGATTCGCTAATGATATCTTCGGCAATTGCTCGATAAACAAGCTGTTCAAAAAGATGTGTTTTTTCATTAGGATAAGGCTTATCAGGCTCTTGTTTGTGCCAGCCTTTTTGACGAAAACGAATACTTTGATTCTTGTGGTAACTGTCCGTAATAATATGCAAGTCCTTAACACGATACAAAATGGCTGACATAGAAATACCATATTCATGTTTTAAAAAACTCAATTCGTTAGGGGTGATTTTGGTGCGTTTTTCTCCCCACTCTTGAATTAAGCTTTCTTTGGGTAATAAAAACGCCCCTGCAAAGCGATTGCAAGCTTTTTCTATATCCATATCTTTGGGCAAACGTTTATCTAGCACCAAATGACCCAATTCATGAGCCAAAGTAAAACGTTGTCGGTCGCCTGTCCAATGAGATGAGATAACAATAATAGGAATCTTATTAATCATCGCTTGCAAACCGTCAAATTTATTATCATGGTTATCAACATCACTAATAATGACAATAATGCCCAACGATTCCAAAAAATCAATCATGTTAGGAATGGGATTGATACCAAGTTTCCAATAATCTCGAAGTTCATTGGCGATTATTTCTATGTCGTCCATGGTTGTTATGGGTTTGGAAAAATTATAATCTAACTTATAAGTAGTTATGGGGAAATTAAGCCAAAGCTCTTTTAGGTGCAACCAGCGTTCAGCTTGGTTGGTAACATCAATGGTAATTTTTTTGAGTAATAGTGCAGAGGTGCTGGCTTTTTTGCGATACTCCACCTGCTTTAATTCCACTTGCACAGGGCGAAACAAAAAAGCCATATCTACATCTAGTGCATGAACAAGGCGAAGTAGCACATCAGATGACGGCATACTTTGGTTATGTTCGTACTTTTTTATCATATTGGCACTTAGCCCAACTTTGCTTGCCAATGCTTGCATGGATAGGTCTTGAGCTTTGCGTGCCATGTGCAGACGAGTGCCTATCATAACTTTTTCCTGGTATAAAATGGTTTATAAATTTAAATAGATTATCATCATTATAAACCAAAAACACCACCCAATCAAATTGAGCGGTGTTTGCTTTTACCTAACGATTAAAGATTACTTCTTATCATCTTTCACTTCGGTAAACTCTGCATCTACCACGCCATCATCTTTGGCTTGGCTTGCGTTTTGGGCTTGGCTGGCAAAGTCCGCAGGATTAGCTCCCCCTTGCTCTTGACTATAAATTTTCGTACCAATCGGCAAGAAAGCATTATCAAGGGCTTCTAGCTTGGCTTTGATGGCGTCCACGTCATCTTCTTTGGTCGCCAATTCCAGCTCGCTGATGGCAGTCTCTACCGCTTGCTTTTCTTCGTCAGTGGCTTTGTCGGCATTTTCTTTTAATGCCTTTTGTACCGCTGCGATACGTCCGTCTGCTTCGTTACGGGCGTTGGCAAGCTCGGCAAATTTCTTGTCCGCTTCGGCATTGGCTTCGGCATCACGCACCATCTCTTGAATTTGCTCATCGGTCAGACCGCTGTCAGCTTTGATTTGGATAGACTGTGATTTGCCAGTTCCCTTATCCTTAGCAGAGATGTTCATGATGCCGTCTGCGTTGATGTCAAAGGTAACTTCAATCTGTGGCACACCACGGGGAGCTGGCGGAATGTCAGTTAGGTCAAATTCGCCGAGCAGTTTGTTTTGGTCTGCCACTTTACGCTCGCCTTGATAAACCTTGATGGTAACAGCGGGTTGGTTGTCGGCAGCGGTTGAGAACACTTGTGATTTTTTGGTGGGAATCATGGTATTCTTTTCAATGATGGCAGTCATCACGCCACCCATTGTTTCAATGCCGAGCGTCAATGGGGTTACATCAAGCAAAAGCACGTCTTTTTTGTCGCCAGAGAGTACCGCACCTTGAATGGCAGCACCCATTGCCACCGCTTCATCAGGGTTCACGTCTTTACGTGGCTCTTTACCAAAGAACTCTTGCACCTTTTGTTGAACCAGTGGCATACGACTTTGACCACCCACCAAAATCACATCATCAATATCGCTTGCCGACAGACCTGCATCTTCTAGGGCAATCTTACATGGAGCAATCGTGCGAGCCACCAGCTCTTCGGTCAAGGCTTCTAGCTTGGCACGGCTGATGGTGATTACTAAGTGCTTAGGACCTGAGGCATCTGCGGTGATGTACGGCAAGTTCACTTCGGTAGAGGTTGAGCTTGACAGTTCAATCTTAGCTTTTTCGGCAGCTTCTTTTAGACGCTGCATGGCAAGTGGGTCGCCTTTTAGATTGACGTTTTGCTCTTTTTTGAACTCGTCCACCAGATAATCAATCAAAGCGATGTCAAAATCTTCACCACCCAAAAAGGTATCGCCATTGGTGGATAGCACCTCAAACTGCTGTTCGCCGTCCACATCCGCAATCTCAATGATGGACACGTCAAACGTACCACCACCTAAGTCATAGACAGCGATGGTGCGGTCGCCTTCTTTTTTGTCAAGACCAAAGGCAAGAGCAGCAGCGGTTGGCTCGTTGATGATACGCTTGACATCAAGCCCTGCGATGCGTCCTGCGTCTTTGGTGGCTTGACGCTGACTGTCATTAAAATAAGCAGGGACAGTTACGACCGCTTCGGTTACGGTTTCGCCCAGATAATCTTCGGCGGTTTTTTTCATTTTTTTCAACACTTCGGCACTGATTTGTGGTGGGGCTTGTTTTTTACCGTTCACTTCCACCCACGCATCGCCGTTGTCGGCCTTGACGATTTTATAAGGGACAAGACCGATGTCTTTTTGAACCGCTTGCTCGTCATAACGGCGACCGATAAGACGCTTGACGGCAAATAGGGTGTTTTGGGGGTTGGTTACCGCTTGGCGTTTGGCGGACTGACCGACCAGCGTTTCGCCATCTTTAAAGGCAACGATAGAAGGCGTGGTTCTAGCACCTTCGGCGTTTTCAATAACTTTGACATTGCCGTTTTCTAGCACCGCCACACAAGAGTTGGTTGTACCTAAGTCAATACCGATGACTTTACCCATAGTTTTTCTCCGATTTATTTAAGTGGATTTTTGGCAAATTTACAAAAATGTTTGCCAGACTTGCTGTGTTATATCTGTATCAAATTTGAATTTTCAAGAGAAAATTTGACAAATTTTTAAAAAATTTTTTGTAAAAATTTGCTTTTAAACCATTGAAATTTAAAATAAAATCCCTAAGTCTTGGATTTTTTATAAATAAAATCAATCACCGATTGTAACAACACCACAACTAGGAAAATGCCACTTATCACAAAAAGGGCAAGCTCTGCATTTTCATTGGTATCATAAAAAAATTGACAATCCGCCCACAGTGTTTGAACGACAGATAAAATTGTTTCTTTTTTTAGAAAAACACAAAATCAGCCAAGTAATTAAAGATGATAAAATTATAAAAATCAATAATTTAAATTGATTGATTTTTAATTTAGACATTAAGATAACAAAAATAGCACCAATCACTATCCATAAAAAATTCTCAAAAAAAATAGTGAGCGTAATGATTGATATGACAAGAAATGATTGGCACAACAAATAAAGACATTGCCATGCCAATAATCATTGCATTTAACAATAACAGTAATTGAGTTAAATGCTTTTTAATCATTCAATTTGGCTATGGATTTACCATCTCGCCTTTACGCCCCCACCAGAACCATCGCAGGACGAATGGAGCGTTCGTTTAGGGTATAGCCTTTTTGCAAAACTTGCCCAATCACATCTTTTTCGACATCTGGGAAAATGCCCACCGCTTCATGCAAATCGGGATTAAAGCTCTCACCCACCACGCCCACCGCCACCACGCCATTACGTTCTAGGACGGTCAGTAGTGATTTGTGGGTCAAACGCAAGCCTTCCAGAACGTTCTCGTCCGCCCCTGCTTTTTCGCTGGCTTCTAGACCACGCTCTAAATTATCCACCACGTCAAGGAGTTCTTTGGCAAATTTTTGTAGAGCGAATTTTTTGGCTTTGTCAGTTTCTTGCTCCATTCTACGCTGAGCATTGTAGCTTTCGGCATTGGCACGGGCTTGTGCTTCTTTGGCTTGTTTGACTTCGGCTTCAAGCATTTCAATGGTGGCAATCAAGCGGGTCAGCTCGTCCGCTTCTTGCTCGGTGGCGGTGGTGTCAGCAGTTTCGCTCGTCTCGTCAAGGGTCGGCTCTGGGGCTTTGTTTTGTTCGCTCATAATTTCTCCGATGTGATGTGGTTAAATTTTCTTATTGATAAAGGTTGTGGGGTAAAATTTCAAGTGATAATGTCGGTTTGGGCAAAAATTTTGTTATAATGGGGCAAAATGCAACCAAGATAAGCCATGCTGATTTTAGACCTACCGCCCAGCGTAGAACAAATACTCATCGCCCACGCCCAAGATTTAAGGTCAACCAATATGTGTCCGACCAACAACCCCATGAAATTTAGCATGGGAAGTTTGGCTGTTGAGAAAGTCATGACGACACATTAAGCCAAAATGCTAACACAAAAGGCGTTGGAAAGCATGGCAAGATATTGATTAATGGTGGTATTTTTGTGGCGTTGCTTGATAAAAGTGATAAATGTCATCAACAATCCGCACAATTTATCAAAGACAATAAAAAGTTTGGCGTGTGTTACCAAAACCATGTTTTGCTTGCTTACCCACGCCCACAAAACACTTTGTTAAATTTTTTGCATTTGGCACGCACCAAGATTGCCAAATTTAGCCATAAAGATAAGCCGGTATTGGCGGATTTAACAATATAACAACGTTGCAGACGCTTGCCTTTGCATTTGGCACAGCGTAAGACGTGAAGCCACAGTACGACCATTGACAATGATTTTCGCATTTATCGCACTCACGACCATCTCTTTTGTAATGATTTAATTTTGGAAAAATGACAATGACCCAAAAACCCTTTAAAAAAGACCCAAAAAAAGACGTTCAAAAACACAAAAAATCCACCAAGCCCGCCCAAAAAAGCAAAAAGCCCGCCATGCCCCATTTTTATGGCATTCACGCCATTAAAGCGATTTTAAACACCCGCCCAATGGATGCCAAAGTCCTATTTGTACAAAGCTATGACAATCATCACAATGGCAATCATGACGAGATTATCACGCTTGCCACATCGCTTGGCGTGTCGGTACAAACCGCCCAAAAAGACACGCTCACCGAACTGTGTGGCTCACCCCAACATCAAGGCGTGGTACTGTCCGCTCGCAGTCGTGCCATGCTTGATGAGCATGAGCTGGACGGTTTGGCAGGGCAGGACGATGTGGTATTTTTGGTGCTAGACCAGATTACCGACCCACACAATTTTGGGGCGTGTCTAAGAACGGCATCCGCTCTTGGCGTGTCGGCGGTCATCGTGCCACGCCATCAAAGCGTGGGGCTGACACCAACGGTCGCCAAAGTCTCGGTCGGTGGGGCAGAGAGTGTGCCTGTGATTGCCGTTACCAATCTGGCACGGTGCTTAGAAAAATTAAAATCAGCAGGCGTATTCGTCTTTGGCACGGCTCTTGATGAGACCGCCTTGCCCTTACAACGCTGTGATTTTGGCAAAAAAGTCGCCATCGTCATGGGTTCAGAAGGAGACGGCATGAGGCGGCTGACAGGCGAGTTGTGTGATACGCTGGTCTACGTCCCCATGTCAGACAACCCCGACCGCCCCCAAAGCCTGAACGTAAGCGTGGCAACAGGCATGGTGCTGTGGGAAGTATTTCGCCAAAAATTATCTTGACGATGACCCATAAAAATGACACAATGACATGATTTTTAAGCGAATTTTTTGTAAAAACTTTAAGCAACGCACAAAGGAGCAGTTATGTTGTGGTTCTTATTTTGTATCGGCGTTCTCATCATGGGTTACGCCGTTTATGGTAAGGTGATAGAAAAAATCTTTGTCATCAACCCCAACAAAAATACCCCCGCCTATACCATGACAGACGGCGTGGATTATGTACCCATGTCAAAGGGACGAATTTGGCTCATTCAGCTACTTAACATCGCAGGCACAGGCCCCATCTTTGGTCCCATCTTGGGGGCGTTATATGGACCTGTTGCCATGCTGTGGATTGTCTTAGGGTGCATCTTTGCAGGGGCGGTGCATGACTATATGTGCGGCATGCTGTCCGTGCGTAATCGTGGAGCAAGCATGCCATACTTAACGGGCAAATATTTAGGACAGCCCATTAAGCATTTTATCAACTTATTGGCGGTTGTTTTGTTGTTATTGGTCGGGGTGGTATTTGTGGCAAGCCCTGCTCAGCTGTTAAGCACCATCACACTTGATGTCTTTGGCACAAACGCCACAGGAGCCATTAACGTTGCCAACGCCGAAGCGGTCGTAAACTCACAAGAGGGTACAAATCTCGTCTTTGGCATGACCAAAGAGACCATCGTTGTGCTTTGGACGACCATCATCTTTATCTACTATGTCATCGCCACTTTGTTACCTGTGGATAAAATCATTGGCAAAGTGTATCCGTTTTTTGGTGGGCTACTCCTATTCATGTCTTTTGGCATGACCTATGGTCTTATCAAAAATGAGCTTGGCGGACAAGGCGATTATTTCTTTCATAGTATGGGTGGTCTGACAGTAGAGAGCTTTTTTATGAACTTTCAGCCCAAAGGCGACCTACCCATCTGGCCTTTGCTGTTTTTAACCATCACTTGCGGGGCGTTGTCAGGCTTTCATGCCACCCAAACCCCACTCATGGCAAGATGTGCCGAAAATGAATCCGAAGGTCGTTTTATCTTTTATGGAGCGATGATTACCGAAGGGATTATCGCACTCATTTGGTGTGCGGTGGGTATGTCGTTCTATCCTGATTTGGTCAGCCTACAAGAAGCCATCAGTGCAGGTTCGCCATCAAAAGTGGTCTATGACAGCTCCATCGCTTATCTTGGGGCGATTGGTGGGGTGCTTGCGGTGCTGGGCGTGGTCATTTTGCCCATCACATCAGGCGACACGGCATTTCGGGCGGCACGGCTCATCATCGCCGAATTTTTAAACTTAGAACAGCGTACACTCATCAAACGGCTGTGGATTGCCATTCCGCTATTTGTCATCGGCTTTATCGTCTCAAAAGTGGATTTTCAAATTCTATGGCGATATTTTAGCTGGGCAAACCAAACAGTCGCTGTGGTCATGCTGTGGACAGCGGGGGGCTATTTGTACCGCTATCGTAAGTTTCATTGGGTATGCACCTTACCTGCCATCTTTATGAGTACGGCGTGCTATACGTTTCTTGCCTACAACAAAATCGGCTTTGGGTTAGATTACACCCTGTCGGTATATATCGGACTTGCTCTGACGGCTCTGACAACAGGTGCGTTTTTTATGTTTGTCAAACGTGAAAGCATCGCAGGCGACCCTGATGCACTCGTGGTAGAAGAAAAAATCACTTCCACCGCCATTAAGGTATGACAAAAAAACCGCTCCACAAAGGGGCGGTTTTTTAATTAACCTCTGGGGTGATGCTGTTCATGCAGACTTTGTAATCTGGCGGTCGCCACATGGGTATAAATCTGCGTGGTGGACAAATCGCTGTGCCCAAGCAACAGCTGAACACTGCGTAAATCCGCCCCATGGTTCAGTAGGTGCGTGGCAAAGGCATGGCGAAGCGTGTGCGGAGAGACATCGGTGCGAATTTGGGCAAGAGCGGTGTATTTTTTAATCAAATGCCAAAAATTATGACGGGTCATGTAGCCACCTTGCTCGGTCAAAAACACCGCCTGACAGTCTGTCTTGCCCACAGGTCTCAGCTCGCCACGCCTGACCAGATAGGCGTTTAGGGCATTTAAGGCGTATTCGCCAAGTGGAATCAGTCGCATTTTGTTGCCCTTACCTGTAATCTGCAACCACCCTGCCGACAGATTAAGCTCATCTAAGGACAGATTGACCAGTTCGCTAACCCGAAGCCCACACGCATACATGACCTCCAACATGGCTTTATCCCTTAATCCCAAAATCGTCTCGCTATCAGGACTGTCTAACAGACGGGTAATGTCGTCCTCAGAGAGTGTTTTGGGTAGGGGTTTGCCGACTTTGGGGTTTTTGATGTGTTCGGTGGGATTGTTCTCACGCAAGCCATCGCCGATTTGCCACAAAAAAAACTGGCGCAAACTGGCAAGCATACGGGCTTGGGTACGAGGGGATTTGTCGTGGTCGGTTAAGTAATTTAGGCACACCACCACGTCATGTTCTTGCCATGTGTCCAGTGGCTTATCTGTGCTTTGCATACACAACCGCAAATCCCGAATATAAGCATTACGGGTACGAGTGGCAAGCCCCCGAGCGAGCATGGCAATGCGAAATTCCGTCAAAAAAGGCGGGTCATTGTCAGTGGTGGTCAAGGACGGCAAGCGGGGTTTGGTGGCACGGGTTTTACTCATGTCATGCCTGCTTTTTGGCAATCAGATAACTAAAACTGCCGTCATCTAAGCTAAGCTGTTCTATCAACTCATGCCCCAAATGACGACAAAAATTGGGAATGTCTCGGGTGGTGGCAGGGTCAGTGGCAAGCACCTGCACCACTTCTGCCCCTGCCATCTGACGCATGGCTTGATGTAACATCATGATGGGTTCAGGACAGATAAGCCCCCGAGTATCTAAGGTATGATTGATGACGGTCATGGGTGGTTAGCAATTGGTAAATTTAAGACAGATGATGATATTTTACCACAAATAACCATTCAATATGCTCCATTTAGATAATCAACCCCCCACTTTGTAATAATTGCTCCATGTTGTGTATCATTGACATCAACCTAAAATAATAGTAAAATATAGTAAATCTAGGAACATTATACTATACTTTAATGAGATATAAAATATCCGAATACGCTAAAATCAAAAAAGTACAATACCGCACCGTTTGGAATTGGGTAAAAGCAGGCAAGGTAAAATCAGAACGCACCGAAACAGGGGGCGTGATTATCGTTGATGATGGCGATGGCGTGATGTCCAAAACGCTTGTTGCCATTTACTGCCGTGTATCGTCAAGTGAAAATAAAAGCAATTTAGACGCTCAAGCCGACCGCCTTATCTCTTATGCCAATGCACGTGGTTATCAAGTTGCCAAAGTCATCAAGGAAGTGGGTAGCGGTGTCAATGACAATCGCCCCAAATTGGTTGCCCTACTCAAAGACCCAAGTTTAAATCTTATTATTGTAGAGCATAAAGACCGCTTGACACGCTTTGGTTTTAATTATTTAGAAACCCTACTTGATATGCAAAACCGCAAAATAGAAGTGGTTAATCAAGTGGATAGCCCAAGAGATGATTTAATGGCGGATTTTACCGACATCATCACTTCATTTTGTGCAAGGCTTTATGGGCTAAGACGCACCAAACGCAAAACCGAACAGCTCATCAAATCCCTAGAACAAGACCAAACCCATGTATAAAACCGCCACCATATTCATTAAAAACACCAATCCATTATTTGATGTGATTGATGGTTATGCGTTTTTATGCAAAAACCTTAAAAATTCGTCATTGTATGCATATCGCCAATTATTCTTTAAAGACAATTTTGCTCCAGTCTTCCTCTCGTCGGTAGTGCCCTAAAATATCCTTACCATCTTTCACTGTTGCTACACTGCCAACGAACATTCCTAGCAAACCCACTCCCTTTACAAACCTATCAGAAAAAGTGCTACGACCTGTCTCAGGCGATTCAGTGATCAGACTTGCTGTTTCTACAAATCCTATACCAAGACTAGCTACGCCCAAACCCACATCCACCTTATCAGACGAATTAAAAAGTGTCATACCATTAGTTGAGTTTGCTGCAACTGTACTAGCATCACTAACATCAGAAATAACTTCATATTTACTGGACATAAAATACCCTCACGATTTTTTTGTTTGAACCAAACTATTTTTTTTGTGAAACCTAAGCTCTGTAATAACAATGAATAAAAAAAGCATAGACCAAATGACAAAAATAACCACAACAAGTATCGGAAACAAGTTTCTACTCTCATGCATTCTTGCAATTATTCCATCATAATTCAAATCTTTAGTGTATTGACCATCTATGCTTAACGAGATGAGTTGTGGATAAGGATTGTTATGTCCTAAAAAAGGTTTTTGAACATACCAACCAACCACACCTCTTTTATTATGAACTTGCTTAACAAAATCTTGGTACTCTTCACTAAATAAACAGTTGCTATACTGAGTATAATAATAAGCAGTATAACTGCAACCAAAGTGAATCAGCTTGCCATCATCGGTTTTTAGCTCAATATGTTCCACCCATCTATTTTTCTTGTTTGAATAATATACTCTAACAACACTAACCACCCCTTCATCATAGTGAATTTCATCGGGAGTAGGAATGTGCCAGCCAGGCCTAGTCACAGTCATAAACCACAATGAAATCAATATGGCTAAAATAGTAATACAGACAAGAAATTTAAGATTATCCACATTTTGGAGTTTTTTTAAGAACATGATATCACTCTTTAATTACAGTATTCAAAAAAATTTTTACCACAATATCTTATGCAGAACCAATCTTTGTCATAATCATAAAAACACCTTATTTACAAAAAATTAATCATTATCTTGATAAGGTTCAAGACCACCTTTGTAACATAGAATAAGCCAGACAATGTTTGAAATGAGCAACAAAGCAAAATATTCTATATTATCGGATTTTGATTTAGAGACAGTCATGTAATAACTCCTTACCACATTACCTTCAATTTCCACCGTTGCCATTTGTGGTATGTCATTACTAAACCATAATACATCTTTTTGCTGATACCAACCAATTTTTGCTTGCTTGCCTTGATATTGATCAAAATGCGTACAATCAGTAAATAAATATCTGGGAAATACATGATCGCCACAAGCTATGGTAAGCTGTTTATTATTGGTTTTGTCATATATATAAATGTGTTTAATGGGACTTCTTTTATCTTGTGCCACGGTAACAGTTTTTAAAACACCTGATATATGATGCAATTCTTGCTCAGGAGGAATGTCTCTGCCACCAATATTAGCATAATAAATCACCCAAAAAGCTGAAAACATGATAAACATTATTAGCATAAGTGGATAGTTTTCTTTATTTTTTAAAATAAGTTTGATTTTTTTAGCATAATCACTCCATTTCCCCCAAATACTCCTCCAATCTTTAATTGCCAGAAGCCACATCTGATGCAGTATTAACTTTACTCACAATTAGTCTCTCTTAAATAATTTCTTAATTGGATATATGATGGATAAAAAAGGCAGGCAAGAAATTGCACACACCAAAAACATAAATATACTCAATAATGTATAAAATATTATATCAAAGCCCTTCATCTTATCTACTTTTGCTTTGGTGTCTTGGTAGCTAAGCACAACTTTTGAATTCACTTCTAATGTAACCAGTTGTTTGTAGGGGTTTTTTATCCATAAAAAATCTTCATTTTTATACCAACCAATTTTTGCCTTTTGACCAGAGTAAGATAACAACTCTTGCTTATCCTTCAAACAATTTGACCATGCTGGATTATGACCAACATGATAATTGCAAAAATAGTTGCCTGAAAGTCTTACCATGACGGGGGTATTTTGACCTGTTTTGTAGCTAAATGTTTGTTCGTAAGTAGTTAAAATACCCGTGTCGTATTGTAGCTCGCTTTCTTTTGGAAAGTTTAACCCTGCAATATATGAAATGTAATTAACGGCATTCCAAATAAAAAATGCCAACATCATTAAACATGGGATAAATGCTTTTAAATAGTCTAATTTATTTTTAATCATTTTAACCATTGCACTAAATTTGGTAAGGAAATATATGCTAAACCACCTTAAAAATCAACCAAATTTACATAAAGACACCAAAAATTACAATCTCTCATAACAAGTTTGAAGCTCAACCAATATCTCCTTGTAAAACTCAAAACTTCAGGCAACATTTCTTAGCTTTGATTAGACCTCTTACGAAATTAAAATTAAATCATCTTATTAACAATCCTTGCAATCAA
>JAUMUJ010000013.1 GCA_030530785.1 Moraxella sp. | reverse complement strand
CATGACTGGTGTCGCTGTTAGTGCAAAGGGTCAGCGTCTCGGTGGCGAAATTCACTTCGGCACGCTGTACGCTGTCTTTTTTGTTCAGCACTTTTTCTAGGCGAGTGGCACAGGCTTGGCAAGTCATGCCTTGTATGGCTAGGGTGTGGATTTGGTTTGACATGGGGTTTCTTAGGTTAAAAAATTGTTGCAATGTCGTTAATTTTTGAGCAATTTACCCGATGATACTGTGTACATACTTGGGCGAATGGTGTCCACCCCTACGCGTTCAAATTTTAAAACGCATCTTGATTTGATAACGCCATATGTCTTCAAAATACCATTTAAAATAAAAACCGAACCATCGTTCGGCTTTTGGGTTTATGGCGTGGTGCTAAATCCTGCGTCTTCTACGACTTTCGCCAACTGCTCTGGGGTAGTTTGGGCATCATCATAGCTGATGGTAGCTTGCTCTTTTGCCAAATCTACCACCACGCTTTGTACGCCTGCCACCTCGCTGATGGCGTTTTGTGCCGATTGAACACAGCCATCACACGTCATGCCAAGCACTGATAATGTTAAAGTTTCAATGCTCATGGGATTTTCCTTTTAATAAATGGTAAAGGCTTATGTTAGGGTGAATGCACCTTTTTTCAAGGATTGTTACACAACATCAAAAAATCCACCAACGCCCGTTTTTAGGCGTAATTTAATGCTTGCCAATGTCCGTCTAACTCATCATCATTACACACCCCACCCTGCACACAATCTGCAAAAAAGTAGCTGATTGGCGTTTGTAAAATGTGGGCAATCTCCACCAAATGAGCCACGTTAATTTTATTCGCACCACGCTCATAACGAGACAGTTGTTGTTAAGAAATGTTGATTTTTTCGGATAATTTGCCCATTTCTTTGCGTTTTGTTTGAATGCGTTTACCAATCAATTCATCAATTTTGGCAACAGGAAGTTGTGGCATAACAGACCTATTTTTAAAAATACTCTTTTAGGCATATTTTTATGTATTTTTACGCTTATTCAAACCAATACCAAGAAAACAACGGCAGACATCATTGCTTTTATCATGATGGCGACACAAGTCTTTTTGGGGCTTATCATGCCAATTTACGCCACTTATATGGATTTTCAACATGGTAAAATAGGTTGGGCGGTTGCCGATTTTCTGCTATTTGTACCCGTAGGGACAATTCGTGGCTTAATGTATTTATTTTCTTGATAAGGATTAACATGAAAAAATTTCTATGTGGCAGTTTGGCTCTATTTATCTTAACCGCTTGTGATAATACCACAAATTCCGAACCAAAAGTCCCCACCAAAGATGACATGGTGCGTTATTATGACAAAATGAGTGATAATGAGATACGGCAAGTTTTTAAAAGTCAAAATATTGGACGGTGTGTTGCCGAATTTCAATCTCAGCACGTCCCAAACACCCAAAATGCGTGCGACTGCATTATGGATAAAACCATCCGATTTACGTCAAATGTTATTACCTGCCGAATACGTTTCATCAACAGATATGCACAAAATCACAGCACGCTCTGCGTTCAATATACAACAAGCTACTATGGAATGTGCCAGACAATAGAAAATAAAAAAGACCAACAAACATTGGTCTTTTATTTATCATTCTAAATTTATGGCACAACCGCACAGCCCCCAAACTCCACACCCAATCCGCACGTCTCATCAAAGCCACACAAGACATTCATGTTTTGTACCGCTTGACCGCTTGCCCCTTTGACCAGATTATCTTGCACAACCAAAACTGTCAAGACATCATCGTCTTGATGAACGGCGATTTTTAGGCGGTTGGACGCACGCACCGAGCGAGTATCAGGTAGCATTCCTTTGGCAAGTACGTCCACAAATGGTTCATTTTGATACGTTTTTTCAAAAATATCTTGCCAGTTTAATGCTTTTCCGTCATCAGTTAAGGTAAGATGAATGGTGCTAAACATACCCCGAATCATCGGCACAAGATGGGGAACAAAACGCACTTTTTGGCTAAATTTAGAACGCAAAAACGTATGTACGCCTTGATTTATCTCAGGACTGTGGCGATGAGAGACCACACCATAGGCACTAAAATTATCGGATAACTCACTAAATAACAAACTCATCTTGGCACTCCGCCCTGCCCCTGACACGCCCGATTTGGCATCAATGATGATGTTGTGAAAAATCAATGGGTTATCTGAGATGTTTTGGGCATCTATCACAGGTTTTAACCCCAAAATGGCGGTGGTGGGATAACAACCGGGGTTGGCGATGACCTTAGCAGATTTAATGGTTTCACGGTGAATCTCGGGCAAGCCATACACCGCCCCTGCCACCACATCAGGGCAAGTATGCTCCAAGCCATACCATCTCTTAAATTCGCTCAAATCCTGCAAACGAAAATCTGCCCCCAAATCAATGACCTTAACCCCCTGTGCAACAAGGCGTGGCGTGTGATTCATGGCAACCCCATGTGGCGTGGCAAAAAACACGACATCGCACGCCTTACCAATCTCGTCCATGACATCGTCCGTCATGTCGCTATACACGACATCGCACACACCAAGCAGGCTTGGGAAAATCTCACTCACCGCCCGCCCCTTTTCACTGCGGGAAGTCAGATGACTGATGATAACATGGGGGTGGCGTGATAATAAGCGAATCAGCTCAACACCTGTATAACCCGTACCGCCGATGATGGCAACATTAATTTTTGGCATATTTTTTCCTTTTTATATAAAATTAAGATTTATAGACCATCAAGCCCACGCTTTAAATCATTGATGATGTCATGGGCATTTTCAAGCCCAACCGACAAACGGATTAACCCATCATTCACGCCCGCTTCTGCACGCTGTTCGGGTGTCATACGAAAATGGGTGGTGCTGGCAGGGTGAGTAATGGTGGATTTGGCATCGCCTAAGTTATTGGTAATGCTGATGACCCGTGTGCTATCAATGACGTGCCATGCCATATCCTTATCCGCCACTTCAAAACCGATAATCGCCCCAAATGCTCCGCCTTGTACGTCCAAGTGCGCATGTTGCGACTTGGCAAGCTCGTGGCTTGGGTGGGCGGGTAGCCCTGAAAAATGCACTTTTTGTACATTTGGGTGGCTTGATAAAAATTCGGCAATCTTATTGGCATTTTCACAATGGGCTTTCATGCGGATTGATAGGGTTTCAAGCCCCTTTAACAGCACCCACGCATTAAAGGGCGACAGGCTAATACCCCCCGTACGCACCACGCCAAACGCCTTTTCCATTAGCTCATCAGAGCCGACCAACGCCCCACCAAGCACACGCCCTTGCCCGTCAATGTACTTACTGGCAGAATGAATGACCACATCCGCCCCCAGCTCTAACGGCTTTTGAATGGCGGGTGTGGCGAAGCAGTTATCCACGATGAGCAAAGCCCCATTATCATGGGCAAGATTTGCCAAAAATCGCAAATTGGCGATTTGGGCTAAGGGATTGGACGGGCTTTCGCAGTACAGCACTCGGGTATTGGGCTGAATGGCGGTTTGCCATGCATCATTATCAAAGCAATCCACATAGCTAACTTCCACACCAAATGAGCGAAAATAAGTATCAAACAACGCCACCGATGAACCAAACAACTGCTTGGCACACAGCAAATGGTCGCCCGCTTTTAGGTACGCCAAACACATGGTTAAAATCGCCCCCATGCCACTGGCGGTAGCGACACAGCGTTCACCCCCTTCTAGTAGAGCAAGCCGTCTTTCAAAGGCTCGTACGGTGGGGTTGGTATGGCGACTATAAACATTGCCTTTTTTTGTGCCATCAAAATGGTCGGCTGCATCTTTGGCGGACTTATAAACATAGCTACTGGTGGTAAAAATCGCCTCGCCATGCTCGCCTTCGTCCGTGCGATGATAACCGCCACGGATTGCTAAGGTCTCTTCAAAAAATCCCAAAGTGGGGTCTAGGGCATCAGATTGCCAATTAGGGTCTAAGATGGTCATAATTTTTCCTATCATGTTTGCTTAAAATGCAGGTTGTCTTTTGGGAATGGCACTTAAAAACTCTTGACGAGCGATGGCATCATCACTCATCACGCCCAGCGTACTCATCGTGCGGGTGGTGGATTGTTGTTTGCTCACGCCACGCATCATCATGCACATATGGCTTGCATCCATGACCACCGCCACGCCTCGACAGCCGGTCAGCTCAGCAATGGCAGTGGCGATTTGTTTGGTGAGATTTTCTTGGATTTGTAATCGGCGAGCATACATATCTACAATGCGGGCGACTTTGGATAAACCCAAAACCTTACCATCAGGCAAATAGCCGACATGAGCCACCCCAAAAAATGGCAAAATATGATGCTCACACAACGAATAAAACTCAATATTTTGCACCAGCACAAGTTCAGGGTTATCACTGTCAAACACCGCTTCATTTGCCACCACATCTAGGCATTGATGATAGCCTTGTGTCAGATAACTGAATGCTTTGGACGCACGCATGGGCGTATCAATCAGCCCGTCTCTGTTTAGATTTTCGCCACAGCCTTCTATGATTTGGGCATAATGTTGGGCGATTTTTTCGTCATCAGGAATAAAGGAGGTTAATGTCGGGGAGTTTGCCATGATAAATTTCTTTGTTAAAAAGAAATATATCTTAACCCAAAATCAGCGTTTGGCAAGCAAAAAATCCCAATTTTTCATGAAAATTTAACAAGCTGATTAAAAATTTGTTCAAGTTTGGGCATACGTTTACAGATGTTCTTAGTTTTTGGTAAATTTTAAAAAGCATGGTATAATTTGGCACATTTTTTTAAAAAAAGGTTCGTGATTATGTTATTAAAAGGTCAGCGTTTTGTTGTAACAGGCATTGCCAGCAAGTTATCCATCGCTTGGGCAATCGCCGAAAGCCTACATCGTGAAGGGGCGGAGCTTATCTTAACCTACCCCAACGACAAAATCAAAAAACGAGTAGACATGGCCGCCGAAGCCTTTAATGCACTCGCTGTGATTGAGTGTGATGTTGCGTCCGATGACAGCATTCGTGTGTGTTTTGAAGAGATTGACCGTCTGTGGGGTCAAGGCGATGACAAAGGCATTAACGGCATTGTTCACGCCATCGGCTTTGCTCCTGCTGACCAGTTGGACGGCGATTTTACCAATGCCACCACCCGTGAAGGTTCTGCCATCGCTCACGACATCAGCTCTTATAGCTTTGTGGCACTTGCCAAAGCAGGCAGACACCTACTCGCCCCCCGACAAGGCTCACTACTAACCTTAACCTACGAAGGGAGCATTTCGGTATTACCCAACTACAACGTCATGGGCATGGCAAAAGCCAGCCTTGAAGCGTCCGTACGCTATTTGGCAAGCTCTTTGGGCAAAGACGGCATTCGTGTTAATGCCATCAGTGCCGGCCCCATTCGCACCCTTGCCGCCAGTGGCATTAAATCGTTTCGCCGTATGTTAGATGTCAGCGAAAAGATTGCCCCCCTACAACGCAACGTCAGCCAAGAAGAAGTTGGTAACGCCAGCTTGTTCTTACTGTCGCCTTGGGCAAGCGGGATTACGGGTGAGATTTTGTTTGTGGATGCAGGCTTTAACACCGTTGCCATCAGCGAACAAATCATGAGCATGGCTGATGACGAAGAATAAATCAGCCCAGCTCAACAAGCACAAGTTCACTCTTGTGCTTTTATTTTTGCCAAAAAACTGCTAAACTGTTAATTTCTGTTATTTTAAAAAAATAAATCATGGAAAATAAGATTCCCACTTGGGTGTTATTTGGGACGGTGGTTTTGGCATTTAGCGCAGGGATTTTAAACACCACCGCACTCATGGGCTTTACGCACATCTCAGCATCACACGTTACAGGCAACGTCAGCCAAGTGGCGGTGGCAGTCTTTGAATCCAACTGGATTGACCTTAAATTATTTATCATCTCTATCGGCTCGTTTTGGTTTGGCTCAGTACTCAGTGGCATGATAGTCGGTGGCAGTGAACTCAATATTAACCGCAACTACGGCTATGCCATGTATTTACAGTTTATCCTACTGTGTGGCAGTTTGGGGCTGTATCTGCATGGTAACGAATACGGACAAATGCTCATTGCAGCCGCCTGTGGCGTACAAAACTCCATGGTAACCACCTATCATGGGGCGGTGGTGCGTACCACTCATCTGACGGGGGTTACGTCTGACTTGGGGGCGACTGTCGGGCATTGGCTGGCAGGACGCAAAGTCAATAAATACAATATCCTACTGCTTAGCGGTCTGTGGTGGGGCTTTTTTATTGGAGGGTTTGTGGCGGTGTGGCTGTATGCCAAAATCGGCTATCTGTCCATGCTGTTGCCCATGTCGGTGATTTTATTTTCGGCAATGACCTATCAACGCATGGAGCGGTGGTACACGCACTCACAAAAGCTGGTTCGGGTACAACGCATTAAATACAAATCCAAACGCAAAAAAACCAAAACCAAGCCCAAACCAAAAAAAGAGCGTCCCTAAGGTCGCTCTTTGTAGGTTATTGCCAAAATTTAAATTAGGCTTGCTCTGCCCAGCGTTTTTGGCTCTCTTTAATCACTTCTTTGGCGGCGGCAACGTCAAAAAAGCCCTGAACCACCGTTGTGCCAGCTTTTTTTAAATCCTTGTAGTGATTAAAATGAAATTCTAGCTGTTTGATGAGTTGTGGTGGCAAATCATCAAGGCTACTGTACGCATTACCGTTGTTGCGGTCATCGGCAGGAACAACGATGATTTTGTCGTCCACTTCGCCATCGTCCACAAACTTCATCACGCCAATGACTTTGGCCTTTAAAAAGACACCTGTCGTCAAGGGCTGTTCGGTGATGATGAGTGCGTCCAGTTCATCGCCATCTTCATCTAGGGTCTGAGGGATAAAGCCATAGTTACAAGGCTTGGCAAAAATGGCAGGCTCAACACGGTCAAGCTCAAAGCACGCAAGCTGTCTGTTCCATTCAATCTTGTGATTTGAGCCTGTGGGAATCTCCACCACCACGTTAATCTCGCCTGCGTCCACGTCGCCTGCGTCTAGGATTTTGTTAAAATCTACCATAACATTCTCCGCTTGGATTTTAAATAAAAAAGGTGTGCCATTGTAATATTAAATCTCCCTAAGTGCAATCATCAGTTGATGATGTTTTGGCATAACACTTATAAACAATGGCATATCATCAAGGCTCGTCCGATGCAGGCAAACAAATGGGGGCATTGATACAGTTCGGAACGTCTGCCCTTGTACTGCCCAAAGCAGTCATGAGCTGTAAGGTTGCCCGCTCCCAATCTTCAATTTGACCCGTGTTATTAAGGTCTCGTTTAGCCAAATTGGCAGGATTTATGGGGTATTTTTCGTCTCGCTCATCTTTTGGCGTGGCGATAAATTCCAAATAAGCTCCTGCTTTTTTGCCAAGTTCGCTGTCGTGTTTGGCAAGTTTGACAAAACTCGCTTCGTCCGTGAATGTCTCGTCATTTTCATTGATGTATGTGATAAATTCGGTTTTATCATCATTTAGCCAATACGTATTTTCTGAGCCAAAAAATAACAAAAATTCGTAAAATAAAGACAAATGTTTGGCATCATTAATAAAAACACTCTGTGGATACGTCTTTTGATAATCTTGCCAAAATAACGCCCGCTGAATAAGCTCATCTAATGAAACACTAAAACCTGCATCGCACCACAATGGCTCTTGATTGTCGCTGGCAAGTCGCTCAATGAGTACTGCTTGGTCTTTTGGCAAATGAGGCGTAAACAGCTTGGCAAATGCTTGATAATCATTGTTAAAGTCAAATTCCCCTTCGCAATGGTTTGCTATTTTTAGCTTGCCCTGCTTGACTTGCTTGATGAGATGTTGGGCTTTTGGGGGCAGTTTGGCGATGTCGGACTCATCATACTTTTCGTGATAGTGAATGTCGTACATGACTTGATTTAGCTGATTAAATTCCACATCATCAAACAAAAATGTATCGCCCTGCCAAAATGATAAAAAACGCTGATAAGCAAGCTGATATTGTGTCGCCCACTTAATTTGGGTGGCATTATCAACAGTCGGCAAGCAATGATTTAGCAGTTTATCCACCTTATCAAAGTCATCTATTTGACTGCTTGCATCAATGGTCGTTAGTGTGTTGGTAATGGCTTGGCAGTCAATTGCTTGGGCATTGGCAGTTTGGGTGGTTGGCTTGGTCGTGGTGGAAGCAACATCCACAAAGTTTTGGCTTGTTGGAGCATGAGCGGTGGGAGTGGACTTATTGTCGCAAGCGGTCAGGGCAAACAGAGCAACCACGATGAACGCACATAAAACGTGTTTCATGATTTTTCTGCCTGCTTTATGGGTCTTAGAGCAATTTGTCCGCCGTGCCTTTTTTGAATATTATTGATAAATTTGTGCATAAATTCGTGCGTTTGACTGTCATCAAATCTGCCAAATTGCGACAGTTTTACCATATTCATGCCCGCATAGCCACAAGGATTGATGGCATTAAAGGCGGTTAGGTCATTCACAAGGTTAATGGCAACACCATGATAGCTGTGCCCTTGCTTAATCTTAAAGCCCAAAGACGCAATTTTGCCCAGCATATCACCATCTGTATTATAAATATACACACCAGGAGCATCTCGGCGGGCTTTGGCGGTCAAATCAGGTGGCAGATATTTACCCACCACATCTTCTATGGCTTGCTCGGCATGACTGACCAAATCTCGCACGCCCATGCCTAAGCGGTGTAAATCCCACAGCCAGTACACCACCAACTGCCCCACGCCATGCCATGTTACCTGCCCGCCCCTATCCGTCTTAATGATGGGTGTGTCAGTGCGATATAAGATATGCTCTTCTTTGCCCGCCTGTCCAAGCGTATAGACATCTTGATGTTCCACTATCCACAGCTCATCAGGGTGGGTTTTGTCTGCCTTTTTATCATCAATGCGTACCAAAATCCGAGCGAGCATCTCATCATGCGTGGCATTGTACTCAGCATTTGGGCGGGTGCTGACCACCAAATCCCTCCATTGCAAGGCAGATAAATCCAATTGGGGTAAATTTAACGTTGTCATGGTTAAAAACTATCAAACCGATTAAAAATAAAGGCTATTTTACGCCAAATTTGGCATTTTGCCCAACAAAATTTAACATTTTCCACGATTAAATTTTGCTATCATAGCCTAAATTTTTTGGAAAAAATCACCATGTCTCGTCCTGCCATCATTACTTCATTATTGGATAATGACCTTTATAAATTTACCATGCTTCAAGCCATGCTCCACCAATTCCCCCAAACGCATGGCGTATACCGCTTTCGCTGTCGCAATAATGACCAACTTGCTTTCCCCTTAGCCGACATTCGGAACGATTTGGAACATCAACTAGATTTGCTTTGCACCTTAAAATTTAGCCAAGACGAACTGGATTATCTGCGAAATTTGCGTTTTATCAAGCCTGATTTTGTGGATTATTTGGAACTGTTCCAACTAAAACGCCGTTTTATCAACGTCAGCACTGACAGCGAAAACCGCCTAAACATACAGATTGAAGGAGCGATGATACAGGCGATGTTTTTTGAGATTTTTGTGCTGTCATTGGTCAATCAGCTGTATTATGAACGCTTGGCCAACCCTAATGCCCTAACCGAAGGACAAAGACGACTTGATGAAAAAGTGCAACACCTAAAACATTTTGAAATGCTGGAACATTCAGACGTTCACAACCCACCTTTTGTGGTGTCGGATTTTGGTACACGCAGACGCTATTCCAAAGAGTGGCATTATCATGTGGTTAAAACGCTCGCCGACGCATCGCCCCAAATTTTTCGGGGAACAAGCAATGTTTATCTCGCCAAAACATTGGGGATAACCCCCATCGGCACGATGGCTCATGAGTTTTTGCAAGCCTTTCAAGCCCTAGATGTGCGACTGCGTGAAAGCCAAAAAGCAGCATTAGAATGTTGGGTGCGTGAATATCGGGGCGATTTAGGCATTGCTTTGACAGACGTGGTGGGCATGGACGCATTTTTAAGGGATTTTGATTTGTATTTTGCCAAGCTCTTTGATGGGTTACGTCATGACAGTGGCGACCCATACGAATGGGGAGATAAGGCGATTGCTCATTATGAAAAACTAAAAATAGACCCCAAAACCAAAAACCTAACGTTCAGCGATGGTCTAACCCTGCAAAAAGCATGGGATTTGCATGAATATTTTAAACCCCGCATCAAGACCGCCTTTGGGATTGGTACAAACCTAACCAATGACATGGGACTGACCCAACTGAACATCGTACTAAAACTGGTGGAGTGTAACGGTCAGCCTGTCGCCAAGCTCTCCGACAGTCCTGGCAAAACCATGATAGATGATGATACTTATTTGGCGTATCTAAGAAAAGTATTTGATGTCAAAGCACCCTAATCAAAGCCCCATCGTGGGGCTTTTTATCAATACGCACAAAATTCAATGGTGTCGCTACCACCGTTAATGCTGGCTCGGTTAATCTTAATGGTGTGATTGCCCTTTTGACGAATGCGGTAATTATAATTTTCTTCGCCAACGTCTGTCAGCATTCTGCCTGTGGGGTCTTTGACCAGTACGTCTTCTACGACATCGTTCGTCCTAATTTCAAGCGTTTGCTTGGGGAGTAGATAAATTTTAAAGATACGGTTGTGATAATATCCTGTAAAGCTCGTACAATAACTTCCTTTGGCAAATCTTAAAGTGGTGGTTTTAGGGTTGGCATGAGCCATCGGAACTATTAAAGCACATGCCAAAAACGCCAATAACACTTTTTTCATAAAGCACCTTTTTAAATCAATATACATCAACTTCATTCTAGCACAATCTTACCTTAAACACAATCATCGTCAACCACCAAATCTAGAATACCACCCTTATAGATATTATAATAATAGAATTCACCATCACAAGCAATCAATTGATTGTCTTTAAAAAAATATCTACAATGAGTATGCACGTCTTTAATTTCATAATTTTTAAAAATATCTTTATTTTCTATTTTTGTGTTTAGCACACAATCATCAAAACAAATTTTATCATCTAATGACCTAAGCAGACTAAAAAATAATAATTCTTTTATTCCACCATAATAGGGAATGCCATCTGTATGACCATATCCAAATGTGTAGATACTCCTTTTACTATTACTTTTACATAATGGCACATCATTAAAATCTATACCAACGTAATGATAACCACTTGGTAATTTGGCATCATCAAGAAGTTTATCATCAGTATAATATAAATTCCCCAAACCTTAAATCAGCAAAATTACTTATTAAAAAATCACTGTTCCCATAATTTAATAAAAACTGATAATATTCATCACAAATCTTAATGCCATGTTGTGATAAAAAGTCATCAAGTTCTTGTTTGGGAACGGGTTTTACTTCCACTTTTTGGAGCATTAGGTTAATAAGTTGGTTAAGAATGGTCATATAAAATCCTTATTTTTTACTAGAATTATTAATGTATTTTTCATAAGCTGATTTGCTTGCCTGACAAGTAGCACACATATACATTTGATTGACACTTAACCCTCTTTTTTTAGCCTCACTGGGCTTAATGGGATAAGGGTTACTTCTTTTTCCACGCCAAATAATGGCAAACCCAATTACAGGGCTAGGATTTGACTTGGCAATCAAGTACATTTAGGTTCGGCACATAAACCAACCATATTGCTATCCTTAACTTGAACCAAACCCTGATTTTCTCCCAATGTATTAAATCCAACCTTATAACGACCAGAGCCATACTTTCTATCCAATACGCTTTGAAGGTTTTGCATATTTTGTTGTGTCTTTTCATTCCTTACATTTCCAGATAGCCCAACGCTTACTGTCCTGTTTTTATGCAACATAATGTTTGCTGCCAGAGACCTATCCTCAGAAATAACCCCTTCCATAGCTTCAATCACTTTCTGACCTTCCCTATCCGCTTCTACGGTTCTAAAACTTTCATCAAAGACATTATTACCATACCTTACTCCTTGATAACTGTTATTTCAGGGTTGATTATTAGCAATCGCCGGCGACACCAAAGACAACACCAACACACTCATCATCGCCCAAATAATCATACACAACTTATACATCTGCACACTCCATCACTGTGATGATTAAAAAAACACGCCCAATGTTGAGCGTGTTTTTTTTAAATTAGCCGTTGGTTGCCATGACTTCTGCCACTCTTAGCACCTGCGTGCTGTATCCCATCTCGTTATCGTACCAAACATACAAGGTGGCACGGTTGTCGGTGGCGATGGTTGCCTTAGCATCAAAAATTGCCACTTTTTCACAACCCACAAAGTCTGTGGAGACCGCTTCTGTGCTGTCTGAATAGGCGATTTGCTCTTGCCACTGTTCGCTTTGTGATTTGTCTTTCATAAAGGCGTTTAACTCATCAGCAGAACCCACCACTTTATCAAAGTTTAGATTTAAAATCGCCAAAGATACGTTGGGGGTTGGCACACGAATGGCATTGCCTGTCAGCTTGCCTTTGAGTTCTGGAATGGCTTTTGACACCGCAGATGCCGCCCCTGTGGACGTCATGACCATGTTAAGTGGAGCAGAGCGACCACGACGGTCAGATTTATGGTGATTATCCACCAAATTTTGGTCATTGGTAAAGGCATGAACGGTCTCCATGTGTCCGTTTACGATGCCATAAGTGTCGTGTAATACTTTGAGCGTGGGCGTGATGGCATTGGTGGTGCAAGACGCTGCCGAGACGATGGTATCGCCCCCGATGGCGTCGTGGTTTACGCCATAGACGATGTTTTTGATGTCGCCTTTGGCAGGGGCGGTGAGTAGGACTTTTTTCACCCCTTTGCTTGCCAAATGCTTGCCAAGCCCTGCTTCGTCCTTCCATTTACCCGTATTATCAATCACGATGGCTTTATCAATGCCGTGAGCAGTATAGTCAATCTCGCTAGGGTCGGACGCATAGATAAACTTAATAAAGCGACCGTTGGCGATGATACCACTGTTGGCAGTATCAATCTCAACCGAACCGTCAAACCAACCATGCACACTATCACGTTCTAGTAAACTGCCACGTTTGGCAAGGTCGCCATCTCCTGCGGGACGAATCACAATCGCTTTTAATTGTAAGCCCTTATCTGATGCAGGACGGCTCATCAGTAAGCGAGCGAGCAAGCGACCGATACGCCCAAAGCCATATAGCACCACATCAGTACTGGGGACGGCTTGACCACTGGTAAAGTCGCTGGGCTGTTTGCCTGCTTTAACCGCCTGCCCCAAATCCACAGTGGTGTCCGCCACATCAAGCTCTTTGGCAAAGGCAAGCGTATCTGCCACATCAAGAGACGCTTTGGTGTGCTTGGTCAAAATGTCCGACACCGACAAAGCCACACGCTCGCCCAAAAACAGCACGTTCACGTTTTGGGCAGACAGCTTGGCAAGGGCGACAAGCAGTTCGGTGGCTTGGGCTTCTTGGGTTTGGCGTTTGGTCAGATGGTCGTGATAAATACTCATGGCAGTATCCTTGTATGAATGGAATGGAAGTGATAAAAAACACCTAGATTTTAAAGTAAAATGGGGGCATTCGCAAGTTATATTAAATTTAAAAATAGGGATATTTTAAAAATAAATATATGTACCATAACCCATCAATACACTCATCAACACCCAAAACACCACCTTAGTCGTTCCCCAAAAATCCAGCTCCCACCGCCCAGACAGCATACTCACAATGTCTGGCATAAATAACCACTTTGCACATGATAAAAAATCCGCCCTATCATCAAACAGCCATCTAAAAAGCACAAATGCGGTCAAAACGCCCGCCATCACACCCATCACAACATTCATCGCCACTCCTAAAATCGCCTAATCCCTGCCACCGCCACCGCCCCATGCTGATAAGCAGTATCCACATCAGACACACAAAGCCCACCCAACGCAATGACAGGCACATCAGACAGCTCCGCCAATCGCTCAAACCCGCCCCATCCCAACGCAGGGCTGTCAGGGTGTGTGGCGGTCGGCAACACAGGTGAAAGCAAAATCGCCATCACAGGGCGTAATTTTGCCAATTCGTTGGCTTTTTGAATGCTGTGTGCGTCATGACAACTGGCAATGATGGGCAAATCTGGCAGATTAAGACAATCCAAATCCAGCCCCAACAGCTCATCTTGGGTCAATCTGATGGCAACAACACGCTCGCTATTTTTAGCATTGCTCACGTCTTGTAACGACAAAACAAAGCACAAATCGTCTCTGTGTGATGATAAATCGCCCAAAAGTTCAGCGTTGGTTTGGCTGTCGGCTTGGGTGCGTAACAATAACGTCCGTCCTACCGCCAAAGCCCGATGACGCACTATCCATTCTTTTTCATCATTAAAATCAGATAATGGATAACTTATAGTAATGACCTTTGGTAACTTTAACCACGTTAAAATCTGCCGATTAGCCACGGGAAAATTGTCGTGATTAACCTGCACAAAATCTTCATCATAAAAAGCCACCGCCTGACCGTCAAGACCAATTTTTTTATCTTTAAAATCAAGATATTGCTCATCGGTCAGCCATACTTGATACACAAACAGACGCACCACTTTATCACCATAATCATGGCAAATCCGACCCAACTTTGTGATGACATTATCCATAATGTCAAGCCCCAGCTCTTCGCCCACTTCACGGATTAGAGCAGTTTTTGGGCTTTCGCCCTGCTCTATTTTACCACCGACAAATTCCAATTTACCGCCTTGATGTTGGTAAGCATGGCGGGTGGCAAGCAAAAATTCGTTACCAAATCGCAATACCGCCACTGCCACAGGGATAATTTTAGCATTTATCATCACAATACTGCCTTTTGTCTGAATGTTGGAGAATGATACAAATTGTTACATTTAGGGCTTGCATTATTTTTTAATTTTGTTATTATAATAGAAAATGATAATTGTTACTATTTATAAACAAATATCATTTTTGTAATTGGTTACAAATAAACCGCATTTTAGTTCAAAGTTTAAGCCAATGTGGCTCGGGAAAATACCCGTAACCCACCCACACAAGGAAACTCGCCATGACTATGACCATCGCTCGCTATTTTAGCAACCGTGAAGCAACCCGCCTGCCGACTTTGCATTCACAAAACCTGTTTGCTCTGACTAAGGAAGTTCGTATTGAACATCAAGGCGAAGAATACCGCTTACGCTTAACCCGCAATAACCGCCTAATTTTAACCAAATAACTGGCAACCGACTGATAAAAGCACCCCATCGGGTGCTTTTTTTGGCAAGTTTTAAAATTTCCAGCGATAAATCACATCTACGGTATTTTCTACCGCTCGGGTAGCTTCTATGTACACACGGCGAGTCAGCTGATATCGCATGGACAGCGTGGATTCGGCATTAAATACCCCCACCCCATAACGAAGATACAAATCAGGACTCAGATAACCTGTGATATTCACACTGGTGTCGCTAGAATTGCCCGATGCATCTACCGTCAAACTGTCAAACCCCAGTGCCTGACCGATTTGGTTGGTAATGCTTCGTGTGCCTGACAGTCCCAAGCTAAGCCCCGCTGCTGCCAAACTGTTGGCAACCTGAGAATTAAACGCCTGCTCGGATGCTTGGGCATCGCTGGCTTCATCAATACGCCCTGTGATGAGTGCATTCATCGCCTGCTGTTCGGTCAGACCTGCGTTATTAAACACCGTGATGTCAGGGTCATTTGCCGTGCCTTTGACCCGCAAACCCACCGTCTGCCCTTGAATTTCTTTTTCGCCTTCAATGGATAGGCGAGGATTTAGCATGTCTCCATTAAAGCGAATTTGGGCATAATTTAGCTCTAAATTTTGTCCAATACCATCAATCTTAGTGCGTTCAGACACCTGTATTACCCCAAATGCTCGCATAGAGCCTTGTCCCATTTGGGTCAGATGGAGCGTCCCTGCCAGTGGCAGTTTTGTCCCAAAACCCCGAAATGACACATCATTACCCAAATCCAGCCCAATATCAGCGTTAATGCTCCATGGTTTAACCTCTGCCAACACTCGGTTAATGTTGCCCATCAAACGGCGGTCAAGCACCGACACATCAGCCGACTCGCCCACAATGCTTGTCCCTGCTTGGGGCGGGCGAATGGTGGCAGACGGCACAAACACCACCCCCTTGATGTCCACATGGCTTTTTAGAGGCTTGATGATGATTTCAAGCTCAGGAGAGATACTGGCGGTCAAAAGCGGTGGACTGCTGACAGTCAAATGCTCACCCAAAATGCCGATTTTGGCTTGCAAATCCCCTTGCCAATCTATCTGCCCATCAATCACGCCCTTACCCTCGCCTGCCACAAACTGCCCATCAAGTTTGGCACGTGTGCCGTTGATGGCGACATTCGCTTCAATGTCAGTCAAGGTCAATGGCACACCAAACATCGCCAATCGTCCACCGCTAAGCTCGGCATTGCCATAAAATAGGGGTTTGTTTAGCACGCCACTGATACCGCCTGCGATGTCAATCTTACCCGATAGGGTTTGTAAATCAGGAAAAAACGGACGCACCACCGCAAGATTGATGTCGCTAAGTGCCAACACCCCTTTGATGGGTTTGCCTGCCCCATAAGGGTCAATAAGCACATCGGCATAGCCTTGACCTGCCGTACCCGCTACGTCTGCTCGGATTTTAAAGCCTGTCGGCAAGGTTTGAGCGATGAGCGATATGCGTTCATAGGGCATTTGTACATAGCCTGTGTCATCTTGGGTTACGCCCACTTGACCTTTATCAGAATACAGCACGGCATTAACAAAGGGAGCTTTACCCGCTTGCCAGTTTGCCTTGATTTTGCCGTTTAATGTGGATTGCCACACCATGTCGCTGGGCAAAGCAGGAGACAAAACAGACGTGTCTAGGTTTTGAATGACCACGTCCACATCACCCCCTTTGGGCGAATAATGAAGCATTTGTGGCAAGCACAATACCCCAACTTTATCCGATTTTGTGCCTGTGGTTTGCCAGCAATGTGGGGCGACTTTTATCTCATGGCTGTCTAACACATAGCCAAATTCGCTCGGCTGACGTTGAAACAGTTGCCCAAATCGGCTTTGCATTTGCCCATCAGAGAGTACCCCCTGATAACGCTCACCGTCAAACCCACCCGTTACCACCGCTTGGGCTTGCAAACTGGCGTTTTTACTGCCAAAAGACACCCGATGGTTAATTTGTGTGCCTTGAAAATCCAAGTAGGCATTTTGTACCACTCGCCCCAAAGCGATGATGTTATCCACCTCTAAACGAACATGGCTTGGCGACTGGGCAAGATTGACGATTTTACCCAACACGCTTGCTCGTTGGACGATGATGTCCGCCGTTCGCACGTCTTTGGCGGTCAGGTCGGCATAGACGGTGGGTAAGGCGTGTTTGTCATTCATGATGATAAGCCCGCCTTGTATCACGCCTTGTGCGTCCGACCAAAGCTGATTTAGCTCCTTAATATCAAGCGTGGTGGTCAAATGTCGCTCTGTGCCGCCCATCTTTGCCACATTGTCGCCCATTTGTATGGTCAGATTGTCCGCTTTTAGCGTTTGAAAAATGTGCTGAGTTTGCCGAGAGTTGTCTTGGATTTGTTGTTGTAAGGCAAAAAAATCATTGGGTGTTTTTGGCAGTTTGGTGGCACTTTTTAGGCGGTTAAAATAATTTGGCAAATCCTTAGGCAGACGCAGTTTGGCAAATAATGAGCCTGTCGCATTTAGGGGCTGACCATTAAACTGCCCTGTTAAATTTAAGCCATCAACCGACACCACTTTATCGCCCTGCCCCCACACGCCATGCGTAGCAAAGCCTCCCGTTAAGTCGGTTTTTAGGTTTTTGACAAATGCTCCGACATTAAAGCCTTTCATGTTTGCCACCAAATCCCATGACAGCTTTGCCAAATCCACTTTGCCCTTTGCCCAAAAATCACCCGCACGCCCTTGATGACGGACATGGTTGATATTAAAACCATCGCCACGCCCCAACACATCAAAAGACACATCGCCCACCAGTAGCTCATGCTCACGCAATTTGCCATCAAATACCGCTTGGACGTATTCTATGTTGTCTTTGGTATGGCGTCCTTTGGTGCTAAGTTTGCCTTGTATTTTGGCGATGAGTGTACTGTCTTGGACGAATTTTTGGGTATCTAAGTGAGCCACGTCCGCCACCAAATCCCACGCCACGCCATCTTTTAGTCCCACCTTACCTGCCACAGATGCCTGCAAAAATGGATTTTTTAGCCCAAGCGTATGAATGGATAATGCCATCAAATCGCCCGACGCATTCGCTTTAATGGCTGTCTTGGGCAGTTGGGGCAGTAAGGTTTGGGAAATGTCGCCATCAAAGGTGGCTTTAAAGTTTTTAAGCTCACCCCCTGCCAGCACCAACACGCCTGCCCCTGACCCTGTCAGATGAACACTGCCATCTTTCATCACGGCGGTCAAATCGCTGTGCTTGATACTGATGTCATGCTTGGCTTGTTTGTCTCCGCTCATCACGCCAGACGCCGACACACTCCCTGACAGACTGTCAATGGGCGTGGCATCATCGCCAAGATAGGCGTTTGGCATAAGTTTTTTGCTGTTAATGTCAAACCGCCATGATAAAGGATCATCTTTATGAGCAAGCGTGATGTCGCCCCGACCAGACAACACTCCCACATCGCCATCATAGCTAAACTTTGGCAACTTAATCTGACGACCTAAAATGCTGGCAGTAACGTCATAATCGCCTTTGGGGGCGACAGACAACTCGTGAATTAGAGCTTTGGCGTGAATGTCGGTTTTGCCATCTTTGACAATGACATGGGCTGTGCCATGTGGACTGTCAATCTTATCCAGATGAGGCACACGATGGCGAATGAGCTTTTGCCAATCGGCGTTAATGTGCCAAGCCAGATTGGGCTTGGCTTGGGATTGGCTAAGCGTGGCTTGCACCTGCTCGCCGTCTTTTTGGCGTAGGTCAAACGCCCATTTGGTGTTATTGTCTTTGTCCAAATACCAATAATTCACCCCCAACGTGCCTGTTAAAGTGGTCGGCAAATAGGCTTGGTATTCTTGATATTCTAGGGGCATTAGCTCACGCACCTTGACAGCATCGCCTGTAACGGTGGCACTCATCACAAACTTATCCGCCCAGCTCATCTTGCCTTTGGCGGTCAGTACACCACTTGCGGTATTTGCCTGCAAAAACGTAACGTCCATACCATCATCGTCAATCTTAATCACACCACGACCCTGATAGCGACCTTTGGGAATGTCTTTGCCCACCATGTCGGTATTCACACGCAACTCAATCTCATCGGTCGTACCATCGGCGGTAATCACACCATCGGTCAGCGTGATGTTTTGGCTGTCTGCATAGGGCAAAACCACTTTATCAAAATCTAATCTGGCACTAAATGGTGCATCATCACTCAGACCTTGTGCGACAAATTCTCCCCTGATGGCGTGCTGGTTATATCGGCTGGTTAATGTGCCGTGCGTGCGTTTGAGCGTGCCTTGAAAATGAGCTTGTAGCGGGTCAAAATATACCTTTTCTAAGGGAGCAATCCACACATCTGCCACCGCATCTAGGGGATAGCCATCGGTCAGCGTGATATCCCCTGCCACCTTATCTACCTTGACCATATGGTCATAGTCCAAGCGACCACCACTGACCGACACTTTGGTGTCTAGCCATCGGGCTTGGTTAAGATAAATGTCATACAACATGACAGGGTCTTTGGTGGCTTGCTCATAACGCACGGTGGTGGCAGACGCACGATAAGCATATACCGCCACAGGCGTGCTGACGGTCGGATAATCAAAAGGCTCACCTGTGGGGGAATTTGGGTTGGTGATGACAAGCTCGTTAATGTGAGCATCCATTAAATGCACTTGCTTTAATAAGACCGCTCGCCAGCCCAATTTTAGATGAGC
Source organism: Moraxella sp. (assembly GCA_030530785.1). Classification (GTDB taxonomy): domain Bacteria; phylum Pseudomonadota; class Gammaproteobacteria; order Pseudomonadales; family Moraxellaceae; genus Moraxella. The sequence goes on along the minus strand of JAUMUJ010000013.1, from coordinate 31,136 downwards.
CTTATCGGCACTGATGGTGATGTCGCCCGCCTGAACAGACACGCCCGACACATCAATGCCATCATACAGCGTGCCACGCTCATAAGTTAGGCTTACCCCTGTGCGTGTGGCAATGTTGGACAGCACCCAACGTGTGCCATCAGGGGTGGTCAGCACATAAAAAACTGCCACCGCCAACAGCACAAACACCGCCAAAACCGACACCAACAGCCAAACAGTCCCACGCTTGATGGGATTTGTTGGGGCGGGCGGAGCTTTGACATCACTCATCAACATTAAATCTTTACAAAAAACACACTATTAAAACACAAGCCAAATAAATTTTCAATCAAAACGGCATACCGATAAAAAAGTGAATTTTAATGGGATTGCCCTCTTCTTTGATGCCTGTTGCCACATCTAACCTGACTTGACCCACAGGCGATGCCCAACGCACGCCCACGCCTGCACCGATTTTGGTGTCATTTTTAAAATCTTTATCATAAGCATTACCCACATCGGCAAATACCCCCAAACGAAGTCCCTCTAATACTTCATAATTATACTCACCCGTTGCCACCGCTAAGGCTTGACCGCCCATCAGATAGCCTTTGTCGGACAATGGCGATAGGCTTTTGTAGCCATAGCCCCGAATGCTTTGGTCGCCTCCTGCAAAAAATCGCAATTTATACGGCACGGCATTAAAATCATCTGCCCACAGATAACCTGCTTGCACCCCACCCAGTACTTGATGGGCTCGTTTTTTGCCATAAGCATTATCACCAAAGCTGTACACACCACTTATCCCCGTCCGAGCAATTGCCATGTTGGTGTCGGTCAAAAGCCCCCCCAGCCCCATCTCCAACGAATAATACTGCCGATAGCCTTGCATGGGTAATAGGGTATTATCTGACACCACTTTATTCATCGCATAGCCCATTAATAAGGCCTCTTGGGTGGGTTTGCCATTTAAAAACCAAATGGGCAGATTCTCCCAAATCTCTGGGGAGACTTTGGTTTCTAGCTCATCTAGATGATAACGCACAGAGTACGAGCGACTCCAACCGTTTTGTTTGACGATGTTGCGACTTAGGGCGGTTTCTAGGGTTTTTGATGATAAATCAAAATTACCCACGCCTTGATTGACCGATTCATTTTCAAAGGACAAACTTGCCTTTAATATGTCATTTAACGGGTGGCTCATCGGGCGGGTGATGTAAGTATCAACCCGCTGGCTATTTTGAGAAACGCCGATATCCACCCCCGCTTGCATACCGTGTTGATTCAGTAGCTTATGTTCAAGTTTTACGCCCAGCCTTGCCCCACTGTCTGAACCCCAACCCAGACCGATTTGAGCATCCTTGGGCTTATCTGCCACCACAAAGACATACAAGGGGATTTTTTTATCCTGATAGACCTCTTGTGGGCTTTTGCGTCCTGCCAATGCTGGTCTTTCTTGACCTTCTGCCAACTCAGGGGGCAAATCAGATGATTCATCGGGCAAAATGGCTCTGGCGATGGTGCTGACTGCATCACTGATACGCCCAAAGATGCTTTTGGATTGTTTGGTGGTGTCCGTGATGAGTAAACGGTCATCGGGGGCATTGTATAATCTTTGGGCTTTTTGAGTAACCATCGCCAATTTATCGCTCAATGCTTGGGACGTGCTAAACTCAATGGGAGCGATGTCCACAGCCACGCCATCATCTAATTGCACGCTTTGACCCGATTGAGCTTGGTTGGTATTTTCAAAGGAGATGGGGGTTTGGGTTTGATGCTCGGGCAACACCATCTCGGTATTTACCCCGTTAAAATACCCCGTGGCAAGCAGACTATTACTTAGGTTACGAATGGCGGTGCGATTATAAGCGTCCCCCATCTCAAAACTCATGAGCTGTTTTAAGATTTTTGGCTTGACAGGCAGTTTGTTTGGGTCGGTCGTCAGCTCTTTGGTGTCTGGGTCTATGGTAAAAAATATAACATCATCAAAAACATACTGCTGACCTGACTCATAAATCAAACTGACATCTGCGATGTTATCAGGCAAAATAATGTCCGATGAATGGTCAAGCCAACGACTGTCAAAATAGCCCTTTTCGGCACTGATATAATCAATGGCAGTTTTTGTGGTTTCATACAGCCCATGATGAAACACATCGCCTTGTCTTAATGGGGCATTTTCTATGATGGTACGATAATCCACATCGTCCGCCCCATCGCCCCGAACTTCTAGGATTTGCGACTGAACCACAACGGGTTCACCCAAATCATGAATGATGACGTTTATCTCGCCTGAGGTGGTTTTGGTCAAGCTAAAATCCAAATCATAATAACCCACCGCCCGACTGGCAGTTTTGACCGCTTGGCGAAGTTTGGGGGCGGACGTGCGAAAATCTGCCACACTTTGGGCGGTGTTGTCCGTTAAAGTAGCGATGATATTGGCGTAGGGTTGTTGGCGTAGGGCTTTTTTGTCCAATCGGTACAGTTTTGTCAAATCAGTGCTACGCTCGCCATCGGCAGGCGTGGTGTAAATTTGCACTTTTAGGCGGGCTAATTTTTCCACACCGTCTTGAAACAGACGATTGTAGAGTTTTTTGGCGGGGTTGGTGGTTGGGGTAGTGTCCACCATACCATCATCAGCAAGCATCGGCTCATCATCTGCCACTTCAAGAGCGGGAATATAATCACTGGGGTCTATGCTGTCATCATCAGGCGTATCTGCCATCGCCGTTACACTCTCTAAGGTGGGCAGTCGGGTGATGGCATTCACATCAAGCCCAAGCGGGACATTGGCTTGATTAAGGTGCGACACGGGCGTGTCATCATAGGGGTCAGTGATGGTCAAAGCGGACAGTTTTTGTTCAATCTGCTCAGGACTTAACAGCACAAAAGGGGCTGTGTCCGCCCCATCGTCTGCCCACGCACACGCCATCACCGCCAGACCTAATGACCCCACCCATGCTCTTTTATTGAATAAATACACGCTCACGCCGTTCCCAAAAGATGACCATCTCATAAATTTCTGCTATTATATCATCTCTTTAACCACAAAAAGCACCCTTATGGCTTCTCAATTTTCCTTATTTAAACATCGCCGATTTACCCCGATGTTTTTGACCCAATTTTTAGGAGCGTTTAATGATAACGTCTTTAAACAAGCCTTGATTTTGGTTTTAACCTACTCTGCTGCTACTAAAATGGGCATGAAAATCAGCCTGTTAAACAACTTGGCAGCCCTGCTGTTTATCTTGCCTTATTTTTTATTTTCGGCATTGGCAGGTCAAATCGCCGATAAATATGAAAAAGCCCACTTAACCCGTGCCATCAAACTGCTAGAAATCATCATCATGGTTTTGGCGATGGCAGGTTTTGTGTTTGAGATATATTGGCTGTTGTTTGTGGCATTGTTTTTGATGGGCACACAGTCCACCTTTTTTGGGCCCGTCAAATACGCCTACCTGCCCGAAGCCATGAACAAGAATGAGTTGGTCGGAGCAAATGGGCTGTTTCAAACAGGCACAAGCCTTGCTATTTTAACGGGCATGATGATGGCAGGGGTGCTGACCCAACTGCCAAACTCCCTGCTTTGGGTGTCGTCTGTTACGCTCATCGTGGCAATTTTAGGCTTTGTTGCGTCCAAATTTATCCCCACCACCTTACCTCATGCTCCTGATTTGACAGTCAATTACAACATTTTTAGCACCAGTTTTGACATCATCAAATATCTGTACGGTTTACCGCTTTTATACTTTATCATCTTAGGTAACAGTTGGTTTTGGTTTTATGGAGCGACATTTTTAACCCAAGTTCCCGAATTTAGCAAAGTCATCTTGCATGGTAACGAATCGGTGGTCATCTTTTTATTAACCTTATTTTCGGTGGGTACCGCCACAGGCTCGCTGTTGTGTAAAACGCTGACCAAAAACCAAATCAGCCTAAGGCTACTGCCCATCGGCATCATCGGCTTGTCCATCTTTGCCATTGATTTATTTTTGGCGTTAAATGCCGTCAAGATACCCGCCGTTGATGGCAGTTATGGCATCGGTCAGTTATTGAGCATGACTGGCACGACACGGATATTTGTGGATTTGTTTTTGCTTGGGCTGTCAGGTGGGGTTTATATCGTGCCACTATACGCCTTTATGCAAGCGTACGCCCCCATCAGCCACCGCTCTCGGGTAGTCGGAGCAAATAACATCTTTAACGCCATCTTTATGGTGGGGTCGGCGGTGTTTTCCATCATGATTTTAAGCGTGCTGGGTTTGTCTTTACCCACATTGTTTGCCATCACAGGCGGACTGAACGTGCTATTTGGCGTGTTTTTGTATAAAAAACTACACCAACATCAACACACCATGACCCCCACCCAAGACGATACGCCAATATAGTTACAAATGGGTAACAATTTAACCCAAAATATCAGCACATCTTTGTACAAAATTAAGATAACTTTGCTATGATTTGCAAAATTTTTAATCGAATGATGGATTTGTCATGAAAAAAACCCTTTTAGCCAGCACGCTACTGCTTGCTCTGCCTAGCTTTGCCAACCTAACCAGTAGCGTACAAAGCTCCGTCTCACCTGCCATGCGTGGAGAGATTACCACCACCATCAGACACCCCAACGCCACCAATCTATTAAGCACCCAAGTGGCAGGCGTACCTAGCATCAGTGCCAACATCTCAAACACCCAAACTATCAAAACCATCACCATACCCGCCAACACCGCAGGCACTCAGCACCTTGATGTTACACTCATTGATGACTTTTTGGACGATGTCGCCCCCAACGCTCGCCACTATCCGCCCAACTTCCCCAATCGCACCACCGAACATTTTACGGGCGAAAACATCAAACACCTATCCGACTGGATTGAGCCTTATGCCAGTGCGTCTGACGCCACCTTTGACGTGGTGCTTCGTGCCGCCAAAATCAACGGCATGGCAAGAAATCTCAACATCGGCGAAGTCTACTCGCTCCGTGCCAATGCCCACATGGCAAAAGCCATCAGACTACAACCTAACCACGCCGAAGCTAACTTCCTATACGGCATGATGATTAGTGAAGCAGGTGGCTTTAACGAAGGTAAAAAATACCTAGACAAAGCGGTATCATTAGGCTATGTTGAAGCCGAACAAAGCCTTGCCCAAGCCGACCTTTTAACCGACAAAAAAACATCCGCTCGTGCCAGACTGGTTGCACTACAAGCCAAACACCCAAACAACCTCCAAATTGGTGAACAAATCAAAATTATTGATGAAGGCGGTTTTTATATCTGGAAAATTGCTGATAACGACTTATCGGTCAAGCCCTTTAAATAAACACAAACCCGCTCTGTGGCGGGTTTTTTTATTGCACCGCTTGCCACATTTTTATCGCTTGTGCCATGTGAGCCACGTCATGCACTCTGACAATGCTTGCTCCTTTTTGAATGGCCAATAGGTGTGCAACTGTACCCATCATGTCTCGGTCGGCAGGTGTGTGGTCTTGGGCGAGGGCGAATGTGTTTAAAATCTCCCCCAAAAAGCGTTTGCGAGACACGCCAAAGAGCATGGGCAGATTAAAATGAGCAATGATGTTATCCAAATTTTGCATGAGAGCAACATGATGGACATGATTTTTAGCAAAGCCCATGCCTACGTCTATCACGATATTTTTGCGTCTGACCCCTGCATTTAGGGCATTTTGAATGTCCACTCCAAGCTCACTAATCACTTCACCCACCACATCATCATACACCGCCAAATCATTCATCGTATCAGGATTACCCCGTGAGTGCATGATGACCACAGGACAATCAAGACCAGCAACCACATCGCACGCCCCATCTCGGCGTAGCCCACGCACGTCATTAACCATGTCTGCCCCCGCCCTTATGCCTTGCTCCATAACGACAGGATTGCTCGTGTCAAGCGACAACCACAGTTCATCACCAAACTCTGACCGTAAGGCTTCCAGCACAGGCATGACCCGATAAAGCTCAATATCGGTCGCCACACTTGGGGCGTTGGGGCGGGTAGATTCTCCACCAATATCAATGATGTCCACACCCCAGCGTATCATCTCATCGGCATGGCGCACGGCGGTATCAGTCGTATTAAAACGCCCACCATCTGAAAATGAATCGGGCGTTACATTTAGCACCCCCATGATTTTGGGAGTGGATAAGTCTAGGGTTTTACCATTAAAATGTAGTGTATTCATAACTGCCTTTTATAGATTTCATCATCATTTATGACATCAAACGCCACATCTATCCAGTAGCGTTTGGTTTCATCTAGGGTTTGGTAAATGGGTTTTTGGGTGAGTGCTAAAATTTTATGACTGATGATTTGTGCGTGATGTTTATTGTGTAGCCATTCATATAACATATGATTGAGTTTTGGCTCGGGGCTATCATAATAATTCTTTTTAAAATGGTAATATAAACCATGACATAACATAATCAGCGTGATGTCATTATCCAAACTGTTTAATAACACGCCCAATAACTCATCAATGTCCGTATCCAGCCCTGCCAAATAAAACATCTCAATGTATTCAAAAATTTCTATCCAGCGAAATTTATCATCATTAAATCGTGTCCATTGATGTTTTAAAAACAATTTGGCAAATTGTTTAAATACCGCCATTTCCAATTCTGACCACACCCCCAAATTTAGATGAAACTTATCCAACGTGTATTCGGTGCTGTGGCGAATATCCTGCCCCTTTGCCAGTAATTCAAAAATGCGTGGGGCAAAATAACGAATTTCATCGGACAATGCTCTTTCATCACATTGAGCAGAATCTAAATAATCATAAATCACTTCTCGTGATAATTCACGCACAGGCAACTGATAAATCAGCTCCACATTTTGTTCACACATACAGCAATAAGTACAAACTTCTAAGGGTCTGTGTGGGCGATAATTTTGAAACATCACATAAGACAGCTCAATCAGCTCATCAATGTCTAAAATATCAGATGGGTGTGTTTGTTGCGATGTCATCTTAGGGATTGATTTTTAGTATCTCAATGCGATAAGTGATGGACTTTTTAGCAAGACGCTCATCATCAGAATATCCCAAATGAGCAGGGATGTAAAGCTCATACACCCCACCTTCTTGCATCAGTGTTAAGCCTTTTTGTAGCCCTCCAAACATATCACTAGGACGAATGATGACAGGCACACCTGACATCGTACCATCTAGCGGACGACCCTGACTGTCATAGGAGATAAAACGCATCTCCACATCATCATCAATACCCACTTTTTTACCCACACCTTGCTTGATGACTTTATGGTGCAGACCCGATGAAACGTCATGAGCATGACAGATGCCCGCAAACATCGCACTGACCACCAGCAAACTTGTGTATAATCTTGGTTTCATAAAAATAAAATCTCAAATGACCTTGAATTGTTACATAATAGCACAATCTATCATGATAGATTTTTATTTTTTTAAGGATTTTTCTTGCAATACTTTGACCGAGCAGACGGCGGGGAAAACGCCATTTTAGTACATCTTAACATTCGTGAGATGGCAGACCCTGATGATTTAGAGGAGTTTCGCTTGCTTGTGCATTCGGCGGGGGCAAACGAGCTTGACATCATCACAGGCACACGAGACAAACCTCACGCCAAATACTTTGTGGGTACAGGCAAAGCCCAAGAGATTGCAACGGCGGTGGAGCAACATGGGGCGGACATTGTCATTTTTAATCACAACCTGACCCCAAGCCAAGAGCGAAACCTAGAAGCCTTGATTAAATGCCGTGTACTAAACCGCACGGGGCTGATTTTGGACATTTTTGCCCAACGTGCCAGAACTTATGAGGGCAAATTGCAAGTAGAGCTTGCCCAACTGTCGCACCTTGCCACTCGCCTTGTGCGTGGCTGGACACACTTAGAACGTCAAAAAGGCGGAATCGGACTTCGAGGACCCGGTGAGACACAGTTAGAGACAGACAGACGACTTCTGCAAATTCGGGTAGGTCAGCTCAAAGCCAAGCTGGATAAAGTCAAACAAACCCGCTCACAAGGGCGTGCCAAACGCCAAAAATCAGACATACCCACCATCTCGCTGGTCGGCTACACTAACGCTGGTAAATCCACGCTGTTTAATCGCTTAGCCGATGACGACATCTATACTGCCGACCAACTGTTTGCCACGCTAGACCCCACATTACGCCGTGTCAAATGGGCAGGCGTGGGCAATGTCGTGCTTGCCGATACGGTGGGCTTTGTGCGTCATCTGCCCCATGAGCTGGTGGAGAGCTTTCATGCCACGCTAGAAGAGACCCTAGAAGCCGACCTACTGCTTCACGTCATTGATACAAGCAGTCCTGATAGGCATGAGCAAATTGATGCGGTCAATAGCGTGCTAAATGAGATTGGAGCAACCGCTCCTGTGCTACTGGTGCATAACAAAATTGACCGCACCCACGAAACCCCCACCATTCATTACAAAAAACAAGGCACACCACAGCGTGTCTATGTCTCGGCTCGTGAAAATCTAGGCATGGATAAACTCACCCAAGCCGTGCAAGAGCTACTGGTGGGCGGACTGTCTGAGTTTCATCTGACCTTACCCCACACCGCAGGGCAATTTAAAAACGCCTTGCATGAGCTTGGGGTCATCGCAGACAGTGAATTTGACGATACAGGGCATGAAATACTCACCGTTCGCCTTGCCAAAGCCAAATTAAAAGAATTGCTTGGTAAATATCATCTTAATGCCTTTGACGTATTACCGCCACATCAGGCAAGCCAATTTTTGCCAGAATTGGAAGAGTTTGAAAAGGTGGCGATTAAGGCAAATGATGATAAAGATGATGATTTAGACCCGTTTTGTTTGTAAATAAAAATAGGAGCTAAACTAGATTAGCCCCTTATTTAAAAAATCGGTGGAATATTAAAACATCATACCCAGTTAAATTTTTATTAAAAGTTTCTATCCTATGGTTACTCTGCAAAATATATGCTTACTGTATGTGGCTAATTATGACAACATAATTTTTAAAGTAGCCACTTGCTACACACCAACAAATCTAAATTCTTCCTTATGGACTATGGATAATTGTTGCACTCATTTTAAATTTTGATGATACGCCATTCCCCCACAAAATACCGAACATTTATTTAATTTTGCTTTTTGGCTTGGTATGCTTGCTACCGTCTGTATCGCCATCGGCAAGCGTGCTACTGGCGGATAGTGGATTTGCGTTTTACCCAAACTTAAAGAGCTTAAAAATAAACAGCCAGCTACTCTTTAAGGTATGAGTAGCTATTGACATAACCTTCGTGGACTTGAAATTTTCTTGCGTCTTTATGCAGTACGATTTTTAGTAGTCTGCCTGCTGTCTTAGCGGCCAAATCAAAGGCTTCATCGCTGGTTTTACCAGTATTCCGATAATTACGCCACAAAGGGTCTAAGGGTGTGTTTTGCCACACCCAAGTATTCGCTCCTCCAAACAAATCACGAACAGCAAAATGTTCATGGCGGTTTGCTCCTATCCACGCATAAACCGCCCCTTGAATGAAAGCACAGGCAAGCTCTTTTTCATGCTCTGATTGAAATATCCAAACGTCTTGGACTTCTGTGTTAAGATTAACAATCATGCTCTTTCTTGGTTAAAATACAGTCTTCGGTCTCCGAACTCTTATAAGCCTGCCTTTAAACTTGCCACGATAAATTTATCCAAATCGCCATCTAACACCGCTTGTGTGTTAGATGTCTCAACGCCCGTGCGTAAATCCTTAATGCGCGAATCATCAAGCACATAAGAGCGGATTTGCGACCCCCAACCGATGTCGGATTTGCTGTCTTCTAAGGCCTGCTGTTTTTCCATGCGTTTTTGCATTTCAAGCTCGTAGAGTTTGGCACGGAGCATTTTCATGGCGGTGTCTTTATTGGCGTGCTGAGAGCGTTCGTTTTGGCACGCCACGACCACACCTGTGGGCTGGTGGGTGATACGCACCGCAGAGTCGGTGGTATTGACGTGCTGACCTCCTGCCCCACTTGACCGATAAGTATCAATGCGTAGGTCAGCAGGGTTGATGTCAATCTGCACGTTATCATCAATCTCAGGGGAAACAAACACCGCCGAAAATGACGTGTGCCGACCATTGTTACTGTCAAAGGGCGACTTACGCACCAAACGATGTACGCCAATCTCCGTGCGTAGCCAGCCAAAAGCATAATCGCCTTTGACCGAAATGGTCGCCGACTTAATGCCTGCCACACCACCTTCGGAAACTTCTAGCACTTCTGCTTTAAAGCCATGCGACTCGCACCAACGCAAATACATACGAAGGAGCATTTCTGACCAGTCTTGGGCTTCCGTCCCGCCAGAGCCTGCTTGTATGTCCAAGTAGCAATTATTGGCATCCATTTCGCCACTAAACATACGCTTAAATTCTAAGTCTTCCACGCTTTTGGTGGCTTCATCAAGCTCAGCTTGTACATCAATAAGCAAGCTCTCATCGTCCTCTTCTACGGCAAGCTCCAACATGGCGGACGCATCGTCTAGCCTTGCACTCAAACCGTCCACGACATTGATGATGCCATCTAACAGCGATTTTTCTTTGCTGATTTTGGTGGCAAGCTCAGGGTCGTTCCAGATGTCAGGGTTTTCCAGTTCTAGATTAACTTCTTCTAGGCGTTCTTTTTTGCTTTCAACGTCAAAGATACCCCCAAAGCTCTTTACCACGAGCGTGCAGGTCTTTGATTTGTTCTTGATATGGGGCGATTTCCATGATGATTACCTTAAAAATAAAAGAGCCATTATAACAAATTTAAATCCGCCAATCCACCACGTCCCACCCTTGTTCTATCGCATGAGTTTTTAAAACCTCATCAGGATTGACGCACACCGCTTTGTTGGCAAAATTTAGCAGGGGCAAATCATTTTTTGAATCCGAATAAGCGATGAGTTCATCAAAATAGATGCCGTTACTGTTGGCATTTTTTATCCAATTTTTTAGATGAAAAATTTTACCGTCTTTAAAATTGGGCAAATCTGCCACGCCCCCCGTATAGGCATTATCCACCACTTCTAGGCGTGTCGCCAAAGTATGTGCATTATCCACACCAAATAAAGATGCTATCGGCACAACCACAAAATCATTGGTGGCACTAATCACCAACACCGTATCGCCCTGTGCCTTGTGCCAACTGATACATTCTATCGCTTTGGGTCGCATGGCAGGCTTTATCCATGTGCTAAGATACTCATCACGATAAGCACAAAGCTGGCTCATGGTTTTGGTTTTTAAAAAACTCGCCACAAATTCATTATATTCTACCGCATCAAGCACCCCTTTAATGTAGTCTTGATAAAATTTATCATTCATGGATTGATAAAATTCACTGTCCACCAGTCCACGTTCCACCAAAAACTGCCCCCAACTGTGGTCGCTGTCCACGTTAAGCAAGGTCATGTCTAGGTCAAATAATGCCAAATTTGCCATCAATTTTTCCTTTTAATATAAAAAAGGACGCACGCACGCCCTTTTTGTCAAAGACTATCAACGAAATATCCAGCCCAACACCACAAACGACACCGCACTTATCATCGCTGCTGCTGGCAGTGTGATGACCCATGCAAGCCCGATGGGTTTCATGAGTTTCCAGTTGGTGTTTTTATTGACCAAGCCAATGCCAAGCACCGCCCCCACCAAAATATGTGTGCTAGACACGGGAATGCCCAAACTTGATGCCACCATCACCACCGTTGCTGCCGAAAGCTCCGCCGAAAAGCCTGATGCTGGGTGCATTTTGGTTAAGTTTGTGCCGACCGTTTGAATGACTTCTTTGCCGATAAACCACAGCCCCACAATCAAAGACACCCCAAATGTTACCATCACAGGGGCAGGCACGACCGCTTTGGCGGAGATGGTGTTTTCTTTAATCACGTCCATAATCGCCACAAAGGGACCGACCGCATTAGCGATGTCGTTTGAGCCATGACTAAACGCAAAAGCACAAGCGGTAAATACCTGCATCCAACTAAACATGATAAAGGTGGCTTTGTTAAGGTCTTCTTTGTGCTTACCACGAATGGTCTTAGTATAAATAAAGGCGGTCAGCCACACCATTGCCCCAATCATGCCTATCACAAGAGCCGAATGCAAAGCAGACAAATCAAGCCCCGTGTTTTTTAGCCCCTTAAAGACCACCATCGCCGTCATGACCACCGCTCCTAAGGCTGCGATGAGTGGCACCCATGTTTTTAGGGCTTTTAGGGTGTCTAGGCTGTCTCTTTTGTTTTCAAGCAGGTGCAACTTTTTGTAATGTTCGGTCTCTAAATCATCAACACTGATACCCACGTCTCGGTAAATCTCTTGGTCTCTTAGCAAAGCATTGGTGTAGGTTAATTTTTCATCATGATTTAAGGATTCCACATATTCTTTTTGTTCGGCTTTTAGGGCTTTTTTTCGGCTTTTTAGGGCTTTTACCTTGACCTCCATCACGTCATTATATGCCAAAATATTTTTCTTAATCAGCCCAAAAATCACATAGGATAATGCCCCACCCAGCACAGGCGACAACACCCAAGAGACGGCAATCTCACCGATTTTCGCCCATCTGACCGTCTCAAACGCCAAAGACGTGCCACCAAGATTAACCCCAAGCACCACAGACGACCCCACAATCCCACCGATGATGGCGTGTGTGGTAGAGACAGGAAGACCCCTTTTGGTGGCAAACAACAGCCAAAACGCCGCTGCAATGAGTGCTGACAACATCAGATAAATGAACTGGTCAGGCGACACATCAAGCCCGCCAATGTCCACAATCCCACTTCTTATCGTGTCCGTTACCGCACTGCCTGCCAGCACCGCTCCTGACACTTCAAAAATTGCTGCCACTGCCAATGCTTGGGTTACCGTGAGCGTCCCTGCTCCGACAGATGTTCCAAAGGAATTGGCGACATCATTACCCCCGATGTTAAACGCCATAAAAACACCAAAAAAAGCAGCGACAAGAAATAATGCCACTTGCTGATAATTGGTATAATCCAGCCCCCAAATCACAAAATAAATGCTCATGCCAATCATCAGCAGAGCAAAACCAATATTTGCAATCATGGGCGTGGATTGTTTTGTTGAATTTACCATAAAATCCGCCAAAAAATAAAATCGTCTCACAGGTCAGTCATGGTTTTTACATGATGACATTCTATATATGGTAATTTTAACATATTCAGCAACATTTATTTAGTGCCATTGTGTCGCTGGGTCAAAATATTTTTTCATGCATTTATAATTTACCGCAACGCCAACATCTCACCTGCTCCCACCAGTATCTCTAACGCCCCTTGTTCTATACGGCGAACATAGTTAATGTCATTCATGATGGACGAAACCTGTGCGTTGTCCAGTTCATCTAAGCCCAAACGGTGCAAAATGTCTTGACGCATCTGTTCTAGCTCATCTATGTGTTTTTCTAGCCATTCATCAGATGGCTGTGCTGTGTCAAAATGCTTTAAAGTGTAAAACAAATGTTCTCTTAGTGCCATGTATTCATAATGAGCAGGATTGTCTTTGTCCGCCAAAAAATGAATCATGTTTTTTTGTAAATGCTTGGCATCTTTGACCATACCCAAAAGAGAGAAAGCCACCAAATGCACCGCCGTCAGCTCATCTTGGCGACTGTCCGCTTCGTCAATGTCCATCTTGCTGGTAAAATCCAAAATCTCCCCGTATAAAGGCTTGATTTGCCACTCGTATAAAGCCTGTATGTTAGACTCAAATGGTGCAACTGGCTCATCAAGGGAGGTGCGATTTTGGTATAGGTTGTCATTTTTGATAAATACCGCATGGCAGACGACCTCTATACTTAGTGTTGTTAAATGGCGGATTTCTTTGACCACCGCACGCATGGCGACATCTGATGATAATAAGGCATTAGGGTCAAGATGGCGTGGCATGACCGCCTGTGAACCATCGGGCAACAGTTTGGTGGTGGGTTTGTCGGGCAGAATTTTTGTCAAAGCATTTGCCAGCACGCCCTGCCACCGCCAAAACACCGCCACGCCCAGCATATTAAACAGCGTATGAAATAACGCAAGCTGTATCAATGGCGAAAAATCTGCAAGCTCAGCAACGACTTGTACAATCACCGTCATCGGTAGCCACAACACAAAGCAAATCAACGCCGTAACCCCATTAAAAACCAGATGTGCCAAAGCAAGTCGTTGCCCCGACCTGTCGCTTCCGATTGCCCCCATCAAAGCGGTGGTGGCTGATGAGCCTAAGTTTGACCCCACCGCAATGGCAAAAGACTGCTCTAAGGTGATTTGACCACTGGCAAGAGCCGTTAAAGTTAAAATCAAGGTGGCGTGCGATGACTGTAAAATGCAAGTCAGTACAAAACCAATCCCTGCAAAGGTCAGCACTTCCAAAGTCGGACTAAAATTTAAAGACACAAAATCAAGCTGACCGCCAAACGCTCCAAAGCCGTTTTTGATGGCATCAATCCCCATAAAAATCAGAGCCACCCCCACCAAAATCCGTCCGATGGCTTTGGTTTGCCCACCAAAAAATCCTATCAAAATCCCAAAGACCAACATGGGGATTGCCACAGGCGATAAGCTGACACTTTGACCGACCAATGCCAGCAACCAAATGCCCGTTGTCGCCCCCAAGTTTGTCCCAAAGATGATGGCAATACCGCCTGCCAGCGTAATCATGCCCGTGCTTAAAAAAGCAATGGTCAAAAGCGACACCAGCGTATTTGACTGTAATATAAATGTAGAACCCGCCCCAAACAAAAACCCCTTAAAGGGCGTGGCGGTACTTTTGGTCATCAAGCGTTCAAGCGTCCCGCCTGCGGTGCTGTGCAAACCTTCTTCTATGCACTGCATACCAAACAAAAACAACGCCAAACCATAGCACAACTGCAACCATGCCGAGCTTGCCCAAAATGACACCCCCAAAGCAGTGGCAAACAGCAATAATCACAGATAGTTTAGGTATTTTTTAGAACGGTTGGTAAAATTCATAAGCGTGTGATGCGATTGGTTAAAACTGCTAAGCGGTGTATCATAAACCATAATCACGCATAACTCAATACCAACAAAACCACCAAATAACAGGCTTGAAAATCCACCAAATTACCCCATAAACTTTGCCCATTTTCACAATTTTTCAACCATCATGAGCCAAATCCAAACCCTAGTAGACACCCTAACCGCCTACAAATCCCTATCCCACCACACAAGCCCCGCCCTAAAACAGACACTGATTGCCATACAACACTGGCAAAAACAGCGTATCAAACACACCAACCACGCCCTATTTAGCGATGACAAAACCGCCCCGCTTGCCAATTATTTGATAGACAGGATTTATGGCGATGATGAATTTGACGTCTTAGCCGACCAACTTTTAACCGCAGGACATAACGCCCTAAATGGCTCGGGTAAACTTGAAAAACTCATTCCCACCAACGCTCTGGGGGCAGGCGTGCTTGGCGTACAATGTGCCGTACAGACCGTAGAGCTTGATTTGGCATTGGCACAGATTTGCCAAGACGAACACCCCCATCAGCCCATAGACGACACGCTCATGACCACGCTGTACCAAAAAGCCAATGCCAAAGATGCACGTACCGCCCAAATTTATGCCATCGCTGATGTTTGCCAACAGTCGGATAAATATTTTAATTCTTTTATTTTGCAAAACGCCTTTAAACTTGCCAAAAAGATGGCATATAATAACGGTTATCAGCCCCTATATGATTTTATCAACGATGGTCTTATCGCCATGAAACCCTTAAAAAACATTGATGATTTTGTTGCTCCTTTTATGACCAATGAGCTTGCCATCATCAACCAAATCCACGCCAACCGCTAGGAAACACCATGCTACCGCCATCACTCATCAGTCTTGCCACCGCTTACTTGACCGAACGCACCACTCGCTCCATCAGCCTTGATCCCACCGTATTGGCATATCGCTGGGTCGGCGGTCGCTCAGGCACGCTAACACCGATAGATGTCAGCTTGACCCTATCTCTTGATGATTTGATTGGCATTGACACTCAAAAAACCAAACTTATCGCCAATACCCGCCAATTTTTACAAAACCTACCTGCCAACCATGTATTGATGACAGGCACACGAGGGGCGGGCAAATCATCACTCATCAGAGCATTGCTAAATGCCTACCACCAAGACGGACTTCGGGTCATAGAAGTTGCCCGAGACGACCTACGACACCTTGATAAAATCCGCCACGCCATCAAACAAGCCGATAACCACTGCCGATATGTCGTTTATTGTGATGATTTAGCATTTAACAACCATGATGAAAGCTACCGCACCCTAAAAAGCGTGCTGGACGGGGCGTTAGACAGTGAACAAGACCGCCTACTTATCTACGCCACCAGTAACCGCCGTCACCTGCTCCCCCAACTGATGAAAGACAACGTCAGCATTTATAACGGGCAGACCGATGAGGTCAATCCTTATGAGACCATAGACGAAACCGTATCACTGTCTGACCGCTTTGGGCTTTGGTTGTCATTTTATCCGATGAACCAAGACACCTACCTTGACATCGTCCGCCATCATCTGTCCAGATACGATAGCAAATTTGATGACACCGCCCAGACCCAAGCCCTACAATGGGCAAGCTCTCGGGGCGGACGTTCAGGCAGGATAGCCCATCAGTTTGCACGGCATTGGGCAGGACAACAAAGATTGATTGATAAAACTTAATATAATTTTAATTTTTTATCAAAAAATCAATATTTACAAAGCAACTGGATTTCGGTATCATGTCAAAACTTATCTTTAATACATGATAAATGAGCATAATTATCATTTAAAGTCAAAATGCGGACTGTAAATTTCATTTGGCGACAATCATGGACATACGATGAAAACCCTAAACGCTCTCATGACTTGCTTTGGTTTGTGTTTATTTTTGCTCGGCTGTGGCAATAACAACACTCCCGATAAGCCCACCCAAACCGACAAAATGACCGTCATCACCACTTTTACCGTCATCGCTGACATTGCCCAAAATGTCGCAGGGGATGTGGCGGACGTTCATTCCATCATTAAGGCAGGGGCGGAAGTTCACGACTATGAACCCACCCCCAAAGACATCGCCAAAGTGCAGACAGCGGATTTGGTGCTGTACAACGGCATGAATTTGGAACGCTGGTTTGAAAAATTCTACCAAAACGCCAAAGACACCCCTTCGGTGGTGGTAACAGACGGCATCACACCCCTGCCCATCAAAGCAGGGTCATATCAGGATTTGCCAAATCCGCACGCTTGGATGTCGCCATCTAATGCCTTGATTTATGTGGAAAACATCAAAAACGCCTTTATCACACACGACCCAAAAAACAAAGCCGTGTACACCAAAAATGCCGAAGAATATGTCCAAAAAATCAAAGCCCTAGACGAACCACTTCGTGCCAAACTTGCCCAAATCCCCGAAAATGAGCGGTGGCTGGTTACCTCAGAAGGGGCGTTTAGCTACCTTGCCAAAGACTATGGGCTAAAAGAAGCCTACCTGTGGGACATCAACGCCGAGCAACAAGGCACGCCCCAGCAGGTCAAGGCACTCATTGACACCGTCAAAGCCAACAAAATCCCTGTGGTATTTAGCGAAAGCACCATTTCAGACAAACCTGCCAAACAAGTCGCCAAAGAATCGGGGGCATATTATGGTGGCGTACTGTATGTGGATAGCCTAAGCGAAAAAGACGGTGCCGTGCCAACCTATCTTGACCTATTAAACGTAACAGTAAGTACGGTGGTTCAAGGCTTTGAAGACGCAAAATCTCAAAAATAATTGACAAGGCGATTTGGCAAGATAAAATACGGTATCTTGCCAAATTTTTGAATGGTTGTTTTGATGATGAAATATCCAAAATATGTAGCAATGTTATCGCCTTGGATTTTATATTTAGGCTTTTTTTGTTATCACTATTTTACGTCCGACAGCTCTTTATTAGATGCGTTTGCAGGGTTTTTTGTAGGGTTGTTTGCTCCATTTTTTATCGCACCAACAGGTGTTATGGCATTGATATTGCTTAGCTTTATGGCGATTGTACCTTTTATCAAATGGCAATACAAAGAGTGGCTATTTGCTGTTATCAGTGGACTTTATGTATTTTTGATTTATCATTCAATCATGGCAAGATTGAGTATTTGATTTAAAAAATATGGGAATTTTAAAAATTTCTATCTTTTTTAAATCAGTTTTTAGCAATTATGACACACATTCACGATTTAACCGCCAGCATCAGCGTTCAGGATTTGTCCGTGCGTTATGCCAACGGTCATCACGCCCTGTTTGATATGAGCTTTACCCTAACAGGTGGCACAACTTGTGCATTGGTTGGGGTAAACGGCTCTGGCAAATCCACACTGTTTAAGTCCATCATGGGACTGATTAAACCCCAATCGGGGCAAATTTTACTCTGCAACTTACCCATTCACACCGCCTTAAAACAAAACCTTGTCGCCTATGTGCCACAAGCGGACGAAGTGGATTGGCAATTTCCCGTGTCGGTTCATGACGTGGTCATGATGGGACGGTACGGACACATGAATTTTTTGCGACTGCCCAAAGCAACCGACCGCCAAAAGGTCGCCGATGCGATGGCTCGGGTAGACATCAGTCATTTAAAGGACAGACAAATCAGCGAGCTGTCAGGTGGACAAAAAAAGCGGGTGTTTTTGGCACGAGCATTGGCACAAGAGAGCAAAATCATTCTACTAGACGAGCCATTTACAGGCGTGGACGTCAAAACCGAGAAGGCGATTATGACTTTGCTTGATGCACTGCGAGCAGACGGACATTTGATTTTAATCTCCACGCATAATCTGGGGACGATTCCAGAGTTTTGCGACCAAGTGGTAATGATAAATCGCACCGTACTGGCTAGTGGCACAACCAAAGAGACCTTTACCCAAGAGAATTTGGAGAGGGTGTTTGGTGGGGTGTTACGGCAAATTCGTCTGGCAGGCAAAGACCTGCACGATGATGATGACAGCCGTGCCGTTACGATTTTGGCAGACGATGAAGTGCCTGCGGTGTTTTATGGAGTGCATGAAGATGTGCCAAAGCACGGTCATTGTGGTCGTGTGGGGCAAGTGAACATGAATAATTCACAACGAATAAAAAATGACGGCGTACAAACCGACATCATAACACCGACTAAGGATAATCCATGAGTGAGATACTGACCTTGCTTACCGAGCCATTTGCTTATGAATACATGGTAAAAGCGATGGTGCTGTCGTCTGTGGTGGGTGGGGTGTGTGCGTTTTTGTCGGCTTATTTGATGTTAAAGGGTTGGTCGCTCATTGGCGATGCCTTGTCCCATGCGGTCGTACCAGGAGTGGCGATTGCGTATGCACTGGGCCTGCCTTATGCGATTGGGGCGTTTTTTTCGGGAATATTGGCATCTTTGGCGATTTTGTGGGTCAAATCTTTAACCAATTTAAAAGAAGATGCGGTGATTGGCTTTATTTTTAGCACATTTTTTGCCTTAGGGCTGTTTATCATCTCCATCAATCCCACGTCTGTCAATGTTCAAGAGATTATTTTTGGCAATATTTTAGGCATTAGCGATGGCGATATGATACAAGTCGGCATTGTCATGGCGGTGTCGCTTGTTTTCCTGCTGATTTTTTGGAAAGATTTACTTTTGGTATTTTTTGATGAAATTCACGCCAAATCGGTCGGATTGTCGCCAAAAGTGTATCAAGTGCTGTTTTTTAGCCTATTATCAGCGTGCGTGGTATCCGCTCTGCAAACGGTGGGGGCGATTTTGGTGATTGCGATGGTCATTACCCCAGGGGCTACGGCATATCAGCTCACTGATAAGTTTCGTCCACTGATTTTAATCGCAGGGTTTTTAGGTGTAACCACCAGCGGGCTTGGCGTGTATCTTAGCTACTATCTAGATGGGGCAACGGGGGGCGTGATTGTGTCCTTGCAGACCGTGCTGTTTGTGTTGGCATTTTTGTTTTCACCAAAATTTGGGATAATCACACAACGTTTTAAAACAAAGCGTTTAAATGACAGGCTGATTTAAGATTTTGGGCAAACGTCACTTACCCCCACAACCCCATCATTTATCAAAAAAACCAAATATGCAACTTATCAATTTTCTTACCGAACCGTTATCCCACACCTTTATGCAACACGCCCTATTGTCATCAGTCGTTGTCGGAGCGGTATGTGCGGTACTGTCGTGTTTTGTGGTGTTAAAGGGTTGGTCTTTGATGGGAGATGCCATTAGCCATGCGGTGTTTCCGGGTGTGATTGTGGCGTTTTGGGTGGGATTGCCGATGTCGCTTGGGGCATTTGTGGCGGGGCTGTTATGTGCCATATCGGTGGGATTTTTAAAAAATAACACCCGCATCAAAGAAGACACACTCATGGGCATTGTCTTTGCAGGTATGTTTGCCGTGGGGCTTGTCATGTTTACCAAGATAGACACCGACCAGCATTTAAAGCACATTTTGTTTGGCAATCTGCTCGGTATCAGTCGTGAAATGCTCGTGCAGACCATGATGATTTGTGGGGTAATTTTGGGGGCAGTGCTGTTAAAGGGCAAGGATTTGCTTTTATACTGCTTTGACCCAAGTCATGCCCGTGTGGCAGGACTGTCGCCTAAGACACTCCATTATGGCTTGCTTATTCTACTCTGTGCCACGATTGTGGTTGCCATGTCAGCCGTTGGCGTGATTTTGGTGGTGGCAATGCTCATCTCGCCTGGCATCACAGCATTTGTCCTATGCAGACGATTTTACACCATGCTGGCGATGGCGGTGGCAAGTTCGTGCCTGACCAGTTTTTTGGGCGTGATTTTAAGCTATCATCTAGACTCGGCAACAGGAGCAACGATTGTGCTACTACAAGCGGTGGTGTTTGTGCTGGCAGTGGTGGTCGCCAAAGCCAAACATCAATGACACGTAACCGCTTGCGTGGTTAAATCTTTGGTGTTGTCCACTTGATAATCAAAAGCACAGACCTTATTCGCCCATTTGATACTAATCACGCCTTTATTTTTTGGCAAGCCAGCCAATAACCTGCCATCATGTGTCATATGACCCCCAAATAACCCGTGTCGTCCACCGCTTCGGTCAATGCAAGCAGTAGCTTATCCTTAAAGTCATGTCAAACAGTACCAACTGCCCAAGTGCGGTATTAAACACCATCAAATTAGCAGAGTTGGCTCATGGCACAAACTCCCACCCCGTCTTTTCAATCTCCACATCATCGGGTATTTTACTGCCATCTAGGGCAACATGATTATTGCGGTAGGCGGATAAGTAGCTAACACCCTGTCTCACATATTTTTTAGTGTGCCTTCATCGGTAATGTTTGCAGAAGTCTTATCAAAAGCAATGCTTACATTATTAAAGGTTGTGCCTTTTTCTCTGTTAAACCCCACCACAATAAACCGACCACACTCTCTGCAATAAATGGGATAATTCAAAACAATGTGGGACAAGTTAAGACAGACCATTTTGCAAGGGCGTTGCACTGGGTGCAACAAGCTGAGTGGGATATAAATTTGAGTTTTGGGAAAAGACAGGTAAAAATGCCTGTCTTTTTTATTGCCCTATTTTAGCACATAAGCTCGTGGTGGGCAGTTTTTTTTGAGATTGTTTGGTGGTTGGGTTAGGTGCCAGCTGTCAGGGCGGATAAGGCAACTTCCATCAATCGCATGACTCATGCCCCTAATGGTGAGCCTTATCCTGATGGGGCTAGTTATGTGCAAGGATATCTCAAACAGAGTATGAACAGGCATTCCATCACCACCGTCTTAAATCATAAGAATGATTATGTAATTTTTGGTAAACTGATTCGCCGTTTTCCAAGCTATCAGACCGATGTACGAACTTTTTACATTCCACCTTATAGAGATTTAAAACTACGAGATTTGGAAGCAGGCAGTTATAAAGTTCATTACGAAATCGTCAATACAGGTGAATACCTAAAAAATGAACCTTTCACACTTGGTGAAATGATAGATAATGGTGATAACTTACGTTACCCAGAGTTGATATTATCTGCCAATCAGTCATTTTCTCAAATCACCAATCATACCAGCAACGAATCAGAGTTTGGCGGGTTTTAAACCTCCAAAACCCCCACATCACCCATCTGCTCCCACACCTGATGGGTGGCAATGATAAGTACGCCAATCTTGCCCTGCTGTTGCATATCAGTCAAGCTCTGCCACACGCTTTTGCGGGTGGCAACATCAAGCCCTGCAAACGGCTCATCTAATAATAAAATCTCTTTTGGCGATAAAAGCAGACGAGCGAGTGCCACCCGCCTGCCTTGACCGCCTGAGATTGCCATGCCATACTCACCAAGCGGTGTATCCAAACCCTTAGGTTGAGATTTTGCCCAGTCAGACAAACCCACTTTATCCAGCACCGCCCACAGTTCATCATCGGTGGCAGACGGCTTGCCCAAACGCAGATTATCTGCAAGCGTTTGGTCAAAAATATCCACATTTTGCCCCAAAAAGCCAAGCGAACTGCCAAAATCCACCGTCTGATAATCCACCCCATTTACCATCATCTGCCCATCCACAAGCGGTATCTCCCCCGCCAAAGTCGCAAGCAAGGTGGACTTACCTACCCCAGACGCTCCGATGATGAGATTGGGCTTATCGTGGCTAAATGTGGCGTTGATGTTATCTGTGGCGATGATGGCGTTGGGCATTTTTACGCTGACGTTTTGTAATGACAATGTATGCACTTTTTCTGACAATGGTGTTTTTGGTAGCAAGGTGTCCACCAAGCCAATCAGCCCGTTAATCCGTTCTTTTGCCACATAACTTCGCCCAAGTGCCAAAGGCTCTGCCGTCAATGTCATGATAATCTCAATCAACCCAAACAGCCCAAGCACCACCGCCAACATGAGTGCAGGATTTAGCATGGCATGATGACCGCCATCGGCAAACATGGCAACATGACCGCTTGATAAAAAATACCGATGAGCCAGCCACATCGCCACGCACACCGCCACCGCCATGATGAGCTGATTGATAAAACTGGTGTTACGTCTTAGGGCGTGGATTTTTTTGGTGTGGTCATGATGAGCCTTGTCAAGGGCAGTTAGCTTATCCACCGTATCGCCCCATCTCCCCCAAATCATCAGCAAATGTGTGGCGGGGAGCGTGTCTAGGAGCTTAGATTGGCGTTGGGCGGTCAGCGTGCTTTCGGTTTTTGCCAAGCTGATACCACGTTTTAGGGTCAAAAACGCCACCAAAAAAGTCAATGCCACGCACGCCACCACCCACAGCGACAAGGGCAAAACCACCACCATAAACACCGACAAACCCACCATCGCCACAAAAGCCACCACATAAGGTGACACAAGGCGTAGGGGTAATTCGTCCAACACATCAATGTCTTTTACCAAACGGTACATGGTCTGACTGCTGGTGTCGGTGGTGGCTTGTCTTTGCTGTATGGGTAGGCTTGCCCAACGAGCAAAAAACTTAACCCGTAGCTGTTTTAACAGCCCAAACACCGCATGGTGCGACACCATCAAATCGCCATAACGGGCAGTCGTACGAGTAATGGCAAACAGACGAATAATGGCAGATGGTATCAGATAATTAAAGGACATCACAAGCACACCTGCCACCGCTGTCATTGTGATAAACCACCCTGCCAGCATGACCAAACCCAACACCGAAACAACAGTCGTTACTCCCAACAGCCATGCGATAAGCCACAGTGTTTTTTGGGTGGTCAGTAGATGGCGGAGTTTAAAATCATCATCAGCTTTCATATTGCCCCCTATCACTCAAATCACATACCACATCAAACGCCATGTCGCCAAAATCATCATCATGCGTTACCCAAATGACGGTTTTATCATCAGACAGTCGCCAAAGCAGTGATTTAATCTCAAATGCTGTTTGATAATCCAAATGCTCGGTAGGCTCGTCCAGTAGCCACACCTTGACATCTTGGAGCAAAAGCTGAGCAATCCCCAACCGTCTGCCTTGACCGCCCGACAACCCTTGTCCCCGCTCGCCCAATGGTGTATCTAGCCCCTTTGGTAAAGCCCGGATAAGCACACCAAGCCCCACCTTATCTAGCACCGCCCACAGTTCATCATCGCTGGCGGACGGCTTGGCAAGGCGTAAGTTATCAGCGATACTAAGTGGCAATAACGGCACATTTTGCGATAAATAGCCCATCTGCCGTCTTAACTGCCCCACATCAATGTCCCGATAAGCGTACGATTTGCCATCAGACACCACCACATCGCCTTCATAATCGCCAAAGCCTAACAAAATATGGAGCAACGTGGACTTACCTGCTCCACTTTCACCCCGAAGTGCCGTGCGTTTGCCCGCCATAAAATCAAGCGTGGTGGGCGATAATCTGACCCGCCCATCATCGCCAAATGCTGTGATATTTTTTAAATGAAAACTTGGGGCTGATGACAGATTTACAACAATACCTGCGTGGTGCTTACTTTTAAAATTTAACATGGGAGCAAGTGCTTTGGCACACGCCATCGCTTGACCTTTGACGTGATATTCCGCCCCCAGACGGCGTAGCGGAGCATAAAATTCAGGCACAAGGAGCAGTATGAATAATGCCGTGCCATAGCTGGTCAAGACTTGCCCCTTTGCCCATGGTAAAATCCCCATCAATCCAAAGCCCAAATACACCGCCACCAAAGCAATGGACAAGGCAGACAAAAATTCAAGCACCGCACTGTTTAAAAAAGCAATCCTTAGCACGCTCATCGTGCGTTTTTTGTAGTCTTCGGACGCATTCTCCATGTCAGACACAGCAATATCCACTGCCCCCAACCTAGACAGGGTATCAACCCCACGCACCCAATCCAAAAACCGTCCGCCAAGCTGTGCCAAAGCGTCCATCTGCTCACGGCTTTTTTTGGCGGTGGCAATGCCGATAAACACCATAAAAATCGGGACAAGCGGTGCGGTGGCAAGCAAAATTACGGACGCTGTAACACTATAAAACGCAATACACCCTGCCAAAATCAAAGGTGTGGTTATGGCGGTCATTTTTTGGACATCAAAACGGGCATAGCCAACCAAATGGTCAGGCTCAGCGACAATTTTACTTGCCAACGCCCCATCTGCCCCAAAATATCGCCGTGCCAACCCCAACTCGCCCAATTTGTCAAACAAACGCCGTCTGACTGATGTAGCAACCGTCAGTCCTGCATTGGTCAAAAGGCGGTCTTTGATATGACCCAGCACCATGCGTCCCACCATGCACCCAAATAACAAACCGATGGCAAGCTCAACTCCCAACGCATCAACCGCTTTTATTACGGGGGCTTTGGGGTCGCCAGACGGTGGCAAGGTCGCCCAGTCAAACCACGTCCCAAACGCCCACACCAAGACACACGCCTGCCCCACCAAAAGTAGCACGCTGACCACTTCTAGCAAATACGCCGTTATGATGGTTTTTTTGACAGGCTTAAACGTTGCCCTTAAAAAGGCAGTCGCCATGATGTCTTCTTGGGAGCGTCTGGGTTTTTTGCGTTTTTCTTTGGTGGGAGCAGACTTGGTCATGTTGGTATTTTTTGGCAAAAATTGCGTTACATTATCGCTAAATTTACGCATAATTTCAAGGCAAAACATCGCTTTCATCTTTTGTGCTACAATGCCCCATTTTAACCAAAACCCATATCATGTCTATCCGCCACACACTTTATGTTCTCTTAGAACGCCACGATTGGCAAAACAAACACCCCACACGTCTTGACCGACTTGCCAAAATGGCAGATTGGGCATTGATTATTTTAATTTTATCCAATGCCATTGCAGTGATTTTAGAATCCATAGACAGCATTTATTATCCTCATCAAACATACTTTTATTATTTTGAGCTGTTTTCGGTATTTATCTTTGCCACAGAATATTTGATAAAATTATGGACAATCGCCGAAAAAAATAGCCCAAAATCATGGAAAACCAGATTAAAGTGGCTATTCAGTTTTAATGCCATCATTGATTTATTGGCAATTTTACCTTTATTATTACAAATGACGGGGACGGATTTACGATTTTTGCGGGCATTTCTCTTATTGCGGTTATTTAAGCTGACCCGTTATTTTGAATCTTTGCGTATTTTACTGGTTGTCATAGAAAAAGAGCGTGGCTCATTTTGGACAGTGATATTTATTTTAATGCTGTTAATTTTTTTATCAGCAAGTGGCATTTATTTGATGGAATATAACGCACAGCCCACCGAATTTAATTCTATTCCCCACGCCATGTGGTGGGCGGTGGTAACCTTGACGACGGTCGGTTATGGCGATGTTACGCCTATCACGCCTTTGGGTAAATTATTGGGGGCGTTTATTACGGTTTTGGGCGTGGGGATTACCACTTTGCCTGCTGGTATTTTGGCAACAGGATTAACTTGTGAATTAGAAAACCAAAAACAAATCAGCCTATATCAGCTTTATGATGAATTGATGGCGTTGCCTTTATCTGATTTGTACGATAATGATAAAATTAACGCCATCGCTGATAATCTTCACATCAATCGTAAAAACCGCCAAAAAACCCTAACCCAAGTCCTAAGAGAAAAACGGCTATTGGCAAAAGAAAAGGAACTTAATGAAAAAGAAAAATCCTTAAATAAAAAATGCTTTTGTCCACATTGTGAGGAGAAGGCGTATTAAGGAAAATAAAGGCATTTTTTACCCTTATCATTTATTTAACTCATCTACCTTTTCAACCACTTTATAATCAATCTCTGCACAATCTGCAAACAATGCTTTGGCACAGGCGATTTTTAATTGCTCATCTACTGATAATTTATCTACAACCACACCACCTTGTGCCGACTGTCCTGTATTTTTAGTTTCGGCAATAAAATACACCTGCTCGCCATTTTTATTGCTAATCACCGCCCAATCAGGGTTGTAATTACCCATCGGTGTTGGAATTTTAAATTTTTTGGGTAATTTAAAATAAAATCCAATCTGCTCATCATAATTTTGGCAATCTGTGGCAAATGTCTTTTCGGTTATTGAATCCAAATCCAAATAGCCATTATAAATCGTGCGATTGATTTTATCTTTATCCACTTCAAATGTATATTTATCAGCGTATATTAGATAAGTTTCAAATAAACTCTGCTCATACCCATCATCTAATCGCTGATAACGAATGCCATCTACCATAAGAATTTTTAATTCATTATTAATCATCTCACTGACCACGTCCACAAATCGCTGTGGGTTATTTTTAATGTCATCAATCCGCCTCGATTGCTTTAAAATATCAGCAATGGTTTTACGAGTTAATCCTGTTTTATCTTGTATCATTTTTAAAATATCAGGAATGGGTAGATTATTTTTTATATAGCTACTTTGAGAATAAATTGCTTGGGTTTCCACACCGTTATCTATGCTCTGAATAAGTTTTGCCTTTTTAATTTCAATGCTTGGGGGCATAATAGTCGGCATGGATTTTATTTTTTGGCTTGCCTTACGGATTAACTCATGACTGTCATAATCCACGCTATATTTTGTCTTATGGTGGATACGCTCCCAAATGGCGATAAATTTAGGGTCAATAAACGCATCATAACGATACGTTACCGTACGTTCATTACGGCTGTCTTGCACAGGTGATTTGGTAAATACGACACCACAATCATCAACATACTCTTGTTGTAATTCATTGGCGAATTGTTCGTAGCTTTGATTGGGAATAACAGTCAAGATATTGATTTGTCCGTCATCGTCTTTGACTCGCTCACCGTGTTGATTGACCGCCAATCTTAGACCACGCCCTATCTCTTGGCGTTTTTTTATAGCGGACGTGGTTTCATTTAAGGTACAAATCTGAAAAACGTTCGGATTGTCCCAACCCTCTTTTAATGCCGAATGACTAAAAATAAAACGCACAGGCTCATCTAATGATAATAATCTTTCTTTATTTTTCATAATCAATTCATAAGTATCATTATCGGCATTGGTCGTGCCGTTTGTATCTTTAAAGCCTTTTTTGTCTTGGCTAAAATAACCATCGTGTACGCCATTGGCAGATTGTCCTGTTTCTTGCTCATAAAGCTCACAAAACCAATCATAAAACTTACCTGTTTCTCCTTGAACATTGGTTCGGTAATTTTCTACTTTATCAATAAAAAACAATGACAATACTTTAATGCCTATTGGGTTTAGTAGTTTTTCACGTTTGATATGCTCTTTGATGGTTGCGTGAATTTGTTGTTTCATTATCTCATCTTTGTGATAATCCATACTCACACCTTTGATGATACTCTTACCATTGGTAAATTGTACGATTTGGCTTTCCATATCCACACCAGAGACGATAAAACCTTGATAATTTGGATTGCGATTGGATTTTTCATATAAATCATCGCCTGTTTTTAGCGTCGCACTCTTTCTCTTTAAACCTGTTTTTTCATTGCTATCAAGCATTATTTTTGCTTTTAATCCACCTTTGTTAATCACGCCCTTTAATTCCATAAAAGGCAAATTACTATCCTGTGAAACAACTGAATTAACCACAATTTGTTTTACCAAATGATATTCAAATGCTTGCACAGGATTTAGACTATATATTTTATGATAGCTTTCTTTGTGCGTGGCGGAGTATCTCAATGTAAATAATGGATTTAATTTACAAATGGCATTTTTTCGCCCAATCGTTTCCATATTTTGCGGTTCATCAATAATCACAATCGGACTAACTGCTTGGATAAGTTCTATCAGCCTACCTTGTTCTCGCTCTTGATTGACGACATTTTGTTCCTTTTCAAAAGACTGAATGTTGATGACCAATATTTCAATATGATTATTTTTGGCAAAATCTCTAATGATGTTACTCTTTTTACTGTCATATTCTTTAAAATTAAATACCACATTATCAAATTCATCAGCAAAATGACTTTTGGTACTTCGCAAGGTTTGCAACACACCCTCACGAATAGCAACAGATGGCACAACAATGATGAATTTTTTCCAGCCATATTGTTTATTGAGCGATAAAATGGTTTTAAGATACACATAGGTTTTTCCTGTACCTGTTTCCATTTCTATGCTAAATTCATAATGATGATTTACCAAATTGCTTTTTGATAAGCCATTATTTTGCTGAATGGCATGCATATTCTCGCCAATATCTTGCCAAGATAATAACATACGATTAGCGATAACCCTGTCATCATTAGTCGCTGTTAATGTAAAATCATCATCGTGGTGTGGCAACTCGCCACGAAATAAGCCCATCACACTATCAATGGCGGTTTGTTGATATGCCAAATGTTCGTATTGTAATTGCATGATATTTCCTTACGCTAAACCATTAAATGCTTTCAAAATCAATATTAGCGTCTTTAAATTGCAATACGACATTACTCTTTATGCTGTCTGATTTAAATACACTATCTAAGGCAATGACTTTATTAGGCTTTTTATCAATGATGGCATTAAAATCATCAAGCGTAATGTCATCTAGCACAATGGCATATTTTTTATTTTTATCATCATCTATTAGCCAATACACATTGTCTTTTAATTCTATTTTTACAGTTAATTTTAATCCCAGTCTTAATAGTAGCTCATAAACAATATCCATCGCTTGGGCATTATCATTAACAGGATTAACAAACATATCCAACTGATTTTCTAAATCAAACGCATCTGATTGCCATTGTTTAAAATTGCTTTTTGATAATTTAAATACCTTAAAGCCTGTATCTACATTGGGATTTTGTTCTTTGATTTTTGCCCCTGCACGGCGAATCCGCTCTTTGGATATTTCAGCAATGTTTTTAAATCCTGATTTTTCAGAGGTTAATTCTGGCATTTGCACCATAATAAATTTACGCTTTCCGCCATCCTCGGCATTTAATTGCATAACCGCATGGGCAGTTGATGATGAACCTGCAAAAAAGTCTAGGATTAGAGCGTCTGAATTTCCGCCATGTTCAATCATCTTTTTAAGAAAACCTACGCCTTTTGGATAAGAAAAGTATTCAGCCAAGTTTATTGCTAACAACTCCTTTGTAGCAACTTGGTTCATAAATTCATTTTCAGAAAAAATCAAACTATCTAATGTTTTTTGGGTGGTTTTTAAATCTTTCTTATAACGCTTAAAAATAAATCCACGTTCGTTTTCCCTATGTTCTTTTTTAAAACAAATTGTACCGTAATCAATATGTTTTTGAACAGTATTTTTAGAAAATAACCAAAATCTACCAGTTGGCGGATAATCTGCTTTTCCTGTGTATGGATTAACAACAGCAAAGCGGTTATTTTCCATCGTTCCACTTTTTGCACTTGGGTCGCTTGAAGTCCAATCGCCATTTGGGTCATTATCAGGATTTGAATATCTTGACAAATCCTTTTCTCCACCCAAAAGGCTAATCTGGTCTTTATTTTTAGAAAAAACCAAACAGTTTTCGTGCTGTAAATTTAAACCAGTTTTTGCATCATTCGTAGTTGATTTCGTTTTTCTAATCAATTCAGCGACAAAATTCTCACTCCCAAATACTTCATCACATAATAATTTTAATTGGGCTTGCTCATTATCATCAATGCTAATAAATATCACGCCATCATCGGCAAGTAGGTTTTTGGCAAGGTGTAAGCGTGGCAACATCATTGATAGCCAGTTGCTGTGATAATGACCGCCATCTTTGTGATTAACAAGGTAGTTTTTAAGTAGTGTGCCACTTTCATCTCTATCGCCTGTTTGCTTATCATAATCGTGTTGGGTGGTGCGAAAGTTATCACGATAAACGAAGTCCTTACCCGTATTGTAGGGTGGGTCTATGTATATCATTTTGACCGACCCTGCATAGCTTTTTTGTAGCAGTTTTAGGGCGTGCAAGTTTTCGCTTTCAATAAAGAGATTTTGCGTGGTGTCAAAATCCACACTTTCATCAGGGTGTGGTGTGAGCGTGTCGTTGGTGGGGATTTGTAGGGCGTGATAAGCGTCTGATTTGCCTGCCCATGTTAGGGCATAACGCTCTTTTTGGCTGATACGTTCTTGCCCAAAAAGCTGTGCCATTTTGTCCAAATATATGGTATTATCACTAAATACTTCTGGCAAGATTTGCTGTAACTGGCTAAGTTTTTTGGCAATAAAATCGGCATTATGGGCAGATTTTATGCTGATTGTT
>JAUMUJ010000049.1 GCA_030530785.1 Moraxella sp. | reverse complement strand
AAAGAAACATTATCGCCAACTTTAATCGCCTTAACTTGTATGGCAATCAAAGGAATTGCGCCATTAAATAAAGAAATAACATTAAAAAAGCGACTGGTAATTTCTTCGGCAATAATAACCGCACAATGGTCGTATTGGGGATTTCTCTTGCGTTCAATATCCCAATATTCAATGGTGCGAATAATATGCTTTTCATCGGTCGCCCCCAATTGAATTTCCACTTCGTAGCGTTTATTATCAACGCTATCATATAAAATGGTATCCAATCTACCGCCACTAACTTGAATTTTTTCGGTATATTTAAAATCCAAATCGCCAAGCCCCAAAATACTTGGATCTTCTTCAATGCGAGCCTGTAGCCATTTTTCATTATAAGTGGAATGGTTTTTTAAATTGATAATTTCAGCCTTTACATAATTCATTGCATAACCCCTTATTTTAAAACCAAACAAAAGGCGAATATCAAATCCGCCTTTCATCTTTATTCGCCATCGCTTTGGGTTTGGCTGTTGGTGGTGTCGTCCGTGTCAGGTTCGCTTTCTACTTCTTCATGCTCCACACACGCCACGCCCACCAGTCTCTCATCATCAGCGACACGGATTAGGCGAACACCTTGTGCTGAACGTCCCGCCTGCATGATGTCTGCCACAGGGGT
Organism: Moraxella sp.; assembly: GCA_030530785.1. Taxonomy (GTDB): domain Bacteria; phylum Pseudomonadota; class Gammaproteobacteria; order Pseudomonadales; family Moraxellaceae; genus Moraxella. Next base: position 6,776 of record JAUMUJ010000049.1, on the reverse strand, counting down.
ACGCACCAGCGTGCCTTTATTAGAGATGAGTATCACGTCTTCATCGCCAGCAACCAGTACCGCACGCACCAGCTCGCCATTACGCTGACTGGTTCTGATGGCGATGTTGCCTTGTGAGCCACGATTTTCACGCAAGGTAAACTCACTAATGAGCGTGCGTTTGCCGTAGCCGTTTTCGCAGGCACACAAGACCTGATGGGGGCTGTTTGGTTTGGCAACCAGCAAAGACACCACACGGCTTACCGCCACCACGCTGTCGCTGTCGCCGTCATCGCTGTCGCTGTCGGTCATCTCGTCATCGTCTAGCCCCAAACCAGCAAGCAAATTCACTTTCATGCCCCGCACACCCCGTGCTGACCGCCCCATGACCCGCACCGCAGATTCTTTAAAGCGGATTGCTTTACCTTCGTTGCTAAACAGCATAATCTCAGTATCGCCATCGGTAATCGCCACGCCAATCAAACTGTCGCCATCGGCAAGCTCAATCGCCTTTAAGCCGTTGGCACGCAAATTGACAAAGGCGGATAATGCCACTCGTTTGACCGTCCCACTTGCGGTAGCAAAAAACACAAATTTATCGTCCGCTTTTAAGTCGTCCACAGGCAAAATGGCAGTTACACTCTCGCTTGACTCAATATTGATAAGATTAACAAGCGGACGACCTTTTGAGCCACGAGACGCAATCGGCACTTCAAATCCCCGAAGTCCAAACACCCGCCCTGTGTTGGTAAAGCACAAAATGTGGGCGTGCGTGCTGGTAACGAGCAAATGCTCAATCACGTCATCTTCTTTCATGGCAGTGGCTGATTTACCTTTTCCTCCCCGTTTTTGGGCTTGGTAGTCGCTCACGGCTTGTGTTTTGGCATAGCCTGTGGCAGAGACCGTTAAGACCACCGTCTGCTCAGGAATTAAATCTTCACGACTAAAATCCGCCCGTGCGTCCACAATGTCCGTCTTACGCTCATCGCCAAAATCATCACGAATTTGGATAAGCTCCGCCTTAATCACACCCATGAGCTTATCAAAATCCGCCAAAATCATCTGTAAGCGAGCAATCTCACCCAAAATCTCTTGGTATTCTTTGGATAATTTATCTTGCTCCAAGCCTGTCAAGCGATGAAGTTGCATATCTAAAATGGCATTTACTTGGTCAGGCGATAGGCGGTATTCTTTATCGTCATTGATAAGTCCATAAGGGGCGTTCATATCTTCGCCATCTATCACATCAGGTCGCACTGAACTTGCTCCTGCCCGTTCTAACATGGCAACGACATCACCCGATTGCCAAATACGAGACAGCAAGTTTTCACGAGCTTGTCCACGATTGGCACTTCTTTTGATGGTCTCAATGACTTCATCAATATTAGCAAGAGCAATGGTCAGACCCTCTAATAAATGCCCCCGAGCCTTTGCCTTGTTTAATTCAAAAATCGTACGGCGAGTAACAACCTCTTGGCGATGACGAATGAAGCTGGCTATCAGGTCATGCAAGGTTAAAAGACGTGGCTGACCGTTATCAAGGGCAACCATATTAATGCTAAAACTGCTTTCAAGTGGGGTCTGTAAGAACAGATTATTGACCACCACTTCGGCATTTTCGCCTCGTCTTAGGTCAATGGCAATCCGCATACCTTCTTTGTCGGACTCATCACGCACCCCCGTAATGCCGTCTAACTTTTTGTCATTGACAAGCTGGGCAATCTGCTCAATAAGTTTGGCTTTATTGACTTGATAAGGAATTTCGGTAAAGACGATGCGTTCACGGTCTTTGGAAGCTCCTTCCATGTTTTCAATGACATAACGACCCCGAATGTGCAGTCGTCCCTTGCCTGTGCGATAAGCATCTGCAATGCCACTTCGCCCATAGATGATACCGCCTGTGGGAAAATCAGGTCCTGATATGTGGCTGGCCAATTCATCGCCACTGATTAAGGGATTATCAGCATAAGCAAGACAAGCATTCACCACTTCGGTCAGGTTGTGTGGCGCCATGTTGGTCGCCATGCCCACCGCAATGCCTGCCGAGCCGTTAATGAGTAGGTTGGGCACACGAGCGGGCAATACAGACGGCATTTTTTCAGAGCCATCATAGTTATCTTCCCAGTCCACCGTATCTTTGTCAAGGTCGGCAAGCATTTGATGAGTGAGCTTTTGCATACGCACTTCGGTATAACGCATGGCGGCAGGTGGGTCATTATCCACCGAACCAAAGTTACCCTGCCCGTCCACCATCATGTATCGCATAGAAAATGGCTGAGCCAAACGCACGATAGAATCATACACAGCGGTGTCGCCATGTGGGTGGTATTTACCGATAACATCGCCCACAACACGAGCAGACTTCTTATAGGGCTTATTATAATCATTAGACAGCTCGTGCATGGCATACATCACACGGCGATGAACAGGCTTTAAGCCGTCTCGCACGTCAGGCAAGGCACGAGAAACGATGACGCTCATCGCATAGTCAAGGTAGGACTGTTTTAATTCATCAACAATGCCAATGGGGGTTACGCTGTCGGTCATAATTTTTCCAGTTTGTATAAAAACAAAAGTGTTATTGTAGCATAAAATGACCACCTTAGCAAACTTCATCATCTGGCAAATACCAGATTTAATGATAAAAAACAATGGTTTATAACACAAGTTCACACCAAGCCACACCATTGAGCCTGCCATACACCCCTTTTATCACAAATGCTGTAACATTCTAGCAATAATATCATTAAATTTTTTTTCCAAAAAACAGTTGGTTATAAAAAATTCATCACTTTTTATGATGATTTTGACCGATTATTTTATAGACATGATACAGAAACAATACTGATTATATTTGAAACAACCCATTATTTTTGTTAAGGTTTATACTCTTATCATTTTTTATCATTTCACCAATTTGTACAAAATTAGTGCTAATGAAAGCAAATTTAGACAAAGTATTTTAAGGATAATCTGATGAATAAAAAAGACTTCACGCCTTTGACGCAAGTTAGCATTGGTCGTTTTGGCATTTTTCCAAAAGTAAGCATCCCTGTGTTTGTCTCATCTGCTCTTCTTATTGTTATCTTTATGATTTTTGGGGCATTATTTAGTGAAACCGCAGGGCAAATTTTTCATGCCATGCAAGGTTTTATCACTGCCAAATTTGGCTTTTTGTTCATTGTTTTGGTAAATGTGGCACTTGTATTTTGCCTATACATCGCCCTAAGTGGCTATGGCGACATCCGACTTGGTCATCAAACCGAAACGCCCCAGTACAGTTTTGGCTCATGGATTGGTATGCTGTTTTCGGCAGGGATTGGCATTGGGTTACTGTACTGGGGGACAGCAGAGCCTTTGTATCATTTTGTTGCCCCACCCATGGCAGAACCAAGCACGGTACAAAGTGCCAAAGATGCGATGACCATCTCATTTTTACATTGGGGATTGCACGCTTGGGCGATTTATACTGTTGTGGCATTGTCTTTGGCATATTTTCATTATCGGCGTGGTCTGCCACTTTCCATTCGCTCGGTGCTGTTTCCCTTAATTGGGCAAAAAATTTATGGCACATGGGGACACGTTGTGGACATACTGGCGGTCTTTGGCACGATGTTTGGGGTAGTAACATCTTTGGGGCTTGGGGTCATGCAACTTGACACAGGGCTTAGACAGATGTTTAACATATCGTCTGGCTTAGGACTTCAAATCATTCTGATTGTGGGCATTACCGCCTGTGCCACCTTATCTGTCATGGCGGGGCTGGATAAAGGGGTAAAAAAACTCTCTGACATCACCATCATTGGCACGATGGTCATACTGATTTTTATGATGGTGGCAGGTCCGACACAGTTTATCTTTGCCAGCTTTATAGAAAATATCGGCAACTACGCCACAAACCTTATCTCACTTGGTCTTTGGAATGAAGCCTACCCCAACACACAGGGCGAACACACCAACTGGCAAGGCTCGTGGACGATATTTTATTGGGCATGGTGGGTCAGTTGGTCGCCATTTGTGGGAATATTCATCGCTCGCATCAGTCGGGGGCGTACTTTGCGTGAATTTATTTTTGGGGTACTGTTTGTGCCAATGACTTTGCTCTTTTTATGGTTCACAACCTTTGGTGGCGTGGCAGTCGCCATGGAATTATCGGGTGATTTTGGTCTGTCCACTGCCGTGATGAATGACACAGGCAGTGCCATTTTTAAATTCATAGAATACTATCCTTTTACACAAGGGCTGATGGTGGTGATACTCATCATGATTGTACTGTGGTTTGTTACCAGTGCTGACAGTGCCAGCCTTGTCGTGGATATGCTGACCGCAGGGGGTAATACCAACCCGCCCAAAATCCAACGCCTATTTTGGGTGGTATCCGAAGGGGTGATTGCTTGTATCTTATTGTCAGCAGGTGGCTTATCTGCCTTACAGGCGGCGGCGATTGTGGCGGGATTTCCTTTTGCGATGGTGATTTTTGTGATGATGTACTGCCTTATTCGTGGACTGGGACGTGATAGACTTACCTTGTATCGCAAAAGCCAGTGGTACATCACCGAAGAGTCAGCAGAACATAACAGTGCCAATGAGTTTGTTGATGAACATCTGCTCGGTTACCCCACCAAGGATGAGCTTGAAAAACGCTACTAAGCCCAAAAACCCATCAATCAATATGATGGGTTTTATCATACTTAACAGTAAAATTTACAGAAATCATCAAAAATAATCTTGACTATTTTACTAAGGATTACTATAATACACCCATCATTTACCCACGCCAAGTTTTTAACTTAGGCTAGGCATTTTGGAATTACTATATTATGCGATTAACGACTCGTGGACGTTATGCTGTAACTGCCCTACTGGATTTGGCAGTACAAGAAAGTCGCCATCAAGGAGCGGTGTCATTGTCCGACATCGCCAAACGTCAATCCATCTCCATCTCCTATCTTGAACAGCTATTTTCCAAACTTCGCAAAAAAGGCTTGGTCAGCAGTACTCGGGGGGCATCTGGCGGTTATCATCTCGCCAAGCCTTTGCATGAGATTGACATCATGAGCATCATCACTGCCGTAGATGAGAGCGTCAATGCCATGCAATGTGGTGGCAAAGGCGACTGCCAAGATGGGGCAAGATGTCTTACACACAATTTGTGGCGTGGATTGTCCGTTCATATTGAAACCTATTTAAGCAAAGTTACTCTTGCTGAGTTACTAAACTCCCATCACACACATCATGTCGCTGACCGCCAAGACACCCTTAGCCATCACAAAAGCGATAAAAAAGACACCATCACCACCATCAATTTATTCGGAGCAAATCCCTCATGAGCCAAAACAGCCTGATTTATTTAGATTATGCCGCCACCACGCCTGTTGCCCAAGAAGTCGCTGATAAGATGATGAATTATCTGACCTTTGATGGGATTTTTGGTAACCCTGCCAGCCGTTCGCACGGTTTTGGGTGGCAAGCCGAAGAAGCGGTAGAAAACGCCCGCTTGCAGATTGCTGAGACGGTGGGGGCAGACAGCCGTGAGATTGTTTTTACCAGCGGAGCAACCGAATCGGATAACCTTGCCCTAAAAGGCGTGGCTCACTTTTATCATGGCAAGGGCAAGCACATCATCACGTCTAAGATTGAACATAAAGCAATCCTTGACACCTGCCGTCAATTAGAAGAAGAAGGTTTTGAAGTTACCTACCTTATCCCCCAAGAAGCCACAGGGATTATCACACCCGAGCAGGTAGAACAAGCCATTCGCCCCGATACGATTTTGGTCAGTCTGATGGCGGTAAACAACGAGCTTGGCACAGTAACAGACATCAAAGCCATTGGCGAGATTACCCGTGCTAAGGGCGTATTGTTCCATGTGGATGCCGCCCAAGCCGTTGGCAAGATTAAGATTGACCTAAATGACTTAAAAGTGGATTTGATGAGTTTTTCCGCTCACAAGATTTATGGCCCAAAAGGTATCGGTGCGTTATTTGTTCGCCGTAAGCCCCGTGTTCGTATTAAGGCAGAACAGCATGGCGGTGGGCATGAACGTGGTATGCGTTCTGGCACGCTTGCCACTCATCAGATTGTTGGCATGGGCGAAGCGTTTGCCTTGTCGGTTCAGCGTTTTGATACCGACCATGCCCACATCACTCGCTTGCGTGATAAGCTATGGAGCGGTCTACAAGGCATTGAAGAGATTTATCTTAACGGCAGTTTTGAGCATGGCATTCCTAATATCCTAAACGTGAGTTTTAACTTCATTGAAGGCGAAAGCCTGATGATGTCGCTCAAAGATTTGGCGGTATCATCAGGGTCTGCTTGTACTTCGGCAACACTTGAACCATCTTATGTTTTGCGTGCCATTGGTCGCCCCGATGAGCTGGCTCACTCGTCCATTCGTTTTAGTATTGGTCGCTATACCACCGATGAAGACATTGACCGTGTGCTTGCCCAAATTACCGATGCGGTAAACAAACTGCGTGAGTTGTCGCCCCTTTGGGATATGTTTAAAGAAGGCGTGGATTTTAGCAAGGTTGAATGGCAAGAGCATTGATTTTTTGCCAAAAGGACAAACCATGAACCATAAGTACTTAATCACAGCAATTATCATGTCATTTGCTCATATTGCATTGGCAAATACTGACATTGCGGGTGTTTATTCACATCATGATGAAGGCGTGATACACAAACATTATCTATTTGAAAATGGTGATTATTGCCAAGAGCTTGGTTCTTATGGTTTTATGGGATTATGGGCAGGTCATTGGCACCTGCAAAATCAAGCTGATGATAAGGTATTA
>JAUMUJ010000012.1 GCA_030530785.1 Moraxella sp. | reverse complement strand
CATTATTCATTCTTTTTTTATTATGTTTAATGATGGAAATAAATAAATCCCAATCTTCAAACTGCGTTAAACTGGTGTCAAACCCGCCAACTTCATCAAATGCTGACTTCCTAATCATCGCTGTAACGTAGATACAATTACAATGTAAAAAATCAGGCAACTTAAATTCTGGCAAATCCCATTTTTTATTCTTTGCATCAAAACACCAAGCATCTGCATAGACAATATCCAAATGTTCTTTTTCGGCAAGCTGATGGCATTTTTCTATATAAGTTGGATGCAGTTTATCATCACTGTCTAAACAGACCAAATACTTACCCTTTGCATGGGTGATGGCATTTTGTCGGGCAATGACATAGTAAGTATTTTGCTGACTGATGACTTTTAGGTTTGGCATTTTTTGCTGATATTCACACAGTAATTTTTGTGTATTATCTGTTGAACCATCATCAATGGCAATAACTTCAATGTTTTGATAGGTTTGATTTATCACGCTGTCTAATGTCTCAGCAATATACTTTTCCGCATTAAAGCATGGAATAATTATTGATATCAATGAGTTATCCATAAGGCTTACTATTTGGTTAAACATGACGACTAATTTTACAATAATTTTCCACATTTTTCAGCAAAATATTGTATAATAACCCAAAAATTTTTGAACAAATCACGATTTTATGAGCAATACGCCCATCTCTGATGATAAATTTGGTACAGGTAAAACCATCATGCTCGCCATGCCTGATGTGGTGGGTCTGTCCGACATGATAATAAAAAACCTTAAATATCATGGATTTACTGTCATTGATGGTACTTATCGCCCTTTTCGCTACAAAAATAACTGGGAAAAAGTGTATAAATTTTTACGCCATGTATTTTTAGGTGAACGCAATTACAAAGCCAAACGTCAAGCCAAAACATTTTTAGAAGACAATCTTGCCCATCAGTTTCATGCTCATGGTCTTACCTACGGTAAAGATAAATTAGATTATACTTTATTTATTCACGCATCTATTTTTGAACCTTTTGTTTTTGATAAAGTTTATCAGCTGGCTCATCATAATGTGGCATATCACTGGGACGGTTTTAGCATATTTCCTGAAATCATGGAATATGTCCCAAAGTTTGAGCGATTTTTTGCTTTTGATGTCAATGACATTAAAAATAACCCACAATTTAACCTGCTTAGTACCACCAATTTTTATTTTGATTTTGACAAAGATGAAACTCTCTCTCTCTATAATCCGCACAATCCACAGATTTATTTTGTGGGAAGACATTGGTCAAACCGCACACCCATGATAGATGGCTTTTTGGGTCAAATCAGCCAATATAACATCACGCCAAAATTTTATATCCTAGATAAAAAATCAGAAGGTCGCCACGAATATCAAAACGCTGATAAAATTCAATTTTTAGATTATTCCATGAGCTTTGAAGACAATCTTAATCATGTCAAAAATTCAGACGTTTTGGTGGATTTTGTCAAGGAAGAGCATGACGGCTTATCATTTCGCTTTTTTGAAGCCATTCATTATCACAAAAAACTCATTACCAATAATCCAAAAGTCATGGAATATGACCTATATCACCCTGATAATGTATTTATTTGGGATAATCAAAATTTAGATTTAGAAAAGTTTCAAGAATTTTTGCACAATCCCTATACAATTTTAGACAAATCCATTACCGAAAAATACGCCTTTGGTAATTGGATTAAATATATTTTAGACATTCAGCCACATACTTCTTTATCACTGATTTAATCATAGAGAGATATTATGAACATTCTCATCACAGGCGGGGCAGGTTTTATCGGTTCATCCGTCATTCGTCATATCATCAACCATACTGATGATACGGTATTAAACGTGGATAAATTAACTTATGCAGGTAATTTAGAATCTTTGGCAAGCATTAGCGACAATCCCCGTTATGAGTTTAGCCAAACGGACATTTGCGATAAAGAAAAAATCCGCCAATTGTTTTATGATTTTTGTCCTGATATTATCATGCACTTGGCGGCAGAGAGCCATGTAGATAGATCCATCACAGGCTCAGCAGAATTTATCCAAACCAATATCATCGGTACTTATACTTTATTAGAAGTGGCTCGCCAATATTATGATGGTTTAGCCAACGACAAAAAGGCAATTTTTAGATTTCATCATATCTCCACCGATGAAGTCTATGGCGATTTGCATGGCACTGATGATTTATTTACCGAAACCACCGCTTATGCCCCAAGCTCACCCTATTCAGCCAGCAAAGCCAGCTCCGACCATTTGGTCAGAGCGTGGCATAGAACTTATGGTTTGCCTGTCATTATCACAAATTGCTCTAATAATTACGGCTATTATCATTTTCCCGAAAAGCTCATTCCGCTCATCATCTTAAATGCCATCAATGGCAAACCTTTGCCCGTTTATGGCAACGGTTTACAAATCCGTGATTGGCTGTTTGTAGAAGACCACGCCCGCGCTTTATATTTGGTGGCAACCAAAGCTGATATTGGACAAACCTATAACATTGGCGGTCATAATGAACAACGTAATATTGATGTCGTGCATAAAATCTGTGAATTATTAGAAGAGCTAGCCCCAAATAAACCAAATGGCATAAAGCATTACAAAGATTTAATTACCCACGTCAAAGACCGAGCAGGACATGATGTGCGTTATGCCATTGATGCCAGTAAGATTGAACGTGAATTGGGCTGGCGACCACAGGAAACCTTTGAAAGCGGATTGCGTAAAACCGTAGAGTGGTATTTGGCAAATCAAGCATGGGTCGCCAATGTCCAAAGTGGCGAATACCAAAACTGGATTAAAAAACACTATCAAGGCGAATAATTTTTATGACAAAAATATTATTATTGGGCAAAAACGGACAGGTGGGTTTTGAATTACATCGTGCCTTGCAACCTTTGGGGCAAGTATTAGCCCTTAATAGAAACACCAATCAAGACGGTCATTGTGGCGATGTGGCGGATTTTAATGCCATATCGTCTGTCATTGATGATTATCAGCCCGATGTGATTGTTAATGCCACCGCTTACACTGCCGTGGATAACGCTGAAACCGATACAGATAATGCCGACTTAATTAACCATTTGGCAGTCAAGCATTTAGCCTTTTGTGCCAAAAAAATCAATGCCCTATTGATTCATTATTCCACCGATTATGTCTTTGACGGGCAAGGCGATGAGGCATGGATAGAAAATGACACAACCAATCCCATTAACCATTATGGATACTCCAAAAGACAAGGTGAGATTGCCTTAGAAAATAGTGGCTGTTCATTTATTAACATTCGCACCAGTTGGGTTTATGGTGTTTATGGTCATAATTTTTTAAAAACCATGTTAAAGCTTGGCAAAGAGAGAGATACATTAAATATCATCAATGACCAAATTGGCTCGCCCACACCTGCTTTTTTAATCGCTGATATTACCGCTCACATACTGCAAACATATCAACACTCATCAAATTTTGACAAAAATGGTTTCATTGGGCATTATCATTTAGCACCCAGTGGTTATTGCTCATGGTATGATTATGCACAGTTTATTTTTAATACCGCTCGCAAGTTAAATATTGAATTAAAAGTCAATATGGTTAATCCCATTCCCACAAGCGATTACCCTACTCCCGCCAAACGTCCTTTAAATTCAAGATTAAATTGCGATAAATTAAAAACCCAATTTAATATCAGTTTGCCCCATTGGCAATTTGGCGTGGAACAAGTATTAAAAACCTTAACTCAATCGGAAAATCAATCATGAAAAACCGTAAAGGCATTATTTTAGCAGGTGGGTCAGGCACTCGCCTTTATCCCATTACGATGGGAACATCAAAACAACTGTTGCCCATTTATGACAAACCGATGATTTATTATCCCTTATCAGTACTGATGTTGGCAGGCATTCGTGAAATTTTAATCATCTCCACACCCGAAGATTTGCCCAACTTTGAAAAACTCTTAGGTACAGGCGAAGAGATTGGCATTCGTCTGTCTTATAAAGTACAACCCAGCCCCGATGGTTTGGCACAGGCATTCATTTTGGGCGAAGAGTTTATTGGTGATGATAATGTTTGTCTCATTTTGGGTGATAATATTTTTTATGGTCAGCATTTTAGCGACCAATTAAAAAGAGCCAGCGAGCAACAAACAGGAGCGACCGTCTTTGGTTATTATGTCAATGACCCAGAGCGATTTGGCGTGGTAGAGTTTGATAAAAATGGCAAAGCATTAAGCATAGAAGAAAAACCCAAAAACCCAAAGTCCAATTATGCCGTAACAGGTTTGTACTTTTATGATAATGACGTGGTCAATATTGCCAAAAACATCAAACCGTCAGAGCGTGGCGAATTAGAGATTACCGATGTTAATAACATTTATCTTAATCAAGGTAATTTAAATGTGGAGTTATTGGGTCGAGGTTTTGCGTGGTTAGACACAGGCACACATGATAGCCTATTAGAAGCATCTTCATTTGTACAAACCATTGAAAATCGCCAAGGTCTAAAAGTCGCCTGCTTAGAAGAGATTGCTTTTAATCATGGTTGGATTGACCCTGCCCAATTAAAATCTCGTGGCGAATTCTTTAAAAAAACAGGCTATGGTCAATATATTTTAAATTTATCAAAAGAGCATTAACATGAATGTCATTGAAACCAAAATTCCAGAGCTTTTGATTTTTGAACCGAAAGTCTTTGATGATGAGCGGGGCTGTTTTTTTGAAAGTTTTAATCAGCAAAAGTTTACAACCGCTTTAACAGAACGTGGCTTTATCGCACCTGCCTTTGTGCAAGATAATCACTCAGTGTCAAAAAAAGGCGTGTTGCGTGGTCTGCATTATCAGCTCCCACCATTTGCCCAAGGCAAACTGGTGCGTGTGGTACAGGGGCGAGCGTGGGACGTGGCGGTGGACATTCGCAAAAACAGTCCCACCTTTGGGCAATGGGTGGGCGTGGAGCTGACAGGCGATAACCACCGCCAGTTTTGGATACCCGAAGGCTTTGCTCATGGCTTTGTGGCGTTAGATGATGACACCCAGTTTTTGTATAAAACCACCAATTTTTATGACAAAGACAGCGAACGGAGCATTGTGTGGAATGACCCTGACTTGGCGATTGATTGGCAAGGCGATGGGGGATTTATATTAACAGACAAAGACAAGATGGCAAGTGCTTTTTATCAAGCGGATTTATTTTAAAAAAACCCACCTAAACAGGTGGGTTTGTTGTGCTACTCCTTTTTTGTTTTAAAGGTTTTATCACGGCTTTCTTCAAACTCCACCCAAACTGCACTGATGATAGAGAGCAGTACAGCAAAACCCAAACCTAAAATCCATGCAAAATACCACATGATAATCTCCTAGTATAATGTATGTTCGTTTTCTTTAATGTAGGCTTTGGTAACTTTACCACGCATGACGGCATACGCCCAACTGGTGTAGGCAAGCACCACAGGTAGCAAAAACACCACCACATAAACCATCACCATAAGCGTCAGCTGACTAGACGCACTGTCCCACACAGTCAGGCTTGAACGAGGGTCGGACGATGATGGCATATAAAATGGGAATAATGCCACACCTGCGGTCATGATAACCCCAAATACCGCCACACTAGATAGCACAAAGGCTGTCAGCGTTCGTCCTGATTTCATGACAAGCACCGCCACGATGGGCATGACCACCCCAAGCACGGGAAATATCCACAGCACGCCATTGGCTTTAAAATTGGCAAGCCAAGCACCTTGCTCGGTGGTTACGGTTTTACTGATGGGGTCAATAAACGCCCCCTTGTCCACTTGGCTTGTGATGACATAACCATCTAAGTTTGCCACCCAAAAACCCGCCAGCACAAACAGCACCGACATGGCAACGGCAGAAATCATGGTAAATTTTTTGGTGCGTTCTTGGATTTCGCCTTCGGTACGGTGAGCCAAATACACTCCGCCTTGCGTTATCATCATGGTGGCACTGACCAGCCCACACAAAATGGCGAAGGGATTTAGTAAGGCAAAAAATGACCCTGTATAGGTAGAAACCAAATACTCATCAAAACTAAATGGCACGCCTAAAAATAAGTTACCAAATGCCACACCAAACACCACCGCAGGGACAAATGAGCCAATAAACAGCCCCCAATCCCACGTTTTTCGCCAAGTGTCACTATGCACCATGCTACGGTATTTAAAGCCGACAGGTCGCAAAAATAACGCCCAAAGCACCGCTATCAATGCCCAGTAAAAGCCACTAAATGCGGTGGCATACACCAATGGCAAGGCAGCAAAAATCGCCCCGCCTGCGGTGATAAACCACACTTGGTTACCTTCCCAGTGAGCCCCTACGGTATTGACAACCACACGGCGTTCATCGTCTGTTTTACCCACAAAAGGCAAAAGACTGCACACACCCATGTCATGACCGTCCATGATGGTAAAGCCAATGAGTAGCACGCCTACCAACAACCACCAGATGAGCTTTAAAGTTTCATAATCAAATAACATTTTAGGCTCCTTTAATTTATGGGTTGATTGTGGTTTCGCCAAAATACTTGCCTGTGCCTAAGCTGGCAGGTCCAAGTTTGATGTATTTTTGCATAAGATACACTTCCACCACAAGCAATACAGTATAAAAGACGATAAACCCAATCATTGACCATATGACAGTACTGGTACTTAGCGTGGATACAGATAAATGCGTGGGCAACACGCCATATACCGTCCAAGGCTGACGACCATATTCGGCGACAAACCAGCCCATCTCCACCGCAATCCAAGGAGCAGGGAACATGATAACGGCGAATTTAAGTAGCCATTTTTTCTCAGTAAAATTACCTTTGAGTGCATAAAATAAACAAAGTGCGAACAAAAAGAACATCAAAAAGCCCAACGCCACCATGATACGAAACGTCCAAAACATCGGAGCGACACTGGGTACGCTGTCGTCCACCGCTTTTTGAATCATGTCAGGGGTTACGGTTTTAATGTCATCGGTGTATTTTTTAAGCAATAAACCAAAACCCAAATCATCTTTGTATCGTTCAAACTTGGCAATGACCTCTTGTGATGGTTCTATGCCACGAGCTTTTTCAGCACGCATTTGGTCAAGCAAATCCACCGCCACCGCACCATTCATGATACGCACACGGTTTTGGTCTTTGATGTCGTGAATGCCGACCAATTCGGTATCAAACGAACGAGTGCCGATAATCCCCATCACATAAGGGATATGTATCGCCCAATCATTTTTTTGTTCGCTTTCATTGATGCCTGCAATGACATTAAAGCCAGCAGGAGCAGGTTCGGTTTCCCACATCGCTTCCATGGTAGCTATTTTAGTCTGTTGAGCCCTACCGATGGAATAACCCGACTCATCACCCAACACAATCACGCTACACACGGACGCAAAACCAAAGGCAGCCGCCACATGAAAACTGCGTTTGGCAAAGGCGACATCACGCCCTTTTAATAAATACCATGCCGAGATGGACAACACAAAGATGGATGCCACCACATAGCCTGCTGACACGGTATGAACAAATTTATTTTGTGCATCAGGGTTTAGCACGATTTGGGCAAAACTGGTCATCTCCATACGCATGGTTTGGTAGTTAAACTCCGCCCCCACAGGGTTTTGCATCCAACCATTTGCCACCAAAATCCACACGGCAGATAGGTTTGTGCCGAGTGCTACCCCGATGGTCGTCAGCAAATGCTGAACTCGGCTCATCTTATCCCAACCAAAAAAGAACAGCCCCACCATCGTGGACTCTAAGAAAAACGCCATCAGACCTTCAATGGCTAAGGGAGCCCCAAAGATGTCCCCCACATAATGAGAATAATACGCCCAGTTCGTCCCAAACTGGAACTCCATCGTAATCCCTGTGGTAACACCTAAGGCGAAATTGATGCCAAAGAGCTTGCCCCAAAAGCGGGTCATGTCCTTCCAAATTTCCTTACCTGTAATGACATAGGTCGCTTCCATAATCACCAAAAGCCACGTCAGCCCAAGCGTCAAAGGCACAAACAAAAAGTGATACATCGCTGTAATGGCGAACTGCCATCGGGACATCTCTACTAATGATTCACTAATCATAGAAACTCCTATACAATTTCGCTACAAATATTAACTTACCAAATATATCATAACAACTTTGTAATCTCAATAATTATGCTCTTTTTAATATAAAAATTTTTTTATATTAAAAAATTGATAAACCATCACATAAAATCTCATCAATCACAGTTTATTTAACAAAAATACTAATAAAAATGCCTCACAATGCTTCAACTTTTATTGCTTTCTGGTTTTTGTCATGAGAATGATGGGTAAACGCACGGATACTAATCGCTTTTTTTTGAGCGATGCCACTACTGGTCATCAACCCACCACCAATCTGTGTGTTTTAATCTTAATCAAACCAACCCATCATGATGGGCAGTGATTTGTATGATGTCATGACACACCGCTTGTAGTACTGCCTTATCGTGGCTGATGATAAGCATGGCAACCTTGAAACGCTCATTGATGGTGCGTAATAGGCTGAGCATTTTGGCGGTATTTTGCCCATCTAGCATGGCGGTTGGCTCATCTAAGATGATGATGGTAGGATTTGCCAGCAGTATTCGCACCAAACAAATTCTTGCTTTTTGACCGCCAGACAGCTCATCAGGATAGCAGTTTGTCATGCTTTTATCCAAATCTAACATATCAAACAACTCATCTAGCGATGGTGAGCGGTCATTCATCGCTTCTTGCAGGCTTTGAGCAATGGTTAAATCAGGATTTAAACTGCCTGACACATCTTGGTTCATCATCATGATGGTGGGGCGAAACTTTTGTAATGCTCTGCCTTGCAATCTTAATACATCTTGCATCTGTCCACCATCAGATACCAAAATCCTACCTGTCATGACAAGACGGTCATCTAAGCGAGTAATGGCACAAGCCAGCGTGGTTTTGCCAGAGCCTGACGCACCCATCAACCCTACAATTTGTCCTTGTTGCAGTTGTAGATTAAAATTTTGTAAAACAGATGCGTGCTTACCAAACCATGACTTACGATAAGACAGCGACAACTCCTGCACTGACAGCACCACGTCCGCCCCACCAAAGGGCGATGGCACACCGTAACCGCCATCACGTCCCCCTTGCATGACTACCACTTTATCCACCACGTCTGTTACCATCTCATCATGACTGATGATGATTACCGCTCGTGGTGCATTATCTGCCGTCTGTCTGCTCACAAACTGCCGAAACAGTGCCGATACGCCCTTTTTATGCCCATCGTCCAGACTGCTGGTTGGCTCATCGGCGATGATAATCACAGGGTCTAGGGCGAATGCCAAAGCGATGGCGATACGCTGAGCTTCTCCACCTGACAACTCATGGGGATAACGGTTTAAAAACCGCTTGGGGTCGCCAAGCCCCACTTGTGCTAAAAGCTTTATCATCATGTCTTGATGGCATGATTTTGGGTGGTTTTGACGGGTTAAGATGGGCGTAAACAGTCGTTTGACTGATTGTGTGGGGTTTAGGGTGTGTTTGGGGTCTTGAAAAATATAGGCAATTTTTTGACCACGCACCGACTGCCACTTAGGACTATTCGGGTCGCTGATGGCAAGTGTTTGCCCCAAAAGCGACACTCTCCCCCGAACACATAACCGCTCATCAACAAGACCTGCCACCGCCGACATGGCAAGCGTTTTGCCCACGCCTGACTGCCCCACCAGTGCCACCATCTCACCTGATTTTACCGACAACGACACATCATCAATCAGCACCTTGTCTGATGCACTAATGGACAACTGGCGAATGCTTAACACTTCACTCATCGCCCACCTGCAATGCCTTGCGACACGCTTCGCCGATGACCATTAACACCACCAAAATGACGCCAAGCACACCCACGCTTGCCATCATCAGATGTGGTGCATCCAAATGACGGACAGCTTGGTGCAACAGCTCGCCCAAACTTGCCACGTTCATGGGCAAACCCACCCCCAAAAAGTCCAATGCAGTTAAAACCGTAATGTTGCCTGCCAAGATAAATGGAAATTGAGCCAAATTTAAACGCAACAAACTGGGTAAAAAATGCCGATAAATCAGCCGATGAGCAGGCACACCTAAATTTTTGGCGGTCATGACAAACGAAGCCCCACGCAAACGATAAATATGCACCCGTGATAACGCCACAAGGGGCAACCACCCAAACAACAACATCGCCACAAACACCATCTGCAATGACGACTCAAACACGCTGGCAAACATCATCAAAATAAACAACTGTGGCAAACCAAGCCAAATCTCCACCACCCTTTGACCCAATAAATCCACCCAGCCCCCAAAATAACCCATCGCCGACCCCACCGCCAAACCGATGACCGAACTGATGACCGTCAGCCCCACCCCAAATAGCAAAGACAAACGAAGCCCATACAAAGTCCGCACAAAAACATCACGCCCCAAAGCATCAGTCCCCCACCAATTCTCCATCGTAGGGGCTGATGGGTGTGGCGTGGGCGGATTTAACACCAAGCTGTTTTCGCCATATGGCACAGGAGGCATGACCATCATGCCATCTTGGGAGATAAGACTGACCACCACAGGGTCGGTATAGTCAGCAGGCGTGTCAAACACCCCGCCAAAGCTCGTCTCTGGATAGTCCTTAATGATGGGAAAATAGGCATTTTGCTGATATATCACGATGAGCGGTTTGTCATTGGCGACAAACGGGGTCAATAGTGCCACCATCATGAACAAACCCGCCATTAACAGGGCAAATTTAAACCCCCATTGTCGGCATAATCGCTCAAAAAATTTGCCCATCTTAATACCTTACTCTCGGGTCAAGCAAGCGATACCACACATCAAACACAAGCTGTACCACCATCGCCAACAGTGTCAGCACATACAATAACCCAAACATCACAGGATAATCTTTACTCATCATTGCTTCATAAGCCAATCTCCCCACGCCGTCCATGCCAAAAATCACCTCCATGATAAAATTACCAAAAAACATCAGCCCCACCACCGCCATCGGCATTTCGCTCATCACAGGCAATAAGGCGTTTTTGAGCAGTCCCTGACCCAACATCTGCCGACCGCCAAACCCTTGTGCTTTTAGCAACTTGACATAGGGCTGATTTTTTTCATGAAGCAAGCTAAATTTACTCAAATACGCCACACCTGCCACGCCCGACAAACTGCTTGCCATCACAGGCAAAAACAGCTCATAAACCGCCATGCTTATTTTGTGCAAAAAAGACAATCCTTCCATCTGTAAAGACACTTGCATGGGAAAAATCTGCCAAAACCGCCCGCCTGCAAACAGCACCAACAACCCCACTCCCACCACAAAGCTCGGCACGGCATACATGAGTGCCAGTAGCACGGTGGTTATCTTATCAAATGCTCGCCCATCGTGGTATGCCTTTGCCACACCAAGCCCCACCCCCATACCATAAATGACGCACAAACATAACAGCCCAAACATCATACTCATGGGCAGTTTTTCTTTGATGAGCGACAACACCGTCTGTCCCTTAAAAAACGATTTGCCCAGCTCAAAACTCATGTAGTTTTTTACCATCATAAAAAAACGCTCGTGCATGGGCTTATCAAACCCAAAACGCACCGACAGCTGTGCCATCATCTCATCACTGACACCGTCCGCCCCCTGATAGCGAAAACCACCAACCGACCCCATGCTCTGCGACAGGGCAGTTTGCTCGGTGTGGATTTTGGCAAGCTCGGTATGTATGGGACTGGTTGGAGCCAAATGCACAATGACAAAATTTAACCCCAAAATCAAAAATAAGGTTGGCATCATCAAAGCCAACCGTTTTAGCACATACGCCAACATCTTGCCACCTGTTTAGTCGGGCAGACTCATGCTTGGGTCAGGATTGATGGCAAAATAAAAAATAAAAGTCGCCACAAGGCTATTTACTCCGACAAATGCCACATCAATGCCATCATGACCCATCACAAACTTACCCAAAATTGCTGACACCACAAGCATGACCAAAAAACAGCCCACCAACAACTTAATGATGGTCGGATGCCTTAGTGTGTGAGTTACGCCTGCTTGTCGCTGGGGTTTTAGGTGCTTTTGATGAATGAATGTACCGATGATGTACACCAAACTGCCCAAAATCAGATAGCCGATAAAGCCCATGTTTACCCCCATCACTCACGACATAGGGGCATTAGGGGCAAGGTTTTGGCACGAATGACCGCCTGTCTTTGCTCCAACTGTGTTGCCCAACGCATGACGTTTTGGTATTCACGTACACTCAAAAATTCGGACGCATCGTACTTAGCATAGTCATTTTCGCCAATGTACAAACCCCCCAGCACCAACGCCCCATACCACGGATAAATCGCCATGTCGGCAACGCTGTATTCACCTGCCATGTATTCATGCCCTGCCAAATGTTTGTCCAGCACATCAAGCTGACGTTTGGCTTCCATTGCATAGCGGTTAATGGCGTATTCTATCGGCTCGGGGGCATAAGCATAAAAATGCCCAAATCCACCACCGACAAAGGGAGCTGACCCCATTTGCCACATGAGCCAAGACAACATTTGGGCGTGGTCGGTGGGGTTTTTTGGTAAAAATTCATCATACTTTTGGGCAAGATACAAAAGTATCGCCCCACTTTCAAACACAGATATGGGTGTGTCAGCATCATAATCCACCAACGCAGGGATTTTTGAATTGGGGTTAATCGCAACAAAGCCTGAGCCAAACTGCTCGCCTGCCATGATGTCAATTTTAAAAGCATCATAATCAAGCAGTCCTAACGCCTTTAACTCTTCTAAAATGATATTGACCTTAATGCCGTTGGGCGTATTTAGGCTGTATAATTGATAGGGCTTATCGCCTTTTGGCAAGGCTTGTTCGTGCCTTGCTCCTGCGGTGGGGCGGTTAATGCCACCAAATTTTCCACCCATGTCATTGGGAGTCCAAACTTTTGGAGGTATGTAGCTCATGATGTCGCTCCATTTGGGGTTAAGCGGACACAGGTGGTATTACTTGTGCCATCATCTTGGGGAAAAATCATGGTGTCTTTATCAATAAATTTTACCTTTGAGTCATAAGGCTCTTGATACAGCTCCACCCAATAACCTTTTAATTCGGCTTGAGCTTCGTCATGATAAGGCAGTTTTTCCTTATCATAGCCAACATATTCTACCAAATCAAAATCAAAAATACGCAACTCATCGCCCTTGACCGACCAGCGATTTTTAATGCTAAAATGCTCCACGCTGACCAAATGCCCTTTTACATTACGAGAAACCACTTCCCAAAGCTGGGACATACTGCCGTCTGCGTTCATGGTATCTAAGGTTACCGTTCTTTCTTGACCGCCATCATCAAACTCAAACTGTGTGGTACACCGCCAATCGCCCACAAATTGCGACTTTGTTAAGGCATGGGCATGGGTGCTTGCCATCATGACCGCTAGGGTCAAGCCCAATAATTTTTTCATCAATTTTTCCAATTTAAAAAGGATTATCATACCCCAAAGCAAACCAAAAGTACATGAAAAATCATGATGGTGGTAATTTTGGGTGTTTTGTGCGACAATTTTCACAAAATTTTTAAGATTTTATCATGATACCATCATCTGCCCAACATATTTTTATCTCTGATTTGCACTTATCTGCCGACACACCCCACCTTAATCTTGGCTTTTTGGTGTTATTAAAAGAACTGACTGCCCTACCCCATCTGCACGCCTTGTATATTTTGGGGGATTGGTTTGACGGCTGGATAGGCGATGATGATTATTTGAGTTTATCTCATGACGACAGGCAACGGCATTGGCTTACCCCCATCATAGACAGTCTTATTATTTTATCAAAAAAAACAAAGATTTACATCATGCACGGCAATCGTGATTTTGCCATCGGTCAAGCCTTTTGCACAACGTTTGGCGGTCAGCTCATCAAAGAGCCGTATCTACTGCATCATCACAACACCACCTACCGCCTAGAACACGGAGATGCTTTATGCACTGACGATAAAAAATACCAACGCTATCGCAAAATTATCCGTCATCGCTGGGTCATGTGGCTACTGTTAAAACAGCCCCTTACCAAACGCCGACAGCTCGCTCAAAACATCAAACGCCAATCTTATCACGACAAAGCCCAAAAATCGTCCGCCATCATGGACGTAAACGCCCAAGCGGTCAGCATTGCCTTATCAGACTGTGATGTCTTGATACACGGGCATACACACCGCCCCGATGTTCATGTGTTGGGTGATAAGGTACGGTTTGTGCTGGGCGACTGGCAAGACGATGGGCAAATTTTTGCCATCATTGGCATTCTTGGCGATGACGGGCTGACGGCTCATCGTTTTTGTGTGGATTTATAGACCATTTCGGTCAAGCACACTCTCGCCTGCTTGCCTGATGTCGTCCACACTAAGATGTCGCTTACCGCTTAATGCCTGTCGCCATTTTCTTGCCCCCGTCAAGCCTTGAAACAGCCCCAAATAATGCCGAGTCAAGGTCGCCAAATTCGCCCCTTGCTCGGCTCGTTTTGTAAGATAGGAGCATAGCTTTTGTAAAATCTCACGGTGCGTGGGGATAGGCTCGCCCCACAGCTCATTACACGCCCCCATGAGCATGGGATTGTGATAAAATGCCCGCCCCATCATCACGCCGTCCACGTGATTTAAGTGGGTTTTGATGTCATCAATATTATCAATACCGCCGTTAATCTCTATCAACAAATGAGGAAATTCTGCTTTTAGACGATAAATATCATCATGGCGTAGGGGTGGGATTTCTCGGTTTTCTTTGGGGGATAAGCCGTTTAGCCACGCTATCCGAGCATGAGCGATAAAGTGCGTACACCCAGCGTCCGCCACCGTCCCCACAAAATCACGCATGAACTCATAACTGTCAAAATCATCAATACCAATGCGGTGCTTGACACTGATGGGCTTGTCTGTGCTGTCTTTCATCGCACGCACCATCTCCGCCACAAGGGCAGGTTCTGCCATCAGACACGCTCCGATTTTATGATGTTGAACACGGTCGGACGGACAGCCAACATTGATGTTAAATTCATCATAGCCCATCTTATCGGCAATTTGTACGCACTTTGCCATCTCAGTAGGGTTTGACCCGCCAAGCTGTAACACCACAGGATGCTCACTGTCATCATAGCGTAACACATAATCAGTATCGCCCTTTAAAATGGCACTGGTGCTTATCATTTCGGTGTATAAATAAATGTGCCGATTAAACAGCCGAGCAAAAAAACGAAAATCAGTAGTTGTCCAATCTATCATGGGAGCGACCGATATTCTCTTAGTGTTTGATTTTAAAGCGTTTTGTAGGGAAAGCATTGAATTATAAGCCTTTTATGGGGTTTAGATTATGAATTATTTTTGATTATTTTAGCGTATTTTTGCGAAAAAATAACCCAGAACAATTTACTCAAAATGTTACAGAGCATCCCGATGCCTCTCAAAGAGAAAACTACACCAATAAAGCCATCAGCAAAGCCTTAAAACGCCTTAAATTCACTCATAAAAAAGCGATTTATACATCTAGGCACAATACTAAAAATACGCCAACCGTTCAGCGGTCATCAAATTTGACTTTTTGTTTATCTTATCGGTGATGTGATACAAATAATTTAAGCAATATCAAGGAGGTCTTAGTTTTTTAAGCATTTATTTATTCTCCAATGTGAGAAATGGTATTTATCCCAACTGCTCCACCCAAAAATCTATAAATACCCGCACATTCGCCCTTAAAAATGCCCTATCAGCATAAACAGCATACAGATTGACTGAAAACACATCATAATCGGGTAGCACCTGCACCAAATTACCCCTGACCAAATCCTGCTCCACCAACCAACTTGGGGCATAACCCATGCCCAAACCTTGACGGATAAGCTCGGCATTCATGGGCGTGTCGTCCGACATCATGGCAACTTTTGGGTTTATGGGCGTACGCTCTTTGGTGGTGCGACAGGTCAGCTCGGTGGGGCGGCTTTTATTATAAGTAGGCATGATGATATGGTGGTTACCAAGCTCATCTGGACAAGTGGGCGTGCCATGCGTGTCAAGGTACTCTGGGCTTGCCACCAAATAAAAATCCACCACCCCAAGCGGACGGGCAATCAAAGATGGCTTAGGGTCGTGCGTGAGCCGTAATGCCAAATCAAAGCCGTCCGCCACCAAGTCCACAAGCTGATTTGACAGGGACAGATTTAGCACAACATCAGGATAACGCTTGCCAAATTCACCCAAATAACCTGCCACTTTGGCATTAGCAAACCAACGTGGCATGGTAATTTTAAGCACGCCTTGCGGGTGATCGGTCGCTCCTTGTGCGGTGAGTTTGGCATGATTTAGCACATCTAAGGCATACAGCGATTGCCTGTGGTATTCTTGCCCTGCATCCGTCAAATGTAAGTTTCGGCTGTTACGGTGAAGCAATTTTGTGCCAAGCTGTTTTTCTAAGTACGCCAGATGCTTACTTGCCATTGCCACCGAAATGCCCAGACTGTCGGACGCTTTGGTGAAGCTACCTTGTGCGATGATTTGATGAAAAACTTCTATGCTTTTTAAGGTATCCATGACAGTATTTTTAAAAAATGATGATAAAATTATAACATCTTTTCTTAATAAGAAACAATCCATTCACTGTTTGGCGGTTGTTTTTTGATAAAATTATTTTATAATAAGCGTTGTTTTTAACTTTACAGAGAAAATCATGTCAAAAACCACCCTGCAAACCATCGCCCAAACCCGCCGTTCAGTTTATGCCCTAAACAAAACCTTACCCATCAGCACCGATGACATCAACCAAATCGTAGAACACGCCTTAACGCACACCCCATCATCTTTTAACTCTCAATCTGCCCGTCTTGTGGTGTTGCATGGCGAAGAACATGACAAGCTGTGGGAAATCACCAAAGCCGAACTTGCCAAAATCGTCCCTGCCGAAAACTTTGCCCCCACCGAAACACGCATCAATATGTTTAAAGCAGGGGCAGGCACGGTGCTGTTTTTTGAAGACACTAATGTCATCAAAGGCTTACAAGAACAAATGCCCACCTATGCCGACAACTTCCCCATTTGGGCTGACCATGCCAACGCCATGATTCAGTACGCCATTTGGACGACTTTGGCAAGCGAAAATGTCGGAGCGAACTTACAACATTACAACCCTTTGATTGATAATGAAGTTGCCAAAACTTGGCAAATCCCTGCCAACTGGCGACTGGTGGCTCAGCTTGTTTTTGGTGGCATTGCCGTCTCTGCTGGCAACAAAACCTTTGAACCTGTGGCAAACAGATTAAAAATATTTGGCTAATTACCCACCACCCTATAAAGGCACGTTTGTGCCTTTATTTTTTTAAAAACCATCTATCCCAAAAAATCGCCCCCTTTTCTTGTAAATCTCTGCTTATTTATTTAATTTGTGCTATAATTCTAATTATTGATGGTTAATTATACAAAATAGATTATGTTAAATAAAGTTTCCAAATCAATCGCCCTGCTATTAGCCACCGCTTGCGGTCTAAGTAGCACTGCCTTTGCCGAACACATTTACGCCTATAAAAAAGGCGATAATCAACAACTGTTTTTGACCAACATTAAACAAAATCAAAGCGGTGGCGAAAAATTCACCGAAATTAGTGTTACTTATTATCCCGACACCAAACTCCATAAAGGCGACATTCCCAGCACCTACAACCCAAGCACTGCTGCCACACCCAGCCGTAGTGCTAATCGTAACGCCTACGACCATCTTATTCTTGCGTCCGCCATGCGGCATGGGGTGGACCCTGCACTTGTGAAAGCCATCATTCATACCGAATCTGCCTTTAATCCTAACGCTCGCTCTCCTGTTGGGGCGATGGGACTTATGCAACTCATGCCTGGTACAGCTCGGGACATGGGCGTGATGAACCCATGGGACCCCGCCCAAAATATTGAAGGTGGCACAAAATATCTGGCTTGGCTTCAAAGACAGTTTAGAAACCGTGATTTTGTGGTGGCATCTTATAATGCTGGCTTGGGGAACGTCAAAAAATACGGAGGCATACCGCCATTTCGTGAAACCCAAAACTACGTCAAATCTGTAAACAGCCGTTATAGCAGTTTGTATCGTGGCACTCTTGGTGGCAACACCCATCTTGCCATGAACACCCCACAGGTCAGCACAACTTCCATACCTGCTCCTACTAACGTACAAGTTCCCACATCTCGGGGCGTACAAACCGTAAAAGTCAGCTACACCGCCCCCGACACACCCACCGTTACAGGCAATGGCTCTGGGAGAATTTTTATCAGTAGTGGCAGTCGCTAACCTTTAAAATGCCGACCACCGCCCCCATCAATGCACCACCTTTTTTATTTTTGGAGCATTCATGTTACGCATTGGATTATTTTTACTGACAAACCTTGCTGTTCTCATCGTCTTTGGTGTGGTCATGAGCATTTTGTCGGCGTTTTTTGGGATTAAACTTGGGTCAGGTGGCTATACAAGTCTAATCATCATGTGTTTTATTTATGGCATGGCAGGCTCACTTATCTCATTGTTTTTATCCAAATGGCTTGCCAAAAAAAGCACAGGGACGGTCATCATTGACACCCCATCAAACGCCACCGAGCAATGGCTTATTGACACGGTTGCCAAGCAAGCTCAAATGGTCAATTTAAAAATGCCCGAAGTCGGCATCTTTGATAATCTCCAACCAAACGCCTTTGCCACAGGCTGGAATAAAAATAACGCTCTGATTGCTGTCTCCACAGGACTTCTAGACACCATGACTGCTGACGAGATAGAAGCGGTGTTGGCTCATGAAATGGGTCATGTGGCAAATGGCGACATGGTAACTTTGGCACTCATTCAGGGTGTGGTCAATGCCTTTGTGATGTTCTTTGCTCGGGTCATCGGTACAGTGGTGGATAAAGCCATCTTTAAAAACGATGGCGTCTCTGTTGGCATGGGTTATTTTATTACCACGATGATTATGGACATTTTGCTTGGCTTTTTGGCGACAGCAGTGGTCATGTGGTTTTCAAGACAACGTGAATTTAAAGCCGATGAGATGGGGGCAAAACTTGCTGGTCGTGATAACATGATTAGTGCCTTAAATGCCTTGCGTCCTGCCACAACTCTTCCCGACCAAATGCCCGAAGGCATGAGAGCTTTTGCCATTTCAAGCGGTCAATCCCAAGGATTTAGCATTGCCAACCTATTTGCCACTCACCCCACACTGGACGAGAGAATCAACTCCTTACAAAACCTACCTGCCTAAAAATCCCCCCTTTGGGGATTTTTAAAGCAAATATGGCACAATCACAGGGGCAAAAAATGCCGTCAAAACACCATTTAAAATCAGCCCAACAGTCGCATATGCCACAAAACGAGAACCCATCTGCATGACCCGCACCGTTCCTAGTGCGTGAGATGCTGTTCCCATCGCCAAACCATGAGCCATTGGACGGCGTACACACACCCGATAAAGTAGCCAAACACCCATCACTTGCCCCGCCACACCCGCCACCAACACAGTTGCTGACACAATACCGATTACCCCACCAAGCTTATGAGTAACCTCAATGGCAATTGGCATGGTAACGGATTTGGCAGCGATAGAAATCATCGCTTGGGTGCTACCACCCAGCCATTTTACCAATAAAACACCAGAC
The DNA here is from genome assembly GCA_030530785.1 of Moraxella sp. Taxonomy (GTDB): domain Bacteria; phylum Pseudomonadota; class Gammaproteobacteria; order Pseudomonadales; family Moraxellaceae; genus Moraxella. The sequence goes on along the minus strand of JAUMUJ010000012.1, from coordinate 33,094 downwards.
ACGATACCCACCAACGAACCTAAAATCTGTGAAATGATGATGGGTAGCCATTGTGAGCGGATTTTTTGCCATTGAACATATAGTGGTATCGCCAATGCTACCACCGCAGGTTGTAGCCAAAAGGTCAGATAACTGCTTGCTTTTTCAAAGGTTTGCCACTCAATGTGCAATGCTTTTAACACCCCAATCATCACAACGGTGGTGATGAGCGTGGGGTTAATGAGAGACGAATGCAGTTTGGTTTTTAGCCAAATACAGCCTTGAAAACAACCAATCAACAAAAACAGCAACAAAAACGGACTGCTTAACAGCTCATCAACCATCATCGCCCCCTACTCTTTTGCCAAATTCTCAGCCATTCGTAGGATTTGCCCGTAACCGCCAACACCAAAAAAGTACTGACCGATGTCGCCACTACCAATATCCACGCATCATGGCGAATGATGTCCAAATACTGCATGACGGAGATACACGCAGGCACAACCATGAGTACCAAATAATCCAGCAATGTCTTGGCAAGTGATTGCACTGTATCAAGTTTGACTACGCCCATCTGCAATGCCCCAAATAAGATAAGCAGTCCAATCACACTCGGTGGCAAGGGCAAAGCCGTCAAATGAATAAAAATCTCCCCCAAAAACAAGCACCCAAAAACCACCAAAAACGCCTTTAAAATCATCTTGCTTCCTTTTTTATTAAAACAAACCATGACCTTAAATTGATTGTCATCGGTCTTATTTAATGGGGTGTATCATGCCATATGTCAATGTCGCCACCACCAATGAGACAAGACTTGCCAAACGTCTGATTAACCATTTTCACCACAAAGCACAAGTCATTGAAAGTGACACGGACATTTGGTCAATGATAGGAAGACATGGTCATCACCACAAAAGATGATATGCCACAATCGTCCACACCCGCAACAAACACCCGACCACCCAGACGTACTTTGAGCATGATTAGTAAGCCTAATTTACTGCAATTTGGCTTGATTTTCTTGCCAAGTGAGCTGAATGCCCTGCCCCAGACCTTTGCCGACTTGTATGCCAAAACGGTCAAACATCTGACGCATGGGGTCGGTATAAGTATAGTTAATGGAATGCTTGACATCAAGCGACTTTTCTAAGGCGGATATGCCACCCACTTTATCAGCAAGTCCCAGCTCAACCGATTGACTGCCCGACCAAAAAAGACCACTAAATAGCTGATTTTGCTCAGGATTTTTTAACTTATCGCCTCGACCTTCTTTGACAGCATTGATAAAATTTTGGTGGGTAATGTCCAGCACTTGTTGTAAGTGTTGGCGTTCAGGTTCGGTCATTGCTCGACTGACGCTCAAAATGTCCTTATATTCGCCCGATGTCATGGTGGTGGTCTTGACCCCTGCTTTTTTCATGAGTTCTTCTATGTTATAACCTGACATGATGACCCCGATAGAACCCACAATGCTAGATGGATTGACCCAAATCTCATCGGCGGAGCTGGCAATATAATACGCCCCAGACGCTCCCATATCGCCAATGACAGCATAGAGTTTTTTGTCGGGGTATTCTTTGCGTAATTCCATCGCCATTTGCCAAATTTCATCAGACTGCACAGGTGAACCCCCCGGTGAATTGATGGCAAGAGCCACCGCTTTGGCTTTGGGATTTTCAAAAGCATCCATCAATGCCCCACTCACATCACGGGCATTGGCTTTGGCATCGCTGGAAATCACACCTTCAACTTCCACCACCGCCAGATGTGGCTCATGCATCATGGGTGCATTTTTGGTGGCAGTACTACAACCTTTGCCCATCAATAACATCACACCTATTAAATAAGCAAAGGTTAAAAGTTTAAAAAATACCCCCCAACGGCGGGCTTTTTTTTGCTCTTCTAACCCTGCCATAACGGCTTTTTCTAGCAATCGCCATTCACGACCTGTGGGAGGCGTGCTTTGAGCGGGTGAGTTTTCTGGTCTCTTATTGGGATTTGGTGGCCATGCCATAGCTTATCTCACTGATATATTAAAAATAGGCTCTATTTTACTTGAAAATTCATAAAGATGGTAGCGTATTAACATTTAGGGCAGATTTTTAGGGTCGCTGATAATGTTTTTGGGTGAAAATCGTTCCATCACATCATCATCTTGTGTTGCTTTTGGGTGAGTAAGCCATATGTCAGTCAGTCTTGGGGCAAGCTCTGGGGTATGACACAACATGGCATACAACTCCCATGCTCGCTCGTACGTTACTCCATTGATGACAATGTGAGTATCATCATTACCGTCCAACCCATCAAATGCCAATGTACAGCCCCACACCGCCCTATCATCAATCTGCCCCCAACCCGTCAAAGCCCGAACTGACAAACCATCGCCTTGCCACAGCTCGCCTGCACCACAGCTTAATACAGGCAATGACGATGATGATGGTCGTCCTGCGTGCCAATAACGATAAATGATGATATTTTTGTTGAGTTTTTGTATCACATCATGTAATATCGGGCTGGGCGTTTGTACCACCACGCCCGTTAGATGATTAACTTTATGCTTTTTTAAGGCATCGGTCAGAGATTTGGCAAGACTGTCTGCATTTTGAGCGGTTAAACGATTGTCAAAATCCGCCAAAATTAGCCAATTTGCCTGACCGCTTATGGCGTGTGGGTCGGCATTGTCCTGACGCACCAACAGCTGAACAATAGTAGGATTATCGCCTAAGGCAGTTATGGATAATCCCTTGATAGATGGCGTACTTACCGCCAAAAACCCCAACGCCACCATCGGTATCAAGGCATATTTTTTGCTTAACATGGGCAACACAAAAGGCACAACAATCAACACCATCAACAAAAGTCCTGCCCCACCCATGCTTTCATAAGCCCAGATTGACCCCATGCCGTCTATCATACCAAGCAATCCATGAAGCACACCCAGTATCGCCCCAGACACCGCCCACAGCCCGTCTGACAACATGGGGGACACAACAAATAGCACCCCCGCCAATAAGTTGATGGGCACGATGACTGCCCCAAACAACCCCACCGCAAATAGGTTAATGACAAACCCCCAAAGCGATACCTTACCAAACAACCACAGCGATACAGGAAGCATGGCAAAAAATAACCAACCTTGCAACCGAACCAATCCAATGACTTTTTGTTTAAAGTCAATGTCATCTGATGGCGTTTGGTCATATCTCATAAGTAGCCACACCGCTACAAAAGACAGCCAAAACCCCGCCTGCCACAAAACATAAGGGTCAAGCCAAATCATCACCAACGCCACCGATGTTAACACCCCACCACTTGAAATGGGCAAAGCAAATCGCCGAGCCAACGCCACCCCAATCATCATATACACCGCACGCACCGCAGGCACATCAAAGCCTGTAAACAACGCATAGATGATACTTGCCCCAATCATGACCCAAAGCCTTAGCATGGAGCGAGACACGGTTAAATACACAGATGGCATCTTATCGGCAAAAAAGCTCAGCATGCTTGCCAATATCAACGCCAAAAACACCACATGGGTACCCGAAATGGCAAGCAAATGACTGATGCCACCAAGCTGATACAGTTCTTTGGTGTCTTTATCAATGAGCGAGCGGTCGCCCGTCAAAAGGCTTAACGTGATGGCTTTGTTTTGTCTGTCTTGGGGCGTAAGTGCGTGCCAATTTTGATAAAAATGCTCTCTTAGGTGCCATCGCCACGTTTCTAGCGTGATTTTTAAGCCTGTCTTACCATCAGAAACAAACGCACCATCTATGTTGTGAATTTTGGCATTGGCATGAATGTGGCGGGTACTAAGCCAGCGATAACCATCAAAACCATCTGCTCTTTTATCGGGCATGACAGGCGAAATGGTGAGCGTCATGGTGGTTTTGGTGTTGGGTTTTGCATCTTTTAATGCCCCAAAATCTGCCTTAGGATTGGCAAACGCCGTCAAAAGCACGGTCATCGTGTCAGGCAAATCCACCGCCGATGTCTCATCATTGTCTCCAAAGGGATTTTGAGCGTGCTTGGCATTGTCCTTATATTTGTGCAAATTATCCACAGGTTGTAGGTCGGTCAATACCGCCTTTTGGCGATAATGCGTTCCTGCAATGGAGTCATACACGCCATCACTAATCTCATGAATGTGTACGGTGGCACGAATGGTATAGCTGTCTTTGGGGACAAACCGCTCCTGCTCATGCCTTGCCCCAACCGCTTTTAATAAAAACAAAAACGCCACCACCCCCATCAGCACAAAACCCACCAAAAAGGCAATGAATTTACCCCATCGTTGACTGACATGCGCCGTCTGCCAGCATTGATGACACAAAAAAATACACCCGACCACGAGTGTATTTGCCCAAATGCCCTGTATTGACAAATCCTGACTGTCCATTAAGGTGGACATGGGAACGTCCAACACTCCCAATACCACCGCCACTGTCAGCCCAAATAGCCACCAAATCATCGCATCACCCTAAGCAACAACTCAATCAATCTTAAATCATCAGGATAAGTCAACTTAATGTTAGTGGCTGACCCCATGACCACCGCCACATCTTGCTCCAACCGCTCAAAGCCACTGGCTTCATCGGTAATCAAAAAGCCCTGATTGATGGCAGTATCTAACATGAACTCTAAGGTTTTTAGGCGAAAAACCTGCGGGGTTTGAGCATGATACAGATTTTCACGACTGACAGTATGAGCGATGATGCCATCTTGGACAAATTTTAAAGTATCTACCACAGGAGTCGCTAAAATCGCCCCCACCTTATCAAAGGGCGGACAAATGGTTTGTATTAACTTATCCAAATCAGCAAAGGATAAGCACGGTCTTGCCCCATCATGTATCAGCACCCAATCATCATCACGTCCACCCCGATGGCGAATGCTTGCCACGCCCGAACGCACCGACAAAAATCGCTCTGCCCCACCGACAGCAAAATAGATGGGTTTATCAAAACAAAATGTTAAAGTTTTGGCGATGGTATCATTTTGGGCAATCACAAGCGTTAAATCGGTAATGAACGGATGATTTAGTCGTGAAAGCGAATGTTCAAGGACGGTTTTATCTGCCACTTTAAGATACTGCTTTGGCACGGCTGCCCCAAAGCGACTGCCCGTGCCTGCACTGACCACCAAGGCGTGAATGACTGGGTTTGGCATGGCGACACTCTAAGGCACACCGACATCATCAAACACATCAACAGGCTCGGTGGCGGGCGTACTGTCCGTACCAATGGTACTTTGGTGGGTGCTGTATGCCGTAGTGGCGGTGGATAATTGCACAAAAGTCTCGCCTTTTTTAATAAAGCCCAGATTTAAACGTGCGTGTTCTTCTACCGCTCCCAGTCCCGACTTTAAATCGGCAATGTCTGCCATTAGTACCGCATTTGAGCGTGCTTGTTCAGCATTTATCCGTTGTTGTGTGGCAACTTCTTTTTTGAGTTTGGTAACTTCATGATGTCCAAATTCACCATACCAATAGTGATACTGCAACGCCACAAATACCCCCAACCCAAACATGATGAGTAGCAAATGCCCCAAAAAATTAGGGCTGATGATGGTTTTGTGGGTATTAGGCGTTACATTCATGGCGACTTACCCACGCAACCCGATAAACTCGGCACGTCCACGATAGCTTGCCGTTACCATTTGTTCAATGCGAAGTAGCTGGTTGTATTTGGCGACACGGTCAGAACGACATAGCGAACCCGTCTTAATTTGACCCGCTGATGTTCCTACCGCCAAATCAGCGATGGTACTGTCTTCGGTCTCTCCTGAACGATGGCTGATGACAGTGGCATAACCATTTTCTTTGGCAAGATAAATGGCATCTAGTGTCTCGGATAATGTACCGATTTGGTTAAACTTAATCAAAATGGCATTGGCGATGTTTTTATCAATGCCTTCACGCAAGATTTTTGGGTTGGTTACAAATAGGTCATCGCCCACCAACTGAACTTTATCGCCTAATTGCTTGGTCAAATACGCCCAACCGTCCCAATCACTCTCATCAAGACCATCTTCAATAGAGATAATCGGATACTGACGCACCAGTCCTGCCAGATAGTCAGAAAAACCCTGACTGTCATAGGATTTACCTTCGCCTGCCAGTACATATTGACCATCTTTATAAAACTCGCTAGACGCACAGTCAAGAGCCAGATAAATGTCTTGTCCTGCCTTATAGCCTGCTTGCTCAATGGCTTTCATGATGACAGTAATCGCTTCTTCGTTAGAACGCAAATTCGGAGCAAAGCCACCTTCATCGCCCACCGCTGTATTTAGCCCTTGTGCTTTTAGTACTGATTTTAGGCTGTGAAAAATCTCTGTGCCTGCACGAAGGCTCTCTGAAAAAGACGTAAAACCCACAGGCTCAATCATAAATTCTTGAATGTCCACCGTGTTGTCCGCATGAGCCCCGCCGTTTAGAATATTCATCATTGGCACAGGCATGGTCAGCGATGTTTGTCCACGCAAATTGGCAATATACTGATGCAGTGGCAAGTTTTTGGCAATCGCCCCTGCTTTGGCAATGGCAAGCGACACCGCAAGCGTGGCATTCGCCCCAAGATTGGCTTTATTTTCTGTGCCGTCTAGGTCAATCAAAATCTTATCCAACTCATTTTGGGCAGTTACGTCCTTATCCAAAAGGGCTGAGCGAATGTGGCTATTGACATTCGCCACCGCTTTTTTAACGCCCTTGCCAAGATAGCGAGATTTATCGCCATCTCTAAGCTCTAAGGCTTCACGAGAGCCTGTGGATGCACCAGATGGAGCAGCGGCACGACCGCACACACCATTTGCCAAGATTACATCAGCTTCAATGGTGGGATTACCACGAGAGTCCAAAATCTCACGAGCCACAATGTCTTTAATTTCTATGGCGTTGTCAGTATTTTCAGCGTACATACGTTTTTCCTTTTGAAAGTTTGCGAACCAAAATCGTGGCACAAGCCAGCCTGCACGGCAGACACAGTATAACACAAATCTTAGGCGGATTAAATAGTCAGATATTATGTTGTAATACAGCAATATTTATTACAAAATAACAACGAATAATTATCTTGACAGCATCTGATTTGTTTATTTTTTATGCTATTATAATCTCATCATTTGGTGTTTTCTTTGGTTTTTTAAAGGACAGTTGTATGAGCATCACGACACGCATCATTCGTAAGACCACATCTCGCTCACTGACCACAGGTGAGATTACGATGGCAAAGCTGGTATTTAAAAACAGCATTGATTATGGTAAGGTTAAAATCATACGGGGCGGGCTTTTGGGAATGCCCAATCTGTCCAATAATGCCATGACACCCTTTGGCGACATTCATTTTTCTGACAACACATATGATAAAATTAAAGACTTTTCTCAAAGAGAAAATGACTACAAAATCCTATTCATTCATGAAATGGCTCATGTTTGGCAACGCACGATGGGTATCTCTGTGGCAGGTTGTGGGCTGACCATCGGCATTACGGGTGGCTATTTTTTATGGGACGCTTATGATTATGGTCTGTCTGCCCAAGATAAAAACAAAAAATTTTCACAGTTTAATATTGAACAGCAAGCCAGCATGATTGCTGAATATTACGCCATTCGTTATCTTAAAATCAATCCAAAAAACAGAACCGATGCACAAAAAAACGTGCTACTTAATATCTTAAAACCCTTTATTGCCAATCCCGCCCATCGTGGTATCATCACCAGTTATTAAGGAGATGATACTTATGAAACATTTAGGCTGTCTATTATTTTTATCACCATTATTCATAACCGCCTGTCAAGAAATAGATAAAAACGGCGAACTGCACGCCACTTTTAAGGGTAATGACGTTTGCCTATATATTGATGATGATAATTTTAAAGGAAATTATGAATTAAACATACAAATCTTACATGAACCAAAAATTTGGACATACACAAGCAGTTACGAAGTTCATTATCCCAATAAAGAAAATTGTATTGTCATAAATGTAACCAATTTCCCTTACTGGAACACACTGCAACTTGACACTTATTATACCATATCCTTATGGAGTAAACACAAAGATTTTTATGGCAGTCATGGAGGTGGATTTTGTGTGAAACAAGAAAAGGGCATCACTAAACTCATTGAACCCAAAGAAGTTGGTTGCCCCAAAACCTGATTATATTATTATTCTTACTAGAAAATTTTAATCATGAAACATAAATTAGTTACAGTGATGTGCTTATTACTAATATTACCAATCACTTCCTGTAAAAAAAGGCATGAACACGGGGAAATGCACATCACCCTACAAAATGGCAACCCTTGTTTTTATATCAAAGACAAAAATTTTAAGGGCAAATACCAATTTAATCTACATACCCATCATCAAGGCATTACCAAAGATTGGTATTATGAAAACACCTTTGAGGAGCATTATCCCAACCAAGAGCATTGTATTGAATTTAATCAAGATAATTTTCCTGATTGGGAAGCCATCGTTCCCATTCAGCGGTACAGCATTTCTTTGTGGAGCATGCACCCAAAAAAACGCAGTTATGGTACACATGGTAATGATTTTTGTGTCATACAAGAAAATCATGAAGCCAAGATAACTTTATCCACAGAGTATTGTCGCCATTTATGATAAAAAAATTTTGCTTTTGTGTCATTATCCACATTATTAGTAATGACCGCCTGTCAAGAATAGATAGAAACAGCGAACTGCACGCCATTTTTAAGGGTAATGGCGTTGCTTATTTTTATTACCCAAACTTTGCCTTACTCACCACATTAAACTGACAGCCATCATTTTCAATAAAAATCAAATATTTTTTGGTAATGATGTGATATGTGGTGTAACTGCCACCCTTGCCCGAAACCAAATCGGGCGAGATTGGTACTTCCCATGATTGAAAACCATCGCCAAATTTGTCTTTTAATTGTGAAATGCTTGGACAAAATTGTGGTTTAAAATCAATGTTCACGCTTTTATGCACTTGAGTAAGTTCAATATCCAAAAACCACCCCACACTCATGCGGTGCGTGATAGACGCTATTGGATAATCATTATCATGATTGTGATAAATGTAGCTGATAGTGTCATTCTTAGCGATGGGACGTAATGGCACACTGGTAATATCATAAGCACCAAGAGCGATTGCCGATTTTTTTAGATTTAAAATATTACCATCATTTGCCAAATCCACCATACGGTTTAAAACATCATCTACGGTCAATGCAGGGCTTTTAATACGCAAACTCCGAATGACGGTGGTTGTGGTATAATCCGTAACAGCAGTATGGCTATTGGCATTAGCCTTAATCATAAAACCAACAGCAAATAAAGCAATGATTAAGGGGGGCTTTTTTATTATCATCTTAGTGATTTTAATTTTTAAATCAATGCGTATCCAACGTCTTAAACCCTTTGACCAAGTTATCCAGCTGTTTTAATTGAGTTAAAAACGGCTCTAATTGTGATAATCTTAACGCACAAGGACCATCGCATTTGGCTTTATCAGGGTCGGGGTGAGCTTCCAAAAACAGTCCCGCCAATCCTGTCGCCATGCCTGCTCGGGCAAGCGTGGTAATCTGATGACGGCGACCGCCTGCACTGTCAGCTCGCCCACCTGGCTCTTGTAAGGCGTGCGTTACGTCAAAAAATACAGGCACATTCATCGCTTTCATGGTGTCAAAGCCCAGCATATCCACCACAAGATTATTATAACCAAATGACGTACCACGCTCACATAAGATAATCTTATCGTTGCCCGCTTCTAGACACTTACTGATGATGTGTCGCATTTCATGCGGAGCAAGAAATTGGGCTTTTTTGATGTTGATGATTTTGCCTGTTTTTGCTATTGCTTCTACAAGGTCGGTTTGACGGCTTAAAAAAGCAGGCAACTGTAAAATATCAGCCACTTCGGCAACCATTTCGGCTTGATATGGCTCATGAATGTCAGTAATAATCGGCACGCTAAATTTATCTTTAATCTCGCCAAGCCATTGTACGCCTTTTTCAAGTCCATGTCCACGAAATGAAGTTAGGCTAGAACGATTGGCTTTATCAAAACTTGCCTTAAAAACATAACCAATATTTAGTTTTTGGCAAATTTCAATATAAGTCTTAGCAATCTCAAATGCTAAATCACGACTTTCTAAGACATTCATACCACCGAATAAGACAAAGGGCAAATCGTTGGCAATCTTTATGTCTCCTGATGGTGATAGTAATTCAATCATTGACCGTGCTGTTTTAGAAATCATTGTCATCAATCCTATAATATTAGCCTACTCTACGATAATTTTGATGAATCTTTGAATAATCCAAATGATGAAAACAGTAAGAACCGACAGGGCTTCTATTTCTCTTGCCAGATGCTGTATTCAAAAATGCACCATAATCATATTTTTGTATCATACCTTGCTTTACTTTAAATTTTTGGACACAACACACCTGATCACGAAAAGATGTCCAAGAGCCACCACCCGAATATTGACTGGTTACCACATCGGTATTATAGCACTCTTGCCAATGATACCATCTTCCTTGAACATTGGTAGGCTGACCCCATTGGTCAATGACTGCTTTAATGGGGTAGCCTTTGGTGTTTTGGTTAAAAACTGCTGAACTGTCAATCCGATTTGCCTGTGCCATCACGGGCAAAACCAAAACCAATAATGTACTGGTGATTTTTATGAGATAAGCATTCATAAAAGCTCCAAATGTTTTAAACACATTTGGGTATTTTGACAAAATACCGAATGAGTTTCAGTAAATTTTTGTATCCCAATAGGCGTGTGGCAGGGCAAAACCCCACCTATTGACTTTAATGTTGCAACGCCACTGCCGAGCCAATAAAAGCATTAAATAGTGGATGTCCACCACGTGGGGAGCTGGTAAACTCTGGGTGGTATTGCACCGCCACAAAGAAGGGGTGATTATCAAGCTCCACCGTCTCAACAAGGTTTTGTTTGGCAGAATAACCTGAGATTTTTAGCCCTGCATTTTCTAGCGGTTCAATGTAGCGGTTATTCATCTCATAGCGATGACGATGACGCTCAAAAATACTGTTTGACCCATAAATCTTAGCAAGGCGAGAGTCTGCCACCAGATGGGCTTCTTGTTTGCCAAGTCGCATCGTACCGCCCAAATCACTCTCTAATGAACGAATTTGTAGTTCGCCTTTTTCGTCAAACCATTCGGTAATCAGACCGATAATCGGATTGGTGGTTTTGCGGTCAAATTCGGTAGAGTTAGCTTCAAGCCCAAGCACATTACGGGCAAATTCAATAACAGCAAGTTGCATACCCAAACAAATTCCCAAAAACGGTACGCCATTTTCACGAGCATGGCGAATGGCTTTCATCTTGCCTTGCGTACCACGTTCGCCAAACCCCCCTGGTACTAAGATGGCGTGGCAGGCTTTTAGCTCGTCCATGAGAGATTCTTGGGTTTCTAGTTTTTCGGCATCAATGTAGTGGATTTTAACACGGGTTTTATTGTGAATGCCTGCGTGCAATAAGGCTTCATTGACGGATTTATAAGCGTCAGGTAGCTCCACGTACTTACCCACCATTGCCACGACAATCTCGCCTTGTGCGTTAAACAGTCCATCAATGACCTTATCCCAATCAGACAAATCAGCTTCAGGCTGGTCAAAACCAAACCGTTCACAGACCAAATCGTCCAAATTTTGTTCATAAAAGGTACGTGGAATCTCATAAATACTGCGAGCATCTTTACACACCGCCACCGCACGCTCAGGAACATTGGTAAACATCGCAATCTTACGCTTGGTGTCATCATCCACATCATGCTCAGTACGGCAAACCAAAATATCAGGCTGAATGCCGATGGATAACAATTCTTTGACAGAGTGTTGGGTAGGCTTGGTTTTTAGCTCGCTGGCAGATGAGATGTAAGGAAGCAAGGTAAGGTGCATGAGCATGGTGTTCTCACGCCCAAGTTTAACCATCAGCTGACGCACCGCTTCCATAAAAGGCAAGCTTTCAATATCGCCCACCGTGCCACCAATCTCAATCATGGCAACATCATAACCTTCGCCTGATGCCAGAATACGGCTTTGAATTTCATCTGTAATGTGTGGCACGACTTGCACGGTTTTACCAAGATAGTCGCCACGGCGTTCTTTGGCAAGCACCGTTTGGTAAATGCGACCTGACGTAAAATTATTTGCCTTAGACATCTTAGAGTGTCTTAAAAAACGCTCATAATAACCCAAATCAAGGTCAGTCTCCGCCCCATCTTCGGTAACGAACACTTCGCCATGCTCAAATGGACTCATCGTACCAGGGTCCACGTTAATATAAGGATCCATTTTGGTCATGGTAACTTTAAGACCACGAGCCTCTAGGACAGAAGCCAAAGACGCAGCGGCAATGCCTTTACCCAAAGAAGAAACCACACCGCCTGTTACAAAAATAAATTTAGTCATGACAATCATCGCTTATTGGTAAAAGCGAATTTTACTAAAAAATGATGAAAAAATATAGGGGGTTCAAGGTAATTTTTCGGTTTTTACCCAAAATTGCAAGATGGCACATATCGGGTACACCACCAAAATCAACTCATGACCACACCAAGTTAAAAAATTCGCAAATGGTTTTGTGATTTTGATAAAATCGTTTTAAAATAAGCAAAAAATTGACCATTCATGCCATGACCACCAAAAACCGTCTACCCTACCTTAGCCACGAAGCTCAGCAACGCATTACCCGAGTATGTGTGCGTTGTGCCTTATTGCTCATGCAGTACGGGGCAGAGTCGGTGGTGGTGGTGGATCTAACCAAACGCTTAGGTCTGTCTTTGGGCGTGTCGGGCGTGGAGTGTGCTTTGTCATTTAACGCCATCACACTGACCACATTGTATCATGGTCAATGCATCACCACCGCCAGAAATACCATCCATCAAGGCATTAACGTGAGCATTTTGGTACAAATCCAACGCATTGTTTTGGACGTAGAACGCCAACGAGCCGACCCCCGTCAAAACAAATCCGCCGATGAATATCTCATCGCCGAAATAGAAAAACGCCTTGATGGTATAGACCGCACCCCCTACCCCAATAACACGATGGCATTTTTTGTGGGGCTGTCTTGTGCCAGCTTTGCTTATCTTAACAGTGGCAACGTTTACATTTCACTGATTACACTCGTGGCTTCTTTTTGTGCCATGCGAATGCGGATTTTTTTGTCCGCCCATCATTTTAATATCTTTGTGGTGGTCATCATCAGTGCTTTTGTGGCAACCATGTTAGGAGCAATGGCGTATTTTTTAAATCTAGGCACAAATGCCGATGTGGCGGTGGCATCTAGCATTTTGCTATTTGTACCTGGCTTTCCCATCATTAACTCCTTATCAGACATTCTAAAAGGCTACATGAATATGGGAGTGGGTCGCTGGATGCTTGCCACCATGCTGACCTTATCGTCATGTGTAGGTATTGTTATGGCACTTATTTTATTACAAATTCCACATTGGGGGCTAAACTGATGGTCATTTTGGGATTGTTGGGCGACATTTTATTAAGCTGCGTCATTACTTTTGGGTGGTGTTTGATGTTTAATCTGCCCCTACGATATGTTGGATTGTGTCTGTTTATGACCGCTTTGGGTTTTGGTTCAAAGTCGGTGATGGTTGCATCAGGTATTCATTTGGCAGTGGCGACTTTTTTTGGGTCAATGCTTGCAAGTTTTGTGGGCGTGTATTTTGCCCAAAAAAAAGGATTGCCCCCAAAGGCTCTTATCGTGCCAAGCGTGATTTGTCTGATGCCTGGTATTGTGGCATATAAAGCAATGGTCAGCATGGTACAAATTGGCTATTTTGGGTTTAGCATGGCATTATTTGTGCAGATGATGACTTACTTTTTTGAAGCGATTTTTGTCATCAGTGCGTTGGTGTTGGGTCTGTCCATTCCTGGCATTTTGTTTTATCGGAAAAAACCGATTGTCTAAAAAACCGCCCACTGGGACGGTTTTAATAAAATAAGGTTATTTTTTAACCGCTTCTACTTGAATGTCAATTTTGACATTTTTTGCCATGCCGTTAGCCACCAGATAGTCCATGCCCCAACGAGTACGGTCAATGGTGGTGGTAAAGTCGCCACCACACACCTCTGCTTTTTTCATAGGGCTTTGATAGCAGTTAAATTTGGTGGCTTTTAGGCGAACTGGATGCGTTTGTCCAAGCAAGGTTAAATTACCGTCAACCGATGACAATTTACGGTTTTTAGCTGTGCCTGTGTAGTTAAATTTGGTGGAAACAAAACGCATTTCTGGGTATTTTTCGGCGTGGAATAAGTCAGCACTTTTTAGGTGGTCGGTAAACGCCTGCGAGCTACTTTGTAGGCTTGACACAGGAATGGTGATGTCAATCTTACCCGTCTTAGCCACACGGTCAAAATCAAGCTCACCTGTCAGCCCATAAAAACCACCCACATTGGTACTGGTGGCAAAATGGTCAATGGCAAAGCGTGCATTGGTGTGATAAGAGTCAATCTCATAAGTGGCAGAATGAGCCAAGCCTGCCATAAGCAAAGCAGACAATGCGATGAATTTTTTCATAAGGGTATCCTTAGGATTGATAACAGTGTGTCCATCTTAACAATCTCCACACACAAAAACAAGCTCATTTTCAAAAAACCATCATTTCTTATTAAGAAAGCATCACATAAATTCCACTTCTGCCCCGTCTTGGATTACCCCATAAAGCCCCAAAGCGTCCCAGTTGGTCAGACGCACACAGCCTGCTGATGTTTGTTGGCTGATTTTTTCGGGCTGAGGACTGCCATGAATACCAAAGCTGGGTTTACTAATCCCTATCCATACTAAACCCACAGGGTTATTTGGACCTGGGGCGATGAGTCCTTTTTTACTGCTAAAATCACTGTTATAAGTCGGTTTGATGACACGGCTGGTTACCTTATATGTCCCTTTTGGGGTACGTGCCATATTCACCGTGGTAGGATAGCTAGCCACTAATTTGTCGTCCTTATCATAGGCAAATAAAATGTTGTCTTTGCGTTTAACTTTTACCTTAGTAACCGCCACTTCATTAGGCTGATAAGGATTATACACCGTAATCACGTTACCCGCCTTCAAAGGTGTGTTAGGATTAAGCGATTGTAGCAAAGAACGGCTCATATGAAACTTCTCAGCAATCTTTTCAGACACTGACTGATACTCACTTCTGCCACCATAGAGCTTGACATCTTCTGGTGTCAGTTCATAACGTACCAAAACAGGCTGTTCATTCAACTTTGGGTTGGCAAATAATGCCTGCCAAGTCGCCCAATCCATCGTATCGGTGATGGGCAGACCTTGCTTTTCTTGGAATACCCTCATGGCTTTGATGGTGTTTTTGTTCATTTTACCGTCTACCGCACCCACGCCATGATGATGCCAGTTTAAGAGTGCCTGTATACGTAACACAGTGGCTTCATCAAGCGTGGTGGAATTGGCAGGAGCTTGGGGTGGTGTCCAAACGGCATGATTGACCGATTTGGCATAGACATCTAGCGTGTCCGTCTCATAAGGCAACTCATCTAAGGCACTTGCCAGACGCACGCTGACCAAATCAATGCCGATAAATTGCTGACTGACATTGGGTCGTCTTATGATGGGAGCAGGCTCATAAGATGGGGTCTTTATGATAACTTCTTCGTGGGTTGTGGTGGCAGTTGATTTGTCGCACCCTGCCAACCCCGCCAATAACATCAGCATAAACCCTGCGATAAAAAATATCTGTACTGAACGCTTCATTGTTGTTTAAAAATTTACCAAAACCAAAATGTTACCCATTATAAAAACAAATCATAAAATATACAATATCGTTTAGCAAATACTTGACAAAAATACAAAAAACGCCCCCTAAACGAGCGTTTTTTGTGGTAATTGAGCATTAAATTAAAAAGAATCTTGCCCAAATGGTTACAACAATGATAGAAACGATGTTTAAGAGTATGCCCACCCTCATCATTTCTTTTTGTTTGATGTAGCCTGTTCCCATAACGATGGCGTTCGGTGGGGTCGCCACAGGTAACATAAACGCACAAGATGCACCGATACCGATAACCATCACAAGTACCTCAGGTGGCAGATTTAATGCCGCACCAATAGGCACAAACAATGGCACAAGCAAAGCTGCTGATGCGGTGTTTGAGGTAAATTCGGTCAAAAATACAATAAAGGCAGCGATGGCAAGAATAATCACAAGAATCGGGGCATTGCTTAACATTCCTGCGATTTGTTCGCCCAAGACCTTAGATGCTCCTGACTTACTCATCACAACCGACAAAGCAATACCACCACCAAAGAGCATAAGCACGCCCCAGTCGGTGTTGTCCGACACTTGTTTCCAGCTGACCAAACCGCACGCCAGCACCGACACCGCAGAGAACAAGGCAATCACCGTATCGGGCGATTTAAAACCAAAGGTCTCACCAAGTGGCTTACCAAAAATCCAAGCAAGTGCCGTCAAAGCAAAGATGACAGCCGTCAACACCCGAGAAAATGTCCAAGGAATGACTTCATCGCTCATTTGCACTCTTTGGTTAAGGTTGGGTCGTAAAAACACATACATCGCCCCAAGTAGCACAGGTAGTAGCACGAGCATCATTGGCACACCAAACGCCATCCACTCAGTAAAGCTCAAATCAAGTGCCTTAGCAGCGATACCATTTGGTGGTGAACCAATCATTGTCCCAAGACCGCCGATACTGGCACAGTAGGCTATCCCAAGTAACACAAAGATAAAAGTGTTTCTGTCTTTGGCTTGGTCTATTTGTGTCAAAAGTCCAAGCGTCAAAGGAAGCATCATGGCAGCCGTTGCCGTATTACTAATCCACATGGACAAAACGGCTGTTGCAATAAAGATATACAACACCGCCAAACCCAAATGACCGCCCGCCAATCTCACCAAACCAAAGGCGATTTTTTTATCAAGGTTTTGGACGTGTAAGGTTGCCGCCAATGCAAAGCCACCAAAAAACACAAAGATGATGGGGTCAGCAAAATGAGATAATGCTTGCTTAGTTTCAAACTCAGGAATGCCGATAAGCATTGCCAACAGTGGCACTAAAATGGCCGTCGCCGTTACATGAATGGCTTCGGTCAGCCACAGCGTACCAATAAAAATCAGCAATGCCAAGCCCCGATTTACCATGTCATCAAACGGCAAAACGCTGGCATATAAAAAATAGGACACAACCGCCGAAACCAGCAAAATAATCACGCCACGCACAGCGTCCTTAGAAATCTTACCTGACGGTGGCGAAGCATCACTGTCGCCCTTAAAATCCGTCTCAAGCGTCAAATCGCTTGAATTGTTATTACTTGCACTCATGGTTATCCTTAAAATTGCTAATCATGCAATCAGTTAAAAATAAGACATATTCTCACTCAATAAGAATACTTCACTATCATAACAGAAAATTTACTGCCTTGAAATATAAAGCAACAGTTCCTATACAATTTTTACGCTTGATTTACACGTTAGTTTACAACTTTTATACCTTGCAATCGCCCATCACCGAACAGCTCCATCTGGGGGTCTAATGCCAACATAAAGCGGTCAAAATACAGTAGCTGTTTGGTTAAAAGGGCAAAATCCTTAGGAAAATGAATGCCGTGCGTTTTGCCAATTTGTCCCAGTTGCATCATCATGGCGTTTAGGGTGTCTTTGGACGCTGTGTTATCGGGGGTTTGGGTGCTTAAAAACTGCCGTAAATCACACGCAAGCCCATCTTTATCCACCGCCACTTTGGTCATGCCGATGTCTATCATGGCATTTGCCATCGCTTGATGGTCGTTTTGTTGCAAGGCTTGCACCAAATCAAAGCACGCCTGCAAGCTCTTAGGGTCTATCTGCCCCACCAAGCCAAAATCCAAAAACGCCACCCGACCATCATCAAGCATCATCAAATTACCTGCGTGCAAATCGGCATGAAACCTTCCCGTCATGATGACCGACATAAACCAAGTGTCAAGCACCGTATTCATCGCACGGCTTGCCACTTCATCAGACAACCCCAAACTGTCGTCCACCAGCGATTTGCCCACCAAAAAATCCATCGTCAAAACCCGTTTGGTGCTGTACTCATGATGGACATAAGGAGCGGTAACAGCACTGTTGCCCGTTTGTTTTAAAAATGCCAAAAATTCATCAATATGACGGCTTTCTGATAAAAAATCCGTCTCTGCCAGCATACGGCTTTTTATCTCTGCCATGATGGGAGCAAGATTGACCACCCTTAGAGACGGCATGAGTTTTTCCATCGTCCAAAACGCCCCATGTAGCACCCCCAAATCAGTGGCGATGAGTGCTGACACGTCAGGTTTTTGCACCTTAATGGCAAGCACTCGCCCATCTTTTAAGGTAGCTTTATGCACTTGGGCGATACTGGCGGACGCTATCGGCACAGGGTCAATGTCAAGCTCATCATACCGCTCACCAAGTTCGTCTTTTAGTACCTTTTGTATGTGGCTAAACGGCACGGGAGGCGTTTTATCCAAGCAGTCGCTAAACGCCTTGACATACTCTTTTGGAAAAATGGACGGCGTGCTTGCGATAAACTGCCCAAGTTTGATGTAAGTTACGCCCATCTGCATAAAAGCATCTTTGACAAGTTCAGCATCTGCCTTTTCGCCTTGTGCAACTCGCAAAGCGGACAATCCTGCCACACTGGCGGTTTTTTGGACACGCCCAAGCACATTAATACCTGTACTTAGGGTTTTTTTGACAAGGTCAACTGAGGAGTGTTTTTTCATATGTTGTCTTAAATAATCATGGTTTAAAAAATGGCACACACGGGACAATCAGGGTTTTTTAAATAGTGAAGTTTTTGCAATCTCATCGTTTTACCCTGCCAAATAAGTAGCTCGCCTTTGATGGGGTTATTTCCCCGCCCCAGATAATCAAGGGCAATTTGGGCGGTCATAGAGCCAATGACCGCCACCGTGCTTGCCAAGACACCGCTATTGGCACAGTTACGCTCATCATCGCCCACGCCCCCAAATACACAATGATAACACCCCACCCCATCAAATAACGCAATCTGCCCTGTTTCACCGATGGCAGAGTTGGACAACAAGGGGAGATGATTGCTCATGCACGCCTGATTGATAACATCACGTACCGCAAAATTATCCGTACCATCTATCACCAAATCATAACCATCTATCAGATGTTTGACGTTGTCGGGCGTGATTTTTTGAGTGCTTGCGGTAATTGTTATTAGGTGATTTTGGCGTTCTAGGGCGGTTTTGGCAACAGTGGCTTTGGGTTTGCCAATGTCATCTTTGGTAAAGAGAACTTGACGTTGCAAGTTACTGTCATCAATGACATCATGGTCTATCAGATGAAGTTGCCCCACACCCGCTCGGGTTAGGATTTGGGCGACAGGACAGCCAAGCCCACCTGCTCCTATCAGTAGCACATTGGCACATTTTAGGCGAATTTGAGCGTCCATGTCCCACCCATCTAAGAGTATCTGACGACTATAACGCAACAATTCATCATCGCCAAGCTCTTGGCTAAACTTATCCACGACACACCCCCATCGTAACCCTATCATTACCCCCATAGTCCTGTATGGTATGCACACCTGACAGCCCCACTTCGGTAAAAATATCACGCACCGCACCGCCTTGCGTGTGCCCATGCTCTACCATCAGCACGCCATTAGGATTAAGATAATCTTGCGATGATTTGGCGATGAGCTTAATGTCTGCCAAGCCACCATCATCAGCAACCAATGCCGTCATCGGTTCAACCTTTAAGTCTTGCAAATGCTCATCTGCTTTATCAATATAAGGCGGATTTGAAACAATAAAATCAAAACGTCCTGTGATGTTGTCGTACCAGTTTGACTGTACAAAGGTACAATTTGCTCCCAGTCGCTGATTGTTTTGTTTTGCTACCACCAACGCTTGCTCGGAGACATCACACGCCACCACACCAAAATCGGCTGAGATGTTACTTAAAGCCCTATCAAGACTGATGGCGATACAGCCCGACCCTGTCCCCATATCCAAAATCCTACCCGACCTAAGACCACGCACCCCCACCACATCAAGCACAGACTGCACCAACAACTCGGTATCAGCTCGGGGAATGAGCGTGTGCCGATTGATGACAAACTCATGCCCAAAAAATCCTTGATAACCCAGCAAATAGCCAAGTGGTATGCCCTGTTGCATTTGGCGTATGCCATCATGTAGTCGTGTCAGCTCATCATCATTTGGCTCATAATCATCATGCACCATCAAAAACACATCGTCTTGTTTTAGGACGAATTTTAGCCAACCGTCCAGCCAATGTCGGGGCAGACGCTCGTTTGCAATTTGGCGAAAATACACTTTTAACTCTTTGATGGTCATACATTATCCGTTTTTAGGGGAATTTTTTTGTGCACCCAATAAACCAAATACAACACAGGTATGCCGATTAAAAAAGTAATCATAAAAAAGGTAGGATAACCTTGTGCGTCCACGATTGCCCCTGAATACCCCCCCAAAATCTTAGGCGATAAGGTCATAAGCGATGAAAACAAGGCATACTGCACCGCCGTAAAACGAATGGATGTCAAAGCCGACAAAAAGGCAATAAACACCGCACTTGCCAACCCTGCTGCCGTATTATCCAAAATCACCGCCCCATACAGATAAGGCACACTTGGGGCATAAAACAGCCCAATAAACATTAAATTTGTGATGCACGCCAAAATCGCCCCTATCATCATCGCACGCATGACCCCCGTTTTTTGGGCGACCCAGCCCCCGATAAAACCGCCACCAATGGACGCCATCACGCCCACAACTTTAACAGCGTTGGCGATTTGGGTTTTGCTAAATCCTAAGTCTTGATAAAATAGGTTGGAGATGTTTCCCGCCACAATATCAGAGATGCGATACAACCCGATAAGCAGTAGCAACATCATGGCTTGATTGCCGTAGCGTTCAAAAAAATCAGTGATGGGCGACACCCATGTTTTGACCGCCACGTCTTTGGCGACCACCCCCATTTGCACCAATAAATAACCCACCAAAAACATCGCCATGCCACTACTTAAAAACCGTACCGTCCCAAGCAAAAACCCGACCAGTGCATCTTTGCTCTCAGGCAATACCCCACCCATAAAACGATAAGTCAGCACAAAGGCGACAACAGACAGCAAAAATACCCCCACCAAACGGGCATGGTCTGATGTTTTGATGGTTTTGGCTTCCAGCATTTTTACAGGCTCACGAAGCACCAATAATGTTGTCAAGACCCCCACACTCATCACACACGCCATGATAAGGTAGGTTTTTTGCCACGCCACATACAAATAACCCGCTTCATTAGAACCAAAAAATTCCGCCAAATACAACGCTCCCGCTCCCGACACTATCATACCCACACGATAACCACCCACATAGCTAGCTGACAGGGCAGTTTGCATTTCGCTCGGAGCAGATTCAATACGATAAGCATCAATGGCGATGTCTTGGGTCGCTGCCGAAAAGCCGAGTAATACCGCCCCCATCGCCATCACCCCAAGTGTCGCCCCTGTCGGGTCAGTCATCGCCATCACAATGATGGCGATAATGATGAGTATTTGCGACAACAGTAGCCATGAGCGTCTTTGTCCTAATTTGCCCAGTATAGGCAAAGGCAACACGTCCACCAATGGCGACCAGATGAACTTAAACGAATAGCCCAACGCCGCCCAACTGAACATCGTAACCGTTGTCCTATCAATACCCGCTTCACGAAGCCAGAGACCAAGACTGCTAAAAATCAATAAAATCGGCACGCCTGCACCAAAACCAAGCAGTAACATAGCAATGGCAGGACGATTAAAATAGGCGGTTTTAAAGGCTTCAAAGCCACTCATTGACGAAGTATCTGGTTGTTGAGACGCTTTCATAGATGGATAAATTGACAAAAACGCCATTTTAGACCATATTTTGGCAGATAAAAAGCCCCCATTTTGAAATAAACCCATAAGATTACAAACAATGATAAACTTTAACTAAGCAACATCGCCATTTTACTAAAATTTACATTAAGATGGATTTTAGACATATAAAAAGCCCTATTGCTTGGTATTTATGCAAAGAATTTGGTATTTTTATGAAATTTTGGGGATTTGGCATTTTCTTTTGGTGTGATGAGTTTTATAATAACCCCACCCATTCACCACTTTCAAGGCAAAGGTATGACCATTGATGTTGTTGTTAATCAAAAGCACTTACAAATTCAGCTAAAACAACTAGAAACCGTCTGGCATACGGTGGTCAATGGCTACAACCTAAGTAAAGCCGCCGAACTGTTACACACCAGCCAATCTAGCCTATCCAAACAAATCGCAGGACTTGAAAATCAGCTCAAAACAGAAGTATTCACCCGTCAAGGCAAACGCTTAACAGGTCTTACACCCATTGGCAAAGCACTACTGCCCCACATTGAAGCGATATTTGCCGAGATACGCACCATTGAAAATCTCAGCCTTGATTTTAATAATGCCCAAGAAGGCACGCTGACAGTCGCCACCACCCACACCCAAGCCCGCTATGTCCTACCCAAGATAGTCAAGGCTTTTCGCCAAAAATTTAACAAAGTCAATCTGGTGCTATCACAGGCCGACCCCGAAAGTATCGCCCAAATGGTCATTCGTGGACAAGCTGACATCGGTATCGCCACCGAAAGCCTGCTCAATAACAGCGTACTAAGATGTTATCGCTATTATGACTGGTCACACGTCATCATCATTCCCAAAGAACATGAGCTCGCCAAATTTGCTGGCGTGGTGGACAGCGTGGATTTGCCAACTTTGGCAAGCTATCCCATCATTACCTATCATGGCGGATTTACAGGGCGAGGTGCGATAGATAAGACCTTTGCCAATGCAGGGCTGACCCCTGATGTCATCTTATCTGCCCTAGATGCAGATGTGATTAGCACTTATGTGTCGGCAGGGCTTGGTGTGGGCATCATCGCTGAGATGGCGTACGAACCTAAGCACTACCCAGATTTGGTTGCCATTCCCATCAGTCATTTTGGACGGTTTACCAGCTGGATTGCGGTGCGTGATGACAGCGACATTCGCAAATTTGGACAAGAGTTTATTAAATTATGTCAGGGGCAGTTTGATAAAAAGTAAGATAAGTGTTAAAAATTATTCAAAAAATGATTGAATAATACTCAAAATAAGCGTGGAATGTAGGCAAATACTCCACATGAGGGCAAAATTATGCACCCATTCAAGCTACTTGTAGCTGTCAGCACATCAATCCTGTTGACTATTAGTCCTACATCAGCACTTGCACAGGGCAAGAAAACCAACAAATCTCAAACTGGTCAAGTAAGCAAGATTTGTAACGACAAATTAAAAGATTGGGAAATTAAGCAGGCAAATATAGGCCCGCACCAAATAAAATATGATATACTTGGTAATAAGGCAAATATCTCAAAATTTGAACTATGTAAATGTAAAGACAAATCTATTGTGATTAGGGAAAAAATTGCAAAGGTAGTATGATAGAAACTTATGAGGTGTTGCCATGACAACCATGAAAATAGATTGGGTTATTGCCTTTGATATTTGCCATAAAGATGAGGTTTTGCAATATGCAGATACCAATACCCATTTTAGCATCTCTTTTGATAAAAAAAATACCGAAGTTTATTTGCATATTAAAGGAGAAAGCGACAGTTTTAATTGCTGGCTTGAAAATGCCATTCAGGTCATTAGTTATGACCAAAATATCGGCTTACTCCAAAAACTAGAAGCCAGCATTATTCATCTATATGTGCCATTTCATGATGAGAATGATGTCGCCGATTTAATGTTAAGTGCCAAATCTGCTAGCACATTAAGTCGTTTATCTACCGTCTTGGATATAGATTATTATTCATATTTTGACGTTTACTAACCAACAAGCCCAGTAAAAAACTGGGCTTTTTATTGCCATGATGACAGAAAAGCAACATTTGGTGCGTCTATACACTCCACCAACACTCCCACCTTTTGCCATATTTGCCCGCCTACCCCCAAAATTTTTCCAAAAAGTTGTCATTTTGTAGTATCATAGTCTTAATTTTGTATAAAATAAGGCAACCCAATGAGCAACCATATCTCCGATAACGACTTTACCAACCCTAATATCCTGCCCACAGGCACACCCCAAGGACAATCCGCCATGCAAAAACCCGCTAACGCCGAACCCACCAAACCCCAAAGCGACAACCGCTATTCTGAAAATGTGGGTGAGACCACCCATTTTGGCTACCAAACCATCAACGCCCACGACAAACAAGCCAAAGTCGGACAAGTATTCACGTCAGTCGCCACCAAATACGACATCATGAATGATCTGATGAGTTTTGGCATTCATCGCTTATGGAAGCGTTTTGCCATCAAGATGAGTGGCGTGTGTGCAGGGCAAAACGTGCTTGACATCGCAGGCGGTACGGGTGATTTGGCAAAAGTATTTAGCAAAGAAGTGGGTCGCACAGGACGTGTGGTGCTGTCCGACATCAACGAAGCCATGTTAGAGGTCGGACGCACACGACTGATTAACGCAGGATGTAATAACGTGGATTTTGTGCTTGCCAATGCCGAAACATTAGAACCTTTTGCTGACAACTCGTTTGATTTGGTAACAATCAGCTTTGGACTTCGTAACGTAACCGACAAGCAAAAAGCCCTAGAAGCCATGCACCGTGTACTAAAACCTGGCGGGCGACTGTTGGTACTAGAATTTAGCAAACCTGTGTTTGAACCGCTGTCAAAGGCGTATGATTTGTACTCATTTACCGCCCTACCGCTTATGGGCAAGATAGTCGCCAATGACAGCGAAAGCTATCAGTATTTGGCAGAAAGTATTCGTATGCACCCCGACCAAGCCACCTTAAAAGACATGATGGAACAAGCAGGCTTTATCAACTGTGATTATCATAATCTCACAGGTGGCATCGTGGCAGTACATCGTGGTTTTAAGACTCGTTAATGACTAAGATAAATTTCATTTTTTGCTTTAATCTGTGGGCGAGTGTGATTTACCCACGGTTCAGCTTTAAAAAGGCATTTTTAATCATGCTAAATTTGCCTTTTATTTTTAAACCCCATTTTTGCCAAAACCATGCTCATCTCTTATAAAAATCGCCTGCTCGCCTTATATCGCATTTGTGCCAAATACCGCCTAGACACGCATTTTTCAAACGTGCCAGAGCTTGCTCCACTTGTGCGACTGATACGAATGCACCCTGCCAGCATTGGCAAATCTCACAACCCTTTGGGTGTCAAGCTCGCCTTAGAAGAGATGGGGACGCTGTTTTTAAAGCTGGGACAACTGCTCTCCACCCGTTCTGACCTACTGCCCCCTGACATCATCGCCCAATTATCACTGCTACAAGACAAAGTCGCCCCGTTTGATGTGGCGGTTCTAAAACGTGAAATACAAAACCCTAAAACAGGGCTGGGCAAGCCCATCAGTGAGATATTTAGCCGATTTGATGATAAACCTTTGGCAGCCGCCAGTATCGCCCAAGTGCATACCGCCTGCTTGCCTGATGGTCGGGAAGTGGTTGTTAAAGTTGTCCGCCCCGACATTCGCCCTATCATCATCAAGGATTTTGAGCTACTAAGAGAGCTTGCCAATTATCTGTCGGCTCGCATGGAGTCGGCTCGGGCGGTGCATATCGTAAGCATCGTGGAAGACTACCGCCAAATCATGCTCAATGAGCTTGATTTGACCTTAGAGTCCGCCAATGCCACTCGCATGAGAAATAATTTTATGGGTTCGCCACTCATCTATGTTCCCGAAGTCTATATGACAAGCAAGTCCGTCATGGTATCGGAACGGATTTTTGGCGTGCCGATTTCACAGACGGATAAATTTGATGCATTAGGCTATGACCGTGCCGTCCTTGCCAAAAATGGCTTGACGATATTTTTTACCCAAGTGTTTCGGGATAATTTTTTTCACGCCGATATGCACCCTGGTAACATCTTTGTGGAGACCTTACCTGATGGACAAGCGGTCGCACAGCCACGTTATCTCGGGATAGACTGTGCGATTATGGGCGAGCTTGCTCCTGATGACCAGCTCGTTGTCGCTCGTATGTTACTGTCGGTCATGAACGGCAACTATACCACGCTGGTGGACATCATCAGTCATGCAGGCTGGATACCACCGTCCGCTGACAAGCACGCACTCATCACCGACATGGCTCGCACGGTAAGCCCAATGGTGTCTAAACCCATGAGCGAGCTTGATTTTGCAGGGATATTGTTTGAGATTTTAAACATCGCTCGCCGTCATCAGATGAGCATACCGCCACAGCTGATGCTACTGTTAAAGACACTCGTCCATGTAGAGGGGCTTGGACGTGAGCTGTATCCACAGCTGGACATTTGGTCGCTTGCCAAGCCAATTTTGACCGATTGGGTAAAATCACAGCTTGACCCTGTGCGTCATATTGATGATTTTTATGATAAATTGCCCGAACACCTACTGTCCGCCACCGACCTACCCAAACTCGCCACGCAAAGTATCCAATCGCTTGCCACGCTTGGTGGAAGACAAGACAAACAGCTAAGAGAAATCCAAGCCCTAAGAGCTGATTTTTTAAACCAAAAACGCCATGACTGGATGGCGTTGGGTGGATTTTTAACCCTTTTAGCCATTGGGCTTGTCGTGCCGATTTGGTGGGTGGGTGTGATGTTTCATGTGCTGGCGTTAGGCTTTGTGGTGTGGCGGATTTTGGTCTAGGCTTTTATGTTGTATTTGTCCACTTGCCAAGCCCATCACTCCTTGAACTTCACAGGTCGCTCCACATTGGGATAATGATGCTCATGCTCCACATCACATTCCTCGCCAACAACATTCCCCTTGTCATCTTTGGGCTTTTCAATATAGCCTGTACGCTCATTGATGGGCAAATACTCATGCTCCCACACCATGACCGCCTGCATACAAGTTTGGCGTTGCTCATCGGTTAGACGCACACCATTTTCCCACTTACCAATCTCAATGGCAGTGCGAAATTTGGCGATGATTTCAGGGGTTAGACTGTTTAAGATGTCTTGTTTGTTCATAAATCTCTCCAAAAATCGCATTATAGCACAAATCATGCCTGATGGCGGGTTTCGTATTTGATAATCACGGTCGCCATGCGTCCTGTAGTACGCTTTTTGGTATGGGTCTGTTGGCGGTAAGAATAAAACCTAAGGTCATCATAACTGCATGGGATAACATCATTGATGACCGCGATGTTTAAATGAGCCAGTTGTAATCGGGTCAATTTGATAATATCCATCAAGCATTTATCGTTGTCTTTGTCTTGGATAATCTGTTGATATAACTCATCAAATACCAATGCCACCAATTTTTTATCAATCACTTGACTGATGATGTCATGAGCTAAGTTTTGATTGATTTCATAATTTTTCTGACTGATACACGCCCCGATGATGGCTTTAATGTTATCTTTATTATTAAAGGTCTTGTGGGTGTTTTTAATAATACCCTTAGTCAAACCCTGCCAGCCTGCATGAACACAAGCAATTTGAGTATAATCATCATTAAAAAGAGCAATTGGCACACAGTCAGCGGTCATGACAGACAGACCCACGCCTGCCTTATTGGTAATAAGTGCGTCCGCATTTTGGGGGGATATGGCGGACTTGGCGTGTGCCACGATGTCGCTATGGATTTGGTTTAGCCAGTGGATTTCGCCCACTTTACCATCTGTTATTTTATTTAATTTATCTAATAACGCCATGCGATTGGATAATACTTGCTCGCTGTCATCGCCAACGTGTAATCCCATATTCCATGAACCGTACAAATCATCGCCCCATTTGTCAAACTCGCCTGCATGGGTTTGGACAATCAATACACGGTCATTTTGGTATAATATATCAAACATAATAACCTTTTTTAATCCTGTAAAATTCCAATCATGTCCGCCATGTCAGACGGCATATCACGGCTAAATACCAACGCCTTACCTGTGGTGGGGTGAATAAAACCGAGCTTGTGGGCGTGCAAGGCCTGACGGGGAAAATCTATTACCGCTTGACAAGTGGTGGGGGCAAGCCCCGATTTGGGCAGTCCACCATAAACCTTATCGCCAAGCAGAGCATGACCAACATGAGACAGATGTACACGGATTTGATGGGTACGTCCCGTCTCTAAGCGAACATGAAGCAGGCTAAAATGCGTACCAAGTGGCGTGGCAGAGATGATATGTGTGATGGCAGGTTTACCGCCGTCCGTTACTGCCATCTTCGTGCGATGAATGCGGTGTCGCCCTATCGGTGCGTCTATCGTGGCATGGCGTAAGATGTCGCTTGGCGTGCCTGTGGCGATACATTGGTATTCCCGATAGACCGATTTGTCTTTTAATTGTTCGGTCAGATGAAGCTGGGCGGATTTGGTGCAAGCGACAATCAGTAGCCCCGATGTGTCTTTGTCAATACGATGCACCAGTCCTGCTCTTGGCAGGTGGGCATTATCAGGATAATGATATAGCAAGGCATTGACCAGCGTGCCTGTGCGATTACCCGCACCTGGGTGGACGACCAAACCAGCAGGCTTATTTATCACAATCACATCATCATCGGCATAGACCACGTCAAGGGCGATGTTTTCGGGCAAATCTTCGCTGTGATTATCAAGCGTGGCGGATAAGGTTAAAACATCACCCGATTTGACACGGTATTTGCTTTTTTGGGGAACGTCATTAACAAGCAAACACTCATCATCAATAAAGCCTTGTATCTGCACTCGGGAAAATCCATCAAAAACATCGGTGGCGATTTTATCTAGGCGTGTGCCAACTTCATGCTCACAAACAGTGTGGCAAAATAATTCTGGGAGCGTGGTCATGGTCATCTCGGTAGCAATTTATTGATATTTTAGCATAATTAAAATCGGCAAATGCTAAAACTTTGGCTAATTTTGTGGTAAACTAGTCGCCACCTTTGTCAGACAAGACCACATTAGGATAATTTATGAACACTTCTGCCAAATTATTATCCATCAGCCTAATCAGTATCGGGCTGACCTTAACAGGCTGTGCCAGCGTAAAAGGGGCAGTTAAAAAAGACAAAAAAGAGATTATCACCACCGCCGAAAAAAGCGAACATGATTATTACCAATCCGCCCAAAACGCCCTAGCCAAAGAACGCTATCGGGAAGCGGTGGTCGCCTTGACTAATATTCGCACCTTTTATCCCACAGGTCGCTACGCCCAGCAAGCCTTATTGGACTTGATTTACGCCCAATACCAAGCCAAAGACTATGAGTCAGTTACTGCCAGTACGGCTGAATTTATCCGTTCGTACCCAACCAGTCGCCACGCTGACTATGCTTTGTATGTGCAAGGCGTTACCAACATGGACGGTTCACCCAAATCAAGTCGGCTCATTCGTCTAAATCAATCCGAGAGAGACACGTCCTATCTGCGTCTTGCTTTTAATGATTTTCAGAATTTGGTCAATCAATACCCAAACAGCGTCTATGTGCCTGATGCGGTACAACGCATGACCGCTTTGTACAATCACTTTGCCTATCATGAGCTAGAAGCTGCTCGCTGGTATATCAAGCGTGATGCTCATGTGGCAGCCGCCAACCGTGCCAAATGGGTGTTTCAGTATTTCCCCCAATCCGACCAAGTTCCCGAAGCGATTGCCATCTTGGCTCACAGCAATGCCAAATTGGGTCTGACCGACACCGCCAACGAATACAAAACCCTATTACAGATTAACTATCCACAATACCTAAACAGCGATGGCACGGTCAAAGTAAACAGCAACCTTGGTCTGTCTTATGGCAAAAAAGCCCTATCGGCTTTAACCTTTGGTAAATTTGGACGTGCCAAAGATGCCCAAAGCTACCAAGGTAGCTACACAGGTCAGACCCGTGAGCAACTCATCAATACCGCCAACGCCCTGCAATTACCGCCAAGCGAAAGCGTGCCGACCGAGCGACCCCAACCCGCCCAAAAACCACGCACCATCGGACTGGGATTGCCCGACAACGAATAATATGCGGATACCTGACAACATCTTAGAGCGGTTAAACAGCCAAGCCGATTTAATCGCCATCATCAAAAAACACACCCCCCTTAAACCCGCTGGTCATGAGTTTAAGGGGTGTTGCCCCTTTCATGGCGAAAAAAGTCCGTCTTTTTTTGTTAACCCCCAAACCAACCTATATTACTGTTTTGGCTGTGGTGTTAGGGGCAATCCCATCAAGTTTTTGCGTGAATACGAACGCATGACCTTTCAAGAGGCAGTGGAATACCTATCTGACCAAACAGGCATAGACTTACCCAAAGATGACAGCACAGATAAGATTCGCTACAAAAAATCCCTGCCAACACCCCCCGCAGGTATGCCCGACCCGCCCAACCATCAGCCACCAAAAACCCCACAACCAAACCACATCACTTTGCCCCACCCCCAAAACGAGCAAGATGGTGATTTATACACTCTGTTGGCTCAAATTTGTGCTTATTATCAAGCACAACTTAAACAAAACCCCACCGCTTATCAGTATTTTATCAAGCGAGGACTGACCGATGAGACCATCGCCACTTTTGGGCTGGGTTACGCCCCAAGCGACTGGCAACACCTAGAACGCACCTTTGCCCATGATATAGAAGGCTTAAAAATATTAGGTCTGGTCAGAACGTCCCAAAAAGGGCGGGATTTTGACTTATTTAGAAACCGCATGATTTTTCCCATCAAAGACCGTCAAGGTCGGGTGGTGGGCTTTGCAGGACGGTCGCTTGGTGATGAAATGCCCAAATACATCAACTCATCAGAGTCTCCTGTTTTTGCCAAACAGCATATCCTGTATGGACTTTATGAAGCACGCCTTGCCAAAGCCACTCGCTTTTTGGTGGTGGAGGGCTACATGGATGTCATCGCCCTACATCAAGCGGGGATTTATGGAGCGGTCGCTCCGATGGGGACGGCAGTCAATGAAAATCAGATTACTCATCTTTTAAAATATCACGACACGCTCACGCTGTGTTTTGATGGCGATGAAGCAGGACAAAGAGCGTCTTGGCGAGCGTTAGAAGTGTCTGCCCCGATGTTAAATGACGGCAAACAGCTTAAATTTTTAACCTTAGCGGACGGACATGACCCCGACACCTACGTTAAAACCTTTGGGGCAGATGCCACCCGTCAAGCCATTAGCCAAGCCAAACCCACATCGGAGTATGTCTATGACATACTGTGTTCTCGCTTTGATGTGAGCCGACCCGAAGGTAAAGCACAAGCGATGGCACAACTTAAAGAGCTGACGGGCAGATTTCCCAAAGGTTCCAGTTTTAAATGGTGGCTAAATAACGACATCTACCAAAAATTTAACCACAAAAAAACCAAAACCGCCCCCGACACCAAAAGCTACATCGCTCAAATTGACCAAAACTTACAGCTTGCCTTATGCCTGCTGTATCGTCCAAGCCTACTACAAACCAATGACATCAGCACACTGCTTAGTGCGTCTGGCGTGGATACCGCCCACGCCCTTTATGCCAAACGCCTACACAGCACCGACATGACCGCCCCACCTCTACCTACTTGGCAGGATTTGGACGATGAATTTAGCGAGCTTGTGTCTGCTATTGGACGGATTTTATCCCACCCTAACCTGCCCTTTGATTTGGCAGATAATCGCCCAAGCACCATTGACCAAAAAGCTCATTTTATCATGGCAAGCCTAACCAACGCCGAGCTACGCACCAAACTTACCAAAGCATGGCGAGAGTTTTTTCACCAAACTCAGCATCATCATTTAGATGATATCGGTTTACTGTTTAATGAACTGCTTTGTCAAGCTGTCCAAGATGCCATCAAAAAAGCCAGCAAAGACAGCCAGAATCTCATCATCTCCGAGATTCACAAACGCCGACTACAAGCCTTAGAACGCTGGGACAGCACCCAAAAAGCCAAGCAAGCCAGTCTGCTTGACAAAATCTACTAACCAAACAATGCCCCACCTTGCTCTACCGCTTGCTGATAAGCACTGCGACTCTCACAGCGAACAAGCCACGCTTTTAAATGCACAAAATCACCAAGCCCACCACGATTTTGCAGTGCCTTAACCGCAAAATATGCCTGCACGTCTGCCCCTGTGAATTTATTTGCAATCCATTTCTTGTCTGACAAGTGGTTATTCAATAAATCAAAACTTCGTCTGACATTGTCTGCAATCACCAAACTTTCCACCTTGTTAGCAATCGCTTTGGCAATGGGTCTGACTAAAAGAGGTGATTTGGTGGCAACTTTATTCATCACAAGCCTCATCACCAAAGGGGGCATCATGGAGCTTTCGGCAAAATGTAGCCAAAAAGTATAATTCTCCCAATCATCATCGCTGGGTAAAAAATGCTTATCTTTGTCATAATATTTTAATAGATATTCAATGATAAAGCCCGATTCAATGAGTGTTTTGCTACGATTTTCGTCCACCAAAATCGGGGCTTTGCCCATCGGGTGAATACCCTGCATTTCATCGGGAGCAAGGTGGTTTTGGGTTCGTGTATGTGTGATGACCGTAAAGGGTGTGCCATAACGAGCATTAAGTTCGCATAACAGCCATAAAATACGAAAAGAGCGAGAATGGTTTAGGTGGTGGAGCGTAAGCATGGGGGCTTCCTCTTAATATTCATTTTTGGCAATTTGCGTTAAACGCTTTAAAAACTCAACCGTTTGGGGATTGCTTAAATCTTTTTCTTTAATACGAATGCGATAACTTCCCCGATCATAAGACAAATAGTCAAAATTATCTAATTCGTTATCAATATCATCAGAACGAGACATTTTAGCATAAAAAAGAACCGTATCTTTTCTTGCTTTAAAAAGAATAAAATTATTAGCCATCCCACTATGTTTGTTTGCAATACCTATATAATGCTTGTTATATTTTAATTCATATTCAGAAACAACATCGCCTAATGTAGACATTATTTTATCTACCAATTTTAGACTATTTGCAGAAGCTTTATTTTCCCAATAATTCCTATCTTTGGGTTCTAAAACAATATCATCTTCATCAAGCTCAAACTTATTTTCATCTAATACTTTTGTAAAAAATAA
>JAUMUJ010000011.1 GCA_030530785.1 Moraxella sp. | reverse complement strand
ATGGTGCCGACGTTGACGTGTGGTTTGGTACGTTCAAATTTGGCTTTGGCCATGATAATATCCTTTAAATGAGTGCAATCAGCACAAGGTTGGTAACTATATGTTTTGGTTTGTCAGCTTTGCCAACAAACCAAAACGATGTCAAATCAGACGATTACTCATCATCATCTTTGGCGGTGAATTTTTTGATGATTTCATCAGCCACGTTCTTAGGCGTTTCTTGGTACTTGGCAAACTCCATGGAGTAAGTTGCACGACCTTGCGACATAGAGCGCATTTGGGTGGCATAGCCAAACATTTCCGCCAAAGGCACTTCTGCACGGATGGCCTTAGTACCACCAGGCAAATCGTCCATGCCTTGAACCATACCACGACGGCGGTTCAAATCACCCATGATGTCGCCCATATAATCTTCTGGGGTCTCAACTTCTACTTTCATGATGGGTTCAAGCAAAGCTGGGGATGCTTGCATAAAGCCTTTTTTAAAGGCGATAGAACCTGCCATTTTAAACGACAACTCATCAGAGTCCACGTCGTGATAAGAGCCATCGTACAAAGTTGCTTTGACGTTTACGACTGGGTAACCCGCCAAAACGCCATTTTTCATGCGTTCTTGGATGCCCTTATCTACCGCACCATGATACTCTTTTGGTACAACACCACCGACAATCTCTTCGGCAAATTCGTATTCCACTTCTCCTTCTGGGTCAAGCGGTTCAAGACGTAGCCAGACATGACCAAATTTACCACGACCGCCTGTTTGACGAACAAACTTACCTTCAACTTCAACGCTTTGGCGAATGGTTTCACGGTAGGCAACTTGTGGTGCACCGATATTGGCTTCAACGTTAAACTCACGCTTCATGCGGTCAACGATGATGTCAAGATGTAGCTCACCCATACCAGAGATGATGGTTTGACCCGATTCTTCGTCAGTGCGAACACGGAATGACGGGTCTTCTTTGGCCAAGCGACCCAGTGCAATAGACATCTTCTCTTGGTCAGCTTTGGTCTTAGGCTCAACCGCAAGACTGATAACAGGCTCTGGGAATTCCATGCGTTCTAGAGTAATAACATTGTCATTATCACACAAAGTATCCCCTGTGGTTACATCTTTTAAGCCCACAAACGCCACAATGTCGCCTGCACGAGCTTCACTCACTTCTTCTTGTGAATTGGCGTGCATCTCAACGATACGACCGATACGCTCACGCTTCATCTTAACAGGGTTATAGACGCTGTCGCCTTGCTTGACAACACCTGAATAGACACGCACATAAGTCAAGTTACCCACGTACTTGTCATTTTGGATTTTAAATGCCAAACCTGCAAAAGGCTCATCATCAGATGACACACGACAACCTTCGGTTTCGTCTTTATCATCTAAGATGCCCTTAATGGCTTCTACGTCTGTCGGTGCTGGCAAGAACTCAATCACCGCATCAAGCATACGCTGTACGCCCTTGTTTTTAAAGGCTGTACCACACAACATGGGCTGAATTTCACACGCCAATGTACGAGCACGCAAACCTGCCACGATGTCTTCACGAGACAAATCGCCCTCTTCTAGGTATTTGTCCATCAATTCTTCTGAGGATTCAGCGGCGGCTTCCACCATGTTGTTACGCCATTCTTCTGCCAAATCAACCAAGTCCGCAGGAATGTCGCCATACTCAAACTTCATGCCCTGAGATTCTATGTCCCAAATGATGGATTTCATTTCAAGCAGGTCAATCACGCCTTCAAAATTATCTTCTGCACCAACAGGCACAACCACAGGCACAGGATTACCGCCCAGACGAGTTTTTACTTGCTCAACCACACGGAAAAAGTTCGCACCTGTTCTGTCCATTTTATTGACAAAGGCAAGACGTGGCACTTTGTATTTGTTGGCTTGTCGCCATACGGTCTCTGATTGGGGCTGTACACCACCCACAGCACAATACACCATACACGCACCGTCAAGCACACGCATAGAACGCTCAACCTCAATGGTAAAATCAACGTGGCCGGGGGTGTCAATCAGGTTAATGCGATACTCTGGAAACTGGTCAGACATACCTGACCAAAAGCAAGTGGTTGCCGCTGACGCAATGGTAATACCACGCTCTTGCTCTTGCTCCATCCAGTCCATAGTAGCAGCCCCTTCATGGACTTCACCCAGCTTGTGGCTTTTACCTGTATAGAACAAAATACGCTCTGACGTGGTGGTTTTACCTGCGTCAATGTGAGCAGAAATACCGATGTTACGGTATCTGTTTAGGGGGGTTTTTCTTGCCATAATTTTTCCTTAAAGAAAAACTTGTGTAAATTGGGGTCATTTTGTCATGACAAAGACATATACTGTCTGACAAATAACCAGTGTTGCTTGGCTTGACACACCAAACCAAGCACGCTCACTAATTTTAGAAGCGGAAATGAGAGAACGCTTTGTTAGCATCTGCCATACGATGAACGTCATCGCGTTTTTTGATGGCAGCACCTTTACCATCAGCAGCGTCATTAAGCTCACCTGCTAGGCGTAAAGCCATGGATTTTTCAGAACGCTTAGCGGCAGCGTCAGCCAACCAACGCATGGCTAGGGCAGTACGACGGGAGGGACGAACTTCCATAGGCACTTGGTAGGTAGCACCACCCACACGGCGGGCTTTAACTTCCACCGTTGGGCGAACACTTTCTAGTACTTCTTCAAAAAAGGCAACTGGGTCTTCAATTTTGCGTTTTTCAGCAACGGTTTCTAATGCACCGTAAACGATTTTTTCAGCGATGGATTTTTTACCATCAACCATCACTTGGTTGATGAATTTGGCGATGGTTTGACTGCCGAACTTAGGGTCTGGTAGGATTTCACGGGCAGCAACGACACGACGTCTTGGCATAATAATTCCTTATGTCTTCAGGGTAAATCTGGCATTTATCTTACAAATCAAGCATTTAGCCAGCCTTACTGCATGATTGTTGATGTGGCATGGTTAGATTAACACACATTCTCACAATCCATGCACAATTCATTAAATTTACTTAACGCCCAATTAAGCCTTAGGACGTTTTGCACCATACTTAGAGCGACCTTGTTTACGGTCTTTTACGCCCGCACAGTCTAATGCACCACGCACGGTGTGATAACGCACACCTGGTAGGTCTTTCACACGACCGCCACGGATAAGCACCACGCTGTGCTCTTGTAGGTTATGTCCTTCGCCACCGATGTAGCTGGATACTTCGTAGCCAGAAGTCAAACGCACACGGCATACTTTACGCATGGCAGAGTTTGGCTTTTTAGGGGTGGTGGTGTATACACGAGTACAAACGCCACGACGTTGTGGGCAGGCTTGCAGTGCAGGTACTTTTGACTTTTCTGTAATGGTCTTACGACCCTTACGGATAAGTTGGTTTGTGGTTGCCATAGGCAATATCTCCCGTTGATTAAAAAAATTATGGGCGATATAATGCCCATAAAGTTAAGAACAATACATTTTACATCTTTTTTTTATCAATTTCAAGGGTTAATAGGTCATGATTTTTAGGCTTTTTTTTGGGGGCAGTTTTGACCCTGTGCATGACGGACATTTGGACATGGTGCGTCTAGCATTCCATCGGCTGTCTGGCTTGGGTCTGTCTTTTTACATTCATTTTTTACCAACGGCAGGTAATCCCTTTAAAGGTGTGCCCACCGACCCCACCCATCGCCTTGCCATGCTGTCTTTGGCGTGTGATTTACTTAAAAATCAAGGCATTATCACAAGCATTGACACAACCGAAATTCACCAAACACCACCCATCTACACCATAGATACCGTGCATACGCTTGCAAAGCGTTATCCTGACGATAAGCTCGTGTTTATTATGGGAGAAGACAGCTTAGCGGATTTACACCGCTGGAAAAGTTATCATCAACTCTTTGATTTTATTAAAATTTGGTCATTCGTTAGGGCAGGTAGTACCACACCTTATCATGATGAAATTTTAGCAAAAATGACGAATGATTTTAGTGAATTTTTAGACCATAAAACCATTTTTTATGACAGCACCACCGTGCCTGCCATCTCATCCACCCAAATCCGCCAAGCCCTAGCTTATGGCGATAATCCACCCCATCTGCCCAAGCCGATTTTTGATTACATTAAAACGCATGGACTTTATAAAAGTGTGCTATAATAGTCGGTTAAATGTTAATTTTTAAAAAAATCATGACCACACACAACCTATCACTGGACGAGCAAATTGTGCTCATCACCACCACCTTAGACGACCTAAAAGCCACCGAGATTACCGTGCTGACGGTGGAACATTTAACCGACATTGCCGAGCGTATCATCATCGCCAACGCCACCTCAAAACGCCACGTCAAGGCACTTGCTGACAGACTTGGGGCGACCACCAAAGAAGCAGGGCTGATACCCTTAGGGCGTGAAGGCGACAAAGACAGCGACTGGACGCTCGTGGATTTAGGACGGATTGTGGTGCATATCATGACACCACAGGCTCGGGAATTTTATGATTTAGAAGGTTTATGGTCATCGCCAGAATCTCTACAAAATCTTGCCATGCAAAAGGCGTGATAAGGCATAAAGACCACCCCAAATTTGCTTGGGGTGGTTTTATTTACCAACAATCTTTTATCACAGAGTTTAGCATTGTTCAATGCAGATATTTTTTGCAATATGGCTTAGGAGCAAATTGCATTGACCCAAAAATCAACATCTTATCATTAAGATAAACTGCAATCTGCCCCCATAAAATCCATCTAAAATCATCATTGATAAACCATGCCCATTTTTTAATATTGGAAAATCATGCTCATGGATTTGGACGATTTAATCAGCTTTGACCGTACCCACCTGTGGCACCCTTATGCCAGCTTGCCACCCACTTATGACAATCATCTCATCAGCCACGCAAACGGCGTACGGCTCTATATGGCAGACGGCACGCCACTCATAGACGGTATGTCATCATGGTGGGCAAGCATTCACGGCTACAACCACCCCCGCCTAAACCACGCTGTTACCGAACAGCTTGGCAAAATGAGCCATGTGATGTTCGGTGGACTGACCCACACCCCCGCCATAGAGCTTGGGCAAAGACTGCTTGGCATAACCCCCAAAAATCTTAGCAAAATATTCTATGCTGACAGTGGCAGTGTGGCGGTGGAAGTCGCCCTAAAAATGGCACTACAATACCAACTGGCACGGGGTTTGTCTCACAAAAACGCCTTTGGCAGTACACATTCGGGCTATCATGGCGACACATGGCACGCCATGAGCGTGTGCGACCCTGTGAACAGCATGCACGCCATGTATGGCAAACAGCTTCCTGTGCAATATTTTTTACCATCACCACCGATGGGCTTTGACACCGTGCTTGACGAGACAACAAAAAGGCAGATGGAGACATTTTTTGGGCGGTATCATGACAGATTGGCGGGCTTTATCATTGAGCCGATTGTGCAGGGGGCAGGTGGTATGCGGTTTTATTCACCCCAGTATCTGTCGCATTTGCACACCCTTTGTCAGTACTATGATGTGCTACTGATTTGTGATGAGATTGCCACAGGCTTTGGGCGAAGTGGGGCGATGTTTGCAGTCCATCATGCAAATCTTTGCCCTGACATCATGACCCTTGGCAAAGCATTGACAGGCGGTTATATGAGCTTTGGGGCAACCATGACCACCGATAAGGTGGCAAACGCCATGCACAACAGTCCCTACCCTGCTCTTATGCACGGTCCTACGTTTATGGGCAACCCTTTGGCGTGTGCTGTGGCGTGTCAAAGCATTGACATGGTGCTACAAATGGACAGCCCAACTGTCGCTCGCAAGATGCAAGACAAACTCTTTGCTCATCTGTCGCCATTAACATCATGGCAACAGGTAGCAGATGTACGAGTGCTTGGGGCGATTGGCGTGATTGAGATGAAAGAACCGATAAATATGCCAATTTTTCAGGCACTTTTGCCAAAATATGGCATCTGGGTACGCCCCTTTGGTAAACTTGTCTATCTGATGCCAGCGTATGTGATGAGCGATGATGATTTGGGGGAGCTGTGTGGGGGTTTGATGGAGCTTTTGGAAACATATTTTCAAGGAAACACCCCATGACCTGCTACTTTATCACAGGCATTGATACCGATATCGGCAAAACCCACGCCACAGGCATTTTAGCTCGTCATCTGCTGTCATCTGGCAAATCGGTCATCACCCAAAAGCTGATACAGACAGGCATCACAGGCGACATCGCTGACGACATCATCACCCACCGCAGACTGATGGGGGTAGATTTGCATGATGTGGATAAAGATGGCACAACCTGCCCCATCACTCTAACAAAACCTGCCAGTCCCCACCTATCGGCACGCCTAGAAAATCGTACTATAGATGTTTGGCAAATTGACCATGCCACACATCTTTTGACACAGCAATTTGACCTGATATTATTAGAAGGTGCAGGCGGGGTGCTTGTACCTTTGACCGATGAGATGCTAACGCTTGACTATGTGGCACAGCACGGCTACCTTGTGATTGTGGTAACATCAGCAAGGCTGGGTAGCATCAATCACACCCTATTGACCTTAGAGGTGATACACGCTCGAGGGCTTAGGCTTTTTGCGGTGGTGTTTAATCATCATTTTGACACCGACCCTGACATCAGCACCGACACACTGGATTATCTTAAAAACCATGTGGCACGGCATTATCCCAATGCGTTATTTATGCAGTTAAAGGGCAATGAGATTGTCGGATTTGACTATATGATGGATAAATTTTAACCTAACTTATAATACCATTCCCATTTTACCCCAAAGCCAATCTCCATCAGGCTTGCCAGTATCCGCCCTGTTAGCCCCCACACGACTTCAGGCATGCTGTCATCATCGCGGTCATAGACCCATGCAGGGGTGTGCAGTTTGGCGGTGCTGTGCATGATTTGGCGGTCAAAGACAACATTCACAGGTGTGGCATATAGCACATCAAGCGGTAACCAAAATAGCCGTGCAATCTCATCTTCGCTTGGCGTGAGTCTCCCCACCACATCAGGCAGTATGCTCGCCACCACAGGACGGACAAGCAAGCCTTTTTTGGAGATTTGCATGGGCAAATACCCCAAAATGTCCGCGTCTGCCTCAACCAGCCCCACTTCTTCACACGCTTCACGTAAGGCGACATCTGCCGAACTTAGGTCTGTCTCATCACACTTACCACCGACCAGCGACACTTCCCCAGCATGACTACTAAGATGATTTGACCGCCTTGTCAGTAGTAGCTTAGGCTCTGTCTCATCCGTGATGACGATAAGCACACACGCCTGCGGGGGCGGGTTGTTGGTTAATAATCTTTCGTAATGTTTTATCGCATTTTCACGCACACGCCCCGTCAAAAGCTCATTATTGTCAGTAACGGGTAAAATATCCACCCCCCGATATTGTGCTAAGGCTTGGGCAAGGGCATAAAAACGGTGCGATGATGGTAAATTTAAGGGTACTTTGTCGGTAAAAGTATTTGTCATTTTAGTAGTTTTGTTTTAGACTGGTAAATTTAGCCTATCATATCATCATGTCCTTTTGCTTACAATGTGGTCAGCGTGCCACCCACACCATGCCTGATGGCGACACTCGTCAGCGTTTGGTCTGCACGTCCTGCGGTTATATTCATTATGAAAACCCCAAAATGGTCTGCGGGGTGCTTGCCATTCATCAAGACAAAATCCTGCTGTGTCGGCGAGCCATAGAGCCACGTTACGGGCTGTGGACGCTCCCTGCGGGCTTTATGGAGCTTGGCGAGACGATGGCGGACGGGGCAGTTCGTGAGACGGCAGAAGAAGCGGACGGCGTGGCGGTAGATTTAAAGCTGTACGCTCTGTTTGATTTGCCAAATTTAGGGCAAATTCACGCCATGTATCTTGCCAACTTACAAGATGGCAAATTTGGCACAGGAGCAGAGAGCCTAGAATGCAGACTGTTTTATCCGCATGAAATTGACATGGAAAATCTGGCGTTTGAAACGGTTAAACAGACCATTGAGCGGTATTTGATGGATAAAGCCAAACTTGAAAGACAAGGTAAAGATGGTGGGGATTTTGGTCTTTATCCGCTACATGAGGTGTATATTAGATGTTAAGAGCAAATTGAAAGAAAGTCTCATATTTTAAGCGAATAAAATTTTATCTTATCCTCTTGACATTTTAAAATAAAATGATTATCATTAATGAAATGCAACTTTAAGTGAGGGTATTATGAACACATTCAAATTCTCTTTAATACTAATTTCAACCATCTCAATGGCAACATTACCTGCTCACGCATTGCAAAATTTAAAATATCCAGCAGATTGCAAAAACAAAATCCTTGAAACCGCTGCCAAAAAGAATGGTTGCTCCGTGAGCGAAGGTAAGGGTCATAAGCTCGTTTTTAAAAATGGCTTAAAAATTACTGAAATCCCAAATAGTGTTAAATCAAACAATACCTGTCGAGCCATCATTAAAGTTCTGAATGCACAATGCTAACTTTATGGACAGTTCGCCCCATCAGCGATTATGAGATTTTACAGCGTGACGGCGTGTATCGCACCGACCCTGCTTTGGTTGATGAACATCGCTTAACGGCTTATCACTGGATAGCGAGCGAGCTTGCCAAACACACTCCGCCACCGCCCCACGCCAGTTTGCCTGTGTGGGCGTGGTATCACGCTCATGGGGCAAACAAACCTAAGCCTGACCTTAGAAAGTCAGGACATCTACCCAAAGGCGAAAGGGGTGTTCGTATTGAATTTAAGATACCCAAAGAGATGGTTTTGCTCAGTAATTTTGATGGGTGGCATTCAGTGTTAAATGATTGGTGTTTTGCCCCAGATGATGACGAATACGAGCATTACGAACGCTTGGAACAAACCCTACCACCTGATGAATTTCAAAGCATTAAAGAGCAAAGTTGGCACAACATCTTTGACTTAAGTCTCATTCCCGACCCTGCCATTTATGAAATTCAAGCGGTATTTTGGGAGCTTCGGCTTGATTGGGTGAAAAAGGTGGATTATTTTACCGCCAAATAATTTACCCCAAATCCCTCTGCAAAATCAACGCGTCCATCGCCCCCCATTCGTCCTTATAATAGCCTTTTCGTACATCGATTTGATAAAAGCCTTGTCTCTCATACAAGCGTATCGCAGGGGCGTTGTCGGCTCGCACTTCTAGGAGAATGCGTTCGGCATTTTTAGCACGGCACAGCCTGTCAAACTCATCAAGCAAGCCTTTGCCCACGCCCTGTTTTTGAAAATCGCTATCGGTGGCAATGCGTAAAATCTCCGCCGTCTCAAAGACGATTTGATAAATCAAATAACCCATGCACTCATCATCGTCATCACACGCAACAAGCACCCCAGCCCCAAACTGCCCCAGCACCGAATGCACCGCCAAGCCGTCCCAAGCGTCATCAAACAGCTGTCGCTCCATACGGACAATATTACTTAGGTAGCCCGATGATTGGGCGGTGTCGGGCGTGGTGCAATTTAAAAAAACTGTCATAAAAGTTGCATAACAATGTGATTAAATGTGTTATGATAACCCAATCAGTTGATTTAAAAAAGAGAAACCCATGAAAAAAAACCCAAAGTGGAATGACCCTAACGCCACTGATGAAGCCAACAAATACCAAAACCCCATTCCATCTCGCCTGCTGATTTTACAAACAGTCGCCCAAATGAACAACGACAGCCAGCCTGCCACGATGGAGAGCTTGGGGCTGTATTTTGAGATTTTGGACGATGAAGAGCGGTTTTTTGCCCTGACCAACCGCCTAAAAGCCATGCTAAGAGACCATCAGCTTGAACGCACAGACGGCATTCATTTTAGCATATCTCCCCTGCCTGACCCTGTGGTCGGTACGGTCATTGGCAACGCTAAGGGTCATGGCTTTTTAATGCTGGACGATATGCCCGACCTATTTATCCACGAAAAACAAATGCGTATCGTCTTTGATGGCGATGTCGTAGAAGCGGTCGCCACTGACTTTAAGGGCAAACAAGAAGCCAGAATTTTAAAAGTGCTAAGCCGTGCCAGCACCGAATTTATCGGTATGTTAGATAGGGACGATGATGGCTACTTTGTCAAACTGTCAGGGGCGAACGCCCATCAACCCATCACAGTTACAGACGATAACGTCATCGCCATGAGTGCAGACGTGGGCGAAAGCGTCAAAGTCGCCTTAATAGACGAACCGACTTATCAAGAGTTCGCCACAGGCAAGATTACCGAAGTGCTGGCTCATCTAAATGACCGTGAGCTTATCATTGAGACCACATTGGCTCGCCATGCCATACCTCATGAATTTGGTAACGAAACCATTTGCCAAGCCAACGCTTATACCGAACCAACCGACAAAGATTTTCAGGGGCGGATTGATTTGCGGGATTTGGCTTTGATTACCATTGATGGCGAAGATGCCAGAGACTTTGATGATGCGGTCTATGCGTGCAAACGCTCAGGCGGTCATTATCGGGTGGTGGTCGCCATCGCCGATGTCAGCCATTATGTAACCCCCCTGTCCCCGCTTGATGTGGATGCTTATGAGCGTGGCACAAGTGTGTATTTTCCCCATCGTGTCGTCCCCATGCTCCCTGAGGTGCTGTCTAATGGTTTATGCTCACTTAATCCCAAAACAGACCGACTGTGTATGGTCGCTGACATTAAGCTGTCTAAGGCGGGCAATATTACAGGCTATGAGTTTTATCCTGCCGTCATGCACTCACAAGCAAGGCTCACTTATAACCAAGTGAATGCCTATTTTGACGACCCCACCAACGAGTCTTTGCCAGATGATTTGGTTAAAAATGCCGATGTCTGCAAGTCGGTGGATACACTGTATCAGATTTATCAGCTTTTGGACAAAAAACGCCAAGAACGTGGAGCGATGGCATTTGAAACCACCGAAAGCCTGA
Source organism: Moraxella sp. (assembly GCA_030530785.1). Lineage (GTDB taxonomy): Bacteria > Pseudomonadota > Gammaproteobacteria > Pseudomonadales > Moraxellaceae > Moraxella. The sequence continues at coordinate 45,294 of JAUMUJ010000011.1, read as the reverse complement.
TAGAGTTTGGCGAAGATGGCGACATCAAATCCATCAAAGCTCGCACTCGGGGAGACGCTCATAAGCTCATTGAAGAGATGATGCTCCTTGCCAATACCTGTGCGGCAAATTTTTCATTAAAACACAAATTGCCCGCCTTGTATCGCAACCACAGTAAACCCAATGACGAAAAATCAGCTCGCCTATCCGAGTACCTAAAATCCTTTGGGCTGTCATTTCCCACCGAAAACCCCACCCATGCTGACTATCAGCGTGTCATCAGTGCCACCAAAGACCGTCCTGACACCCAAAATATCCACGCCATGCTCCTTCGCTCCATGATGCAGGCGACATACAGTCCTGATAACATTGGGCATTTTGGCTTAGCATATGATGAATACAGTCATTTTACCAGTCCCATTCGCCGTTATCCTGACCTGATGCTCCACCGAGCCATCAAGGATAAAGTAATGAGCGTTAAGCCTAAGCCTGCCATCTATAAGACACTGGACGAAGCAGGCAAACAAACATCCATGACCGAACGCCGAGCCGAAGAAGCGTCTCGCCATGTGGAAACGTGGCTAAAATGCCACTATATGCAAAAACGCATTGGCGATGAGTTTATCGGCACAGTAACGAGCGTAACGAACTTTGGGCTGTTTGTAACCCTAAATGAGCTGTACATAGATGGCTTGATTCACATCTCTCATCTGTCGGCAGAATATTATGAATATAATGAGCGAAAACAAGCCCTTATCGGTGAGCGTGGCTCTGTCTTTGGGCTGGGTGATGAACTTAAAATCAAAGTGGCAGGCGTGAACATGGACTTGCTACAAGTGGATTTTGAGCTGATAGAAAAAATGGGCGAAACCACCAACCAAAAACCCAAAAAACACAAACGTAAATGACATGAACCATAAAATCAAAAAACTGGGTCAGGTCTCTACGCCCGATTGGATTGTCTACGAAATTTTAGATGCGTGCCACTATGCTGGGCAAGCTATTTTAAAACGCCATATGTTAGAGCCTGCTTGTGGCGATGGTCAGTTTTTGGCTGAAATTGTAAAACGCTATATCCAAACAGGCAAAGACTACCATCTCACCACTTGGCAAATCATTGCTGATTTGGAGCAATACATCGTTGGTATAGAAATAGACAAACCGTCCTATGAGATATGTCTTGCCCGACTAAACCAAATCACTAAGGAGCAATTGGGGATTAACGCCATCTCGTGGCAAATTTACCACAAAAACACATTGGACATCTATCAAAATTATCCCAATCATTTTGATTGGATTGTGGGTAATCCCCCTTATGTCAGAGTTCATCATTTAGACGATGATACCAGAAAGATTTTGAAAGAACGGTTTGCATTCACCAAAGGCACGACAGACTTATATCTTGCATTTTTTGAGATGTGTTTTTTTATGCTAAACAAGACAGGGAAATTTGGTTTTATTACCCCAAATAGCTTTTTATACAACACATCTTATCATAATTTTCGCCAGTTTTTACAAAACAATAAAAAACTAAAAGCCCTATATGACTTAAAATCCAATAAAGTCTTTGATGGCTATTCTACTTATACAGCAATCAGTATTTTTGACAATAATTACCATCAAGATTATTTTATCTACAAAGAACTCTTATCGGATAAATTTTGCCAAATCAATGAGATTTATTTTGACCGACTTACTCCCAACAAATGGGTATTTACCAATAAAGAAAATAATGAGTTTTTATCTCAATTAAATAATAACAACCAAAAACCATTACAAGAGTATTTTAACATACAGTATGGTTTTGCCACTCTCAGAGAGAAGATTTTTATTGATAAAGCCACACATCAAGACGATGGCTTATCTCTATTTCGTGGCAAAATGATAGAAACCGCCATCTTAAATCCCATCGTTAAAGGTTCACGCTATAAAGGCTCGCCTGATGACATGGAGTATATTTTATTTCCCTATGTTCATCAAAATGGGCGATATGTCGCTTATGATGAGCAAGAATTGGCACACTCTTTTCCCTTGGCATATGCGTATTTATTAGAAAATAAAGCTGAATTACTAAAAAGAGACAGTGATAAAAAAGCCCAATGGTTTGAGTTTGGTCGCAGTCAAGGTTTACAGACTTCTTATCAAGAAAAAATTGTGGTCAGCACGCTCATTAACGATAAGGTGTCTTTTTTTAAATTACCGAAAGAAGTTTTTGTTTATTCAGGCATTTTTTTAACCAAAAAACATGATGATGTAGATTGGCAAATTGCCCAAAATGCGTTAAGTTCAGCAGAATTTTTGAGATATGACCGTCTCACAGGTAAAGATATGTCTGGTGGATATAAATCCCTATCCAGTAAACAAATAAAATCCTATTGTCCTCCAAGTTATCACTAAATATATTAAAATGATATTATGAATAATCAACAATTTTTAAAAACCATAACGCTTTCTTTTATAAAATTTTTAGAAACTCATTCTCGCAGTAATGAAAAGTTAAAAATATTGCATAGAGCAATCGCTCATGACCTATCAAATCGTTTGGGAGAAAATTACAAAATCAAATCATTGGGATACGATGAACAAAACGAAAGCAAAATACAAGGCAGATACATTAATAAAAATGTAGATATTACCATTTTATCCAACAATCAACCCATTGCTGGCATTGGAGTAAAATTTGTCATGCAAAACTATGCTCAAGCCAATAATTATTTTGAAAATATGCTTGGGGAGACTGCCAATATTCGTAGTAATAACATTCCTTATTTTCAGATTTTTATCATACCTAGCCAATTGCCATATTATAAAAATACAGGAGAATTTAGTAAGTGGGAATATTTTAATGAAAATCATTTTAAAAAATATCAAATTTTATCCTATGATAATAACGAATACTGGCTACACAGCCCAAATAAAACTTTAATTTATATAATTGACTTGCCTATCATTCAAGCATTTAACTTACACAATAAAAATGATTACATCAATCATTATTTAAAATTACATTCTGCACAAAATTTAATTATTAAAAATTCAACTAAATTTGACCATACATCATTAGGCTCAAACGTGATTTTAAATGATTATGAGGCTTTTATGAAAAAAACTGTTTACCGCATTTTGTCAGAGTAATAATTTTAAACCTTCACTAAAAACACAGAAAAACACCATGAAAAAATACGCCCTAATTTGGCTTGTCGCCCTGATGACCACAACTTATGCCCAAGATGGCGGTCATCACGCACGCCCCACCGATGAAGAAATCATCGCCCACCTACAACGCCAAACCCCACAAAACAAAACACCCGCCCCCGAATGGGTAACGGACGGCGTATATAGTGGGGTAAACGCCCAAAGCCTTATCATCAAATCGGTCGTTAAAGATGGTTTTTTTGAGCAATATATGGACATTTATTATCCCCACCATCAGCTCATGTCGCACACACCACTTGTTGATGGCATACCACACGGTTGGTCAGAACATCACCGTCCATCAGGCACAAAAATGAGACGGATACTGTACCATCACGGCAAAATCATCAAGGTTGAACACTTTGACGATAAGGGCAACCTAAACCAAACGCTTTATGCCCCAGAGCCGTAATTGGTTTTGGTGGGGTTTACGGCTTTTTAATCCCTTCAAGCAGCCCCAAAAACCCCGCCATATACGCCATACCCACGCTACTTTCACGCACACCTGCATACAGCTGACAATGCACCCCCACCCCAAGCGGTCGGCTGACCACCCAACCTTTTTTTTCGTACTCGCTTGCCACCCAGTCGGGCAATGCCGACACCCCTCGCTCGCTCGCCACCAGCTGAATGAGCATGGCGGTAAGCTCAGTGGTGCGGATATGTTTGGGAGCGACTCCATTTGGCTCTAAAAATTTGGCGATGACATCAAGGCGAGATTGCTCCACAGGATAGGCGATGAGCGTTTCATCTGCCAAGTCGGCAGGATTTATCACATTTTGGCTTGCCAAGCGATGAGCAGGCGACATCACAAGACGGCTTTCATAGGTAAATAACGGCTGATACGAGATGCCATCTATGGGCAAATCGCTTGCCGTGATGAGTAGGTCAATGTCGCCATCGGTGAGCATTTGGTGTGGTTCAGGCTCAAAGCCAGACGCAAAATCCAGCTCCACATCGCTATACTCTTTGCGATAGCGATTTAAAATCGGCATGAGCCAATCAAAACAACTGTGGCACTCACTTGCCAACCGAAGTCGCCCTGCTTGCCCATGTGCCAGACGCTTGATGTCGGATTTGGTACGGGCGACCTGTGGTAAGATGTTATCTGCCAGTTGTAGCACAAGCCTGCCTGCAGGCGTAAAGCTCACAGGTCGGGTACGGCGATTGACGAGCGTGATGTCATAATAACTTTCCAATTCTTTTAATTGATGGGAAATGGCGGACGCTGTCAAATTAAGTTCATCGGCGGTGGTGGCCAGCGAACCAAGACGAGACAGCACGGAGAGCATTTGTAGATGACGAAGTTCTAGCATGATGATATTTTAATGATAAAATAACACCCAAGTGTAACATGAAAGTTAAAATATTTCAGCAAAAAATTTAATTTATTAAATTTATTTCACCATTAAGGATTTAGGGGTATTTTTGCTGCCGCCATCAATTTGCTCACATCATAAGTCTCATCACTCACCAAGTCAATGCCACATTGTAACTGACTGATCCAATCCAAAAACTCATCAAACATCGCCCGTCCATCAAGACGTTTGCCGTGTTGGGGAACCATCATTTTGACGGGCAGTTTACGCACGTTATTTGCCCACAGCCGTGTCGCCTTATTGCTTGCCATATAACGGCGATGAAAACCCACCATGCTTTTAGTGTGTTCGGCAAAATTATCCACCGCCACCCCCGAATGCCCAATCAAAGACGCCCCCATGTCGCCTGAAAACAGTATGCCACTGACGGGGTCAAAAAACTGTATGTTACCCACCGAATGCAAAAAATGAGCAGGAATAATCACAATGTGCGTCTGACCCAACGAACAAATCGCCCCCCGATCAGGCACACCAATCAGTTGCTTAGACAGCCCTTGACCGAGCCGACTTTTGGTGAAGGTGGAATTATAGTGAGGCAAAAATCGCTCCCACAACTTTGGAATGATGAGCTTGGTATGGTTAAGATGTAACAACCAACGAGGCATGGATGCCAAAATGTCAGGGTCTTGGTGCGAGCCGATGACATATTTGATGTTTTCCATGTTGGTAAATTTGGTGATTTCAAGAGTCAATGGCACAAAGGTCAAATCGCCACCAGGGTCAATAATCGCCGCTTCATCACCGTCCATAATCATAAATTGATTAGACGGCACGCTTTCATCTTCTTCACTCATATTAAAAGCGATACATTTGTGATGACCATCATCATATAGAATATGGTGTTCCATGAGACTCTCTGTGATTAAGATAGCACTGTGTTGCAAATTTTATGTCAATTTTAACCAAAACGCCGATAATTCGGCTAAATTTCAGACGAAACCAACCAAAAAATGGGTTAAAATTCACGCCAATAACTTAGACAAAAATAAAGGGCAATCATACCATAATGGCTTTTAAGTGGTGGCGGATTTTTAGATTAAAAATTTTCATCATAACATGAAAAACTTGATTTTTATTCATTTAAAAAATCGGTTATGATGTCTCATGTACAAAATCATTCATCAAATACATTTTAAGATGAATAATTTTTAATTTAATCTAAATTTCACTCAGGTAGCCATCATGACCATTACATCACATATTTTGGGTTATCCCCGTATCGGCGACAAACGCCAAAGCAAATTTGCCCTAGAAAAATACTGGGCGGGCAAACAAGACCGCACCGCCACACAAGACACCATCGGGGCGGTGTTTGACACCAACATCAACGACCAGATTGACGCAGGGCTTGATGTCATTACCACGGGCGATTTTGCTCATTATGACTTGGTGCTGACCACCGCTGTCGCCTTTGGTATTATCCCAGCCCGCTTTGTCGGAGCAGACACGCTTGACACCTTTGACCGTCAGTTTTATTTTGCTCGGGGGCGAGACCATACCGGTCAGTTTGACGACACGCCCGCTTGGCAAATGACCAAATGGTTTGACACCAACTATCACTACCTAGTGCCAGAGCTAGAAGCCGACCAAGACTTTTCAAATACCGACTTTACCCAAATCTTTCGGCAAGTAGATGATGCCAAAGCCATTTTTGCCAAGCGTGGCATAAACAAAGCACTAAAAGTGGTGCTGATTGGACCTTTGACTTTTTTGTATCTATCATCATCAAGAGCAAATGATAAACTTGACCATCTGGACAAACTTCTACCGACCTATGCTGACCTATTGGCACAGCTTGGCTCTCGTGGCGTTGAGTGGGTGCAGATTGATGAGCCGATTTTGAGCCTTGACCTTGACAACAAATGGCAACAAGCCTTTGAGCGGACTTATAACAGCCTACAACGCACCCCACCAAAACTCATCGTGGCAAGCTACTTTGATACGCTGGGCAACAACTGCAACATCGCTTGTAACCTGCCCGTTGCTGGCATTCACATTGACATCACTCGCACGCCCCAGCCCAAACAGTACGTTACCCAAGTGATTGACCACCTACCCACCCATAAAATCCTATCGGTCGGAGCGGTGGACGGTCGCTCGGTCTGGACAACCGACCAAGTGGCAAGCACTGACATTTTGACATCTGCTTATGAGCGTCTGGGTGAGCGTCTGTGGGTAGGCTCTGGCTCATCGCTACTGCATTTGCCTGTGGATTTGTCCTGTGAAAATATCCCTGCCGAACTTGTAGGCAAACTTGCCTTTGCCAAACAAAAGCTGTCCGAAGTGGTGTTATGTGCCAAACTTGCCACAGGCGAAGCGACCCCTGATGTGAACGCCACCAAATTGACCCTGACCCCACTTGCAGGCAAGCCACAAGTGCGTACAGGCAATTTTGCCAAGCGTTACGCCAAACAAAATGCCAAGTTAAATTTGCCACTTTTTCCCACCACCACCATCGGCTCATTTCCCCAAACCCTAGAAATCCGCAAAGCCCGTGCTGACTGGAAAAAAGGCGTGATTGACGATGTCGCTTATGAAAGTGCCATGAAACGTGAAATTCAAAAATGCGTGGACGAACAAGAAAAGCTGGGCATTGATGTCCTTGTGCATGGCGAAGCAGAACGCACAGACATGGTGGAATATTTTGCTCAATATATGGACGGTTTTTGGGTGTCGGCAAACGGCTGGGTACAAAGCTATGGCACTCGCTGTGTGCGTCCGCCCATCGTGGTGGGCAACATCAGCCGTCCTAATGCGATGACCGTCTCATGGACAACTTATGCCCAAAGTCTCACCAACAAACCCATGAAAGGTATGCTCACAGGCCCTGTTACCATTTTAAATTGGTCGTTTGCTCCTAGCGATACTGCCACTCGTGATGTATTGCGTCTGCAAATCGCTGACGCCATCAACCAAGAAGTGGGCGATTTACAGACGGCAGGCATTGACATTATCCAGATTGATGAGCCTGCATTTCGTGAAGGCTTACCGCTCAAACAATCCGCCCACGCCCACTACTGGGAGCAAGCGGTCAATGCCTTTAAACACTCATGCTCCATCGCCGATGAGACCACCCAAATCCATACCCATATGTGCTACTCATCGTTTCATGACTGCCTAGAACACATCAGTGCGATGGATGCTGATGTCATCACGATTGAGACCGCTCGCTCTGGTTTACAGCTATTAGACGCATTTAAAGGTCAAGGCTACGCCAACGCCATCGGACCAGGCGTGTACGACATTCACAGTCCCCGCACCCCAAGTAGCGACAATATGCAAGCGGTCATTGATGAAGCGGTCAAATATGTGCCTGCACAGCGACTGTGGGTAAATCCCGATTGCGGTCTAAAGACACGGGGCTGGGACGAAACCATATCCGCCCTTACCAACATGGTGCAAATGACCAAAAAAGTGCGTGAAATGTATGCCAACTGATTGGCAACACAAATCCCCCAATCATCAGGTTGGGGTTTTTAACGCCTTGCCAGCACCATACTCAACGCCACAACCACCACATATATCGCCTGCACCGACAAGCCTTGTACGCTGGGATAAATCCCCAAAAAAGCCACACTAGGCACATCCACCACGTCTCTGGGCAAATGTCCTGTTAGCTGTAATGCTGAAATGCTTACCCCTAAAATCTTAAAACCCAAGACATAGATAAGCCATGTCAAAACCTTAAACAGTAGCGGAATGGGCAATTTGACAGACGTTTTTGCCATGATGAGTGCCACCACAAAAAGCACGCCCAACGCCACAACTATCCCTAGCACAAACTCACTCATGGCAATGCTGGGCAAAATCCCTGCATAAAACAACACCGTCTCTGCCCCCTCCCGAAACACCGACAAAAACGCCAAGCCAAACAGCCCTACCATGCTCCCTGTGGATAACGCCACGCCCATGTGCTTGTTAATGTAGGCATTCCACGCCTTGACGGACGATTTAGAATGTAGCCACGCCCCCACGCCTATCATCATGATGACTGCCACAATACCGACCGCCCCCTCCAACGCCTCACGGTTCGCCCCTGATGTCAAAGCAGGAAACAGATGCACCAACGCCCACGCCCCAATAAGACTTGCCAAAAGCCCCGTGCCGACCCCTGCCATGACCCATTTTTTGCCTTTGGGTTGCCCTGCCACCGTCAAGGCGGTTAACAGTGCCATGACAATGAGCAAGGCTTCAAGCCCCTCACGGAGCAAAATCAGCATAGAATCCACCCACGAATAACGGGCGTTAGGGTTTATCGCTTGCAAACGCTCTATCAAATTCGCCAATTTATCCACGCTCGGTGTGTCGCCCTTTGCCATAATCACAGGCACATCACTTTCAATCTCGGCATACAGTTTGGCATCTCGGGTACGCACATCGCCTTCAATCATCGCCCAGATTTGGATAAATTCACCCAATTTGGCTTGGGCGGTTGGCTTGTCGTTATCATTAAAATGCTCCAAACCTTGCTTTAATAAACCAATCCCATACGCCAAATCCACATCATCGTTTTTTACTTCGGTTAATTCATCGCCTTGATTATAACTGTCAATCGCACTTTTTAAAATCGCCATATTGTCCGTCATCATGGTGATATTGGGCGGGTTATTTTCCATTCCCACTCGTATCATTGCCATGGCGGTTTCTATTTTGCCATAATGTGCCATACTGGTATTTCTAACCACACGCTCATTAGCGACCCATGTTTTATTAAAAGTGTGATAAACGGATTTGACTTTATCAATATCGCTACCTTGACCAAAATTTTTAATGGTATTATCCAACTCATTTAATACGGGTGCGATATTTTTGGCAAATTGATGGCGTTTGACACTATAATCCACAGGGTTTTGCTCTTTTTCATAAGCATAGAGCTTGACAGACAGCTCTTTTAGGGTGTCATTATTGGGATTGGCTTTGGCGTGATTTAGGGCGTTTTTTGTTTCTTGGTACAAATCGCTTTGTCGGTCAGTATTTTTGCCGATATTTTCCAATTCTTTTTCTATGATAATCAAATCATCTTTGGCTTGTTCGGTGTTATTTTGTTTGACCGCCCCCATTGCGTCTGATAACGGAATAAATAAAGGAGAGAAGTTTATTTTTTCGTTATCGGCATTAGCAAAAATACAAACAAAAGATAATAGGAAAATGGTCAGTAACTGATACAGCTTCATTGTTTTTCCTTTTTTAAATATAAAGTTACATCAGGACACATGTGATTTACCCACAACATTTTTCCATCAGTTTTCAAACAACCTTTGTCCCAAATACTCGCCTTGTCTTACCCCACCAAAACACGCAAACAGCCCGCTTCCGATGTGCGTGGTGTATTCGGTCATTTTATCAATGTTGCCAAAGGCATTTTGAATGACGCTAAACTGCATGGGCGACTTTTGAAATGAGATGAACAAAAGCCCTGCATTAAATTGCCCCGTTTTGACATCAATGCCACTGCTGTACGAAAACGAGCGTCTGAGCACTTGTAGCCCTGTGCGTTTGGCAAGCCCCATGTGCGTAGTGGGAGCGATGATAAGATTGCCCTTATCATCTTTTTCATTGACATCAAAGTCATCAAACTCACCCATCTTACCAATGCTCGCCCCCGTGTCTCGGTGTCTGCCAAAGGTGTCTTCTTGTCCGACCAGACTTGTCCTGTCCCACGTCTCCAAGTGCATTTGGATAAGGCGTGCCACCAGATACGTCCCACCGTCAAACCAAGCGGTCTTGTCCGTCCCTGTTGCCCACACCCATTTGTCGGCATTTTCTAGGGCTTCTTTGTTGGCTGTGCCGTCCTTAAAGCCAAACAGATTGCGGGGCGTGTCCGCCTGACCATCAAAACTGTTATAGCCCGACTGCGACCATTTCATCGTGATGAGCGAACGGGCTTGGCGGACAAGCTGTCGCACGGCATGAAAGGCAACCTGAGGGTCTTCGCCACACGCTTGGATGCAAATGTCGCCCCCTGACAGCTCGGGGCGGATTTGGTCTCGGGGGAATTTGGGCAAGTCGCTAAATTCTGGCGGTGCTTTATCTGACAAACCCAATTTGTCTAAAAATGACGGGCTTATCCCAAATGTTAAAGTCAGCCCATACGCCCCCAAACTGTCCGCTTCGCCCGTGTCGGTGGGCGGTAGGTGGGGATTTTTGGCATAGGGCTTGATGTTGTTGCCTTGCGTCAAATTGACGGCGGATTCTGTCCAATCCTGAAACATCTGGCGTATCGCTTCCACGTCAGTGCTGTGCAAATCTGCCACCAAAAAATACACATGACGCTGAACAGGTGTGATGATGCCCGCTTGATGTGTGCCATAAAAATCATACGTGATGTCGGCAAACGGGTTGGTGGGTGTATTGGGGTTTTTTGGGTTGGTAGGATTGGTGTTTTGGGCGTGATTGCAAGCGGTCAATGCCCCCGCCCCGATTAGGGCGGTTGCTCCCATTTTTCCCAAAAAGGCTCGGCGGTTGGTCATCATATTCCCCCATCAAAGACAAAATCAAAAAAAACAAAAGCACCCATTGCTGACCAATCAGTGCTTTTAAACCACACAGGCTTACTCCATGATAACACCCATATGACCCAATGGCTCACCCAGCTTATTTACCGCTTCGGCAAGCCCTTTGATGTCATCATCACTTAGGTCGGTATAAAGTTTGTAGTCTTTATCACCCACTTTATGTTTATCAAGCAAGTCATGCACCACTTTAAAGGCTTGTTCTAGCGATTTGGCAAGCTCGGGGTCTTTGTCGGTCAGTTTGGGTTTTAAAATCTCAAAGATTTTTTCCGCCCCCTCAATGTTCGCCTTAAAGTCATACAGGTCGGTTTTTGAAAAAATCTCTTCTTCGCCGGTGATTTTGGTGGTGGACACTTCATTTAGCAAATCCACCGAACCTTGAATCATCAGCTCTGGGGTTACTTCGGCAGTGGGGATTTTTGCCCTTAGCTCTTTGATGTCGGCGATGAGCTGGTCGGCAAGGGCTTGGGTGCCATCGGTGGTGTTTTGTGTCCAAAGGATTTTTTCAATGGCATGAAAGCCCGTCCATTTTTCGTCTTGTTCAAGGTCGGCTTCACGGTTATCAATGCGTGGGTCTAAATCACCAAAACTCTCAGCAATCGGCTCACTACGCTCATAGTACATACGGGCTAGGGGGTATAGGGCTTTGGCTTCGTCAAGTTTGCCGTCTTTTAGTAATAAGACAAACTTTTCGGTGTCAGCAAGCAAACTGTCAATCTGTCCTTCTACCCAACGTTTGTACTCTGTCGTTTCGGCAGACAAATCCACCGTCTGAGCTTCTTGGGTGGTGGCGTTTTTTTGCTCGGTGGGCGTGTCGGCGGTGGTGGTCGGATTGTCAGTTTTTTGGCAAGCGGTTAAGACAAGGCATAACGCCAAACCTGCTACAATGGGCTTTAACATCATCATACTCCTGTAATCACACTTAAAGATGATAATGATTATTGTAACACATTTGTGTCTTAAAAAACCAGCAAAAAATAAAAAACGCAAGCCAAAACTTGCGTTTTTATCAAATGATAAAGATGTTATGCTTTGGTCAAAAGATATTGATACAGCTCATCTTTTAGGGCGAGCTTTTTGCGTTTCATGTTTTCAATCTCTTCGCCACGACTGACCGAAGCGACAGGGTCATTTTCAAGCTTGATAATCTCTTCGTCAAGCTCATTATGCTCATCAAACAGCTTGTTAAAGTGTAGGTCATTTTCAGATTTTAGTTTGGTGATGAGTTCACGGTATTCTGGGAACATAACATACTCCATTTGGGTAGTGGTGGCAAAATGCCAAAAAAGATGCCATTATATTAACAACAATTTGCCCAATTAGCAAGCCAAAACACCCCCTGTCATTTATCTTTATGATACGAATGTTTAAAAATCTTAAATTTTCATTTATCCGCCATCGCCCTATAATGACCCCATCACCACTTTAAATAAGGTAATCCTATGTTAGACCAATCTTTACTTGATGCCATCAAGACTTACAGCACCAACATGACCCGCCCCATACAGATGATTTTGGGTCAAGGCGACCATGCCAAGCGTGCTGAACTTGTGGATTTTTTGAGCCAAATTGCAAGCACTTCTGATAAAATCGGCTTTGACGAAACGGTTGCGGACACCGACTTGTCGCCCATGAGCTTTAAAATCACCACCGAAAACCGTGATACGGGCATTGTGTTTAGCGGTATTCCAGGAGGGCATGAGTTTACATCGCTTCTGCTTGCCATTTTGCACGCAGGCGGTCATGCCATGAAACTGGACGAAGGCATTCAAGAGCTGGTCAAACGCATTCAACAACCGCTCAAATTTCAGACCTTTGTCTCCTTATCTTGTCATAACTGCCCTGACGTGGTGCAGGCATTAAACCAATTTGCCATCTTAAATGACGGCATTGAAAACGAGATGATTGATGGTGGCGTGTTCCCAGAGTTGGTTGAAAAGCACAACATTCAAGGTGTGCCTGCGGTATTTTTAAATGGCAAACCATTTTTAAATGGCAAAGTGGACACCGCTCGTATCATTGACAAATTACAAAGCGAATTTGCTGATTTGTTGTCCGAAACGGTGGCAGAACAGCTAGAAACCCAAGACGTAACCGTCATCGGGGGTGGACCGGCCGGCAGTGCGGCGGCGATTTATACCGCTCGTAAGGGTCTAAAAGTGGCACTGGTGGCTGACCGCATTGGCGGGCAAGTCAAAGACACCCAAGACATTGAGAACTTGATTTCCATTCCGCTGACCAACGGCAACACCCTTGCTGGTAACCTTGCCACCCACATCAAAGAATATAACATCACCGTCAAAGAACACGTCAGCGTGTCAGACATCACCGAAGTCAAAGGCGGTTATCAAGTTACCCTAAACACAGGAGCAAGCTGGACTTCACGCACACTCATCATCGCCACAGGAGCAAAATGGCGTAAACTTGGTGTCAAAGGCGAAGATGAGAACATCGGCAACGGCGTGGCGTACTGCCCGCATTGTGATGGTCCGTTCTTTAAGGGTAAGCCTGTGGCGGTCATCGGGGGTGGTAACTCAGGCATAGAAGCAGCACTAGACTTGGCAGGCATCGTTCAGCACGTAACCGTGCTAGAATTTGGCGATAAACTCAGAGCCGACCAAGTCTTGATAGACAAAGCCGAAGCAAAAGACAACATCACCATCATCAAAAACGCCCAAACCACCGAAATCACGGCAAACGGCGGAAAAGTAGACAGTCTCATCTATCAAGACCGTGTGTCGGGTGAAAGCATAACTGTGCCACTGTCAGCGGTATTTGTACAAATCGGGCTTGTGCCAAGCTCTGATGTGGTCAAGGGCTTGGTGAATATCACACCACAAGGCGAGATTGAGATCGATGCCAAATGTCGTACTAATAAAGCAGGAATTTTTGCTTGTGGAGACGTAACCACCGTGCCATTTAAACAAATCAACATTGCGATGGGCGAAGGCTCAAAAGCGGGGCTTTCGGCGTTTGAATATTTGATGATGAATTCTTAATTTAAGATAAAAAAATAAAAACACGCTCCAAGTTTGGGCGTGTTTTTTATCTAATTTTACTAAAATTCTGAAATATCCATATAAACCCCATAATCAAAATCAATGATGGTGGATAGCTTTTTTCTAAGCATCATCATTTGTGGGGCAGTACATCTGTCATTTCATCACAAGCCATATACAAATGCAGAATACTTTTATCAAATAAAGCAAAAAATCACGATATTGATGGTAATTCATTATCTCAATGGTTTCATCAACCATTGATGAAATTCGTACGTCTTTTTGCGGTTTACTTTTCATCTTGCTTTAAGACAAGATTAGGATGATTATTTTGGGCAAAATAGTCCAAAACTTGTGCTTTATGTTCGTGTAAAAAACAAACCACCAATTCCAATAATAGGGGCCTCATCGTACCCCCTCATGTTTTAATAATAGGCTTCGTACACTTAGCTTCTCTAATAACAATTCTTTTGTCTGAGTATTTACAAAGAATAAATCTTTGAATACTGACTCCTGAGCTTATATTCTCATATTTTATCGTTAAACCATTAGCTCAAAACTCATCATCACCCACCAAATCTTTATAATCAGCTTACTCACTTATTTTATTGTTCTTTTTGCCATATTTTTTCTTTGGCGACAATAAAACCATCTTGATGGGATTGTGCCTCTAATGAAGGTAAAGCAAGAAATCATTACTTTCTTGATATAAAACATTTGAAACCACCCCTTTTAGAAAACCTATGATTGATTTAGTATAATATTTAAGCAAGGTCAAGCATATTTTTCAACTCAAAATATGCTTTTTATTTCATACGAGCCATTAAATTATCCTTCATCACAAACTGATGATATAACGCCCCACCAACATGAGCAATGACTAGAAACACCAACACATAAAACACCGCCCCTGTGTGCAGTCCGTTCATCACTGTTGCCATGTCTCTGTTAATACCAACCACGCTTGGTATGCTAAACAGCCCAAACACACTCACGCCCCGACCACCATACATACTCATCAAAGCCCCTGTCATCGGCATGGCAAGCATGGCAAGATATAAGCCCAGATGGGTCAAGTGAGCGATGGCGGTTTGCCATACGGGCATGGGCGGGTGCGGTGGGGCTTTGGCGATAAAGCGGTTAAGGATACGCAAAACCGTCCAAATCAAAAAACTCGCCCCAATGGATTTGTGCAGACTGATATACTCATCGCCCAAATTGATGCTGACCACCGCCAAAATGATGAGTAACGCTCCTACCCAATGAAACAGACGAGTGGCTATGGTATATTTTTGGTTGGCGATAGGTTGAATCATGTGTGTCTCCAAAGATTTTAAGTTATTATACACAACTTGCCACCCCCAACAAAGCACTTTCACCAAAAAACCATGCTATAATAGCCCCTTTATCTACACAAAAACAACATTTATGATACAACTGACTGGGATTAGTAAGGTTTTTGATGTCAAAAAAGACGGCAAAACCAGCCAATTTACCGCCGTGCAACCCACCGATTTAACCGTCAAACAAGGGGAGATTTTTGGGGTCATCGGAGCGTCTGGGGCGGGCAAAAGCACACTCATTCGCATGGTGAATCTTTTAGAAACCCCCACGACAGGCAAAGTGGTGGTGGACGGCATGGAGCTGACCGCTTTGGCGGAGCATAAACTCATTCAGGCTCGCCGTCATATCGGCATGATTTTTCAGCATTTTAACCTGCTACATTCTCGCACGGTGTTTGACAATGTCGCCTTAGCACTTGAATTGTCAGGCACACCCAAAACCATCATCACTCAAAAGGTTGGCAAACTGCTGGACATGGTGGGTCTGTCAGAGCGTCATCATGCCTACCCTGCAAGTCTTTCAGGAGGTCAAAAACAACGTGTCGCCATCGCTCGTGCCTTAGCGTCTGACCCCAAAGTCCTACTGTGCGATGAAGCCACCAGTGCCTTAGACCCTGCCACCACAGGGGCGATTTTGGATTTATTAAAAAAAATCAACACCGAACTTGGCATCACCATCTTACTTATCACGCATGAGATGGACGTGGTCAAGCGCATTTGCGACAAAGTGGCGGTCATGGATAAAGGAGCGGTGGTAGAACAAGGAAGCGTTGGCGACATTTTTGCCAATCCAAAAACCGACCTTGCCAAAGCCTTTATCCGCTCCACCGTTCACATTGGATTGCCTGATGAATTCGTCAATAAAATCACACCCACCCAGCAAGTGAACACCTATCCTGTGGTGCGTTTTGAATTTACAGGACGGTCGGCGGATTTGCCCCTATTTTCACAAGCGGTCAAACGATATGGCGTGGATTTTCATATTTTAACATCGCAGATGGATTATGTTGGCGGGGTCAAGTTTGGCATGACACTTACCCAAATCATCGGCGACACAAACAGCACCGAGCAAGCGTTGGCGTGGCTGATAGATAACGGCGTGGGCGTGGAGAGATTGGGCTATGCATGAACTTTATCAAAATTTTATGGCAGAATTGACCCCACAGATGTGGCAGATGGTCTTTAAATCCACTTACGAAACCATCTACATGGGGCTGGTTTCTACCTTGCTTGCGGTCATGGTGGGATTACCACTCGGTTTTGTGGCATTTTTGACAGGCAAGGGGCGGATTTTACAACACACCAAACTGCATGGCGTGCTAGATGTCATCATCAACATCGGGCGGTCTGTGCCATTTATTATTTTACTGATTATCTTGTTGCCCCTTACTCGGCTCATCGTGGGAACGACACTGGGAACGACAGCCACCATCGTGCCTTTGGCAATCAGTGCCATGCCGTTTTTTGCTCGCCTGACCGCCAATGCCCTTGCCGAAATCCCCACAGGACTGACCGAAGCAGGCAAAGCGATGGGAGCAACACGCACCCAAATCATCACCAAATACTACCTGCCTGAAAGCCTACCCATGCTCATCAATGCCACCACGCTGACACTGGTAACGCTCATTGGCTACTCAGCGATGGCGGGCGTGGTCGGCGGTGGCGGTCTTGGCAATCTTGCCATCAGCTATGGCGAACATCGAGGCATGGTCTATGTCAAATGGCTCTCCACCATCATCATCGTGCTGATTGTGATGATTTGCCAAAAAGCAGGCGACATGACGGCAAGGCGTTTTGACCATCGCTGATTTACTTCATTTACAACAAAACAACTTAAATCACATCGCTCATTGCTTATAATGACAAATGACCCGATAGAGCATTTTAAATAAAGCAAATAAAGTCTTAACTTTATCTTAACATTAACATTGGACGGCAAGCCCTGCCACCAATTCAAAAATGCCTATAAAGCTCATCAAGACCCAAGTCCAACGACAAAGGCTGTGAGCGATGAAGTGGGAAATTATCATCAAATCTGCTTGGGTGGGTTTGAGTAAGTATTTTGGAGTAGTCTTATGAAATTCATTAAAGCTCTTAGTTTGTCTTTTATTGTCGCATTGGGCATGCCTGCCTACGCCATGACTTGCTATTATAGCACGCATATTGATGATGACGATTTGTACAACTCGTCAGGCAAAAAACTGACCACTGTCGGACAAATCTTACGCCAAGACCGCACCAACCTTTACACAAAAGCTGGCGAAAACGACCATGATGGTCATGATTGGGATAACTGCCGACTGGACATTGCCAAACAACGTGAAAGCCTACAACGCATCATTGACAAAGCCAAAATCAGTCCCACCACCAAAAAGACCATCAAACAAGGCGGTGGCGTGCCTATCCGTGTGGAAATCACCAAAGGCGTTGCTAGCGTTCATGTGATAAATTAAATCTGCAACATCATCAACGCACAAGCTTTCATGTCTTACCATAAAATCGCTTGAAGGCTTGTGGCATTTGTGTTTTAATATGCGTTTTGATTTTTAATACAATCAACCGCTAAAATACGGTTCTTTTTTAACACTATCCCATAGGTTCTTACATGAAATTTTCTCAACTTTTTGGGCTTTGTGCCTTAACATCAGGCATCGCTTTGGTTGGCTGTGGTGGCGATAAACCCACCCAAACCGAAACCAAACCTGCCGAAGCTCCAAACACCCAAACCGCTCCCGAAGCCAAAGCGGACACCCCCACAGGCGAACAAAAAATCAAAGTGGGCGTGATGAGCGGTCCTGAGCATAAAGTCGCCGAAGTGGCCGCAAAAGTCGCCAAAGAAAAATACGGTCTCGTGGTTGAGTATGTTGAGTTTAACGATTACGCCATGCCAAACACCGCTGTCTCCAAAGGCGACCTAGATGCCAATGCCATGCAACACAAGCCCTATTTGGACGAAGACAGTGCCAAGAAAAAGCTGGATAACCTTGCCATCGTGGGCAACACCTTTGTGTATCCGTTGGCAGGCTACTCCAAGACCATCAAAAACGTGAGCGAGCTTAAAGACGGTGCGGTCGTGGCTGTGCCAAATGACCCATCAAACCTAGCTCGTGCGTTGATTTTACTTGAAAAACAAGGGCTTATCAAGCTAAAAGACAACACCAACTTGCTCTCTACTTCGCTTGACATCGCCGAAAACCCCAAAAATCTTACCATTAAAGAAGTGGACACCGCCATCGCTGCCCGTGCCTTAGATGACGTGGATTTGGCGGTGGTAAACAACACCTATGCAGGTCAAGTGGGCTTGACCGCCAATGACGGCGTGTTTGTAGAAGACAAAGACAGCCCTTATGTGAACATCATCGTCTCTCGCACCGACAACAAGGACTCAGACGCCATTCAAAACTTCGTCAAAGCCTACCAATCTGATGAAGTGGAAGCCGAAGCCAAGGCTCAGTTTAAAGATGGCGTGGTTAAAGGTTGGTAAAAACTAAAAAATAAGGGCGTAATTGCCCTTATTTTTATTCATCACAATA
Source organism: Moraxella sp. (assembly GCA_030530785.1). Taxonomy (GTDB): domain Bacteria; phylum Pseudomonadota; class Gammaproteobacteria; order Pseudomonadales; family Moraxellaceae; genus Moraxella. The sequence goes on along the minus strand of JAUMUJ010000011.1, from coordinate 26,354 downwards.
AATGCCATAATACACATCACTTAAAACCCTAAATATCACCTTTATCCAAGCCAAAAACAAAACATACCACCACATAACAAACAATCCATAAAAAAATGAAGAAATGACATAACCCAACCAATTGATATTACCACTGGTAATCATGGCAATCTTTTCATCGCCAGTTAATGACCCCACCAATATAAATAGTAGCGTAAAAAAGAACAAAAAAGTAACAGACATCATTGCTGTACCCCAAATAAACCCCAAAATACCGCCATTCATTTTATGAACAATGCGGTTAAGACCAAGCCAGCCTGCCATTTCTCCAAACGCATTTTTCATCAAAAGGATTTTTGGATAATAACCCATTAGCTGAATAAAGCTCACAAACATGGCGGTTTTGCCAAGCTCGGAACTTAAAAATGCCTGCGGGGTCTGATAATACCGATACACCAAATCATCACGGTCAAACATGGCAGAAAATCCAAAAAACTTCCCGCCATGAATTACCGCCACCCAGCTTGTGTGCGTCTCTACCCAGTTTATGATGACAAGCACCCAAACAGGTTGCCATATCAGCGTACCATTTTTTATCCACGCACTGAGCAAAAACAGCTCAAACAAAGCAATCACACACAGCCAAATCACCGCTTTTCTTTGGTTGTGGTCAGGTAAAAGATAACCGCCTGTTTTTAATAATTCCCAAACCTGCTTTTGTTCATCTGGACTTAGATTGTTTTGTATTTCAATGGTCAAATCATGAAGATATTGTTCACCTTTGGGTTTTTCATACAAAATAAAAAACAACCACAATATCAAAACCAATAAACCGCACAACCCCAAAAATACCAAAAAATTCAGTGCTAAATTTTGGTAAACTGTCAATGTTTCTAATTCAAATCCCAAACAAAACGGACAAATCGCAAAAAACAAAACAATCAAGCACAAACGAAAAAACAGATGATTTTCATAAATGCGATTGGTGTATTTCCAATAATAAGCATTTTCGTAAATAGTCATGACATTATCTGATTTTTAGGCAAAAAAATAAGGGCACTTAACATACCCTTATTATGATAAAGATTATTCAGAAGTTACCCGATACATCTCTTGGATACTGGTAACACCTTGTAGCACTTTCATGATGCCCGAACGCCTTAAATCACGAAAGCCATGTTTCATCGCTTCGTCTTTAATCTGAATGGCGTTGCCGTCTTCCATGATGATACGAGCAATGCTTGGATAAACTTTCATCACTTCATAAATGCCCACACGTCCTTTATAACCTTCACGGCATTCGCTACACCCCACCGCTTCATAGATGACGTTATCAGGATTGGCAAGGTCTTCTTCGGTAAAACCCATTTCTAGCAAACTTTGTTTTGGCACATTGGTTGGGCGTTTGCACGCTTTGCACAGACGGCGAGCCAGTCGCTGAGCGATGACTAGGTTTACCGATGTGGCGATGTTAAAAGACGCAACACCCATGTTGCGTAAACGGGTCAAGGTCTCAGGGGCGGAGTTGGTGTGCAAGGTGGACAGCACCATGTGTCCTGTTTGGGCAGCTTTAATGGCAATCTCGGCGGTCTCCAAATCACGAATCTCCCCCACCATCACGATGTCAGGGTCTTGACGCAAAAACGCTTTTAGGGCGGATGCAAAGGTTAATCCCACTTTGGGATTTACGTTTACTTGGTTAATGCCTTCTAGGTTAATCTCCACAGGGTCTTCGGCGGTGGAGATGTTGGTCTCGGCGGTGTTTAGGATATTAAGCCCCGTGTAGAGCGACACCGTCTTACCCGAACCTGTCGGACCTGTGATGAGTAGCATGCCTTGTGGCTTTTCTAGGGCTTCTAAAAACAGCTCCTTTTGGTCAGGCTCATAACCCAATGCGTCAATCCCCAGCATCGCCGATGATGGGTCAAGGATACGCAGTACAATCTTTTCGCCAAACAAAGTCGGCAATGAGTTCACACGAAAATCAATGGCTTTGGTCTTAGAGATTTTTAGCTTAATACGACCATCTTGGGGGGCTCGGCGTTCAGAGATGTCCATCTGCGACATGACTTTTAAGCGGGCAGCGATTTTGCCCGCCAGTTGAATGGGCGGTCGGGTAATAACCTGCAACACACCGTCCACCCGAAAACGCACACGGTAGGTCTTTTCGTAAGGCTCAAAATGCAAATCCGATGCCCCCATGCGAATGGCATCAAGGAGCATTTTATTGACAAATTTGACAATCGGAGCATCTTCTTGGTCTTGGGTATCGTCATCTTCGGTGTCTAATGCCCCATCATCTATCTCGCCTGACAGATTGACATCACCAAAATCACCCCCCATACCCGAAGCATAGACGGCTTCTATTTTTTTGCGTAATTTATCTTCTTCTACCACCACCGTCTCAACGGACAAATTGGCATTAAAAGAAATGGCATCAATGGCATCAAGACGGGTGGGGTCAGACAAGCCCACAAACAGTTTTTGTCCCCGTTTAAATAAGGGCAGTACACCATAACGGCTGACAGTTTTTTCATCAACAAGGTCTTTGGGAATGACATCGTCCGCCAACGCATTCAAATCAAACAGCGGGTCGCCAAACACTTGCGATAATAAGCGGGCAATTTGACCTGCATTGACCAGCTTATTTTCCACCAAATATGGCACTAACGCCATCTGTTGCGTTTGCGAATCGCTCAACGCTTGGGTCATTTTATTAGGCTCAATCAGCCCATTAGACACCAAAATGTGTGCCAAACCGCCAAAATTTGTGGACATAAAATCTCCTTAAAAACCGTCATCGGACAGGCTTGCCCAATGGTCTTATTGTACTGCAATTTTGGTATTTTGTAGCAAGATTTTTGCCTAAATGGATAAAGTAGCGTGATTGGCGGAAAAAATATTCACAAAACAACATGGGGGCTGATTTTTTTGTACAAGTGCGATATAATAATTTGTTGATTTTTATAAAAAAGGTCATGTCATGCAAAAATATGTCATCGGTAACTGGAAACTCAACCCCGCCACCTACAATGAGGCACTCGCCCTTGCCCGCTCCCTGACGGCTCACCCCACCTGCCGTGTTGGGGTTGTGCCAAGTTTGGTACATTTATCCACCGTCAAGTCAGCATTGGCAGACGATGTCATGTTGGGTGTACAAGACATCGCCCATAAGACGGCAGATACAGGGGCTTTTACTGGCGATGTGTCCGCACGACAAGTGGCAGACATGGGGGCGAGCTTTACGCTGGTGGGGCATAGTGAACGCCGTCAATATCATGGCGAAACGGACGAGATATTATCCGCCAAAATCGCTCATGCGTTCGCTCACGGCTTATCGGTCATCTACTGCATTGGCGAGACCAAAGATGAGTATGAGCGTGGCGACACCCAAAGCGTCTTAGAGCGACAGCTTGAACCATTAGAGCGTTTTGCCAACGACATACCTTTTGTTACAGACGTGCCATTTCCCAAACTCATCATCGCCTATGAGCCTGTTTGGGCAATCGGCACAGGACTGACCCCCACCTTTGATGAGATTGAAAGCGTGCATAACTTCATCGGCGAGCTGTTAGCCACCTTTGAAATCCCTGCCCCCATTTTATACGGTGGTAGCGTCAATGACAAAAATACCCCCGAATTTGCCAAATCTGCCGTAATAGATGGAGCGTTGGTCGGAGGTGCATCCTTAAAACCAGAGAGCTTTGTCGCCATCATCAATGCCTTTGGGGCATGATATTTGCAGTTTATTCACCAACGATTATTTGAGAAAAATTATGTTTACGTTTATTTTAGTGGTTCATATCATCGTGGCGGTCGCTTTGTCTGGCTTGATTTTAATCCAACATGGCAAAGGGGCAGACGCAGGAGCAAGTTTTGGGGCGGGCGGCGCTGGCACGGTATTTGGTGCGTCAGGCTCGGGCAACTTTTTGACCCGCACCACAGCCATTTTGGCGGTCATCTTTTTTTGTAGCAGTCTTGCCCTTGCCTACCACGCCCAAGAGCAAGCCAAAGACCAATTTCGCCTTGAAATACCCACCAAAAACTAAGGCTTAGCCCACATCGGCACGCCCGATACAAATCATCGCCGTGCCGTGTGATACAGCTCCCGCACCACCTGCCCTATCGTGGCAATGCCTGCCGTCAGCACGTCATCGCTTTGGGCGACAGACAAGCGGATACATTCGTGAGCGTGGCGATAATTGGTGGTGTCTATCCCCACAAAAAAATGCCGACTGGGTATGACGAGTGTGCCTTGTTCTTTTAATATGGCGTATAACTCTTGGCTGGTGATGGGCAAATCCTTAAACCACACCCACAAAAACATCGCCCCTTCTGGCTTGTGGATAAACACAGGCAAATCGGCAAATTGCTCTTTTAGTAACTTAACCGCAAGCGTACTTTGGCGTTGATAAAAGGGCAAAATGGCATTTTTGGACAACTCCACAATCTCATCGTTATCAAACAGCGGTCTGGCAAGACTTGCCCCAAAACGAGTGGGGGCTAGGCTGATGATGGCGTTCATCGCTGATACCGCCTTAATGATGACAGGATTTGCCACGATGATACCTGTCCGCACGCTGGGCAAACCCACCTTTGACAGACTAAAACACAAGACCGTATTATCATCAAAACCCAGCGTGGTGTCGGTATAGATGATGTTCGGAAAAGGCATACCATAGGCGTTATCAATGATGAGTGGCACACCGTGTGTTTTGGCGATGGCAGACAGCTCATCCATCTCATCATCGGTCAGCACATTACCTGTGGGATTGGTCGGGCGTGAGACACAAATCGCCCCAACGTGTCCGTTTTTAAGGGCGTCTAGCTCATTTAAGCGGTTAAAATCCACTCGGTATTTAAAAAATCCCGCCTGCCCATCATGCGTGCACTCATCAATCATCGGCTCTACCGCCACAAAATGCGTACCGTCCACATGAGCATCTGCATAACCGATGTACTCAGGGGCAAGCGGTAGCAGGATTTTTTTGTCCACACCACCAAAATCGCCCGAAAACAGATTAAACAGATAAAAAAAGGCGTTTTGTGAACCGTTGGTCAAAGCGATGTTATCAGCGGTCAAACCCCAATCATAATGACGATTAAAAAACGCCACAAGGCTATCAATGAATCCCTTATCGCCTTGTGGGGTGGAGTAATTGGCGACACTGTCAAGAACCGTGCCATCTGATACTAATTTTTGTAAAGTTGCCTGATACACATCATTAACCGCAGGTATCACGGCAGGATTGCCACCACCGAGCATATTGATGGGTTTGTCGCTGGCAAGGGCTTGCCCTAAGTCGTCCATGAGCTGTAAAATACCGCTTTGTTTGGTAAATTTTTGCCCAAAAGTAGAAAATTGCATGGCATCTGTCCTAGATAGAAAAAGACGAACCACAGCCACAAGTGGTCGTGGCGTTGGGGTTATCAACCACAAAACGTGAACCTTCTAGCCCTTCTACATAGTCTATGGTAGAGCCGTGCAGGTACTGATAGCTTAGACTGTCCACCACCAAAGTCGCTCCGTTATTCTCAAAGGTGGCATCATCATCATCCAACTCTTCGGCAAAATCAAACCCATACGAAAAACCCGAACAGCCCCCGCCCGTTACATAGACACGGAGCATGAGATTGTCGTTACCTTCGGCGGATTTGAGTTTGGCAAGTTTATTGATGGCGTTGTCGGTTAGGGTCATTGTGTTCATAATCGCTCTTTTAAGACATCTGGTGTATTGTATTATAGCATAATGCGTTTTATTTCTAAAAATACAACCCAAAAAGAAACCCGTAAGATTAAAACACAATCACTACTTGACGAACGGGGGGATTTTATAGATACTAGGTGTGATTTTCATTTAGGATTGGTCATGACAAAAAAACTTCTCCCCCTAGTGATGGCATTTGCCCTGTCGGTCGCCCCCTTACCCATCATGTCGGTGGCTCATTCGGCATTGGCGGTGGATTTTTCGCCTTTGGTAGAAAAAGTCTCTGATGGCGTGGTGCGGGTCAGCATCTCAAAACCCGTCAGTGATGAAGAGTTGGCGATGGCTCATCAAGCCCAACTGTTACGCCAGTTTTTTGGCAATCGGGTCAATGTGCCTGACATACCCACCATAGAATACGGCTATGGCACGGGGTTTTTTGTCAGCTCTGATGGCTACATCTTAACCAATCATCATGTCGTGGACGGAGCAAAAACCATCACCGTTACCCTAAAAGACCGCTCGGAGCTGGACGCTGTACTGGTTGGCTCGGACGCATCAAGCGACATCGCCGTACTAAAAATCAAAGGCAAAAACTACCCCGCCCTAAAAGTAGGCAACAGCACCGCCTTAAAAGTGGGCGAACCTGTGCTTGCCATCGGCTCGCCTTTTGGTTTTGATTATTCGGCATCGGCAGGCATTGTTTCTGCCAAATCTCGCAATTTTAGCCGTGAAGCGGTCGTACCATTCATTCAAACAGACGTGGCACTTAACCAAGGCAACTCTGGCGGCCCTTTATTTAACCAAAAAGGCGAAGTGGTCGGCATTAACTCCCGAATTTTTAGTGGCACGGGCGGGCACATGGGACTGTCGTTTTCTATCCCGATAGACATGGCGATGGACATCTACGGACAAATCAAAGCCACAGGCAAGGTCAGCCGTGCTTATTTTGGGGTGGGCTTACAAGACATTGACCGCAATTTGGCAGAAGCCTACGGACTTGCCCGCCCACAAGGGGCATTGGTTACTCGTATCGCCCCCGACAGCCCCGCCCAACGAGCAGGGCTTAGAATGGGCGATGTGGTACTGACCTTTAACGGTCAAAACATCGTCCATGCGTCTGATTTGGTCATGGCAATCAACCGAGCCAAACCGACTGACAGCTTTAAACTGACCGTCCAACGCAACAAACAATCCCACACCCTACAAGGCAAATTTGACCCCAGCCCCCAAGAGCTGACCGTCAAAGAAAAAAGCGATGATAAAATGCGTCTGGGTATCCGTCTAAAAGAGCTGACCGCCAGCGAAAACGCCATGCTTGCCCGCTATGACGTGTCAGGAGGCATGGTCATCAGCACGGTAGAAACCGCCAGTCTTGCCGAGCGGGCAGGACTGCAAGCAGGCGACATCATCATCAGCCTAAATCAGCACCCCACCCCGAACATCACCGCCTTTGGTAAAGCCCTAAACAGCCTACCCAAACAAGGCGTGGTAACGGTGAGCATTATCCGTAATGGAGCCCCTGCAATTTTGGGGTTGAGAGTGGGATAACAAAAAAACCCAAATCCTAAGATTTGGGTTTTGATATTTGGTGCGAACGGAGGGACTTGAACCCTCACGCCGTAAGGCACTACCCCCTCAAGATAGCGTGTCTACCAATTCCACCACGTTCGCAAGTGGGGTGCATTATAGCCCAATTTACCCTAATTTTCAAGCGTTTTTTGTAAAACAGGCAAAGGCACATCCCTACCAAAATGCACCTCTAAGGTCATCTTGGGCACATCGCCCAGCACATCATAACAAATTTGCAAAACCCGCTCGGCAGTTAAAAACATCACATCTTTTTCATCGGTCATCTGTTGCACCAACAGTGCCGAACCCAACATCGCCACCCGCCGAATGCCTTTATATCTCATAAGTTCGTACAGTTGCGGTTTTAGATTTTTAAGACACAATACAAACATTCGGGTGCTGATGGGGTGCGTGGGGGATTTTTGCGTTACGATGTTAGCGATGTATTCTGCCCTGCCCGTCTGCACGCCAAGCCCCGTGAGCTGTTTATTTAGCCGACACACCAACGCATCGCCAAGCGACAACTCACCTACGATGGCTTTTTTGTAATAATGGTCATAATTATCAAAAAACAAGCTCTTACAACGAGCGACCACAGGGTGGCAAATATTGCCATCTGTGCTGACAGGTAGCACCAAAAGCTGAGCTTTGGACTGTAAAAACGGCTCATGACTTGCCAAAACATTCATCAAAACGAACTGCCCACTGACACAGGATAAAAAAGCGGTCTGTCCCCATCAGGCTCATCGGTCTGGGGGCTTGACTTTGACATACACTCATGCTGAGACGGCTCGTCATGCTCAAACTCATCATCAACAAAATGATTGATGCTGCATAAATGACACATATTTTTCTCTTGCAAAAACCCCATTATAAAGACAAAAGCCCAAAAACACAATATAATAAACCACCCACCCTTTGGCAGGCAACCATGAATACCAAACACCCCAAATCCATCACACTTAACATCACAGACCTGACCCATGACGGGCGTGGTGTGGCGACTTATGATGACCGCTTTGGCGACAAATCAGGCAAAAAAGTCTTCATCAGCCACGCTCTGCCCACTGAGACCGTAACGGCACGCATTACTCACTCCAAAAAAAGCTACGATGAAGCCAACTGCGTGGACATCATCACAAAAAGCCCCCATCGCACCGACCCCATCTGTCCGCATTTTGGGGTGTGTGGGGGCTGTACTTTACAGCATTTTGATGTTGATGAGCAAATTTTATGGAAACAATCCGTCCTAAAACATCAGCTCAAAAAACACCATCTGTCCCCCGATGTGTGGCTACCAACCATCACAGGCGAGCGGACACACTACCGCACCAAAGCCCGCCTAGGCGTGCGATATTTGCCAAAATCCGACCGACTCATTATGGGATTTCGGGAGCGGGCGAGTAATTTTTTGACCGACATTGACACCTGCCCCATTTTAGACAGACGTGTGGGCGACAAACTGGCAGAGCTAAAAAACACCTTAAAACATTTAAAAGGCAAAGACAGCATTACCCACCTAGAAATCGCTCTTGGCGAGCCGATAGACGACACACCAAATGTGGTCATGATTGTTCGTCACACAAAACCCCTGCCCAAAGCCGACACTGCCAAACTTATCCATTTTGGCAAGTCTGTAAATTGGCAAATCTATTTGCAACCCAAAGGAACGAACAGCATTCACCGCATTGATGAGACCAACAAAACACAACTGCCCAACAGCCACACCACACCCCCAACGGGCGGGCTGTTTTATCGCCTGCCCGATTTTGGTTTAACCTTACAAAGTAGCCCCACCGATTTTACGCAGGTTAATCTGTCGGTTAATCAGCAAATGGTGGCGTTGGCGTGTGATTTATTGAATTTAAAACAAGGCGAGCGGGTGCTGGATTTGTTTTGTGGGTTGGGCAATTTTAGTCTCGCCCTAGCCAAATGCGTGGGAGCGACAGGCAAGGTCATCGGCGTAGAAGGCAGTCTTGGCATGGTGGAGCGCGCCAAAATGAATGCCTATGCCAATGGGCTGACCAACACCGAATTTTACGCCCAAGACTTGACCCAAGATTTTTCAAACCAGCCATGGGTAGGACAGGTAGATGCTCTACTGATAGACCCACCACGAACGGGAGCATGGGAGATGATGGCGTATCTGGGCAGATTTGATGCCAAGCGGATTGTTTATGTCTCGTGCGATGTCGCCACGCTTGCCCGAGACAGCGTCCGGCTTGCCGAGCAGGGCTATCGGCTCACGCACGCTGGCGTGATGGATATGTTTTGTCATACCGCCCATGTGGAGAGCATTACCCGCTTTGAAAAAACAAAAACCCATTGATGACAATGGGTTTTATCATGGGTTATTTTTTACCCAACTTTTCGCTAATCTCACGCAGTAGTAGCACTTCTTCTGATGGCTCTGGCGGAGCTTCGGGGGCTTCTTCGGCTTGTTTGCGCATTTTATTCATGCCTTTGACCATCATAAAAATGATAAACGCCAAGATGATAAAGTTAATCAACACCGTAATAAAGCTACCATAAGCCAGCATGGGTACGCCCGCTTCTTTTAGAGCATCATAAGTCATGGCAACCCCTTCTGGGGCTTCACCTAGCGTGATGAACATATTTTTAAAATCAATCTCGCCACCGACAATGAATGACACAATCGGCATGATGACATCTTCTACCAAAGATGTGGTAATCTTACCAAAAGCACCACCAATGATGACACCCACCGCCAAATCCATCACGTTGCCTTTTAGGGCAAATTCTTTAAATTCTTGAACAACGCTCATAAAAACTCTCCAAATCATGTTAGGTTAAGCAATGATAATAATAATTATTACCAAATAATGCCCTATTGTACGGATTTCCTGTTTAAAATGCAAGCACAAAAAAGCATGGTTATTGTAACATAGGTTATTTATTGGGTTTTGTGTAAGGCGTGTTGAGTTTTTGTAGTCAGTTAGGGCAGATTTGGCGGTATTTTTATGGCAGTTTTCCCCTAAGTGAGCGATAATATTGCATACACCATGTAATCATATAATGACACAAAGTCCCAATCATGCCTCCTGTCAGCACACACAGCCACACCCTAGCCACTCGCAAAATCTCATGATTGATTTCATGGTGCATCATCAATAGTCAATGATACATACACTGCAACAAAAAAAGCAACCAACAAATACAATATCGGAAAGAATAATAACAACAACAACGCATAATAAGCAATTTTAAACACCCAATGGTGTCTTTGGCGTAACTGTAATATCATAAACGTCATCACCGACCAAAATGCCACACTTATCATGCTTGATGTCATGCTGTCATCATGACCAAACGCCACAATGCGAGACACCCACGCAAAAGCATACAACCAAAATGGCATACTCAATACCACCCTAATTTCACTTTGTTTTTAACAATCATTATAACAAAAAAACCGCAAAACACCCAAGCATTTTGCGGTTAAGTCTCATTTGCATTTAGTCTTTTTTGCGTCCAAAACGCTTGCGTTCGTTTTCGGTCAGATACTTTTTGCGAATGCGAATGGATTTTGGCGTAACTTCCACCAGCTCATCATCTTCAATAAACTCCAACGCCTGCTCTAAGGTGTATTCTAATGCAGGGGTTAGGATAATCGCATCGTCCGAGCCAGACGCACGAATGTTAGTAAGCTGTTTGGCTTTGGTGGGGTTTACCACCATGTCATCACCCCGTGCGTTGATACCGACAATCATGCCTTCGTACACTTCAAGCTGTGGCTTGGCAAACAATCGTCCACGCTCTTGTAAGCTAAACAGAGCATAGCCCAGACAAGTCCCCGTAACCATAGACACCAGCACGCCATTTTGACGTTTGGCGACCGTGCCATCTTTCATCGCCCCATAATGGCTAAAACTTGATGTCATGATTCCCGTGCCTGATGTCATGGTCAAAAACTCCGAACGAAAACCAATCAACCCCCGAGATGGCACGGTCGCTTCAATGCGGATACGCCCTTTGCCATCTACTTCCATATTGGTCAGTTCGCCTTTACGGTTGCCCATTTGCTCCATGACCGCCCCTTGATGTTGTTCTTCCACATCAAAAGTTACGTTTTCGTATGGCTCACACATCACGCCATCTATCTCTTTGATGATGACCTCTGGGCGAGACACGCCAAGCTCAAAACCCTCTCGTCTCATGTTTTCAATGAGCACAGACAAATGCAACTCGCCACGCCCTGATACCTTAAATCGGTCTGGGCTGTCGGTGTCTTCCACACGAAGTGCCACGTTGTGAATGAGCTCACGGTCTAGGCGTTCACGGATATTGCGAGACGTTACAAATTTGCCCTCACGCCCAGCAAAGGGACTGTCATTGACCTGAAAAGTCATGGAGACGGTCGGCTCATCTACCGACAATGCTGGCAAGGCTTCCACTGCTTTGGGGTCGCACAGCGTATCGGAGATGTTTAGGTTATCAATGCCCGTAATACAGACGATGTCGCCTGCACTGGCACTGTCCACATCCACCCGTTCAAGCCCATGATAACCCATGATTTTTAGAATACGACCGTTACGCTTATTACCGTCTTTATCCACCACAACCACAGGGGTATTTGTCTTGACCGAGCCACGCTGAATGCGACCCACTCCAATTACGCCCACAAAGCTGTTATAATCAAGGCTGGATATTTGCATTTGAAACGCACCGTCCATGTCCACCTTAGGTGGCTCAACGATGTCCACGATGGTTTCAAATAATGGGGTCATGTCGGGGGCAAGCTCATCAGGCGATAAGCCTGCTATGCCATTAATGCCTGAGGCATAGACGATGGGAAAATCAAGCTGTTCGTCTGTACCACCCAGATTATCAAACAAATCAAAAACTTGGTCAATGACCCAATCGGCACGGGCGGCAGGTTTATCAATCTTGTTAATAATCACAATCGGCTTTAAACCACGAGCAAAGGCTTTTTGGGTTACAAAGCGTGTCTGTGGCATGGGACCTTCTTGGCTGTCCACCAAAAGTAGCACACAGTCCACCATAGACAGCACCCGCTCCACTTCCCCACCAAAATCGGCGTGCCCCGGTGTGTCCACGATGTTAATGCGGTACTCGGTGTTGGTACGTTTGTCCAGCCATTTGATGGCGGTGTTTTTAGCCAAAATGGTGATGCCACGCTCGCTTTCTAGGGCATTTGAGTCCATGACCCGCTCAATCTCGCCCACACGCTCGCCCAATGCTCCCGACTGCTGTAACAGTTTGTCCACCAACGTGGTCTTACCATGGTCAACGTGGGCGATGATGGCGATGTTGCGTAGATGTTGGATATTGTTTGACATAAAATCTCAAAAATCACTTCTTAAAGACAGAAAAAACTGCCCATTATAACACGGTTTTTGGCCATCAGATAAATTAAAAAACAAAAAACCACCCATACAGGTGGTTTTTTGGCAATCATGCACGTAGCAATTACTGTACATTCATGTCTTTGGTTTGGTTAACTGTGGTAGATTTAGTACCTTGAATTACCGCATACACACGGCGGTTCATTGCTTTACCTTCGGCAGTATCGTTAGGTGCTACTGGACGGTCGAAGCCGTAACCCACTGCATTTAGACGGTTAGGAGCGATACCAAACTCATTAGTCAATACAGACTTCACAGCGTTGGCACGAGCTTCTGACAGACGTTGGTTATAACGAGCGTTAGAACGTCTGCTGTCTTTTGAAGCGTGTCCTTCAATGTTGGCAGTTGCGTTCGGGAATTCACGCATACGCTCAGCAACTTTGGCAATCTCTTCACGGTATTGTGGCTTAACGATTGACTTGTCATAGTCAAAGAACACGCGCAACTCTTGACGTAGCTCATCAATCATTTCAATTTGTACAGGACAGCCTTGTGCATCAACCACAGTATTGGCAGGTGTGCCTGGGCATAGGTCTAGGTGGTCAGCCACGCCATCGCCATCGCTATCTACAAAGGCAGGAGTGTCATCTACAATATCAGGAACAACGGTCTCTTCAACAGGTGGCGCAACCACAGGAGCTGACGCAGGTGCTAGGCGACCACCCAGTGTTACTTCAAGACCTGCTAGGGCTTGACCTTCCCACCATTCGTTATCAAAGTTATGAACACCACGCAACTCACCACGCACCGCAAGAGCGTCATTGATTAGGTAGCGAGCACCCAAACCGATGTTACCGATGGTGTCTTTTGATTCGGCAACTTGCTGACCACCACTGACGGTATCACCCGCCAAGATGCCTTGACCGCTGTCAGCATCAGCCACATAAGTCGCTTTTGCGTCAATCTTGGTTTTTTGCTGACCTGCACCGATAAGTACATATGGCTTAAATTTGCTGTCGGTATAGCCTGTGAACTGTTGTAAGCCTACCAAAACATTGGCAGAAAGGTTTTCTTCTTTGCCATCAAAGTTGTTAGAAGGTCTTTGAGAAGCAGAAGTTTTAGAAGCACGAGCTTTGGTGTCGGTAACGCCATATTCTACTTGAAATTGAGTAGATGGGGTTACTTCCACACCCAAGGCAAGACCTGTATATAGGTCACTTTTTAAGGCAACACCACCATTCATTGGCTGAGCTGGGGTTACACCTGTAATTTGATCAAGTTGTTGACCTGTGCGTAATACTTTACGTTGCTTGTCGTGAGCTTCGTCAGTATAAGTATAACCAATCAAAGGGGTTACGGTTACGCCTGCATAAGAAGCCGTAGCAACGGTAGCAAGCACTGCCAAAGCAATACGATTAAGTTTCATAGATTTCTCCAAGAAGTAGTTAAGGTAGAAATACCAAGTTACCGTTTCATATTCTAACACTAAACCCAAGAAATTCCAACAGAAAAATTATCAGGTTATTGATAGATGGATTTAGCATACCGATAATTTGAAAATTTTGCAACCATTATTTAATAAAAAACACAAGATGTTTACCAAAAATTACGTTTGGGTCATCAATTAAGACGGCTGACACCTTTTATCAGAAAATGCTTGCTTCATGTTTTGTACCGCTTTATCCAACCCCATAAATACAGCGTCTGCAATGATACTATGACCGATGTTTAATTCACAAATGCCGTCCAGTTGAGCGATGGGAGCGACATTATCTGTCGTCAAACCATGCCCTGCATTGACCAAAATGGGTAAGTTTTTGCAGTGGTCAAGTGCTTTTTTTATACGCACCAGTTCATTTTTATCAGTCTCATCACCCGCCAGATGGGCATGAGCATACGCCCCTGTGTGCAGTTCTATGGCGTCCGCCCCAAGCTCAACAGCTCTGTCAATCTGAGCGATGTCAGGGTCTATAAAGAGCGAGACTTTAATACCAACATCTTGTAAGTCTTTGATGAATTTAGGTAATTTATCATTATTGATGACATCAAGCCCGCCTTCGGTGGTAACTTCGGCACGTTTTTCGGGGACAAGACACACCCACTGGGGGCGGACATCACAAGCAATGGCAAGCATTTCGTCCGTTACCGCCATTTCTAGGTTCATGGGGATACTGATTGCCCGTTTGATGGCATAGACATCAGCGTCCTTAACGTGTCGGCGGTCTTCTCGCAAATGCAGGGTAATGCCGTCTGCCCCTGCCTGCTGACAAATCATCGCTCCTTTAACAGGACACGGGTAATCCACGCCACGAGCATTACGAAGTGTGGCGATGTGGTCAATATTGACACCAAGTCTGGGGGTTTTCATGGTTTTTCCTTTTTTAATTAACGATATTTTAATTGCTCTGCCCACAGTTTTCGGCTGTTTAGCGGTTTATATTCTAGCAAATCATCAATGAGTGTGCGATGAATTTGCCCCATGATGGTCATTTTATCAAAATCATCATCTGTCATCTTTAAAATCGTCTCACCTGATATGCCCGTGATGGATTTGACAAAGCCTTGATTGGGGATAAATTGATAAAACTTACACTCATCAATCATCTGCCCCACGCTGTCCACCGCCCAATCAATGCTCACGCCCAGCTCATCAAATAACGCCGTCTCAAAGTGGCGTAACACCGCTTTCATCTGATTCATATCACAAGGTGTGTGCAGTCGCTCCACGCTGTCATGATAGCTGTGCCACAAGGCAGGGCAGGGATTTTCAACGGCAACAAGTTTATAAATCAGCTCATTTAGGTACAACAGTGCGTACTGATTTTGTCCGACATGGGCGGTGGGGGCGGACGTGGCGATGTGGATTTGGCTGAATGTTTTTAGGGAATTTTGACCTGTGGCAAACAGCTCAATCATCACAAAAGACGGCACGCCACGACCACCCACACCATGCACCACACCCCATTCACGGCTAAACAGCTGATAAATCGCTCGTTTTTCTTGGTAGGGGCGAGAATGGATAATAAAGCCCGTTAAGTGAGTGAGGGTCATTGTTTGTCAAAAACCACTTTTTGGTAAATGCCATCAATTTGCAAAGTCAAATTGACACTTTCTAATTCAATCTCATCGCCATTTTGATACTTTTTTGGACATGGTATTGGCAAGGCGGACAATTTGACCATTTATCAATTCAAAGTTTTCGTCCGTTGTTTCAGCAATTTGTAAAAATTCTTGGAACGATGTGTTTGTTTTATTTTGCAAATCAATACCCCAAACTGTTTAATGCCCGTTCATCATCGCTCCACCCTTTTTTGACTTTGACCCATAAAGTCAGCATGATTTTTTTGTCAAACAGCTTTTCCATGTCGGCACGGGCTTCTATGCCAACTTGTTTAATGCGTGAGCCTTTGTCGCCGATGACGATGGTTTTTTGCCCTGCCCGCTCCACAAAAATGGTCGCATCAATAAACGTTACCGCCTTTCGCCATTTGCCCGTCTCAGGGTCTTTGTGGGCAGGTTCGTCCTTGAACGTGTCAATCTGTACGGTCAAATCGTACGGCACTTCATCGCCAGACGCTCGCATGATTTTTTCACGGATAATCTCGCTCGCCAAAAACCGCTCACTGCGGTCAGTAATCTGCTCGGGGTCAAAAATGGGCGGGCGGGTCGGCAAAAAGCCCGCTATCACGTCCATCAGCCTGTCTAGATTATGCCCACGCAAGGCGGATACAGGCACGATGTCGGCAAAATCAAAACTGTCTTGGTATTCGCTGATGAGTGGCAAGAGTGCGGATTTATCCTTGATGGTGTCAGCTTTATTGATGACAAGCACCACAGGCAGATTGGTCGCTGATAACTTTTCAAGGGTTAAAAGGTCATCTTCTCGCCACTGAGTACTGTCCACCACAAACAGTACCAAATCCACGTCTGATAAGGCAGACACGGCAGTTTTATTCATACGCTCGTTGATGGCTTTGACTTCTTTGGTGTGAATACCGGGGGTGTCCACAAACACCATTTGGCAAGTGTCATTGGTCAAAATGCCATGAATGCGATGACGGGTGGTCTGTGGTTTACGACTCGTGATGGATAGTTTTTGTCCAAGCAAATGGTTCATGAGCGTGGATTTACCCACATTGGGGCGACCGACAATCGCCACAAAACCCGCTTTAAAATCATCAGAGATGATGGGCGTGGGATTGTCATTAAAAAAGGCGGAAATGGTGTCGTTGTTTTGGTCGTGATGATTGGTGTCGGTCATGATTGTCCTAATATTTAAAATAATCTATCATTATATAACGACAACACAGGCGGGGCAAATGGTATTTGTAAATGTGGGTTATTTGAAACTTTAAAACATGGACGATTAAAAATGGGTGTTTTTTGGCGTTGTGGAGTTTGTTATATGGCTAGGTGAATTTGTAGGGACAAATTATATTTACCCTGTGGCAGGGCGTTAATGTTAATATTGGACGAGTTACAATTCGCCCCCGCCCATTCAATTTTTAAAATACGGTCTATAACGCCTTAGGTTTTTCTAACTTGTTGAGCTGATTTATCATACGCTCGGCACATTTTTGTTCGGCAATGCGTCTGCTTTCGCCCGTCTCAGTAATGGGCATACAATCGGCGACAGCAACAGCACACACCACCACAAAGGTCTGATTGGGAGCATTACCGATGGTGTCTGTTAGCGTGTAGGTCGGCAAGGGCAGTTTGTTGCCTTGTAGCCACTCTTGTAGGCGGGATTTGGCATCTTTTAGCACTTTTTCTTCGCCCACATCATCAATCAAGCTCTCATACCATGCCTTAACCAAACTTTGTACCTGTCCCATGTCACCACTGTCCAGATACACGGACGCAAGTATCGCTTCTACCGCATCGGCTAAAATGCTGGCACGATGTCGCCCCCCACCTTTACGCTCGCCCACACCCAGTATCAGATGGGACGACAACTCCAACTTATCAGCAATCTGTACCAGCGTCTCTTGGCGCACCAAAGTTGCTCTCATTCGGGTAAGTTTGCCCTCATCGTGGCAAGGAAAGCGATGAAACAGCATTTCGGCAATCACCGCCCCCAAAAGTGCGTCCCCCAAAAATTCAAGGCGTTCGTAGCTCATCTTGGGATCAAAAGAACGGTGCGTTAAGGCACGCCGTAATAAATGTGGATTGTTAAAAGTGTAGCCAAGTTTTGAACAAAGATAAGGATACCCCTGCTCAAAACTGCCAAAATAGGCAACGTGGGTCGCATTTGTCATTATTTAGCGTCTTCTGCCGTGATTTCTTTTTCAAAACGATTGACAATATAAGTATTGCCATAAAAATTACTCTCTTCGGAATATTGGCTTTTTACCACCAAAGAACCAGGAGTTTTATTGATAAAAATCAGCATCTCTTCGGGTTTGGCATCATAGTTGGCATTGATGGAAAGCTGTTGTCCTAAGTTGCTTAAAAACTGCTTATCGGTCATCTTGGCATCGTTGGCTCGTTTGAGTTCTTGGGCAACCAATTTGGTAAATTGATAATCGCCCACATAAGCAGGAATGACCCCAATGGCTAATTTGGCAAGCAAGCCTAAGGCAATGATAAGTAGCACGATGGACGTAACGCTTGCCCCACGTTGGTGGCTGGGTGTGGATATTTGCATAAAATCACCTTTTTAAAATCTGGTCGCTTTATTTTATCATTGACCATCTTATCACAAAAAGACTATCAGACAAAATAGCCATTTACGCCACTGATTGACAGCTTCATCAATCAATCGCCCCCGCTCGCCCAAAGCTCGGTAACTTAAATCCTGCTTCTTTGTGCATCCAGATATAAGTTGCCCGACCTGCTAAATTCTCTTCGGGAACAAAGCCCCAAAACCGCCCATCTTCGCTACGGTCTCGGTTATCACCCATCACAAAATACTGACCATCGGGAACGGTGATTTGCCATTGAGTGCCACCTGATGTGGCGGTTTGGGGGGAGTTTTGCAGTAAAAACTCTGCCATAGACGCACTGTTTAAATCCCCCAAATATCGCACCACATAATCATGTTCGCCCAGTTTTTCACGATAATAATGGGCGTGCTTTTCTTCTTCTGCACCGTATCTGGCTCGCTCATCATCAGATAAATGATAATTTTCTATAAACTCTGGCACAAGTTTGGCGTTGAGCTTGTCGGACATTTGATAATCCACACTGTCGGTGGCGACAGGCTGACCGTTAATGGACAACACGCCATTATTATAAGACACCGTGTCATTTGGCAAACCAATCACCCGCTTGATGTAGTAGCGTTTTTCGTTTAATGGATAACGAAACACCGCCACATCGCCATGCTTAGGAGAGCCTGTGTTTAAAATCTTGGTGTGCGTGATGGGCAATCTTAGCCCATAGGACGCTTTATTCACCACGATAAAATCGCCCGTATATAGGGTCGGCACCATAGAGCTTGATGGGATATTAAACGGCTCAATCACAAACGAACGCACCAGCACAATGACGAGCAAAATCGGCAAATACTCATACGCCCACCGCACCAAAGCATTCTCTTTGATGGTTTTATTCTCCACGCCACCTTGCACATTGATGAGCTGGCGTTTGGCCTCTATGTAGGTTTGGTTGGCACTGATGAGCATACTGGGTGTGTGTTCATTGGCGATAAATTCATCAGGAGACTGGTCATGCCCCAGCCGTTCTAGCAGTGCTTTAAATTCTTTTTCACTCTTGTCCAAATGAGTTTTTGCCCAAGCGATTTGGCGGTTTTGTTGCTTAACGGCTTGGTGCTGTTTTAGCCAAAATTTATCCGCCAAATACACCAACAAAAAAACAAGCGTAACGGGTACTAAGATGATGTTAATGTCAAATTCCATGTCATGTCCTTAGTTGTTATGTTTAGCCGTCTACTTTTAAGACTGCCAAAAATGCTTCTTGGGGAATCTCCACACTGCCCACCTGTTTCATGCGTTTTTTACCTGCTTTTTGTTTTTCTAAGAGTTTCTTTTTACGGCTGACATCACCGCCATAGCATTTTGCCAAAACGTCCTTACGCATAGCTTTAACGGTGGAGCGAGCGATAATCTGACTACCAATCGCCGCTTGAATGGCAACATCAAACATCTGTCTTGGGATTAGCTCTTTCATTTTTTCTACAAGCTGACCACCACGACGGCGAGCGTGTTCGGTATGGCAAATCATGGCGAGTGCGTCCACTTTTTCGCCGTTAATCAGCACGTCCACCCGAGCCAATTTATCCGCTTGATAACGCTCAAAGCCATAATCTAAGGACGCAAAGCCACGAGATGCTGATTTTAATTTATCAAAAAAGTCCATGACCACCTCGCCCATCGGAATGTCAAAGACGACTTGGACTTGGCGAGCCATAAATTTCATGTCCACCTGCACGCCACGCCGTTCAATGGCAAGCGTGATGACATTGCCCAGATACTCTTGTGGCACTAGGATATGACAACGAGCAATCGGCTCACGAAACTCAGCGATGACGCCCGTATCGGGGAGCTTGGACGGGTTATCCACATAAATCACTTCGCCATTTTTTTTGACAATCTCATAAATCACGCTCGGGGCGGTGGTAATCAGGTCAAGATCATACTCACGCTCTAACCGCTCTTGGATAATCTCCATATGAAGCATGCCCAAAAAACCACAACGAAACCCAAAACCCAACGCTTCTGACGTGTCAGGCTCAAAAAATAAAGCAGAGTCGTTGATTTGTAGTTTTTGTAGAGCTTCACGAAACTTTTCAAAATCAGACGAGTCCACAGGAAACATACCTGCATAAACTTGGGGGGTAACTTTTTTAAAGCCAGCAATGCTATCCACTTCGGGAGTTTTGGCAAGCGTGATGGTGTCGCCCACAGGAGCCCCAGAGATGTCCTTAATCCCTGCGATGATAAAGCCCACTTCGCCTGCTTGCAAAATGCCTGTCTCCAAGCGTTTTGGGGTAAAGACCCCGATGGACGTTACCAGATGACTCTCGGTGGTGGATTTGATAAAAATCTTATCACCCGTCTTAACCTGCCCTTCACGCACCCGCACCAAAGACACCACGCCCAGATAATTATCAAACCAACTGTCAATGATGAGTGCTTGTAGTGGAGCGTCTCTGTCGCCTTGTGGGGCAGGGATTTTTTCCACCAACGCTTGCAGTAATTCATCAATGCCCACACCTGTTTTGGCGGATACCCTAGGAGCGTCCACCGCCTCAATGCCGATGATGTCTTCTATCTCTTCAATGACCCGTTCAGGCTCAACTTGTGGTAGGTCAATTTTATTTAAAACTGGTAAAACTTCTAAGTCCTGCTCAATGGCGGTATAACAGTTTGCCACGCTTTGGGCTTCCACGCCTTGTGCTGCGTCCACCACCAGCAACGCCCCTTCGCAAGCTGCCAAACTTCTTGACACTTCATAGCTAAAATCCACGTGTCCGGGCGTGTCAATGAAGTTTAACTGATAACGCTCGCCATTGGGGTGATTATAGTACAACGTTACCGATTGGGCTTTAATGGTGATGCCACGCTCACGCTCAATATCCATACTGTCCAAGACCTGAGCCTGCATTTCACGGTCAGACAGACCGCCACACACTTGGATAAAGCGATCAGCCAGCGTGGATTTGCCGTGGTCAATGTGAGCGATGATAGAAAAATTACGGATATGAGAAAGTGCGGTCATAATAGCCATTTAAAAAGAAAAACAATAACAGAGTATTGTAACAGTTTTTTTTAAAAAATCCTACTTATTGATTGGTATTTTGGTACGCCAACACCCAAGGCGATGTGCCATAAAATGAGCCATTGAGCTGGGTTTGTTCTATGAGATATTCTCTGAATTTTAAATAAAATTCACGGTCGGGCACTGTGGGGTCGCCCCAAAACGCATTAAGATGCTTTTGGTCGGTCAGCCCCGCCACATCGTATAACGCTCGCCCCATGATTTTGGTGGGTTTTCGGTGATAAATGGATTGCAAGGCGGTGGTGCTATTGACCGTAACCATGCCGATACTGGCACGTATGAGACTTGGCAGGTGCATATCACAGCCATAAAACACCCGCCCTGTGATGCCAAGCTCATGAGCGGTGCGTTTAAGCAAGCGGGTATAATCCCGATGTCCACGGTCTAGCGGGTGATGTTTAAACAAAATCACCGTCTCTTTGGGGGCAAATTTGGCAAAGCTGGTCAGCACCTCTGTGATAAAATCACGCACATCAGCATAATCGCTGTGATGGCTGATTTGCGAGTCGTTATGCACCTGCAAACTGACCAAATAGAAGTTTTTTTGTCCCACCAATGTATCTTGCAAACGTTTATCAGGATAACGGCGGGCGACTTTACGAAAAGGGGCTTTTATCCATGCCCACGCTTCTGCCCAGATGGACAGCCCCCGATAATGCTCATAATGCGGATACCGCCAAGCCCCAACAAACACCGCAATATAATACACCGCCGCCGCCACACACAGCCGATAAAAACGGTTGTCGGTAAATTTTGGCTTGTCTTTGGCTTTTTTTAGGGTGTGGATAAGTTTCGGGTCAAAGCGAGAATAGCCGTTAATGCCGTACTCTTCTAGGGTAATATAGTCAGGTCGCAGATAGCCCTCTTCAAACACAAAAAACGCCAGCCCCAGACGCTGACACACCACTTTGGCGATTTCATGATAAGGACGACAATCATTAAAACACACCACCGCCTTGATGTGATGTTTTTTGACATATTCGCCCAAAAATTGCTCAAAATCAGCCAACGTACCCCGATAATTGTCCATTTTATCTTTATGACAATAAAAAAATGCGTCTCCTGCGTTAAAGTTGATTTTGCGGACGGTTTTGCCTTGTTCCATCAAAAAGGTGGCAAAACGACAAAAAAAAGTACCCATCTTGCCCTGTAACAGCAAAATGTCATCATGGGATAACAGGCGTTTTAGGCTAAAAGACATAAGACCATCACATGATAAAGGCTATCAAATAAGAATAAAAATTGATTAAAATACAAGCAATTAAATTTTCCTATTCTACCACAGTTTTATGAATTTTATCGCATGAACGTCTTGCGTAACTGCATGATTTTGGTTTTGGTCAGTTGGCAGATTTGGCGGGCGGTTTGAGCAATAAAGGAGCGTTGTTCTGTGGGTGCAACATCGTACAGATACGCAATCACCTCTTCGGGCGTGGCAAGCCCCACCCCATCAGGCAGATGATACATCGGATAGCTAATCAGCGTGCCATAGATGAGCTCACACAGTTTAAGCGGTGGCAAATCTTGGCGTTGTCTTCTTATTAGGGCTTGATTTTTTGGCACATTATCATCTTCTGACACATCATCGGTCAGCCCAAACCCTGCATAAAAAGGCAGACCATAACACACCACCGACTTACCACGCAACAAGGCTTCAAACCCCGTCAAAGAGCTGATGGTATGCACCACATCGCACACATCTAAACAGTCAGGCATGGCGACATCGTGGGCAACCACATCCGCCAGATGATGATTATCCGCCCGCCCAACCCGCAGTCCCGCTTCCACATCAGGGTGCGGTTTATAAATAATCACATCATCGGGAAAATCATCTCGCACCCGAGCAAGCAGTTCGCTGTTTTTTTTAATCATGCTGGCACAGCATTTGACCGAAGCGTCATCTTCTACTTGCCCCACCACCAAGCGAACGGGGCGGTGTTTATGTTTTAATGCTTGGATTTGGCGGATAAAATCGTGATTTTTTGTGGGGACATTGTATTTACTTACCCGCTTGGTCAGCATGAGCGTGTGCAGGGCATCGGCTCGCTGTTTTTGTTCATCATTTAGACAAATGGTGCTTAAAATTTGCTCCAAGCGACTGGGGGCGGTGGCATCAAAATAAATCCCCACATCGTCCATCACCACTGACAACGGAGCGATGAGTGTCGCCCCCAAGCCATTAGAGCGGATAAAGCCGTCTTCCATGCACCAAATGGTAGGAGCTGTCATGCCGTGCTGGGTTAATTTTTGTTGTAGGGTGCGTTTGGATTTTTGCCCCCAAACGACATATGTTGTGTCCGCCGACAAGGTGCTAAACGTCTTATCATCGGCACGTTTGGCACGCTTTTCATTGACCGCATAAGGCAAAAAAAACCACCATTTGGTCTTGGATTTTATGGTTAAATCCACCCCATCAAAACCCAAAAACCCCCGCACAAACGGCACTTTCCAACGGCTAAAATCATACGCCATCACCTCACCTGACAGCTTATCTTGCCAATCACGGTTTAACCGCAAATAATCCATGACCGTCTCAATGTCGCACGCACACCCTGTGGCAGGATTGGCATAACGACTGTATAAAACATAGCTGGCATAAAAAAGCTGGGTCAGGCTTGCCTTTGTGATGTTTAGTGCTTGATAATGACAGATAAGATTTTGGTAAATGGCGGTATTTTTAACAAAGTCATCATCGGTCAAACCAAATCCAGCGTACCAATTTGCCCCAAAGTTATGCACACGCCTGCCAAGCATCAGAGCTTCAAAGCCCATGTGTGAGCTAACCGTATAGACCGCTTGGGCTTGGCTGATAAGGGCGATGGGATTGCACGGCGTATCCAGATAAAATGGCATGGTAATGTCAGACGAGCTAAAATAACCCCTACCTGCTGGGTGTGCCTTTATCCAAATATTAGCATTGGAGTAATGCTCTTTGGCGTGGGCAAGCGTGGCATGAAAATTATCCGCCCCCGCCCCCGCCCCTGTGATGGAAGCATCATCTGCCACTTGGTCTATGATGATGATGTGGGGCTTATCATTGCCCGCCAACTGCGTCAAATCGGGGGCATGGGTGGTGTGGTTATATTTGGACAGTTTGTGTGTGATGATTTTTTGTATCAGACGTTGGGCGTGTTGCTCTTTATCATCATTCCAGTCTGCCACACAGTCAGCGATGAGCTGTTGCAGGCGATTGGGGGTGGTCAGGTCAAAATACACCCCCACATCGTCCATGATAAAGCTCGCCCCCACACTGTGTATGCCCCCACCCAACGAACGCAAAAAACCATCTTCTGCCGTGATGAGTGGTAAATTATGAGCATGAGCAAAGGCAAGTGCTTTGGTGCGACTGGGCTTATATCCCCATGCGATGACTGCTTGGGCGGATTTGTCTTTGTGGGTGATGGTAGCACGAACAGCCACCATCAATAGTGGATTATTGGCTAAAATGCCCCGTGTGGCGGTCGTTAGTTTTACAAAATGAGACATCTGATGAAACGGTTTTTGCCATATCCTATATTAAAAAACCAATCTGGGCAGATTGGTTTTTGTTTGTATCATCAATATGGCAGGGGTAGCTGGACTCGAACCAACGAATGTCAGGATCAAAACCTGATGCCTTACCAACTTGGCGATACCCCTATATGGACAACCATTATAGCAAAATTTTAAGAATTTGCAAGAATTTTTTAAAAAAATATATCAACCCGACATTTTATGCTACACTATTTTGTTTTGTCATTCATCATGATAGGGATTTTTAATGAACATCTCCCCCACCCCACTCACTCATCAGCTCAACCGTGAAGCCAAATGGGCGATTTTTCTGACACTCATTTACATGGCAGGTTGGGTGATTTTTGCTTATTTTACGCCAAACGGTACGGGTCTTTTGGGTTTGCCTTTGTGGTTTGAGCTAAGCTGTGTTTTTTTACCATTAATTTTTATTTTAATCAGCATGGCGGTGTTAAAAGCAGTTTATAAGGAAGTGGATTTGGATACTGATTTGACATCAAATCAAGGGGAAAACCGATGAGTTTAAATGTCCAAATTTTAATCCCCCTTGTCCTGTATCTGTTTTTTGTGTTTGGGGTGGCGTGGCACGCTTATCAAAAACGCAAAACGGGCTTTTTGCATGAATACTATGTCGGCTCTCGCTCTATGGGTGGATTTGTGCTTGCCATGACCACAGTGGCAACGTATGTCTCAGCAAGCTCCTTTATCGGTGGACCAGGAGCGGCGTATAAATATGGCTTGGGCTGGGTACTGTTGTCTATGATACAAGTGCCTGCAATTTGGCTGACGCTTGGCACACTCGGCAAGAAGCTTGCCATGCTTGCTCGCCAAACAGGCAGTATCACCATCAACGACCTGCTGTTTGCTCGTTATCAAAATAAAGTCGTGGTACATCTTGCGTGCCTGTCTTTACTCCTTGCGTTTTTTGGCATGATGGTGGTGCAGTTTATTGGGGCAGGACGCTTGCTTGAAACGACATTAGGCTTGCCTTATGAATTATCCATTGGCGTGTTTGCCCTTGTGATTGGACTTTATACTTTTATTGGTGGATTTCGGGCGGTGGTCTTGACTGACACGGTGCAGGGGCTGGTCATGCTCATCGGCACGATACTCCTACTTGGGGCAACGCTTGTCGCCACAGGGGGCATGGATAACGCCATGACCACCCTACACGCCATTGACCCACACCTTTTGACTCCCACAGGCGTTGATGACAAATTGTCCGCCACGTTTATGCTGTCGTTTTGGGTGCTGGTGTGCTTTGGTCTTATCGGCTTGCCCCATACAGCAGTGCGAGCGATGGCGTATAAGAACAGTCGCTCACTACATCAGGGGATACTTGTGGGGACGGTGGTGATGACAGTATTGGTCTTAGGTATGCACCTAGCGGGGGTGCTGGCTCGGGCGGTCGTGCCTGAGCTTGATGTGCCTGATAAGGTCATTCCCACGCTGATGATGACGGTGCTACCACCCTTTGTGGCAGGGGTATTTTTGGCAGCCCCGATGGCGGCGATTA
>JAUMUJ010000010.1 GCA_030530785.1 Moraxella sp. | reverse complement strand
CCCAAACCGTCAATAAGCTAGGGCAAGACAGCTTTACCTTGATGAGCATGCAATCACACGCCCTTGACCGCTTACAATATAGTTGTATCAATTATGATGGCATCTGTTTTAGTGTGCAACAGGATGTCAGCCTAGCCAAAGACAAAGAAAGCCACAAACACCGTGATGTGGCAATGGGGATTAATGTCGGCTATGGCTTTGGTAATGGGCTGTTGGCTGGGGTATCGCTTGACCATTCAAGTAGCCGTAAACTACCCAACAGCTATCGTCATAACGATGATAATGTGGGCGTAGGGGCTGTGGTGCGTTACCAGTCGCCCAATGGTTATTTTGGTGAAATCTCTGGTGCATATAACAAATACACCGCCACCATAACCCGACCTACCCTTACCAATACCGAGATTGGGGTCAATGACACTGACATAAAAGGAACGGCTTATGGGCTAAAAGTTGGCAAAAACTTTGGTAATCAAAACAAACATCGTGCCTATGTCGGGGTCAAACACCGTGATATCAGTCGTGGGGCTTATACCGAAAACGAGCAAACAGCTTTTCCTGTCAGCTATGGCGAAATGTCCTACAAAAACACCTCTTTGATCGTAGGAGCAAGCACCAATATTGCTTTGACTGACAAGCTGTCATGGGTTTATGATATGCAAGCAGAACGCCACCTATCAGGCGATGACCCTGTCTATACCGCAAGCCTAACAGGGGTGGAGAAATATGAATTTAGCCACACCAGCACGCCTGCCAAAACCCAAGGCTATGTCGCCACAGGTATCAGCTATGAAGTCGTCCCACAAACCCGCATTGAAGTCATGCCTTATGTCAATAAGAATACCAATGGTGAGCATGGGGGCGGAGCTGTGTTCCGTATAGAAACCACCTTTTAGTGATATCAAGAGAAGCAAAACCGACTTTGATGGTCGGTTTTGTTGTTTTAGTCAGCTGTTGCTCAAAGTGTGCAATCATTTTTCAAATTTCATATCAAACCCCAACCAGACCTATCATCACAACATTCATCACAATCACCAATCCCACTATCACCCCAAGCTCCTTGCCCAAACGAGCAGGATTATGGCGGTGTGTGATGACAGCGTGAGTATGTTTGATAAGCAGGGGCAAACACAATGCCAACACCCACACCCTATCACCAAAGATGGTAGCATGATAAATATAGCACACCACCGCCAAAAACAGTAACGTCATATAACCAACAATCTTATACCTATCAAGCACAACTGCCAATGTCATCTTGCCACTTACAGGGTCGGTGTCGGTGTCTCGCAAATTATTAACATACAGCACACACGCTGACAACAGTCCCACTCCTGTGGCGATGGGCAAATTTTGGACGATGTCCGCCCTACCCGTTTGTAGATAATAACCACCAATCACCGCCACATACCCAAAAAAAATCAGCACGGCAAACTCACCAAGTGCATGATAACCATAGGGTTTTTTACCCATGGTGTAGCCCAACGCTCCCAAAATAGACACCCCTCCTAGTCCAAAAAACAGTACAATTTGGTAAGCACTCAAAGGACTAAGCCAAATCAATACCGACCCTGCCATCATGGTCTGAATAAGCCAGCCAAAAACCCACACCCAAAATCTGTCTGCCGACACCGCCCCACTGCCGACAAGACGGGTTGGGCTGTCTCTATGACGGTCGTGGTCAGTGCCACGAATGCCATCACCCAAATCATTAGCAAGGTTGGATAAAATTTGCAAGGACAAAGCAGTATAAATAATCAGACCACACAGCACCCAGTTGTCCGCTCCAAACCCACCAAGCACACGATATGCCAAGCTTTGTCCCATCCCAAGACTCATGATGGCAATGGGATAGGTGCGTGGACGAGTGGCAAGAATAAACTGGCGAACGGTGGCTTGATGGGCAGTATTAAGCATGGTGTGTGTACTGATATTAAGAAGTTTTTCTTTTTGTTATAAAAGTTGTCCAAAATCCCGATAAAGCATAAATCACACCAATGGCAAGCACACCCACAGGAATGTCATACAACACAATGCCCATGACAAACACGCCAATAATCAGCCCAACAAAGGGAACTTTTTGGCGGTCAAACTCTTTAAAACTGTAATATTTGACATTACTCACCATCAAAAGCCCGCAGATGACCGTCCATACCGCACAGACGATGGCAAGCATTTGGGGCGCAAGATGAGCATGGTCTTTGGCAACTAGGACGCTGGATGTGATAAGAATTGCCGCCAGTGGGCTTGCCACCCCGATGAAGTATTTTTTGTCCACCGTGCCGATTTGCACATTAAATCTTGCCAAGCGAAATGCTGCACACGCCGAGAACACAAAGGCAGATGCCAGCCCAATCCGCCCAAGCTCATGCAGGGCAAAATGGTAAATCAAAACAGCAGGGGCAAGCCCAAAGGCGATACAATCGGCAAGGCTATCTAACTGCTCCCCAAAGGGGCTTTGGGCGTTTAACATTCGGGCAGCCCGTCCGTCCATGCCGTCTAAAATGGCAGATAAAAAAATGGCAAGACACGCCTTATCAAACCGACCTTCACTGCTGGCAATGATGGCGAAAAATGCCGACAACATGGACGCTGTTGTAAACAAATTCGGCACAAGATATACACCACGACTGACTTTTTTTTGGTCGCCGAGCTGTTCAGATTCAACAACTTCAAAAGTAATGCCGTCATGGTTGTTTGGGTCTTTGGGAGAGTGGGGGATTTGGATTGTCATGGTGCTCACTTATTGGGAATGTTGGGCACAAGCACTTAGGCGAGCGTGAATATAAGCATGAATATCATCACTGACTTGTCGGTCGCCCCCCATGCCCATCAAGGTCATCATCGTCTTTTGCACCGATGGCGATGTCATAAGTGACTTGGCTTGTTGAATGTTGGTCTGCAATGTGGGGTCAGCGGGCATTTTATCGCTCTTTAAATAAACAAAGGTCTCACCAAGCAACACAATGTCATCTTGGCTCAACGATTGATCGATTAACCCTTGTATGGTGTTTTGTAGGTTGGGATACGGTTGTTTCACACAATCTGCAAAGACGGGATTTAATGGACGCTGTGAGTCGCCTTGTGTCACACCCACAGCAAAATCCAAAACATCATCGGACAATTTTTGTGCAATATCAGATGAGGCAGATTGTACTGATGGGTGTTTTGTTTGGTAAGCGGACTGACACGCCGTTAAAACCATCAAAACAGTCAATGGTAAGGCAAATTTTTTCATGGTCTGGTCTTTATTTTTTTAAAACATCACTCTCCAACCAACCATTTAACCACCACCATGTCGCCCATGCTCATGGTAGGAGCGTCCTGCGGTTTTAAGATTGGGGCGAGCGTTTGCAAGATGTCTTTGGCGTGCTGGTCAAATTGCCAAGGGAGGTTAATGATATGTAGCCCCGTACCATTCATGCCAACCGCCACGTCATTGGGGTATAAATTTAGCTCACAGACAAGCTGACGGCGGATTGTGGTGCGTTTCATTTTTTTATAAAACAGCTCCACCGCTTCTTTATTTTTGATGGGATACCACAGCACAAATGTCCCTGTGGCAAATTTTTTGTGGCTTGACACCAACAAATCCACCAAACGACTAAAATCCTTATGCTCTTGCTCAAAAGGTGGGTCAAGCAGGATAATGCCACGCTTTTCCTTAGGTGGCAGTACGGCAGGCACGCCCTCAAAAGCATTGCGATGATGAATGCCAATGGGAAGCTGATACAGCTGATAATTAAGTGCGTCATACTCGTCCGCCACCGCTTCAAAGGCTTCGGC
The DNA here is from genome assembly GCA_030530785.1 of Moraxella sp. Classification (GTDB taxonomy): domain Bacteria; phylum Pseudomonadota; class Gammaproteobacteria; order Pseudomonadales; family Moraxellaceae; genus Moraxella. The sequence goes on along the minus strand of JAUMUJ010000010.1, from coordinate 56,113 downwards.
ACGCAAGGGAGCGTTTTGGCTGTGATTTAAGGCATGATTAGCAATCCACCAAGGCGACCCTGGATAGACGTGCTTATCGTAGGTCTTACGAGCAACATCAAGGTCAAGCAGATACTGGGCTATGGCTTTGGGCGGTGTGCTAAGATTGGCACGCTCTAAGGCACGAATGCCTTTATCTGCTTCGCCCGTCTTGGTCGCTTCATCACTATCAAGCGAATACAAGCCCCGCCCACCATAAGCATCAAGCACATAAAAAGGCTTGGCTTTGGCACTAAATTGGGCAAGCAGTTGGAGTAATAAAATGTGCTTGGCAACATCAGCAAAGTTGCCTGCATGATAGGCGTGTTTATAATTCATGGAAAAATGCGTGTTATTTTAAATGACTTATGGTAGCATAGTTGGTGGTTTTTGGCTATTTTTATTTGTGATGACTTCTTTTTACATTGATTGGCACACCCTAATAAATCCCAAACTTGATGATTTTATCGCCACAGGTACGATGGTGCTTGATGATGTTTTTAATACAGACGACTTGACCACCTTGCAACATGAGAGCGGATTGATAGAATATCGCCAAGCTCATTTGACACACGGCGAGCGAGAAACCACCATTCGTGGCGACAGCATTCGCTGGATTGATGAGTCCTGCCCTGCGGGTTTGGCATATCTTGGGGCGATTGATGAGTTTGGGCGATATCTTAACGCCATGCTGTACACAGGCATTCGCTCATCAGAAGCTCATTATGCTTGCTACCCATCAGGCTTTGGCTACCAATGGCATTCGGACAACCCCAAAGGGCGAGATGAGCGGGTCATCTCTGCGGTGTTTTATCTTAATGACAACTGGACGGCGAACGATGGCGGAGCGATAACGGTGGTGGACAAAACGGACAACACCATACAGCTTTTGCCACAGCAAAACCGCCTTGTGGTGTTTGATAGCAATCTGTTACACCAAGTGGAGATTACCCATCGCACACGTTTTTCTATCGCCACATGGCTTAGAAAAGACGATGGCATTTTTTAAAAAACCCAATACCTGACAGATACAAATTGTCAAATCCTTAAAAATTGTGGCATAATATGCTCACTTTTTACAACAATTGGAGACAGTATGAAAGCCAAACTTTCCCTAGCCATCATCGCCACCACCGCCCTACTGACCGCTTGCAGTGGCAGTCATGAAAAAGTTCACGCTGTGGACAAGGTAGAAGAAGCTCAAAAACAAGCCCTAGAAAAAGCCCCCAAAGCCGAAGAGGTGAAGTTTGACGATCACGGTGCAGAAACAGTAGGTGGTGTGGGTGGTACCAAAGGTATTGTGGTTGCCCCAACCGCCACCGACACCGCACAAACCCCAAGCAACGAAGCCACCGCCACTGCCACCACCGAAGCACAAGCACCTGCTGATGCCAACAAAGAGGCAGAAGTGGCAACTGACACAGCCACCACCGAAGAGCCCACCAAAACAGAAGAAACCCCCGTTCAATAAGCATTTATTCTCACAAAATACCGCCCATCGGCGGTATTTTATTAATGTCTTTGTTCTATCAGTAACGAGTCAATGCCGTTATTGCTGAGCTTTTGTTCAGCTTCTATGGCAGACACTCGGCTATGAAACGGCATGGACACCACCTGATACAGCGACACACCCGATGGGTCTATGCGATGCACCACCTTTGCATCCACACCCGCCATGATAACCTCACTACGTTTTTTGTCAGCTTCTTCGGCATTATCATAGCTACGCACCTGTAAAATATAAGTGGTGGCATTTTGGGCGGAACTGATTTGGATTTCGTCAATTTTTTGGGCAGTGGTATTTGCTGTTGGCTCATCATAGGTGTCGTCTTCTTCTACGACCGTGATTTGAGCGTCATCAGCTTTGGCACTGACCACCACATCTACCGCTCGTGTTTGTGCTTTTGTTTGCGTGGTGGGTGTGTCGTCTTGGGTGGCTTCATCGTTACTCACGCTGGGAGCTTCCCCCAGACCCGACTGACTGGTTTTAAAATCCCTTTCGGGCAAAATTTCATAAAACTCATATTCGCTGGGCTTATTTGGGGCTTGTGGCAATGGTGTGATGGTTACCTCTGGATTGACATCAACGTCTTTTCTAAAACCATCAAATAATGGGGATAAATATAAAAACACCCCAATCATGACAGCAATAATCGCCCCCACAAACATCCACAACAAACTTAACAAACCCAAACGAGTGCGGGCTTGGGTTTCACGACTGACAGGCTCTTTGTGATAAGGTTTCATCTCTCCCCCAGTTATTTTAGGGGTGGCAAACCTGCACCCCATCACACCATCTTAACTCAACCATCAACGATGGGGTTATTATTTATTTAGATTGTTTTTTTTAAAATCGGCAATCATCAAAAGTTTTTCCCATTTTAACAAGTTTTAAACACTTTGACAATTTTAGAATTTTACTAAAAAATACGCCGTGTTTTTGTTATAATAAGCCCAATCAATGAAACAAATTGGGGTTATCATGTTAGTTGCCATCTCCGAAGGCGTTATCGTTAAATTGGGTCTTTATGGATTATTGCCCGTTTTTATTGGGTTTTTGTTTTTTATCATGTGGGACATCTCCAAAAAAAGCCAAGCGGGCAAAGCAGGCACGTTTTGGATTTTTGTGGCACTGGGTGCAGGCTTTGTCGGTTTTTTGGCAAAACTGGTGATTGAAGTTGTCCTAGAAAAATTCATTTTGTAGCCATCAATACTGCTCGCTTAGGGCAAGGATAGCCCTCAATGGTTTTACTGCTGTCATTGGGTTGCAAGAATTGTGCCAAAGAATGATAGGTCATCCATTCGGTGGCTCGCTGTTCATCAGTCGTTGTGATGCCAACGTCCACACAGCGAACATTTTTAAATCCTGCCTTTTGTAGCCACAGTGTCAGGGCAGGCACGCTTGGTAAAAAATAAACATTATTCATCATCGCATAGCGGTCTTGTGGGACAAGCACGTCTGTTTCATCGCCATCAATGACCAACGTCTCTAACACCAACGTTCCGCCTTGTTTAAGCTGACCTTTTAATTCAAACAAATGGTCAAACGGCGATGGACGATGGTATAAGACCCCCATGCTAAACACCACATCAAACAATTGGCTGTCTTTGGGCAAGGCTTCCAATCCCACAGGGATAAAATGCACAGGCAAGGCACGGGCAAAATGCTTGATTGCCATAAACTGATGATAAAACAAACAAGACGGGTCTATGACCACCACTGATGACGCACCCGCCCCCAGCATTCTAAAACCATGATAGCCCGAGCCACCGCCCACGTCCAGCACTCTCTTGCCCACCAGATTCACATAAGGCGATACCCGATTCCATTTTAAATCCGACCGCCATTCGGTGTCTATGTGTATGCCGTCATCGCCCCCCAAATAAAAACCGCCCTTTCGCCATGGCATGAGCTGTTTTAGTAGTGCTTTGGTTTTTTTGTGTTCTGCTGAGTCAAAATCCACCCGCACCGTAACACAGTCCGCCGTCAAATCCACATCACCTGTCAAGTTGGGCAGTTTATTGACACATGACTGATAATACGAGGCATGGGCATAACGCTCTTTATTTTTGATGGCGGACAGCCAAGACGGCAACAAAGACAGCCACTCTTGGGCTTTGGGATTGTGCTTGGCAAGCCCCAACAGATACACATATAATGCTTGTTCGTTGTCAAAAATTGTCATCACAGCTCCACCTTAAATGCCACCACCGACACAAAATTTAAAAACATAAACCACGTCAGCGTCCGATGAAAACCTGCCTGTTTTAACCGCTGATGATGGGTCTCTATGGTGTCGGTCATCAGCACGTCTTCTAAGGCATCTCGCTTGGTGCTAATCTCCAACTCACTGTACCCATTGGCACGCTTAAAATCATAATACCGCTCTACCCGCCAAGCATCATCTTGCTCGTCCGTCAAATGCGTTTTTTCGGTTAATATCAAAATCCCGCCGTCATCTAAGGCATCATGGCATTTTTTTAATAAAGACAGGCGGTCATCAGGATTTAAAAACTGCAAGGTCAAATTCAGCACTATCATGTCGCATTTTTTAAAATTGATGCGATTTATATCATCTAACACAAAATCAATCTGATGATTGGGATAATGCTCACTCATCACTGCACGGGCTTTATCTATCATGGGAGCGGAGATGTCCACCGCCACAATGTGCAAATCGGTTGGGGCAAATTTATCCGCCAACGCAAACGACACCGCTCCTAGCGAACAGCCCAAATCATAGACACGGCTGACCTTTTTGCCGTCATGAATCTGGCGGTATGCCAAATGACGTTTGGCAATGATAGGAAGCATGGCAAGCATTTGTCCATAGCCTGGCACGCTACGGCGTATCATGTCAGGAAAGCACGCCACCACTTTCTCATCAAAACTAAAACGGGCATTTTTATCAAGGGGCGTGGTAAATAAAGTATCGTGGCTCATGGTGGTTTTAGGGTTTAAAATGTGCTATTCTACCATTTTCTTGGGATTTCAAAAAGGTGGTTATGAAACAGATTATCTTAGGTGGTGGCTGTTTTTGGTGTACCGAAGCGGTATTTTTGGCAGTGCGTGGCGTGGTAACTGTCGTCAGCGGTTATGCTGGCGGGACATCTGATACGGCAGACTATGAGACAGTTTGCACAGGCAATACAGATCATGTGGAAGTCATCAAGGTGGTCTATGATGAAAATATCATTGATTTATCAACGATTTTGGACATTTTCTTTGCCACGCATGACCCCACCACCCCAAACCAACAAGGCAACGATGTCGGCACACAGTATGCGTCTGTGATTTTTTATGAAAACGATGACGACCTTGCCATCATCAACCATAAAATCAACCAATTAACGTCCGATGGCATCGCTGTGGTTACTCGGGTAGAAAAAGCCCCACCTTTTTATGCGGCAGAAGATTATCATCAGAACTTTTTTGCTAAAAATCCCACGCAGGGCTATTGTTATGTTACCATACCACCAAAGCTGGCTAAGTTGCATACTAAATTTGGCAAGTTTTTAAAATAACCATCAGATGACTTTTGCTCACGGTCAAAAAATCTTTCCTTATTCTTACCCAACCTTTATTTTTGGCAACCGTGCTTTTGATTTGCTCAAAAGTTGTATAAGATAGTAGATTTATCCATCAGAGTTTTTTATGAAATCTTTAAAAATTTTCAGTCTATCTTTGTTGGCGGTGGCATCAAGCCATGCCTTTGCCAATGAACTGCCCAACCTATCCAACAGTCATTTTCAGTCTTGTCTGACCAACCTAAAAAGCACGACCACCTTTCGTGGCGTATCTCACACCTTGGAGCAGTATCGCCCAAGCCAGCCTGACCCAACCGTCATTCGCTCACTCAACTACCAACCTGAATTTAAAAAAGCCCCATGGGATTATCATGCGTCTTTGGTTGATGATGAACGAGTGGCGGACGGCATTCGTGCCAAAGCTGAGATGGCAGACGTACTCAGACGTGTAGAAAGTCGTTACGGTGTCAAGGCAGAACACGTGTTGGGCGTGTGGGGCGTGGAGAGCAACTTTGGGCAAACTTTGGGCAAAAAAGACCTGTTTAGCAGTCTTGCCACATTATCATGCTTTGGTCGCCGTCAAGCCTATTTTCGCAGTGAATATGCCGCCGCCCTAAAAATCGTCCAAAATGGCGACATTCGCCCATCTGACATGACAGGCTCATGGGCAGGGGCGTTTGGGCAGACACAGTTCATGCCGAGTACTTTTTTAAGATTGGCGGTGGATTTTGATGGCGATGGTCGCAAGGATTTGGTTAATTCTAAGGCAGATGCACTTGCCAGTACTGCCAATTTCTTAGTCAAGAGTGGCTACCGTACTGGTGAGCCGTGGGGTTATGAAGTTAAGCTCAACGGGTACAGCGGCTCAAGTGGTCGCAAAAACAAGCACTCTATCAGCCATTGGCGAAATATGGGGCTAACTCTACCTGATGGCAGACCATTACCGAACAACATGGCAAGTGCGGGGCTATTACTACCTGCAGGACGACAAGGACCTGCATTTTTGGTGGGCAAAAACTTTGACACCTTTTACAGCTATAATGCGTCCGAAAGCTATGCCTTAGCCATCGCTCACCTATCCACACTCATTGAAAATAACGACACCAACACCAATTTTGCCACCGCTTGGCCAACTGACGATGCTGGCATTGGCAGACGTGAAGCCAAAGAAATACAGCAAGCGCTCATCAATCATGGTTACGACATCGGGGCGGTGGATGGCATCATCGGAGACGGCACACGCCGTGCGATTATGGATTACCAACGCAAAATGGGCGTAACTCCTGATGGACGAGCAGGACAAAAATTCTATCAGCTTATCATGAATACTCCTGCTAGCTCATCAAGCAACTCATCAAATACCGTCATTCAGCCCACCAGCAATTCCAACATCAAAATCATTCGGAGGGTGGTTCGGTGAACCCATCTTTATTGGCATGGGTTTATTATTGAGCATTATTTTATTTGGTCTTGCCAGCTTTTGTTTGTGGAAAATCAAACAATCCAACAAAAACCGCCCCTGATGGAGCGGTTTTTTATGAGCAAAAAGCCCACCGAAGTGAGCTTTTTGGGCTATTAAAGCCCGCTTTGACCCAGTTCATCAGCAAATGCTTTGGCAAAATCATCAGAGCTTTGCGTGGCGGGAGTGCCAGACACCAAATCATCGCTGACCGTTTCAGTTTGGGCTTGTTCTGCCTTACGTTGACGGTTTTGATGATAAGCCAGACCCGTACCCGCAGGGATTAGACGACCCACCACCACGTTTTCTTTCAGACCCGTCAAATCATCTACTTTACCCATCACTGCTGCCGCCGTGAGTACACGAGTGGTCTCTTGGAATGACGCAGCTGAGATAAACGACTCTGTTGCCAAAGACGCTTTGGTAATGCCCAGAAGCTGACGCTCAAACTGTACGGGGAATTTGTTTTCAGCGATAAGTTTGGCATTGACTTCACGGATTTTATTAAACTCCGCTTGGTCGCCCTTAAAGTAGCTAGAATCACCACCATCAGTAATCTCCACTTTGCGGAGCATTTGACGCAAGATAACTTCAATGTGTTTATCGTTAATCTTAACACCTTGTAAGCGGTATACTTCTTGAACTTCATTCACCACATAGTTGGCAAGGGCAGTTTCGCCTTTTAAGCGTAGAATGTCATGTGGGTTTTGTGGTCCATCAGACACCACTTCACCACGCTCAACGGTTTCACCCTCAAAGACGTTGATTTGTCGCCATTTTGGAATCAATTCTTCGTGCGTGTTACCATCTTCATCAGTGATGATAAAGCGGTTTTTGCCTTTGGTTTCTTTACCAAAACTGACCACACCGCTCATCTCTGCCATGATGGCATGGTCTTTTGGCTTACGAGCTTCAAACAAATCGGCAACTCGTGGCAAACCACCCGTGATGTCTTTTGTGCCTGAGGTGGCTTGTGGCACACGACCCAACACCGAACCTGCGGTTACCTGTTCGCCTTCTGACACACGAATGACTGTTTCGGCAGGTAAAAAGTATACCACTTCTTTGCCTTCATCAGTATCCAAAATAATGGCAGGACGTGCATCTTTGGCAATACCAGGTCGGTCTTTACTTGCCAAAATCTCAAACGAACTCATGCCTGTGGTCTCGTCAATCTTAACCGTTGCTGTCATGCCATCGGTGATGTCGCTAAAACGTGCTGTACCTGCAAACTCAGTGATGATTGGGTGGGTGTGCGGATCCCACTTAGCAACCACGTCGCCTGCATTCACGGGTGCTTCATCAGCCACCAATACGTTTGAGCCGTAAGGCACTTTATAGCGTTCACGTTCACGTCCTTGGGCATCAATAATACCAATCTCCGCCGAACGAGACACCACCACCAAATGACCATCAACATGATGCACCGTTTTCATGTTGCGAAAACGCACTGTACCTGCATTACTGACCGACACACTGTTGGCCACACTGGCTGAGCTGGCCGCACCACCCACGTGGAAAGTACGCATGGTAAGCTGTGTGCCAGGCTCACCGATGGACTGGGCTGCCATGACACCCACCGATTCGCCGATGTTTACCAAATGACCACGAGCCAAATCACGACCATAGCATTTGGCACACACTCCATGATGAGACTCACAGGTAATGACCGAACGCACATACACCTCATCAACAGCGTTGTTGTCTAATAGCTCAACCAAACGCTCATTAATCAAAGTATTGGCAGGAATGACCACATTACCTTGAGCATTCAGCACATCTTTGGCGGTAACACGCCCAAGCACACGGTCGCCCAGACGCTCCACAATCTCACCACCATTAATGACAGGTGTCATGAGCTGTCCTGCGGTCGTGCCACAGTCATCATGCGTGATGACCAAATCCTGAGCCACATCCACCAAACGGCGAGTTAGATAACCTGAGTTGGCAGTTTTTAGGGCGGTATCAGCAAGACCTTTACGAGCACCGTGCGTTGAGATAAAGTACTGCAATACCGACAAGCCCTCACGGAAGTTCGCTTTAATTGGGGTTTCAATAATAGACCCATCAGGTTTTGCCATCAGCCCACGCATACCAGCCAGCTGACGAATCTGCGTGGCACTACCACGAGCTCCTGAGTCTGCCATCATATAGATGGAGTTGAATGATTTTTCTTTTTCAATTTCGCCTTTGGCATTTGTTACATCATCGATGGATAAATGTTCCATCATTGCGTTGGCGATTTTATCGGACGTACGAGACCAAATATCCACCACTTTGTTATAACGTTCACCTGCGGTAACAAAGCCTTTTTCAAACTGCTGTTCAATATCACGCGCCTCAGCATCAGCAACGTCCATGATTTGCTTTTTGTTTGGCGGAATTTCCATGTCTTCGATACCGATAGAAATGCCCGACAAAGTCGCTTGGGCAAAACCTAAGTACATCAGGTGGTCGGCAAAAAGCACAGACTCTTTAACGCCCAACTTGCGATAACATGAGTTTAACAGCTTAGAGATGTTCTTTTTGGTCATCTCTTTGTTGCACTCTTCAAACAGCATACCCTCTGGCATGATGTCCCAAATCAGCAGACGACCCGCCACCGTATCATAAATGGTGGTATTGACAGATTTTTCGCCTGTTTCATCATTAATGATGGTCTCTTTAACACGCACTTTGATTTTAGCATTGACCGATAAATCTTCCGAACCGATGGCACGCAAGGCTTCATTGACGGTACTAAAAATCATGCCCTCACCTTTGGCACCAATATGGCTACGGCTAATGTAGTACAAACCAAGCACCACATCTTGTGATGGCACAATAATCGGCTCGCCATTGGCAGGCGACAAGATGTTATTGGTGGACATCATCAAAGCACGAGCTTCAAGCTGAGCTTCTAAGGTTAAAGGCACGTGTACCGCCATTTGGTCGCCGTCAAAGTCAGCGTTAAACGCCGCACACACAAGCGGATGTAACTGAATGGCTTTACCTTCAATCATCACAGGTTCAAAGGCTTGCAGACCCAAACGGTGAAGGGTTGGAGCACGGTTTAGCAACACAGGATGTTCACGAATGACGCTGGCAAGCATATCCCAAACCACAGGCTCTTCACGTTCTACCATTTTTTTGGCAGCTTTAATGGTTTGAGCGATGTTATTTTGTAACAGCTTGGCATAAGTAAAGGGCTTAAACAGCTCTAACGCCATCTTTTTGGGCAAACCACATTGGTGCAAACGCAATGTTGGCCCCACCACGATGACCGAACGCCCCGAATAGTCCACACGTTTACCCAACAGGTTTTGACGGAAACGACCTTGTTTACCCTTAATCATATCCGCCAAAGATTTCAGCGGGCGTTTGTTAGAGCCTGTGATGGCTCGCCCCCGTCTGCCATTATCTAGCAGAGCATCTACCGCTTCTTGGAGCATACGCTTTTCGTTACGCACAATGATGTCAGGAGCATTTAACTCCAATAGGCGTTTTAAGCGGTTGTTGCGGTTAATGACACGGCGATACAAATCATTCAAATCAGACGTGGCAAAACGGCCCCCTTCAAGCGGAACAAGCGGACGCAAGTCAGGTGGCAACACGGGCAATACTGTCATCACCATCCATTCAGGTTTATTGCCCGAATCTCTAAAAGACTCTAACAGCTTTAAGCGTTTTGACATTTTTTTAAGTTTGGTTTCTGAGTTCGTTTGCGGGATTTGAGCTCGCAAATCATCAATCTCGCCATCAACGTCAATGTCTTTTAATAGGTCTTGAACCGCCTCTGCTCCCATTTTTGCGATAAATTCATCGCCATACTGTTCAAGGGCATTAAAATATTGCTCATCATCAAGCAGTTGGTATTTTTCAAGGCTGGTCATGCCTGGGTCAGTTACGATATAGCTTTCAAAATAAAGCACCCGCTCAATATCACGCAAAGTGATGTCAAGCAAAAGACCGATACGGCTTGGCAAAGACTTTAAAAACCAAATATGAGCCACAGGAGAAGCAAGCTCAATATGCCCCATACGCTCACGGCGAACTTTGGCAGCGGTAACTTCTACACCACATTTTTCACAAATGATGCCCTGAAATTTACGGCGTTTGTATTTACCGCACAAACACTCAAAATCCTTGACAGGTCCAAAGATTTTGGCACAAAACAGACCATCACGCTCAGGCTTAAAGGTGCGATAGTTGATGGTTTCGGGCTTTTTGACTTCGCCGTGCGACCATGATTTAATCACATCAGGACTGGCAAGCGAAATCTGAATGCTGTCAAATTCTTTGATGCCATTGTCGGCAGGAGCTTTCATGATGTCTAATAAATCTTTCAAAGGATTTCTCCGTTTAATTCATAAGTCTTTGAATTGAAAAGTTAAATCAATGATTTAACAGCACTACTTTTTGTCTTTTAGGTCAATGTTAATCCCCAAAGAGCGAATCTCTTTGGTCAGAACATTAAACGACTCAGGCATACCAGGATTCATGTACTGCTCACCATCTACGATGTTTTTGTACATACGAGTACGACCTTCCACATCGTCCGATTTGACGGTCAGCATCTCTTGTAAGGTGTAGGTTGCTCCATAGGCTTCTAATGCCCACACTTCCATTTCACCAAAACGCTGACCACCAAACTGAGCCTTACCACCCAGTGGTTGTTGGGTTACAAGGCTGTACGAACCTGTGGAACGGGCGTGCATCTTGTCATCAACCAAGTGGTTCAATTTGAGCATATACATATAGCCCACCGTTACAGGGCGGTCAAATTTCTTACCCGTACGACCGTCATACAAAGTTTGCTGACCTGATTGGTTAAGACCTGCCAATTTTAGCAATTCTTTGATTTGGGTTTCTTTTGCCCCATCAAATACCGCCGTACCCATTGGCACACCTGCACGCAAATTTTGAGCCATCGCCAATAAATCTTCATCGGACAAACTGTCTAAATCCACCTGTTCGCCACCGACTTGATTATAAATCTTATCTAAAAACTCACGAAGCTCAGAGATGGCCACTTGTGCCTTTAACATGGCATCAATCTTATCACCAAGACCACGAGCTGCCATGCCCAGATGGGTTTCTAGCACCTGACCGATGTTCATACGAGACGGCACACCAAGTGGGTTTAAAACCACATCAACAGGGTTACCATGCTCATCATAAGGCATATCCTCCACAGGCATGATGCGAGAGACCACCCCTTTATTACCATGACGACCTGCCATTTTATCACCTGGTTGGATACGGCGTTTTACCGCCAAATACACCTTGACTACTTTTTGTACACCATGTGGCAAGTCATCGCCTGCGGTCAATTTACGTTTTTTGTCAGCAAATTTTTCATCAATTTCTGTTTGTTTATCCGCCAAAAAGTCCGCAATTTGTGTTAAACGCTCAGAAATCTCTTCTTCGGCAGGCTGAATATCAAACAAAGTCTCCAACGGCAAGCTTTCAAGGTCAGCTTCACTCAATACCGTTCCTGCCTTAAATCCTGCACCACCACTGACCTGATGACCCGACAAAAGAGCAATCACACGACCACGAGCCGCCGCCTCAAAGATGACCAACTCTTCTTTTAAGTCTTTGCGGTAGTTATCCAGCATATTTTTTTCAATGGCTTTGGCACGACTGTCTTTTTCTAAGCCATCACGGGTAAAGACTTGCACATCGATAACCGTGCCTTTGGTAGATGATGGCACACGCAAAGATGTGTCTTTGACATCGGCCGCTTTTTCGCCAAAGATGGCACGAAGCAGTTTTTCTTCGGGGGTCAGCTGACTTTCGCCTTTGGGGGTTACTTTACCCACCAAAATATCGCCTGCATCCACCTCTGCTCCAATATAGACGATGCCCGCCTCATCAAGATTGGCAAGAGCTGCCTCACCCACATTAGGAATGTCGCCCGTAATCTCTTCTGGACCTAACTTGGTATCACGAGCCACACAAGTGAGCTCTTGAATGTGAATGGTGGTAAAACGGTCTTCTTGAACCACACGCTCAGACAATAAAATGGAATCTTCAAAGTTATAACCATTCCAAGTCATGAACGCCACACGCATATTTTGACCCAGTGCCAACTCACCCAAATCAGTAGAAGGACCGTCCGCCAAAATGTCGCCACGAGCAATGACATCACCTGTGCTGACAATCACCCGTTGGTTGATACAGGTGTTTTGGTTGGAGCGGGTGTATTTGATAAGATTATAAATATCAATGCCTGCCTCCCCTGCGGTCATCTCGTCTTCATTGACACGCACAATGATACGGCTGGCATCCACCTCTTCAATCACACCACCACGCTTGGCAACCACGCACACACCGCTATCGCGAGCTACATGACGCTCCATACCTGTACCGACAAGCGGTTTGTCCGAACGCAAGGTGGGCACAGCTTGGCGTTGCATATTTGACCCCATCAAAGCACGGTTAGCATCATCATGCTCCAAAAACGGAATGAGACTTGCTGCCACCGACACCACTTGGCGGGGCGATACGTCCATGTGCGTTACTTTTTCAGGACTCATGCGTACCGACTCGCCATGATAACGCACCATGACCATCTCTTCGGTCAACTCACCTTTATCATTCATCGGTGAATCAGCCTGTGCAATCACCGCACCCACCTCTTCAATGGCGGACATATACTCAATCTCGTCCGTTACCTTACCATCAATGACACGGCGATACGGCGTTTCTAAAAAGCCAAAGTTATTTGTCTTAGCAAATACTGCCAGTGAGTTAATCAAGCCGATGTTTGGACCTTCGGGTGTCTCAATCGGACAGACACGGCCATAATGCGTGGTATGTACGTCTCGCACCTCAAAGCCGGCTCGCTCACGGGTCAAACCACCAGGACCTAAGGCAGACACACGGCGTTTGTGAGTAATCTCTGACAAGGGGTTGTTTTGGTCCATAAATTGCGACAACTGACTTGCCCCAAAAAATTCTTTAATGGACGCAACAATGGGTTTTGAGTTAATTAAATCTTGTGGACGCAAATTATCCGCATCCGCCAAAGACAGGCGTTCTTTTACCGCACGCTCCACACGAGCCAAGCCGATACGGAACTGATTTTCGGTCATCTCACCCACCGAGCGGATACGGCGGTTACCCAAATGGTCAATATCATCAACTTCACCACGACCATTGCGAATCTCAATCAGCTCCTTGACCACATCAATGATGTCTTGATTGGACAATACGCCTTGCTCACGTTGTACATCAATGTCATCAGATAGTACAAACTCTCGACCCAAACGGCGATTAAATTTCATGCGACCAACATTGGACAAATCATAACGCTCATGACTAAAAAACATCTGCTCAAACAGCTTTTCTGCCGTTTCTAGCGTGGGTGGCTCGCCTGGACGCATGACCTTATAAATCTCAATCAGTGCTTCTTCACGAGTGGTTACCACGTCAGCACGAAGTGTGTCTGCAATGTAAGTACCTTGGTCAATGTCGTTGGTAAACAAAATGTTAAAAGACGAAATGTCTTTTTCGCTTAATTTAACCAATAACTCATGATCAATCAATGAGTTGGCACGAGCGATAACTTCGTCATGAATGACGATGTCTTCTGCCAACACACGCTCATACAAATACTCATCAGGCACAGCCAATTTTGTCATGCCTGTGGCTTTGATTTCTTTGATACGGCGAGCATTGATACGCTGACCTTGCTCTACAATGACCTTACCATCGGGCGACACGATGTCAAATTGAGCCATCTCGCCTTGCAAACGCTCGGCAACCAATTCAATCTCAAAAGACTCACTGCCCTTATAAACAGGCGTGGTCTCAAAAAATGTCTTTAAGATGTCTGCTGTGGTCATGCCGATGGCACGCAAGATGATGGTAGCAAGTAGCTTACGGCGGCGGTCAATACGGGCATAGACTAAGTCTTTCACATCAAATTCAAAATCAAGCCACGAACCACGATAAGGAATGATACGAGCATTATAAAGCACTTTGCCACTAGAATGTGAACGACCCTTGTCATGATCAAAAAATACACCAGGAGAACGATGAAGTTGTGAGACAATGACCCGCTCTGTGCCATTGATGATGAATGTGCCGTTATTGGTCATGAGCGGAATTTCACCCATGTACACTTCATCTTCACGCACGTCTTTGATGGTGGTTTTATTGTCTTTGTCTTTGATGACCAGGCGGATTTTAACACGCAAAGGGGCTGCAAAAGTTGAGCCACGCATGATACATTCACGCTCATCAAATTCAGGTTTGCCCAGATAATATTCTACAAATTGCAGTTCAGCATTACCTGAATGGCTGGTAATGGGAAAAATGGACGAAAATGCCGCCTGCAGCCCAACATTGGCACGAGCTTTGGGCTTTTTGTATTCTTGTAAAAATTGCTCGTAAGAATCCACTTGAATGGCGAGCAAATAGGGTACTTCCATAACATCTGGCAGTCTAGAAAAACTTTTACGAATGCGTTTCTTTTCAGTATAAGAATATGCCATTGGGATTCCTTAGGTAACAACAAAAATACTCTACCAAGTAGAGACCGATAATAAGGGTGCGTTTGCCTTGCAAAAACCATCAAAGACAAAAAATCGCCAAATACTACCAGAGCATTTAGCCATTATGTATTGCTTAGTGATGAAATCTTTGCATAAGACACATGAATTCATGTAGATTGCATTCTGTGGCTTGATATTAAGCCACAGCACACAAAATGTCAAATATCACATTATATAAAAAAAAACCCAACAATGCAACAACACTATTGGGTTTTTTGTAAATAATCCATCATCAAGCAATTGCTTGATTTAAATTATTTAAGCTCAACAGAAGCTCCAGCTTCTTCAAGTTTCTTTTTAAGCTCTTCGGCTTCGGCTTTGGCAACGCCTTCTTTGATGGTTTGTGGTGCACCTTCAACCAAGTCTTTGGCTTCTTTAAGACCAAGACCAGTTACTTCACGCACCACCTTAATAACAGCTACTTTCTTGTCGCCACCAGAAGTCAGAACAACGTTGAAGTCGTCTTTTTCTTCTGCACCAGCACCAGCATCGCCACCAGCTGCAGGAGCTGCAGCAAGAGCGGCGGCAGACACGCCAAATTTTTCTTCCATCGCAGAGATAAGCTCAACGATTTCCATGACTGATTTTTCAGCGATAGCATCTAAGATTTGTTCGTTAGTCAATGACATAGCAATTTCCTGTGAAATAAAATGTTAAAAATATTCAGCAAATTATGCTGCTTCTGCTTGCAATTTATCACGAAGTGCAGCCAACGTACGAGCCAATTTGCCCGCTGCTGCTTCTTTCATGGTGCCCATCAGACGTGCAATGGCTTCGTCATAAGTAGGTAAGGTTGCAAGTCTATCAATAGATTTTGCGTCAATAAATTCGCCTTCAAAAGCTGCACCTTTGATTTCAAACTTATCGTTGGCTTTGGCAAACTCTTTGAACAAGCGTGCTGCCGCACCTGGATGTTCATTTGAGAAAGCAATCAAAGTAGGTCCAACAAAAACATCGTTCATGCAAGCAAAATCGGTATCTGCCAACGCACGGCGTAACAAAGTATTACGCACGATACGCATTTCAACACCCGCCACACGAGCTTGTTTACGAAGTTCGGTCATCTTAGCTACTGTAACGCCACGAGAATCGGCAACCACAGCAGACAGGGCAACTTTGGCAACTTCATTTACCTCAGCAACAATTGCTTGTTTGTCTTGAAGATTTAGTGCCATGGGTTGTCTCCATATTCATCACTAAGTGATTTAAATTTGTAAATCTGATGATTTACACCAAAATACGGCAAAGTTTCCGCCGTCTGCGTAGGCAAATGATTTTACCCATTTATTAAATCAGTGTTTAAGAATAATCACTGACACCTACGGTCTTAGACAGCACAACCCGTTGTGCTGAACTAAAATTTGAAATTCAAGTGTTTAAGATAAGCAGTGCGGGTAACTTATCACAAAATTGTGCCATTATAAGCGAAAAATCCCAAAAATCAAGTGATTTTTCACCAAAATCTATCAAGGATTACTTGTTAGCACGATGTGGCACAGGGTCAATCACAATGCCAGGACCCATGGTGCTAGACAGCGTAATCTTCTTGATGTAAACACCCTTAGAAGTTGCTGGCTTAGCACGTTTTAGGTCGTTAAGCAAAGCAGTGGCGTTTTGTTCAATTTGTTCACCAGTAAAGCCTACTTGACCGATAGACGCATGAATGATACCTGCTTTATCCACACGGTACTGAGCCTGACCTGCTTTGGTATTTTTGACCGCAGTGGCAACATCAGCCGTTACCGTGCCAACTTTTGGGTTTGGCATCAAACCACGAGGTCCTAAAATTGTACCCAACTGCCCCACCACACGCATGGCATCAGGCGATGCGATGACCACGTCAAAATCAAGATTGCCTGCTTTAATGCTCTCGGCTAGGTCTTCAAAACCAACCACATCAGCACCTGCTTCTTTGGCAGCATCAGCCACTGCACCCTGAGCAAAGACTGCTACACGTTTGGTTTTACCAGTACCTGCTGGTAGGTTGGTTGCACCACGAACAACTTGGTCAGACTTACGAGGATCAACACCCAGATTGATGGCAATATCAATAGACTCTTTGAATTTTGCAGGAGGTAGGCTGTTTAGGATTTCTACCGCTTCTTCAATGGTGTATAGTTTGCTGTTATCAATTTTTTCATTGATGAGCTTTTGACGCTTAGTTAGCTTAGCCATTACACACCCTCCACGTTAATACCCATAGAACGAGCAGTACCAGCAATGGTGCGTACGGCAGATTCTAGGTCAGCAGCGGTCAAATCTGCTTCTTTGGTTTTGACAATCTCTTCTAACTGAGCACGGGTTACTGTACCCACTTTGTCTTTGTTTGGCACGGCTGAACCTTTGGTAATGCCAGCAGCTTTACGCAACAGTACCGCCGCAGGTGGCGATTTCATGACAAATGTGAATGACTTATCATTAAATACCGTAATTACCACAGGCACAGGCAAACCTGGCTCTAAGTTGGCGGATGCGGCGTTAAATTCTTTACAAAACGCCATGATGTTCACCCCTTTTTGACCCAATGCAGGACCGATGGGTGGTGAAGGGTTTGCTTTGCCAGCAGGCACTTGTAGCTTGATGTAGCCATCAATCTTCTTTGCCATGAAAAATCTCCAAAAATGGGTAATAACGCTTAACAGCTCCCCGATGAATTTACCAAGAAAGTTCTAGCAACCCTAGAACTAAAAAGGCGACATTATATATGATTTAAATGGTTTTTTCAACCTTATTAAATTCAAGCTCCACTTCGGTGGGGCGACTAAACACACTCACAGTTAAGGTCAGCTTGGATTTGTCATAATCCACTTTTTTGACTTCGCCTTTAAAGTCAGTAAATGGACCATCAATAATCAACACTTCTTCACCTGGTTCAAACATGGTCTTAGGACGTGGTGCCTCTGTGCCTTTTTTGTTAATGCGGTTTAAAATACGGTCTGCTTCCACTTGGGTAATGGGAGCAGGTTGGTCTTTTGTGCCGCCGATAAAACCTGAAATGTTTGGGCAATCTTTAACAACGTGCCACGTGTCTTCACGCATTTCCATCTCAATCAGCACATAACCAGGAAATAGTTTATGCTCAATGGTACGTTTTTTACCATCACGCATCTCAACCACTTCTTCGGTCGGCACAAGCACATCGCCAAAAAATTCGGTCAGCTCACTACGCTTAATGCGTTCAATCAACGCACGTTGTACCTGTTTTTCGTAACCTGAAAATGCCTGAATGATATACCAACGCATCATAATTCCTATAAATCAATGTAAAATAAAACCAAGCAAATAGTTAAAGAAAGTATCAACCAACCAAATAAAAATTCCCACAATAATCATCATGACGATGACCTGCCAAGTATAACGAAAGGTCTCATCTTTGGTTGGCCATGTTACACGATGAAGTTCAATGCCTGCATCTTTTAACAGGGTTTTAAAGGCACGTCCTTGGCTGGTAAATGCCAAACACACCAACGCCAGCAACACCAAAGCAACAGTAATCACCGCTTGCGTAATGACATCATTGGCAGGAGCCCAATATTTTGGCAAATATTGCGTAATCAGTGTGGAGCTGATGAGTGCCACGATGGCAATCAGCCACAGTATCATGCCTTTGACAGAGCGGGTTTTGGCAACTTCAACAATATTTTCTTCGGACACAACAACCGCTTGACGCTTTTCTAGCATACTTTGGGCGACCGCCTTAGCGTCCGCCAGTTTGGTTTCTAGGTTGTCTTGTTGTGGGGTTTTATTGTCGCTCATGCAAAAAACGCCTTGCAATAATCAATCGGCTATCAATTAAAAATAATGAATGATATGGAAATGAAAGAGATGGCAGGCGACGAGGGACTCGAACCCCCAACCTGCGGATTTGGAGTCCGCTGCTCTACCAATTGAGCCAGTCGCCTTAAAGGTCGTTAAGGACTGCTATTATATACATATTTTTAAACTTTGCAAGCATTTTTTTGTATGACATAAAATTTTCGGTCATTTTACAGCATTAAACCCTAGCGACCCTTTGCCCTAAGCGACCCCAAATAAATGGCAAACATCACCAAAAACGCCCCACCCCATTGCATGGCGTTAATCGGTTTACCCAACCAAAAATAATCAATGATGAGCGTGGCAATAGGTTCAGTTAAGAGCAAAAGTCCCGTCAAAGACAAAGCGATTTTTGGGATAGAATACGCAATCAGCCCCCACGCCATACACTGCATGACCGCCCCATAGACGAATACCCAGCCCCATTCAGACCATGTGGTCGGCATGATTTTACCCATATTAAAAATCAGCATGAGTGGCAACAACGCCAACGCACCACCCACGCCCACCAAGGTCATCATGGGGAAAATCGCCACATCTGCCACTTCGTGCGTGCGTCTGACAAAGGACATGGACACCGCTAAAAACACCCCTGACAAAATTCCCGACACAAAACCCCACAAGGCGGACGAGTTGTGGGCAAACTCAGGACTTGCGATAAATGCCACACCAATAGACGCAAGTACCAGGCTAAACAGTTGTAATTTGGTCTGTTTTTCACCAAACCACATAAAGGCGATGAACGCCAAAAAGAAAATCTGCAAGCCGTTTAATAACGTAGAAATTCCCACACCCACCGCATAAATGCTCTCATGCCACAGCCCCAAATCAAGCCCCAACGCACCGCCTGAGATGAGTGCCAAAACAAGTGCATGGCGTGAGCTTGGAAAGGGCTGGCGAAATATCACGGCAAGCGATAAAAAAATCACAGCCGACACGCTAAGTCGCCAAAACGCCATCGCATACGCCCCCATGCTGTCCACATGGGCAACAATCAAACTGCCAAGCCCAAACAGCACACAACCCACCACCAAGCCCATCATGGAAAATAGGTTTTGAGAATGATGAGTGGTGGTCATGATTATTCCTTAAAAATAACACCGTTACCATCGGGCATTTTTCCGAGCTTTTTGGCGAATTTGCCAAAACTCATCGGTAATTTTATCATACTCATCACTCAATCCCAGCTCATGAGCTGTACAAAACGGACTGTCTACCCATGACCCCATACCCCCAAAAACACGAGAACGTTCATAAGCCTGTAACAGCTTTTGTTTGTCATCAAGCCCATCATCACACAAACAAGACAACGTATCATTCATCATTTTGGCAAAGTTAGCATGACCCAACTTATCCGCCAATTCCCTAAGAGCCAAAGCACAACGGGCAAATTCATCAATCAATGACTGCTTATCACTCATCACGCCCTACCATGCTCGGCAAGTAGTGCCATGAACTCATCTTCGCCCAGCACACGCACACCAAGCTCATTTGCCTTGTCTAGCTTAGAGCCTGCTCTCTCGCCTGCCAGCAGTGTGCTGGTTCTGGCAGATACCGACCCTGAGACTTTCGCTCCCAACGCCTGCAAATGAGCTTTGGCTTCGTCTCGCCCCATCGCAGACAGCGTGCCTGTTACCACCCATGTCTGACCATCAAGGGGGGCATTGCCTGTATCCTTAACAACCGCTTGCCAATGCACGCCCAACGCCACCAAATCATCAATCACTGCCACATTATGTTCTGTGCGGAAAAACTCATGGATATTTTTGGCGGTAATCTCGCCAATGTCCACCACCTTTAATAGCTCGTCCACGCTGGCGTTTTGTAGTTTGTCAAGCTGACCAAAATGCTCGGCAAGATTTAAGGCAGTACTTTCACCCACCCCACGAATGCCCAAAGCAAAAATAAAACGTGGCAGGGTTGTGTTTTTGGATTTATCAATGGCAAACAGCATATTGGCAACCGACTTTTCGCCCAAGCCGTCTAAGTTTTGCAAAACTTCCACCTTATCTGCCAAACAGTAAATGTCCGCCACCGTCTTAATCAGCCCCATCTCAAAAAACTTAATGAGCCACTGCGACCCTAAGCCATCAATGTCCATCGCCTTTCGTGAAACGAAATGTTTTAGAGCTTCTTGGGCTTGGGCAGAGCAAACCAAACCGCCTGTACAACGTGCCAGAGCTTCGCCATCAGGTAATGCCACAGGTGAGCCACAGACAGGGCAAACATCTGGTAGGTGGATTTCCCGTGCATTATCATCACGCAAATCGGTCATCACGCCTGACACTTTGGGAATCACGTCCCCTGCCCGATGCACGCTCACGATGTCGCCCATCATGACCCCAAGCCGTCCAATCTCGCCAAAGTTGTGCAAGGTAACGTTGCTCACAGTAACACCCCCGACATTGACAGGGTCAAGTTTGCCCACAGGGGTCAGTTGTCCTGTACGCCCCACTTGCCATTCTACATCCAGTAGGCGTGTCGTGGCGGTCGTGGCGGGGAATTTATAAGCGGTTGCCCAACGTGGCTCACGACTTAAAAAACCCAAATCATCTTGCAAAGCCAGTGAATTGACCTTGACCACTACCCCATCAATCTCAAAGGGCAAGTCATCTCGCTCATCAATAGTCTTTTGATAAAACTCATCAATCTCTTTTAAATTTGCCACCACCTTAAAGGGCGACACATCAAAGCCTTGCGACTGCAAAAAATTCATCGCCCCGCTTTGGGTGGTGATGCCATCAGGCAAACCTTGATTGACCGAATAGCCATAAAACGCCAGCGGACGGGCTTTGGCAATGGCGGGGTTTAGCTGTCGCAATGACCCTGCAGCGGCATTTCTGGGGTTAGCAAAGGTTTTTTCGCCACGCTCACGGCTTTGTTCGTTTAATTTTAAAAACCCCGCTTTTGGCATTAAGACTTCGCCACGCACTTCTAACAGCTCAATGTCTTTGCAACCATCAAGCACAAGCGGTAGATTACGAATGGTGCGGACGTTATGCGTGATGTCTTCGCCCACCCGACCATCGCCACGAGTTACCGCCTGATGAAATGTGCCATGAACATATTTTAAAGACACTGCCAAACCGTCCAATTTTAGCTCCATTTCAAATTCAGGGTTTTGACTTTTTGTGTCCAAACGGTCATTAACACGGCGAACAAAATTTGCCATGTCATCGGCATTAAACACATTGCCCAGCGACAGCATGGGCAAATCATGGGTGATTTGGGTAAAAAATGGCAAAGGCGTATCGCCCACGCTGTCAGTTGGGCTGTCGGGCTGTTTTAAGGTTGGAAAATCGCTTTCTAACTGCACCAATGTTAAACGCAAACTGTCATATTCGCCATCTGTAATGGTTGGATTGTCCAGCACATAATAGGCGTGGTTGTGGCGTTTTAGGGCAGTGATGAGCTGTCGCATTTGGGCGATAATGTTGGCATCAGTGGGACTTGTCATGTTTTTTCCTTAAAATGAGTAAAAAAAACCGCCTAAATGACGGTTTTTATCATGATGGATAATCATTGATAATTGGCAACCTGCAAACGCAGTTTTTCACAATAAGCGTCATCAATGATGTAGCTTTCTTCGTCATGAATGTCGGCATTTAGATCTTTGGCAATCATGCGAGCGGTAGAAATCATGCTGTCAAAACCACGCAAAGCGTGCGGGTGCGGTAGCGATAAAAACAGCGACAGCCCGATAAATCTTTGGTCAGTTAGGGTATTTAAATCAAAAGTCTGCACGCCATGACGACCCACCCCAAGCATACTAAACCACAGCCCGCCTGAGCCGTCTTCGTACTCATAGCGATGATACATGTTCATCACGCCATATTTTAAGCCATAAACACGAGCGATGTTTAACACTTCTTTGCCTGACAAGCCAACAGAGTGGTTGCGGGGCGTGATGATGATGGTTACGGTGTCTTTGGCTTCCAGCAAGGGGTCGTTATTTTGGTCAAAATCCTTTTGTTTATCCATGTGGCGGTCAAGCACAGGAGAGCTTTTGTTAAATTCGTTTTTGATGTGGACATTGCTTTCATTTGAGGAGACGGGTTTATCCGTATCAGTATCGTCTTTTGGGGTGTCCACCGCCGTTTTGCTGATTGCCATCGCCAAACTGGACAAAGCATCTTGCTCTTCGGTGGGCTGACCCGTCTGGTCTGCACTGATGGGCAGGTCTTGAACCACTCGTTGCTCTCTGGGCAAAATCGGCAAATCATCTTTATATTCCAATGACTTATCATCGCCTTTGTATGATTTAGAGCGAAGCATTTGTATGACAAAAAACATACCCACCGCCATCACCAGTATGATTAGGATAATAATCAACGTATCTATCATGCCCAAAACCTGTTCGTTAAAAAAATGCTTATAGTGTATCATGACTCATTCATTTCGTCATCTGTCAATTAACAACGCATTGGGTTTAATAACATCATTTACAATTTGGTAGGTTTTTAGAAATACCGCCCCACCAAATCTGCCATCAATGCGATGTGCGTCTCATCGGTATTTAGGGCGGGGATATATTGATACGATTTACCCCCTGCATTCATAAAATTATCACGATTTTCCATCGCCAGCTCCTCTAAGGTCTCCAAGCAGTCGGCACTGAATGCAGGGCTTAGGGCTTGTACTGACACGCCTTGATTGCCCCATTCGGTCAGTAGCTCATCGGTATAGGGTTTTAGCCATTCCTGAGCCCCAAAGCGAGACTGAAAACTCACCGCCCACTCATGCACCCCAAGCCCAAGCTCGCTTGCCACCAATACGGCCGTTTTACGACATTGTTCGGCATAGGGGTCGCCCTTATCGGCATAGGGCTTAGGGATACCATGAAAACTCATAAGCAATCTGTCCGCTCGCCCATGCTCTGCCCAAAACTTGCGAATGCTTGCCACCAACGCCTGTATGTACAAAGGGTGGTCATGATATTCACGAACAAACTGCACCGCAGGCACATCACGCACGCCCATGCAATACTTTGCCACCTTATCAAATACCGCCCCTGTGGTGGTTGCCGAATACTGCGGATACAAAGGCAACACCACAAAATCATCATAGCCCTTATCTTGTAAGTCTTTCATCACATCTTTGATGTTAGGATTGCCATAAGTGGTGGCAAAAAACACAGGGGTGCTTTTGTCATTTTGGATAAGACGGTCTTGCAACAAGGTCGCTTGTTTTTTTAAAATCGCCAACAGCGGTGAGCCATCAGGTGTCCACACACTCTGATAAGCATGAGCAACACGCTTAGGACGGGTGGTCAGCACAAATACGTTTAAAATGATTTGCCAAATCAAAGGCGGAATCTCAATCACCCGAGTGTCTGATAAAAATTCACGCAAATAACGGCGCACCCCTTGCACGGTCGGCTCATCAGGTGTGCCCAGATTGACAAGTAAAACAGCAGTTTTCATGTTATTTGAATGTGTCTTATTTAAAAATTTGGCTTAGTGTAGCACTTTTTGATATAAATGACAGACTTTTTTCCATAAATTTTTATCATAACGATGGACATGGCTGAATTTCTCTTGATTTTATTTTTGTTATGCAATAACATAAACGAAATTTTAACTGGAAAATCCCATGAAACTCCCCCTAACCGCCCTTAGCTTGACCATGCTCGGTTTAACCGCCTGTGGCAATAACCCACCGACAAAGACCGACACACCCACTGATAAGACCTTAACGGTCGTTACGCCTTGGGAGATTACCAATGCCGACCCCAGCACGTCAGGATTTATCTATCAACGTCTGGGCATCGGTGAGACGCTCGTGGACGTGGACGATACAGGCACGCTTATTCCTGCTCTAGCCCAAAAGTGGGAAACGCACGACAACGGCAAAACGTGGGTTTTTACCTTGCGTGATGATGTCAAATTCCACGATGGCACACCCATGACCGCCAAAGAAGTGGCAAACAGCCTAAACATCGCTCTGAGCAAACCCACCGCCCTAGAAAACGCCAAAATCCGCACCATCAAAGCCTCAGATAACCATACGGTAGAGTTTTATCTTGATGAGCCTGTGCTGACCTTGCCTGCGTTTTTGGCGCATTCTACCGCCATCATCTTAGCCCCTAACTCCTTTGACAATCAGGGTCAAGCCACCACCATCATCGCCACAGGAGCATACAAGGCTGACAAGATAGAACCACCCCAAAAACTAGAACAGTCCGCCTATGGCGACTACTGGGGTCAAAAAGCCCACATCAGCCACATCAGCTATCTTGCCAACTCTCGTAGCGAGACCCGCACCCTATTGTCCGAAGGTAATGATGACCATCTGATTTATACACTAGACAGTGCCAGCCTAAGACGCCTACAAAACAATCCTAACTTGCAAGTTTTAACCCAAACATTGGCTCGCACCATCGCCATTAAGATGAACATCGCCAACCCGCTGTTTGCCGACAAAACCACCCGTCAAGCTCTATCTGATGCCATAGACCGTGAAGCCATCGCCCAATCGGTGTTACGCATTGGGGATGCTGGGGCAAATGAGCTGTTGCCCCCGATGTTTGGCGGTTGGCAAATTGGCACACCCAATACCAAGCCCGACCACAACGCCATCAAAGCCAAACTGCTTGCCAATGGCTTTACCGAAGGGGCGGACGGCATTTTACAAAAAGACGGTAAACCGTTTAGCGTGTCGCTCATCACTTTCTCTGACCGCCCAGAGTTGCCACTCATCGCCACCGCCTTACAAGACCAATGGCGTAAAATCGGTGTGGATTTAAAGGTCAATATCACCAACGCCTCAGAGATACCCAAAGCCCACCAAGACGGCTCACTACAAATGGCTCTGTATGCCCGTAACTACGGCATGACCCCAGACCCCTTGCTTGCTTTGACCGAAGATTTAAATCCCAAAGGGAGCGACTGGGGCGTGATGAATTATCAAAACCCTGCCCTAACCCAAGCCTTAAACGACATCGCCATCACCGCCGATGAGACCAAAAAAAGCGAACTTAAACAGCAAGTCGCTCAGATTCTCGTGGACGAACGCCCACTTATCCCTGTCGTGTACTACCAACAAAGTGTGTCCGCTCATCAGTCGCTACAAGGCTTGACCCTTGACCCTTTTGAGCGTAACTATCATTTGCATTTATTAAAGTGGTAAAACACAAAAACCGTCCTTAGGGGCGGTTTTTATTCTCTGGAACGGCACAATAAAACCCATGCAGTACGCCCAGCACCGCCCTTGTTTTTTCGTCCACTATCCGATACACTCGCTGTCTGTGCTTGACTTCGGCAACAATAAGACCCGCCCGCCTAAGCATCGCCAGCTGGTTAGATGTGCCTGCCTGCGACATACCGATGGCTTGGTGCAATTCGCTGACATTACACTCTTTTTCTAGCAGACAGCACAAAATCGCCAAACGGTTCGGGTTTGCCAGCAGTTTTAAAAAATCACTGGCTTCATGGGCTTTTTTAAATATCTCGTTCATCGTTATCCTACAACAAAAAACGTTGATAAACATTTTAAAAAAATCCTTAACAAAATTCAATCAAATACAGCGACATTCCTTATTCATACTTTGCCATGATGTCGGTTACAAAACCTGCCAATATCGTTCACGGTTAAACAGAACATTTTTCATGATTAAAACCGATGGGGCGATGCCTGCCAACTCAACTTAGCCACACCCACCATAAAAAGTCGTCTTTAAATTGGAAGAGTTTTTTATTTGCTTAATTTTAAGGCGTTTTTAACACACTTTTCACACAATACTGTTTTGAAAACCCTGCCAATCCATGCTACATTAACATCATACATTATCATCAGGAGAATATGATGGGCAACAAAGTCAAAATCAAACCCAAATTCACCCCCACCCCCAAAGCCAAAAGTGCAGGGCGACAACCTGAAAAATGGTTTCGGGGGTTTTTGTGGATAGTGGCGTTTATTTTTGGGGTGTTTTTAATCGGGCTGGGCAGTAAAATTGTCGCTGATTTGCCCTTGATTAGCACCGATGAGACCACCATTGCCGACTTTGTCGCCGACCGCCCCGCCTATGACCAACTAAAAGACGAGCTGACCCAAGCCGAGCAAAAAGAGCAAGACATCAACCATGAATGGGAACAAAAAAACCATGAGCTGACCCAAAAACAAAGTGAAACCATGAACGCTCGTGAGACTTTTGAAAATTGGCTTGCCACCCGTTCTGTTACCGAGCAATCAAGCCAAAACCCCGAAGTCATCAAACGCACAAGCGAGCTTGACAAACTAAAAGCCCAAGAACAAGCCCTACAAAGCGAGCTGTCCGCCATAGAAAAACGCCAACTTGACAGACGACAGGCGGTAGAGACCATTCAAAGCCAAATCACCAGCATGGAGACATCTGCCGAAGACGGTTATCATAAGCACCAAAGACGCACCGAATTGCAGATTTTTATCTATCGGCTACTCATCACACTCCCCCTACTACTGTTGGCAGGCTATCTGTTTAAACGCTATCGGCATACCAATGCATGGCCGTTTGTGTGGGGTTTTGTGTTTTTTGCCCTGTTTGCGTTTTTTGTGGAGCTTGTGCCGTATTTGCCCGATTATGGCGGTTATGTTCGCTATGCGGTGGGAATTATCGTAACGGTCGTGGTGGGCAAATATGCCATTGAAACCATGAACGCCTACCTAGAACGCAAACGATTAGAAGAAGCTCTATCCAGCAGTGAACGCCAACAACAAATGAACTATGATGACGCTCATGTCAAAATCACCAAAGGCATCTGTCCTAGCTGTGAGCGGTCGCTTGATTTTAATAATGCTGATTTGGATTTTTGTCCGCATTGCGGGATACATTTGTTTGAATATTGTCCAAACTGCACCACTCGCAAAAGCACCTTTAATCACTATTGCTTTAAATGTGGATTGGCAAGTCAAGGGGCAGACCATCTCAATATGACACAGCATTTACCCTAAGTAACAACACACAAACCCATGCTACTGCGTGGGTTTGTCATATCACATGATTTAAGATACCACCTTGATAAATATTATAGCTATAAAATAAATCATTACAAATAATAAGACTGCCATCTTTAAAAAAAGTACTTTTTACCAAAATGTATATCTTTTATCTCATAATTCATATATTCGCTTTTAAATTTATCAACATCGTTTATTTTAATATTTGTCTTAATACTATCAAATAAATATAAACTTTTAATATAACCAAACAAATAATAAAATAATATTTCTCTTAATCCACCGTAATACCAAAAGTCTCTCTCTCCGTCAGCAAAGATATAAATATTTTTATTAAATTTGTCAATACATAATGGCTCTGTACTTAAATCACCGCCAATATAATCACAATTTGGTGGCAATTTTGCATCATCAAATATTTCATCATCTAAATAATATAACTTAACATCATCAAATGTTAAGTCAGCATAACCATATTTTAAAAAATCACCATAACCGTAATTAAGTAAAAACTGATAATAATCATCACAGATGTTAATATGATTTTGTGATAAAAATTCATCAAGCTCCTGCTTGGGAACAGGTTTGATTTTTACTTTTTGGAGCATTAAGTTAATCATTTGAGATAAAATGGTCATATTAACTCCTTATTTTTTATTTGCGTTATTGATATATCGCTCATAAGCCAACCTACTTGCTTGACAGGTGTCGCACATATACATTTGGTTTGAGCTAAGATTTCTGCCACTCAGCTCCTTTTGACTGAGCGGATAAGGATTTACACCTCTACCACACCATAAAATTGCAAAGCCAATCACAGGACTGGGATTATTTTTAGCCACAAAAGCACATTTAGGCTCTGCACATACACCAACCCTGTTTCCTGTATCCACTTTAATAAGACCATGCGACCCATCCAAAGTGCCAGTACCGATTGTGTATGCACCAACACTGCTCTTATCCAAAGCTTTTTGAGCTATTTGTATACGTTGCTGTGTTCTTGAAGAGTTTAAGTCTCCCGAAATCCCAACGCTAACCGTTCTATTTGCATGAAGCATGACACTAACCATCCTAGCATCATCTTTTGATATGATGCCATCTAACAAACCAATTACTTTCTGACCCACTCTGTCTGCTTCTGGCGTTCTAAAACTTTCATCAAAAACATTATTACCATATTTAACGCCCTGATACGAAGTTATGGTTTGAGATGATGACTGTTTAATGGTAGATTTTACTGTTTGCCACCGCAGGCGACAGCAAAGATAACGCCACCATACTGATGACCACCCAAACAAAGATCAATGGCTTGCTCATGAATTAACACCCTTGTACTAAAAATAATCATATTTATACCACAAGACCAAAAAAATAATCAATACAATAAATCCTTATCGGATTTGATGGTTTTTTAATGGCAAAAATGACAAAGTTGGTGTTTTAAATGTATGTTATTACATTTGATTTTATACTTAAAAAATTTTATAATAGCTCAATTTTGCTTATCATTATCATTATGCCAAAACTCATCTTTTCACGATTTGTTCAGCTGTTACTGGTCATCTGGTCGGTCGGGACATTGACCTTTATTCTCATGCGAAGTCTGCCTGGCGACATGGCGTATCGCATCGCAAGCTCCCGCTATGGCTACGACCAAGTAACCGCAAGCTCTGCCGACCAAGTGCGAGCCGAACTTGGGCTAGATTTGCCGTGGTATGAGCAGTATTTAGCATGGTTTTATGACCTACTCCGCTTAGACTTGGGCAACTCTTTGGTAAGCGGGGCGAGCGTGTGGCGTGAGATTGCTCATCAGTTTGGGCATACCTTTTGGCTTGCGGTGGTCGCCCTTATCATGTCGCTGTTTATCGGTGTACCATTTGGGGTTTTATCCGCCCTGCGACCTGATGGTATATTTGACAAAATGACCCTAACTTTTGCCACCTTGCTTCGTTCTGCCCCCACCTTTATCATCGGGATAGTGCTGATGACGCTGTTTGCGGTGGAGCTTAGATGGCTTCCTGTGGCAGGTTATGGTAAGCCATCTCACTATGTCCTGCCCGCCTTAACACTGGCTTTGGCACTGTCTGCCGTGTCTGTGCGGGTGGCTCGTAATGCAACCATATCGGCACTTGGTTCACATTTTTATGAATTTGCCCGCTTAAAGGGATTATCTCCTGCCCAAGCCTTTTATCAGCACGGCATTCGCAACATCGCCATTCCGATAGTTGCCTATCATGGTGTACAGCTCATCTATCTCATTGAAGGGGTGGTCATCGTGGAGAGCGTTTTTGCTTGGCCTGGTATCGGTCATGCGTTAGTACACGCCATCATCGCAAGGGACATTCCCATGATACAAGGCTCAGCTTTGGTCATGGGGGCGTTATTTGTGGTGCTAAATGGCGTGGTGGACGTGCTAAACCGCCTAATTGACCCACGATATGACATTTAAGGAGCTAACCGTGTTAAAAAATCTAACACTTGGACAAAAAATCGGCATAACTACCCTTGTCATCTTACTTAGTTTTGCCTACCTAAGCCCCATTATCCGCCCTTATGACATGGCACTGCAAAACCTTGATGCCGTGCTTATTACCCCAAACAGCCAGCACCCCTTTGGCACTGACCATCTAGGGCGGGATATGCTCGCTCGTCTTGCTTCTGCCATTCGTTTGTCATTCAGCCTTATCATCATGTCGGTGAGCGTGTCGCTGACCTTTGGTTTGGTTTTTGGGTTACTGGCGGGAATTTTTGGCGGGATTTTGGATAAAATCTTGGGCTTTGTTTGCGATTGTATCATGGCTCTGCCCGGTCTTTTGTTTATCCTACTGTTTGCGTCCATCGCCCCAAACAGTTTTTGGTCGCTGTATCTTGGAGTGTCGCTTGTCATGTGGGTAGAATTTTTTAAGATGACCCGTGCGATGAGCCTAAACCTACGCCACGCCCCCGAAGTACAAGCCAGCACGCTCATGGATATGGGTCTGTGGTACGTCATCAGACGGCATTACTTGCCACGCCTTGCCCCTGTGATGTGGACACTGACCGCCTTTGGAGCGGGCAATGCGGTGCTAGCTCTTGCCACGCTTGGTTTTGTCAATGTCGGGCTACGACCACCCACCGCCGAGCTGGGTCTGATGATGACCGAACTGTTTCCTTATTATTATGAAGCCCCTTTGGTGTTCTTTTTGCCGATTGTTACCGTGTTTTTGTTGGTATTGAGCTTTCAATTATTGTCAGGCAAACAAGAAAATTAAAGGAAAAAAATAATGACAAACCTTATCCAAATCAATAACTTATCCGTACATACCAAAGACGGTGCAACTTTGGTAGAACCCATCAGTCTGAGCATTAAAAAAGGTCAAAATTTAACCATTTTAGGCGAAACAGGCTCAGGCAAAAGCCTGCTTGCCCAAGCAATCATGGGAGCATTACCCAAAGATTTGATGGTCAAAGGACAAATTTTCATAAACGGCGAAATGCTCCATGATGGTCAAGGCAGACTTGACAGCACCAAATTCAACAAACTGTGGGGGCGGACGCTTGCCATGCTCCCCCAAGAACCAGTACGCTCGCTTGACCCCACCATGACCGCCCAAAACCAAGTGGCAGAGAGCCTATATTTTGTCAAAGGGCTAGACAAACAGACATCGCACGCCACAGCAAGCCAAACCCTAGATGAGCTGACCCTATCACACGCCAAAAACCACTATCCGCATGAGCTGTCAGGCGGTATGGCACAGCGTGTCTCATTTGCGTGTGCCACCGTGAGCGGGGCAAACATCGTCATCGCTGACGAACCCACCAAAGGGCTTGACCACACCAACAAACTCATCGTGGTGGATATGCTCGCCCAAGTTGCCAAACATGGCGGTTGTCTTTTGACCATCACGCACGACATAGCAGTCGCAAGTCGTCTAAGTGGCGATGGCGACCTGCTGATGGTCATGAAAAAAGGCAAACTCTTAGAGCAAGGACAAGCCACCCATGTCCTACAAAACCCCACGTCCGACTACGCCAAAGAGCTGATGAGTGCCAACCCTGCCACATGGACAAAGGCGGACATCACACCTGCCGATAAGCCCCTTTTGACATTAAAAGACGTGGCAATCAGTCGTGGCAACAAAGAGCTGTTTTCTGGGTTAAACATCACACTGCACAAAGGGCAAGCGGTGGGACTTATCGGCGACAGCGGTATCGGCAAAAGCTCTCTGGGGGACGCCATCTGTGGTCTTATCACCCCGTCCAAAGGCGTTATGACGTGGCACAGCAAGCCTGCCCGCCATCAGGTGCTTAAACTCTATCAAGACCCACCGTCCGCCTTTGCTCAAAATATCAAACTTGGCACACTCATCAACGATGTCATCAAACGCCACAATCTTGATAACGCACAAATTACCCCACTCATGGAAGCGTTACAGCTTTGCCCTGATTTACTAAACCGCACCAGCGACAGCGTCTCTGGGGGCGAGTTGCAACGCATTGCCATCATGCGAGCATTGATGATAAAACCCGTGCTACTGTTTGCCGATGAAGTAACCAACCGCCTAGACCCCATCACCCAAAAAACCACCCTTGACCTACTGACACACGCCTGTCGCACCCAAAACTGCACACTGGTGATGGTCAGCCACGACCATGATTTGACACAGCATTATTGTGATACGGTGGTGGATTTGGCGGAGTATCGGGCTTGACAAGTTGATTTTTTTTTAAAATGATTAAAAAATATGCTTAACTATGACATCAAGGTATTTTATGATATGGATAATTTTCACTCAACAATGTTGAAGTAATGTATGACATCATTCAATCTTGGTCGGACTTTTACCTGTCTGGCAATGGCTATGGTTGTCAGCTTGGCTGGTGTGCTACCAGCAGATGCTAATACCAAAAAGAACAATAAAGAAAAAACCGCACAACAATGTAAAATTTATACTGATAAGATTGATTATCAAGTTACCATTGTTAAAAAACGTTATAATGATTTAATTAACGACCCATTAGGTCTTTATCATAGTTATAACAGTAAGAAAAGCAAACATATTGATAGTGGTTCTTATCAAGGACATAGGGTAAAATATGAAGAGCAAAGACGTTTCCTAAACCAGTATATTACAGATGCTTTATTAAATGGTTGCAGAAAATATGTATCTGCCGAAGCTGATAAATGGTCTCAAACGCCAGCTCCTCTTAAACCCAATAAACCAAAGTAAACAATTTAAAGAAGGATTAATAAATGTACCCAGAAATCTTAGAGTACGACAATCACACCCAAATTTATTACCGCAACAGCGATGATGAAACACAACGTATCTTAGTGCTAGACAAAAATGGCAACACCATTCAAGATGAGATTTGTGAATATATAGATGGTAAGCACGTTGCCAATGTTGTCTTTGGGGCTGACCATGTTACCATCATTGGTAAACGTGAATATACTGATAATGGTTATAAAGACTATCGCAAAGTTGGTGATGATTTGGTTTTGGTAAGAACCATGCAAGATAAATGGCTTACTGTCGGCGAAAAAGCCAAATCAAGTTTTTATAACGCACAGGGAGAATTGGCATTTTATATTCTCATTGAAAAAGACCCAGACCCTAATATTGGTATGGTCAGCATGGGGAATTTTGATAAAAATGGTCATGAATTTGGTTGGGACAACCCTCCCGATGAAGCCAAAAATTTACAAGCTTATAGCGATTATTAGGCATCAAGCCTTAAAACCGATGTGTCATCAATAACAAGCAAATCACATCATCAAAGAAAAATTCCCACACCAAAAAAAGCAAAAGGAGAAGAACATGGCAGACGTGGCAGATAATGTTTTAGAATTTATCCCTTGGCAATCGGTTGGCATTTTTAAATTTGATGATGACATCGTTAATTATCAAGACAAATTGACCGATTGGTGGCTTGAACCAAAAAATGAATACGGTGTGGAACACTATCATCTTAATGATGATACTCGCATGATAAGCATTCGTGATGGAAAAATTGGCAGTATCTTTTGTTATGAAACACTCATCTATCAAGGTGTTAATCTGATTGGACTGACCATTGATGAATTTAAAGCCATTACGGGAGCAGATTATGTGGACGATTTTGATGTGTTGGATTTTGAAGATGACGGCTATCCCCAAAGTGTTTATGAATTTGAAAGTATTGGGGCTCAGGTGTGGGAAAAACAAGGCAAAATCATAACCATCATTGTATCAGGTAAAGACAGTTATTCTGATGAACCATGTGATGATTAATAAAAGGCGAACTGTTCGCCTTTTTATCTAACCTTAGGATTAAAATGCACCCAGAAATCTTAGAATACGACACATATGATAAAATCCTATATCGCAATGCCAATGAAGAAGCACAACGTATCTTGGTACTAGATAAAAATGGCAACACCATTCAAGACGAAATTGATGAATATATAGATGGTAAGCGTGTCGCCACAATCATTTTTGGGGCTGACCATGTTACCATCATTGGTAAACGTGAATATACTGATGATGGTTATAAAGATTATCGTAAAGTTGGTAATGGGTTGGTTTTGGTTCGCTCTGAAAAATCCCAATGGCTTATTCCCGAACAAAAAGTAAAATCTACCGTTTATGATGGTCGTGGTGAAATTGTTTACTATACCATTTTTGAGAAGCATAGCGATGATATTGGCATGGTTCCAACTGGTGAATTTGATAAGAATGACAAACCATTTACGTGGGCAAAACCACCCAAAGAAGTTGAGAACTTAAAAATTTATAATGACTATTAGATAGAAAGTATTGAAACCAAAATTAAAGAAACCGCCCAAAAAAAAGGCAAAAGGGGAAGAGCATGGCAGACGTGGTAGATAATGTATTAGAGTTTGCACCCTGGCAATCAGTTGGCATCTTTAAATTTGATGATGATATTGTTAAGTACCAAACCGAGCTTGCCCAATGGAGATTTGAACCCAAAGATGAGTATAGTACAGAGCATTATCACCTTGATGACTATCGCATCGTATCGGTCAATAAACAACAAAAAATTCAGAGCATTTTTTGTTATGAAACGCTCATTTATCAAGGCACAAATCTTATTGGCTTGACCATTGATGAGTTTAAATCCGTTACGGGAGCGGATTATGTGGGTGATGTTGATGTGTTGGATTTTGAAGATGATGGCTATCCCCAAAGTGTTTATGAATTTGAAAGTATTGGAGCTCAGGTTTGGGAAAAACAAGGCAAAATCATCACCATCATTGTATCAGGTAAAGACAGTTATTCTGATGAGCTGTGTGATGACTGATAAAAAGGCGATATGTTCGCCTTTTTTATTTTTTCATGCCTTGCCAATCCTGCCATTTGCCCTTAAAATATGCTTTTTAGAATAATAAGAGCATTTTTGTGAACACAACGCCCCCCTATTTAGACCCGACATCGGTGGGGATAGTAACCCCCCAAGTCTTGCATTTTGACGAGCCATTAACCTTAGAGTGTCAGCGAGTTTTGTCCAAATTTGATTTGGTGATAGAAACTTATGGCACACTAAACAGCGATAAAACCAACGCCATTTTAATCTGCCACGCCCTATCAGGCTCGCACCACGCCGCAGGCTACCACAGTGAGCATGACACCAAAGCAGGTTGGTGGGATAATTTGATAGGCAATGGCAAGGCGATAGACACCAGCCGATTTTTTGTGGTGTGTCTTAACAACATCGGCTCATGTCATGGTTCAACAGGTCCTACGACCATCAACCCTGCCACAGGCGAGATTTGGGGGGCGGATTTTCCGCTCATCACGATAAAAGACTGGGTAAAAACCCAAGTCATGCTATCAGACCGCTTAGGCATCACTAAGTGGCACGCCATTGTCGGTGGGAGCATGGGCGGTATGCAAGCCTTACAATGGTCGGTGGATTATCCTGACCGACTAGAACGTGCCATCATCATCGCCAGCACCCCTAAGCTGTCCGCCCAAAACATCGCCTTTAATGAAGTGGCTCGCCAGTCTATCCTATCTGACCCTGATTTTCATGACGGCTGGTATCTTAAACACGGCACTTATCCCAGACGTGGGCTGATACTCGCTCGCATGGTCGGGCATATCACGTACATTACCGAAGATGCCATGAAAGCCAAATTTGGGCGGGATTTAAAATCGGGCAAATTCATGTACGGCTTTGATGTAGAATTTCAAGTAGAAAGCTATTTGCGTTATCAAGGCGAGCGATTTAGCAAAAACTTTGATGCCAACACTTATCTTTTAATGACAAAGGCTCTGGATTATTTTGACCCAACACGAGACCACACGCCTGACGGCTTGGACGAAAAAGAAGCCCTAAAACAGACACTTGCCCGCACCCAATGTCAATTTTTAATCGTCTCTTTTAGCACCGATTGGCGTTTTTCTCCCGAGCGATCGGTGGAGATTGTGGACGCACTCATGGCAAACGACAAACGAGTGAGCTTTGTCAATGTGGATGCACCACACGGGCATGACTCATTTTTGTTTGACATTCCTCGCTACACAAGTGCCATCAAGAGCTTTTTAACAGCCCCCGTCTTAAAGCAGACCACCACACAAGACGACATCACACCCCAAGAGATTTCAAAATTGGCAAGGCAGTAGAAAATGAGAAAAAATATGAACAACATAGACCACCAACTTGCCGAAAAATGGATAAAGCCCCACGCCAAAGTCCTAGATTTGGGCTGTGGCGATGGTACACTTTTGGCTCATTTGCAGACACATTTGGGCGTGTCAGGCTATGGGCTTGAAATTGACCCCGATAAAATCAATCAAGGTATCGCCAAAGGACTAAATATCATAGAACAAGACCTAAACGATGGTCTGGCTCGCTTTGCCGATAACAGCTTTGATACGGTGGTGATGGCTCGTGCCTTACAAGCGGTCAAACACCCCAAAAATCTGCTTCTTGATATGCTTCGTGTCGCCAAAGAGGGCATCGTAACTTTTCCCAACTTCGCCTACTGGCAAAACCGTGTCTATCTTGGCATTAAGGGCATCATGCCAATGAGCGATACATTGCCCCATCAGTGGTATGACACACCCAACATTCATCTTTGCACCTTTAAGGATTTTGAACGGCTGTGCCATGACAATGACATTGCCATCTTAGATAGCGTTGCCATCAGCGACCACCCAAACCCCAAAATCCCCACCCGCCTGATGAATAAAGCCATCAAAAAAGCCCCCAACCTTTTGGCAGATGTGGCGATTTATCGCATTGCTAAAATGTAACTTTGGGATAAATGGCGGATTTTTGTGGTGGGTGGTTGAATTTTTATACAAATAGTGATAGACTTTTCAGTATAGGCTAAATTTTGGATTGATTTGCGGTCAAGTTTTATGCAAAAAATACAGTATAGCATATAAGAAGAGCGATAAGTTAAGTGGTACATGATTATATTACCGTATACTTTAAAAACCTTGAAGATAATCTTGACCAAGAAACATTACGGGTAATTTTTCTTGATGACAATCGCTGTCAAATTGATGACATTCCCTTATTTGCCTATAATTTAGCAAAGAAAGATATTATTACCATCACTAATGACAATGGCGTTATTTCATTTGATGATTTTTCGGAGTTCTCAGGTAATAGCACTTTACAGGTTGTGTTATTAAATCCCACAGATGGCACCAGACAAACCATAAAAAATGCACTGCTGAAATTTAACATAGAATTTAAATATTTTAGTCCGGATTATTTTGCCATACACATACCCAAAGATACAGATTATCAACCCATTTGGCAAACCTTAAAAGACTTTGAACATCAAGAATTATTAAGTTTTAGAGAAGCCTGTTTGTCAGATAAACATGATAGCGAACGTGAATATTATGAGTTTTGTCCTGATAGCAAATAAATATAATCGTTGTTAAAATCATTAACGATACAAACCCCACTGTGGCTTTGACACCACAACAGGAAGTGATAGAATTGTTTGATGCTTCCACCCTAGGACCAGCATAACAGTAAATGGTAAAATTCTCCACCAAACATCTGGCAGGGGTGTAACCAAAGTTTTTACAGGTGCAAGCGAAGCCGACACAAAAGTCTATTTTACAAAACTGACTGGCAAGCCACTACCAACACCAAGAGTGATACCAAATAAGGGTCAAATGTATATTACTCCAACAATAGATGGTAATTTTAATTTAAGAGAATTTTCAAGCTCAGTAGATAGTACTGGCTCGGTTTGGACTATTGATATTCCAAAATCTTTTAGCAAGACGGTAAAAAACGCTGAAA
Organism: Moraxella sp.; assembly: GCA_030530785.1. Lineage (GTDB taxonomy): Bacteria > Pseudomonadota > Gammaproteobacteria > Pseudomonadales > Moraxellaceae > Moraxella. Next base: position 18,058 of record JAUMUJ010000010.1, on the reverse strand, counting down.
TTAAATTTAAAAGGTAAACATAATGCATATTGATAAAAATGCAAAGAAAAAAATATTTGACATCTCACACGGCTCTTGGTTATCAGGATTGTTTAGTGCCATACCCAGTTTTATACCTAATATCACTTTTAGTGAACATAAACAAATATTCTTTAAGTTGGTGGAAGAGTGGCTTAATGATGGCAAAATCAAATTTGATTACCCACCCCTAGAACAATATGCGGGTAAAACGGGTTTTTGGGATGCTGATAACGCCACCATCATGGCATATTTACAAGACGGCTTTCCCAAGCACGCCACCGATGAGCTGGATATGGACGTGAATTTATATTTTTATGAAATCGCACCACCTGTTTGTTGGTTGTGATTTTTATTGTTACTATCGGAGTGTTTTATGAAACTACACCATTTATTTTTAGCAACCGTACTGATGGGTACAGGCGTGGCTCATGCTGAGCTGACAGGCACTCATCTTGGTTCAAGTTTTGAGACGATGGACATCGCAAATCTGACCAAACAAGCCAGCAATGACAACCACCACGCCCAATTTTTCTTAGCCAAACGCCTACAAAAGGGTGAAGGCGTTGCCAAAGACCCAGCTCGTGCCGTCTATTGGTACACCCGTGCCGCCGAAAAAGACATCGCCCCTGCCCAGCTTAATCTTGGTATCATGTATCTGCGTGGCGAAGGTGTCAAAGCAGACATGGCAACAGGTCGCAAATGGCTAGAAAAAGCCGCCCATCTTGGCGATAACCGTGCCAGTTACGCCCTAGCAATGATTGATGAGCGACAAAAACGTCTGGTAGATGCATACAAATGGTACGACTTATCCAGCCGTGATGGTATGTTAGACAACAATATTAAAAGCAAAGCCCAAGCCAAAATCAGTCAGCTTGCCCTAAACCTATCATCAAGCGACATTGAAAAAGCCAAAACCAGTGCCGATGATTGGTTTACCATCAAATAAAAAAAGACACATAAAAAGGTGCAATTTGCACCTTTTTTATTAAATATGCCCAAACCTTATATTCATGACGATAAACTCATGCCTTATTATCACACAAATCATCATGACGTTAAGATGGTTTGTGCCATCATCAATGACCTAATTGACAATGCCCCCATCTTTAAAGCACCCATCAATGATGATTATCATCACTTATTAGATTTTGCCAATATTCATGCAAAATGCCAGTTTGAACTCTTTGAAAAAATCTGCCATTGTCTTAATAGCGATACTCTGACGTGGTTTGTTTTTGGTGGGGACAACCCTTATTTATTTAATGAATTTGACCCACCGATGATTGCCAAGACCCCAAATCAAGCCTCTATGTTGCAAAAAGTCTCTGTATCTTTTATGCAAATGCAAAATGGGGCGTATGTGGTATTTGATGACAATAGGCAGTTTTATGCCATTATTGTTGATGGTTATTATATGATGTGTTTATTGCATAAAAGTATCCATATAGAGCATTTAGAGTACTATTTAAAGAATTGGCAAAAGATTGAGACGCAGTTGGACAGCACTACCGCCCAATCACTCATAAGCGTGAGCCAATAACCCCCTCGCCCATTCAATCACAGGCAAATCCACCATCTGCCCATCTATGGCAAACACCGCCTGCCCTGTGGCGTGATGGTGGTCTAGCACTTTTTTGGCAAAGGCAAGTCGTTGTGCGTCCTGTTGGACCGCCAAAAAAGTCGCCACTTGCTTGGGGTGGATAAAAAGCTGTCCGCCAAAGCCAAAACCCTGCCAATGACGAATGTACGCCACAAGCCCCGCTTCATCACGAAAATCAGGATAAATACTCTCAATAGGGGCAGACAGCCCATAGGCAGATGAACAGAGTATCAGCTCGGTGCGGATTTTGTCCTTGATGATTACCCCTGCTAGGCTATCCACCTGCACCCCCATCGGCAACAAAAAATCCAGCACCCCATAACTTAGGGCGGACAGTCCTTTGACTTGGGCGATGGTGGGCAGATTGAGCAGTCCTTTGGGACTTTCTATCATGGCGATGATGGGTTTGTCCGTGTGGGTGGTCAGTGCCTGTACGTCATCTTTGCTTTGTACCTTTGGTAAAAACACCCCTGCGATGTTTGGCACGCCTTTTAGCCACGCCATGTCCGCCCCAAACTCAGGACTGTCCGCTCCATTAACCCGTACCCAAATTTGCCCAAACGCCTGCCAATCCCACTTGCTTAGCACACCATCAAGACCGCCACGCACGCCTGCTTTATTACTCCCTGCCACAGCGTCTTCTAGATCAATGATGACCGCCCCCACCCCTGTGGCAACTGCTTTGGACAGACGCTCGGGACGGTCGGCAGGGACAAATAAAAAAGATTTGGCAAGCATCATTAGCACTCAATTAAAAAATATGGGTCAAAATCTGGGCATTCTACACGACCATCAGACGACTGATAGCCTGACGCATTGATATAAAGCTGACAGCCATCTTGGGTGCGTCTGCCTGTATAATGCACATGACCACACGCCCAATGGCGAAAACCCGTCATATCTAAGTTATTGATAAAATAAGGATTAAATGGGCTGTCTTTATATTTATCCTGTATCATCGCCACACAAAGGGGAAAATGCGTAACCACAAACGTCATCACGATGGCGATATTTTACCAAAAAAATCAATCGCTTATGATACGCTCAAAATCAAGCCCGCCGTCTGCCAAAATGGACGAAAAATCCAAAATCCCCCGATAAATCAGTCCCAAATCCACCAAAGACGGCTCGCCCCATAGGTCAAAATCGCTCCACAGCACATCACCCACAAAGGTCATGCCACCAAAGACAAATTTCTTGCCACGATATAGGACATTGATGCCCCGACTTGATAGCTCTTTGGGATAATCAACCCCATCGGTTTATCATAATAATCATGATTGCCCAGCACCAGCACATAAGGTTTGCCCGCCTGTTCACACAGATGAGTAAACTTTTTAATCTGCTTGGTGGCGTTATCACGGTGCAACCGCACAAAGTCGCCTACATGGACGATGATGTCAGCGTCAAGGTGGGACAGAAGCAATTTAGGTGGTTGCGGGTGTCGATGATCAGTTGCATTTTCATGGCATCTAAACAAAAACCATCATCAGCATTATAGCGAATAATGGCTATTTGACAAATAAAATCGCTTATTTGACCTGACTAATCATATAATCCACCGCCGCATACACTTCGGCTTCGGAGATATCGGCAGTTACTTGGGCGGGCATTTTACCAAAACCTTTGGCAGAGTGTCTGTGCAATATATCTACACCCTTTTCTAGGCGTTTTGCCCAATCAGCCTTAGCCGTGAGCTTAGGGGCATTAAGCAAACCTTGCTCATGACAGACCTTGCAGGTTTTTTCGTAGCGGGCTTTACCCTCCGCCACAGACAATGCCTTAACTGGTGGTGCGTCTTGGCTGGGGGTGGCAGGTTCATCAGCCTTATCGGCAAGTTTTTCGTCAGGCTTATCAGTGGGTTTATCGTCCGTTTTGGGTGGCTGTTCTGACGGTTTGGCAGTTGGCTCACTTGGGGTGGATGTTGGCTCGGCTGGCGTGTCAGTTTTGATGTCAGCTTTGGCAGGTTCGGCAGTTTGTGCTTTTGGGGCAGGCTTATCATCGCCACCACACGCCGTCAAGCTCATGGCAAACAGTGCCGAAAAAAGTAAGGCATAAGTTTTGCTGGGAATTTTCATACATACCTTGCAGTTTAAAATGTGTCTGTCAATATACCGAATTTTTACCAATCCGTCAAATACCCGTTTTGTTTGTCAGGCTTTTAATAGTGATACCAATAAACAAAGTCAATTTCTCTTCAACCAACCTTTATAAAAACAGCATTTTAGGCTATAATTAACCGTTTTAACAAATTTGAGCCTGCACCATGACTGACCTAAAAGACTACAAAAACACCCTAAATCTTGCCGATACCCCCTTTCCCATGCGTGCCGACCTTGCCCGCCGTGAACCAAAATGGCTTGATGAATGGGAAAAAGACGAATTATATCAGCAAGTCCGCCAAGCCAAACAAGGTCTGCCCAAATATATCTTGCATGACGGCCCTCCTTATGCCAACGGTCAGATTCACTTAGGTCATGCGGTCAATAAAGTCCTAAAAGACATCATCACCAAATCCAAAAACCTATCAGGCTTTGATGCGGTTTATGTACCTGGTTGGGACTGTCATGGTCTGCCCATTGAGCAAAAAGTAGAACAAAAAGTCGGCAAAGTCGGTCAAAAAGTAAACGCCACCGAGTTTCGCAAACTCTGCCGTGAATACGCCAACAGCCAAATCCAGCTACAAATGGCGGATTTTAAGCGGTTGGGTGTGCTTGGCGATTGGGACAATCCTTATTTGACCATGAACCACCGCCAAGAAGCCAACATCGTGCGAGCGTTGGGACGGATTTATGATAACGGTCATATCATGCGTGGCATGAAGCCTGTAAACTGGTGCTTGGACTGTGGCTCTGCCCTTGCCGAAGCCGAAGTGGAATATCAAGACAAGACATCTGATGCCATTTATGTCGGTTTTGACATCACAAACCGTGAAAGTCTATCTGCCATCGCCAATGTGGACGGCACGCTCCAAGCAGTCATCTGGACAACGACCCCTTGGACACTGCCTGCCAATCAAGCAATCTCCGCTCACGCCGACTTTGAGTACGCCATCATCAAAAGCGATAAAGGACATTTTATCGTGGCAAACGAGCTGGTTGAAGATTTTGCCAAAAATGTCAATTTAGAAAATATTGAAGTCATCACAACCATCAAAGGCGATGAGCTGGCCCAATTAAAAGCCCAGCACCCGCTTATCAGCGAGCGTATCGTCCCCATCATCACAGGCGACCACGTTACTGCCGATAGCGGTACAGGACTGGTACACACCGCCCCTGCTCACGGGGTGGATGACTATATCATGGGCAATAAATACAATCTACCCATTGAAAATCCCGTCAGCGATACGGGCGTATATCTGGACAACGCCAAAGTGTTTGTCGGCGAACACATCTATAAAGCACAACCCAAAATCATTGAAGCCCTACAAACAAGCGGACATCTTCTTGACCACAAAAAAATCCGCCACAGCTATCCGCATTGCTGGCGACACAAAACGCCCATCATCTTTCGTGCCACACCCCAATGGTTTATCTCAATGGAGCAAGGCGGGCTTCGCCAAAAAGCCCTAGCCGACATCAAAAACGTAACATGGACACCGTCATGGGGTCAAAACCGCATTGAAGCGATGGTGGAAGGTCGTCCTGACTGGTGTATCTCACGCCAACGCACATGGGGCGTACCGATTGCCTTTTTTACCCACAAAGAAACAGACGAATTGCACCCACGCACGTCTGAACTGATTGAACAAGTTGCCAAAGTCATTGAAAAAGGCGGGATTGAAGCGTGGTTTGACGCTGACATCAGCGACTTTTTGGGTGATGAAGCGGACAAGTACAACAAAGTTACCGACACGCTAGACGTGTGGTTTGACTCAGGGACGACACATTTTGCCGTGCTTGACCAAGACGAAAATCTAACCAACCCTGCCGATATGTACCTAGAAGGTAGCGACCAACATCGGGGTTGGTTTCAGACATCGCTTTTGACCAGTGAAGCTATCTATGGGCGAGCCCCCTTTAAACAAGTCCTAACACATGGCTTTGTGGTGGACGAAAAAGGGCATAAAATGAGCAAATCTCTGGGCAACATCATTGAGCCCCAAAAAGAGATTGATAAAACAGGGGCAGATATGCTCCGCCTATGGATTGCATCTAGCGACTATCGCTATGAGATGAGTGCAGGACAAAAGGTCTTTGCAGGGGCGGTGGATAACTATCGCCGTATCCGCAACACCGTGCGGTTTTTGCTTGCCAATACCAGCGACTTTAACCCAGCCATAGACAGCGTGGCGTTGGACGAGCTGGTCAGCCTTGATAAATTTATCCTACATCTTGCCAAAGACACCCAAGAGACGATTATTCGTTCTTATAACGACATGGATTTTCATCAAGTTGTCCAAGCGGTGTCCATGTTTTGCTCACAAAGTCTGGGTGGATTTTATCTGGACATCATCAAAGACCGCACTTACACCACCAAAGCAGACGGCAAACCAAGACGCTCCGCCCAGACCGCTCTATACCACATCGCCCAAGCTGTGGTGCGTTGGATTACTCCGATTTTGCCCTTTACCGCCCAAGAAGCGTGGGGCTTTATCCGTGCTGACCATACCCACAAATACATCTTTGCCGATGAGTGGTACGACCTGCCCACCCCTGCCATGACAGACATCACTCCCGATGATTGGCAAGTGATTTTAGCAATCAAAGATGACGCAAACAAGGCAATGGACGATGCTCGTACTGCCAAAATCATCAGTGCCAACCTAACCGCCAAAGCCACGATATCAGCCGATGAGACGACCTTTAACGCCTTATCAAAACTGGGTGATGAAGCACGTTTTGTCTTTATCACCAGCGACATCAGTCTGACACAAGGCGAAAACGGTGTCATCATCACCCCTGCGGACGGTCAAAAATGTATCCGTTGCTGGCACATTCGCACAGACGTGGGCACACACGCTGACCACCCCGAGCTGTGCGGACGCTGTGTGTCTAATGTGGACGGTCAAGGGGAAGTGCGTCATTATGCCTAATGCAACCCCCAATGGCAACAAGGCGACCAAGTTTTATTTGGTTGCCCTTATCGTTTTTATCCTTGACCAAGCGACCAAATATTATTTTAACACCGCCTTTGAGCTGTATGACAGCATGGATGTGATACCACCTGTCCTAAACTGGACATTGGCTTATAATCACGGAGCAGCATTTAGCTTTTTGGCAAATGCAGGAGGCTGGCAAAAGTGGTTTTTTGCCGTACTTGGTTTGGCGGTGTCAGCATTTATCATGCAATATTTACGCCAAATCCCAAAGTCTGCCACGCTGTTGGCTTGGGGCTTGGCTTTGGTATTGGGTGGGGCGGTTGGCAATGTCATTGACCGCTTTTTACATGGTTATGTCATTGATTTTATTCATGTTCATTATGCTGATGTGTGGCACTATCCTGTGTTTAACATCGCCGACATCGGCATTTGTGTGGGCATGACGTGCGTGGTATGGGATATGTTGTTTTTAGAAAAAAAGCGAAAAACCTAACACAAGAGACAAATCACTTGCCCTTTTTTATTTTTATCGTTTGTTTTTTCTGGGGCATTTTAAGCTGACAGCAACGTCTAATTTGTGAGCAAATGGCTTACCATCTCTAAGATACGGGGTGTATTTGGATTTTTTAAATTGCTCACTGATTTGGTGGGCAAGCTGTTTGTCTTTGACGGTCAAGCCCGACACCGCCGTAACCTGACCTTGTTTATTTAACGCCAAGACCGCAGGGGTATGGATGTATTCGCCATTTTTACAGCTTTTGGTGGATAAATGACGAAAATCAGGAGGTTGAACCACCGAAGGCAAAGTAATGGCAATGTGGGCTTGCTGTTGGGGGCTAGGCGTGGTGGTGGTACACGCTATTAAGGCACTTGCACCCACCACCGACAACAAAATATGGGGCTTCATACGACACTCCTAAAAAACACCCGCCCATCATAACGCAACTTGATTTAACTTTCAATCAGATAAATGTGCCTTTTTATGCGACCAATTGCAGATTGTATGATTTTATTAACAAAAGATAACACAATATTAAGCCTACCACCTCTTTTGTTTTAAAGCCATCTCCAACTCATCTTGGTCGCATTTGTCGTCATTGGCACAAATTCTGCGTAGCAAATTTGCCACATTGCTATTATCCACCTTAATTTTATGCGGTCTTTCTGCGATACGTAAGCGAATTGGCATTATTGCTGTACCTTCGAGTGCCACACCATCTTTTATCACAGGCTTCATCCGAGCCTTTTTTAATGCCCTAACAATGTGCCAATCCAGTACTTCATCACCCGTATTCACACCTTCAACATGGGTAATTTTACCCCTTTTATTTATGTGCAATACCGCCTCTATATGAATAAAAGCTTCACAATCATTAAAATACGCCATTTTAATGTCATAACACAACTGAATTTTATCAAATTCAAGATTACTCAAATTTGGTTTTTTCACCCACACATCATTTGCCAAAGCATGAGATGAAACCAAGCTCAACCACAAGGCGGTAAACAACATAAATAGCTTTTTCATAATGTTCCTTAAAAGACATCACTCTGACGGCACAATTTTAGCCAGAATACTACACTCATTTTACTATAACAAGAGCTTATGGTAAACTTGCCCCTTATTTTAATTGGAAAAACCCCATGAATATTTTACCCAGCGAAGAGATTCGCATCACAGATGGCAGTACCGTTAGCCTGCATTTTGAAGTAAGTCTACCAACTGGCGAGGTCATTGACTCAACCTTTGGGCGTGATGAACCTGTTAGCCTTGTTATTGGCGATGGCAGTTTGCTTGCTGGCTTTGAAAATGTACTCATCAACCTAAAAGCAGGCGACACCCGCACCGCCCATCTACCGCCTGAGGACGCCTTTGGGTTGTGGAATGCTGACAATGTACAGACTTTCCCCAAAGCCAAATTTAGCCTATCAGAGCCAAATCCTGTGGTGGGCATGATGATGGAGTTTGCCGACAAAGGACAAAACACGCTCGCTGGCGTGATTTGTCATGTTGATGACGATGAAGTCAAGGTGGATTTTAATCACCCGCTGGCAGGACAAGATGTGCTGTTTAAGGTACAGATTTTTAAAGTTACCCCAAAAGGCGAAAGCGAGTTAAAATTCGTGTGATTGGCTCACGCCTTTAACACTCGCTTGTGTAGCTGTGCCAAGCCATCTTCCATCGCTTTTTGTAACAGCTCGGTCAGCTCGCTACGGGTCTTGTCATCAGGATAAATCGGGTCAAGCGGTAACACATAAGCCTTGACCCCAGAACTGTCTGCCACCCGTCTTAGGCTGTCTGCCATCGTGCGTTTACCATAATAGGCACACTCATCTGACAGCACGCCATCACGATTGACATAAGCGATGACCACAGGACAGATGGGCAGACCCGTGTCCATGCTTGCTTGCAACAGTTTGCCATGAATCTTTTTAATCTGTCTGCCGTCTGTGGTGGTCGCTTCGGGAAAAAACACCACCGATGAGCCACTTTTTAAAAAGTTGGCAATTTGGTTTGATACCCCATCAGCATCCCCCGAGCCACGCTTAATGAACAGCGTCCCACCCGCTTTGGCAAGGCGACCAAAAATAAACCATTCGCCAATCTCTGCCTTTGACAAAAAAAATACAGGGGCAACCGACCCCACCACAGGAATGTCCAACCATGAGACATGATTGGATACCCAAAGCCCGTGCGTCTGGGGAACAGGTTCTGCTTGCACGACTTCTACACCAAAAGAGCCTGCCATTTTTCGGCAAAATATCTGTATGTATTTTGGTAAAATGTCTCTGGGCGGTTCGTCAAACGCTCCGATACGCCGTGCGGTGGCAAACCCACCAATGAGCGTATTACCCATGTTGATGAGTTTTTTTGTGCGGTTTAGCTGAGTTGTTAAAAAGTTCGCCATAAATCTGTCATATAATTAAAAAGTGTATGCTATAAAACTTTGGCTAAAATTGCAAGTAATTTTGGTGTACGTCTGTTTTTTCACACATTGTTAAGATTGGTAAATCCTCTTGCATTCTCATAAAACCTGTGTCATGATACTAAAAGTCCCTACATTTTATGGGTAAATACATGATAACCACCACCATACGCTCTGGTCTTATGATGGGCTTAATGGCAAGCACGGCAGGTTTTGCTGGTGTCGCCAACTGCCTAACCCATGCCTATCCTGACATCACATCTGTATCAGACGGTCAGGTAAAGTTTAAAAACGGCAAAACCCTACCTTTGGGAACGGTCTCTACCACCTCATTCACCACCCGCCTAAATAACGCCAGTATCGCCGACCAACTATCACAGACCTACCCTTTGGATTTTGTTGTCCCAAAACAATACCAAGACGCAGGCAGACTTAGAAATGACGCTTTTTTTAAGGCGTTATATGGAGCGAACGAAAAAGAAGTCCGAGCCAACATGACACAGGTGGTGTGGCGACCATCGGGTAAGACTTTATTGTTTAATAAACGCAACAACGCCAGCATTCAGCTTCAAAAAGTCGGCGATGAGATTGCCAAAAACAAAGAGCTGTCCGCCTATGTCTCTAAGTCGCTTGGCACGCTCAACTGGCGGGTCATCGCAGGCACAAACCGCCTAAGCAGTCACAGTTTTGGGGTGGCGGTGGACTTTCATCTGCCCAAGCATTTGCACAAATACTGGCGATGGGACGGCTGTACCAGCGAAGATAAGGTTTGCCCCTACCCCAAAGCCCTGCTTGGCGACCCAAAATTACAACAAGTGGTAAAAATCTTTGAAAAACATGGGTTTATCTGGGGTGGTAAATGGACAAGCTATGACAGCCCCCATTTTGAATACCGTCCCGAGTTGCTCATTAGAGCGTGTCGTTCATTCACCTAAGGAGTTTTTATGAAACTAAAAGCCTTATTGCTGTCTGTCTTACTTGTGAGCGGTTTTGCTCATGCCAAATACCTGTGTAGCTACGAAACCTACATCAGCCAAAACAATACCGTCAATTCCGAAGGAAAATCTCTTGCTCGGGGTAACACCAAAGCCAGTGCCGCCGCCATCATTCAGCAAGACCGTGCCGATTTTTATCAAGATTGGCGAGACAGTGCCGATGAAAATGATGACGCTGATTGCTATTTTAACAAAAAAACCAACCGCATGAAAATCCCCGCCATGCTCAATCGTGGCAGTATCTCCGCCAGCACCATCAGGCAAATCGTACAAGGTAATGTTTGGATTTCGGTGGACGTATATAGCACACACATTGATGTATCCACTTCCCAATAATAAAAAACACCGCCCAGTGCGGTGTTTTTTATATCAAGCGGTCGGTAGCGGGGGTGGCAATTCATCTGATTTGACGATGTTTACCGTTGGTACTTCGTGCTGATACTCTTTTGGCTCTCGTGGGGTTTCGCCATTCATGATTTGTAAAAACTGCTCACGGTCAATGGTTTCCCACTTCATCAAAGCGTCCACCATGGCGTGCATTTTGTCATGGTTGTCGTTGATAAGCTGATATGCCACATCATATTGCTCTTCTAAGATACGGCGAATCTCTTCATCTACCTTTTGTTGGGTTGCTTCACTGATGGTGCGACTTGACCCACCAAAATAGCCTGCCTGCTCTTCATCTTCATAGACCATCACGCCCAGTTTGTCGCTCATGCCATATTTGGTAACCATCGCACGAGCCATTTTAGTTGCTCGCTCAAAATCGTTAGATGCCCCTGTGGACTTACGATGAATAAAAATCTCTTCGGCAATGCGTCCACCAAACAAGATGGCAATGTCATTTAGCATTTTATCGCTATAACTGCTGACCGTGTCTTGTTCGGGCAACTGCCACGTTACCCCCAACGCCCAACCACGAGGCATGATGGTTACTTTATGGACAGGGTCGGTGTTTGGTAACAGCTGGGCAACTAAGGCATGACCTGCTTCGTGATAAGCGGTGGCTCGCCGTTCTTCTTCACGCAACACCATAGATTTACGTTCAGGCCCCATATACAGCTTATCTTTGGCATCTTCAAAGTCGTTCATATCCACGCTGTGCTTGTTACGGCGAGCGGCAAACAAGGCGGCTTCATTGACCAAATTGGCAAGCTGAGCTCCACTAAATCCCGGCGTACCACGAGCCAAAGCATTGACATCTACTCCGATGGTTTGGGGGAGTTTTTTAAGATGGACATTCAGGATTTGCTCACGACCTTTAATGTCGGGCAGACCGACCGACACTTGACGGTCAAAACGACCAGGACGGAGCAAGGCTTTATCCAACACATCCACACGGTTGGTGGCAGCAATGACAATCACCCCATCATTACCTTCAAAACCGTCCATCTCTACCAAAAGCTGGTTTAATGTCTGCTCACGCTCATCATGACCACCACCCATGCCACTGCCACGATGACGACCGACCGCATCAATCTCATCAATAAAGATGATACATGGGGCGTTCTTTTTGGCCTGTTCAAACATATCACGAACACGGCTGGCACCCACCCCGACAAACATCTCCACAAAATCCGAGCCTGAGATGCTAAAAAATGGCACTTTGGCTTCGCCTGCGATAGCCTTGGCAAGTAGGGTTTTACCTGTACCAGGTGGACCTACCATCAGCACGCCACGAGGAATGGTTGCCCCAAGTTTGGTAAATTTGGCAGGGTCTTTTAAAAAGTCCACCACTTCCACCACTTCTTGTTTGGATTCTTCACAGCCTGCCACATCAGCAAAGGTAACTTTGATTTGGTCCTCAGAGAGCATTTTGGCTTTGGATTTACCAAAACTCATGGGGTTACGTCCACCCATGCCACCACCAGCACCGCCACCCATACCACGAGTGAACAACCAAAATAGTCCGATGATGAGCAAAATTGGAAACGCCGCAATCAAAAGTTGCGTCCCCACGCCTTGACGCTCGGGGATTGTGCCTTGCACCTCTACATTGTGCTGACGAAGTAGGGGCATCAGTTCATTATCAGCAATGGCAGGACGCACGGTCTCAAAATCTGAACCATTTACCTTTGTGCCGACAATCTCTTGACCATCAATCTCTACTTTTTTAATCTCGCCTTCGGATACCGCCGTTACAAATGCAGAATAATTCATCACATCTGCTTTATTTGATGAGCGGTCAAGACTGCTAAATACCATGACCACCACAGCAATAATCACAAGCCATAATAAGATACTTTTTACCATATCACTCACAAACGCTTCCTGTTTAGCATTTAACTTAAAAAATAATTTCAACGAACTGATATAGGGGTTTTTTAAATAAAATCAAGCCGTTTATTTAATTGCCACCCAAAACATTTCCTTAGAACGTGGTCGGCTTGCCTTTGGCTTAATGCTTTTAATTTTACGAAAACTTTTTTGCATATCCGCCCGAAGTTCTGCCGACCCTTCGCCCTGAAAGACTTTCATGATTAACGCCCCGCCATCAGGCAACACCTTTAAGGCAAAATCCACCGCCAGCTCACACAGATACATCATGCGTGGCATATCCACCGCCGACATACCCGATGTGTTCGGTGCCATGTCGGATAACACCACATCCACCCGCCGTGTGCCAACTTCCGCCATGATTTTATCAAAAATCTCTTGCTCTCTAAAATCACCCTGAATAAAGGTTACATTCTCCAAAGTATCCATCGGCAAAATGTCAGACGCAATCAGCGTACCGCCATCACCCACAAGCCGTCCTGCCACCTGCGACCAACTGCCAGGTGCTGACCCCAAATCCACCACCGTCATGCCTTTTTTGATGAGAGCGGTCTTTTCGTTAATCTCTAAAAGTTTATACGCCGCTCTGGCACGATAGCCGTCTTTTTGGGCTTGTTGAACATAATAATCATCAATGTGTTCTTTCATCCACGCTTTTGATGATTTGGAGAATTTTTTGTTGGTGATGCGAGTTGCCATTTGGGATTTTTACTTTTGTCAATCAGATTGCTTAGTTTACCACTAATAATACAAAAATTGGCAAATTTTCTGCTATAATGGCTAAAATTTTACATTTGGAAAAGTTTATGTCAAAAAAATCATCAAACCGTGAACTCATCAAAGAGCTTCGGGGCATCGGTCATCACCTAAGCCCCATCATCACGGTCGGAGCAAATGGTCTCACCCCCACACTCATTGAAGAGGCCGCCCGAGCTTTAACCGACCATGAACTCATCAAAGTTAAAATCCCCGCAGGCTCATCAGATGAACGCAAAGAATGTGCCATCGCCCTAGCGACTGCCACCGACAGCACAGTCGTTCATCACATCGGACGCATGGTGTTGTTGTTTCGCAAAAATGACGAACCCAACGAAAAACTGTCCAATCTTGTGCGTTTTGGTTTTTAATGAACCGTTTTATTGACAGTCATAATCGCACTTTTTGGGGTAATTTTAGAACATCTGGCACTTGGCATTTTTCTCTTGTGCCAACACCCGTGCCAAACGGCAACAACCCAACCATTGATGTGGCGATAAGCATTCAAGGCGACACTTTACAGCTTAGCTATTTTATCAGCAAGCACGGCTTGGTGCTTGATGAGTTTATTACCCCAATACGGGCAGATTTTTTGTGGCAAAAGACGTGCTTGGAGTGTTTTTTTGATGTTGGGCAGTCAGATTATATAGAGATGAATTTTACCCCACAAGGTGAGTATAATTTATACCACTTTGATGATTATCGCACCCCAAATGCCCTACCCCCAGTTTGGGCAGATGGTTTGGTATTTATGGTGGACGGTGTGGTTTTGGATAATTTTTATACTTATCATCTGAGCATAAAATCAGACAATACACCCATCATGAATGTCCATAAAATCAATCCCACCGCCATTTTGTACGAACACGGCGAGCCGATTTTTTATGCCGTACAACACAAAAGCCCACCTGATTTTCATGACAAAACTTTTTGGCAAAAAATAAAACCGACCTAAACAGTCGGTTTTTCTTGGTACATCAGTCATTAAATGCCAAATGTACGTTAATGCTGTTAGATGCGTCCACATTGCGAGTATCACGCCATACGGTATAGCCATTATGCTGACTGTAAGGGCTAAATTTATTTTGGCGAAAATCTGATACCCACTGATAGCCATCATAGATTTGAATATGACCGTGAGGGTGCTTACTGCTACGATTAAATACTGCCACATCACCAACTTGGGGAGTGTAGTTATGATTGCTAAGTTTGGTAAAACCTGCCCCCGCTAGGATGCCTTTGCTGGCATACATATAGGCAGATGGTTGTGGCGTGAAACGATAGCCTGCTGACTGCAACGCCTTACGAACGTATAATGCACAGCGACCCACACTCTTGCTATGTGCCGCACGAGATGCAGCACGGGCAGCAATGCGTGGTGCATCACTGTTCAAGGTGGCGGTAATGGAATTGTGGTTATTAAATGCCAATTGGGTTTCACGATAGCCTTCATCATAGCCTGCATTGATAGACTCTTCTAAGTGGCTATTATCACCTGCTGTGATGCCCGTCAAGCGGTTTTGGTTGCTTGCCATCAAACCATCAATGGCTCGGTTTAGCTCAGCATCGCTTAACACCTTAGTCTCTGGCTTGCTTTTTGCGACAACAAACACCTTTCTGCCATTTTCAGAGCTGATACTGATTGTGCCACTTTGGGCGTTTGCACCACTGACCGTCAAACCGATGGCTGATGCCAACCAAAAAATCTTTTTCATAAAAACAACCTTAAAAGTTTGTGAACATCAGATTGATTATCTTAGTATCACCCACAAATATGATAAAACCTACCACTTTTTGGGTGATACATGATAAACTAATCTGCTTTACTTTTTTGAGTATTTGGAGAAGTCGCCATGTCTTTCCTTGATTTTACTCCTGATGATAACTTTGATGATAAGAAAGTTAAAAAAACCCCCCCAAATCATCTTGCCACACGCCTAGAAAAACAGGCGGCGGCGGGAGCTAAGCTACCGACTTCGCTTGCCAAACAGGTGGCACGACTACAACACTTAACCGAATTGGTACAACAAGAGCTTCGTAGCGTCATCACAGATGAGCTGTCTGAGTCTTGTCAAGTGGTGTTTGCAACTGAAACGAGGCTAACCCTTGCCTTGCCATCAATCACCGCCTATGTTATGTCAATATCAAGAAATTAGATTTATCCCAAATTCTAAAAAACAACACACGCAATCACAAAATAACTCAAAAAAACCATTGAGCGAAAACACAAGGCATACTATAACACAGTACACAAACGTTGTCATCCGTCATGAGCCTTTGCGTCAATCACTCTTAAACCTAGCACAAAGCGTGCCAACTTCCGATAAAAACCCCTAATATTTTTGTGGAGATTTTTTGAAATATGTTACTTTATGTAATGAAAACTCTCAAAGCCACATTGTTCTCATCTAATCATTAAAAAAACTTTTAATAAGCAATGCCTTAATAATAAAAGCCAATCCATTAATGGATTGGCTTTTATGACTGGGCAATACTGAATAATTTTTAAGAAACGTTTTTTGCTGTTTTATTGCAATTTTCACGCCACTTTTTTTGAAAAATTAAAAAAGATAATAACAATCATTCTTTATTATGCGTAATTTTGTCTAAATTATAAGCAATTGGGCAATCATGCTTGTCATAAAATGTTACAATTTTATGGCATGACGCATCTGCTAAAACTGCTCTAATCAAAAAATTGTTCAAAGCATGACCAGATTTGTAAGCCGAAAACTTCCCAAGCAGGGCATGACCGATGACGTACAAATCACCCACAGCGTCCAGCAGTTTATGGCGAGCAAACTCATTGGCAAATCTTAACCCGCCGTCATTAACCACTTTGGTGTCATCTAGCACCACCGCATTATCAAGACTTGCCCCGAGTGCCAGATGATTTTGACGCAAATATGCCAAATCCTTTAAAAAGCCAAACGTGCGGGCAGGGGCGATGTCATTGGTAAAATTGGCGGTATTAAAATCCAGATGAGCAGTCTGTGGCGTACTTTTGATGGCAACATGGTCAAAATCAATCTCAAAATCCATCAAAAACCCATCATCATACGGTTCAAGTTTTGCCCATTTGTCGCCATCGGTTACTTGTATGGGCTTGGTGATTTTGATGAATTTTTTTGGGGCAGATTGCTCTGTGATGCCCGCTTGATTTATCACGTCCAAAAATACCCGTGCTGAGCCATCCATGATGGGAATTTCAGGAGCATTGACATGAATATAAAGATTATCCAGCCCGCACGCTGACACCGCTGATAGCAAATGCTCCACCGTCCCTATCCGAGCATCCCCCGCCACCAAATTAGACGACATCATGGTGTCTTGCACCCCATGAGCCGACATGGGGATTTGGGCATTATCCAAATCCGTCCGCACAAAAATAATGCCCGTATCGGCAGGGGCGGGGTTTAGGGTTAAAGTTACGTCTTTGCCACTGTGCAACCCTGTGCCTGTGGCGGTGATGGATGTGGCTAGGGTGCGTTGATAAAGAGGGGTTGGAGATTTTGGCATGGGCATTGTTTGTTTTAATTTATTACAAAACGGCGTGTATTTTAACACCAGATGGGCATTTTGTCATCTGCCACTTGGTTGGTTTAAACAAAATGGTTAATTTATCAAACTCATCACAGACTGTTTAATCTTTAACCAAGCTGTTTCATGTTCGGGGGCAAACACCCAAAGCAGTCCCAAAATGGCATACAAGACGGCATATTGGGTAAGTTTGTTACTTTCAAAAAATTTAAAGGCTGTTCCTGATGATTTTTTGAGCTTAAATCCCCAAAAATTCACGCTGTACCACTCGTCCAACAGCAAATGCACCAACGCTCCGATGAACAAAAATAAGCCAAACAACCAACTGACCAATGCGGTTAATTTTAGACCATAGTACGAACCATACACCACCAACAACCCAAAAACCGCCATATACGGCACAGAATGCAACATGCCCCGATGCACCGTTACCCGATGAAAGGTCTCAAAAATGACGTACTTTAACAACACATATGCCACCGCCCATACACCCAACGCATTCACCACAGCGTCTGTGCCGACATGATGGGACGCATATAAAATCGCCGTCAATGTCGCCAAAAATACCCCCGCAAAGGCAAAGCCTTTTTTGGCAGGTCGGGACGTTCTTAGGTCAATGTCGGGCAACAAACTGCCTATCGTGCCAATCACCGCCCCAAACACCGCCGTGCTTAACCCATAAAGACCTGCCCCAAGCCCCATCACCGCCACCGCCAAACTGATGGACGCACCCACCGTTAAATGCGTACGAAAATTAGCCATAATTCATCCAACAAATCTGCCATTGTAGCACAAAATATGCCCAAAAACGAAAAAACCACGCCCTAAGACGTGGTTTTTAAAATTTGGCACTCCATAGGGGATTCGAACCCCTGTTACCGCCGTGAAAGGGCGATGTCCT
>JAUMUJ010000048.1 GCA_030530785.1 Moraxella sp. | reverse complement strand
TAACCGTGGCTTGAAAGTTGATTGGTTGTTGGGGAGTTTGGGAATTTCGCAAGGGTCTAATAAATTCATTCATTTGAGTTTTAATAACAGATTCAATCTCTTCCCATTTAGGTAACAAAGCTATGCGATACCTAACAAAAATTTTCGTTTTCCATTCTGGATCTAAAGAAAATCTCTGTATACATGATTTTGCCAATTCATACCTTGAGTTTATACTACAATCAATGACTGTATGTACAATACCATCTCTAACAGACACATAAGTAACGGTATCTGATACTTCATCTTCTCTCCAAGATTTCCCTGTATTGTGGTCAATAATATCAGGTCTTAAAAAAACATACAAGCCATAGAGTTTTTCATCTTGAAGCTCTGAACGAAACCAAGGGTTAGATTTGTTACTCTCTAAACGCCTTAAATATTCATCAAAACCAATAAAGCCATAATAATAACTATAATTATCATTAGCCAGAATACCAATATCCAACCACTGACTCTGTGGCGTGTGATACTCTTTTTCATAAGCAATACGACTTTCTGCAGGAGTTTTGTAATATTTATGGTGTAACATACCATCTATACGCATCTCAAAACCAAAAGACACGATAGCATCATCATAAGTTCTTTGGCTTCTAGGAATGCGATTTTTAGTATTTGACCAAAACGGTGAGCCACTATACTCTACAATACCTCCTATTGTTGATGGAATATTTACTTTTTTATTGCCCAAATAGCCCACCACATAACGCTGACCATAAGCATCTAAGGGGCGATTATCTGTTTTTTTTGAAAGCTCTCTATGCTCTAATTTACTTTCATCCAAACAAGAAGAACACATCAATGTAACAAAAATATACGCTACGATACGAGAAAAATTCATTGCTACCATCTCCTTAGAAACCATAGAAAATGATGTGCTGACAGTAATGTCAACACCCACCAAAATGATAGTCATTACTGCAACATTTAGATTATTTAATAGTTTTACGGATTTTTCTAATATTAGTGGTTTCACTCACTACTATAAAAATCACCAAACAAAGTTTGCGGATTGACCATTGTGATTTTTAATTCAATATGTTCTACCCATCTATTTTTATTTGATGATAGAATAACAAAATAAAATTTTAGAACATATATTACTTCATATCTATCTTCTTTAAGATTTCTAACCATAATCTCCACAGTCCATGCAAAGTAGCTGACTAACTTGTAAGGTTATGTCTCCATGCGTGGCTGTTGCACCCCCATGAGATGTATTAATACCAACCACTATCGTTGTTGCACCTGATTTAACGCCCATATTTTGCACTCCAAATTTGTATCAGTTACTGATTTAATTTCTTACCAAAAGGAATAAAGAAAATTATTATTGCGGACAATATAACAAAACCCATCAAAGCATTCCCAAGCATTGTTACACGGTTGTCTTGCTTTATTTTTGCCAATGCATCTTGGTAACTGATTATATTTTTATCTTCTACCCATAATGTTACTAACTGCTTATTTTTATTACTAAACCATAAGACATCTTTTTGTATATACCATCCAATTACAACCTGCTTACCATGATAATCATTAAGATTTTTACCATAATTACAAAACAGTAATTTATCTGATAAATTATATGCACACGAGTATTGACTGGGGTTATTTTTTGAAATCAAAGATATGGCACTTACATCAATCACAGCTCTACCAGTTCTTAATCGATGGTTAGTAACACTTAGCTTTCCATGTGTATAATGTAATTCATCTTCGCTTGGAAAATTTAATCCACTCCATCTCTCTATCGGGGATATAAGTATCACCCAAATTCCAGCAATAACTAAAATTATTCTACAAAAAAATAACAACAAGATAATCTCCTTTTTGAAGACATCCTCATTTTGATGGTCATGGTTATGATTTTGGGTAAGCGCCATAATAAAGCTCCTATTTTCTGTTTACACTAATAGACCAACAGGCTATCATTATATTGGTCACCACTAAAATCATTGGGAGCATACCAAACATTAGTGCTCTGTTCAATAAAGTCTTAAAATCATCTATTCCCATTCCAAAATAAGAATCATATAGAAACATAAACAATACCACATAAAAAAAAAACGGTTGCAAAAATCACTTTTGGAGTAAAAATAATATCTATACTTTTTCTCCAATGCTCTTGATAGAATTTGTTATTGCTTAAACATAATTGATAAATAACTACCATCCAAAAAAATATTTGATAATAAATAAGAAAAAAGAACCATAAAAACATTATAAAGCTCAACGCATAAGAAAATTCATATAATTCAGGTGTCGTACTTATCAAAAAATCTTTTGGTAAAAAATTTTCAAAAAAAAGTAAATATACATATATATATTTTGCTAAAAAAGCAAACAAAAATACTAAAAATATATATGAAATAAAAGGCACAACAAAAATATAAGACCAAAATCTATTTACTGTTGAAAATAACAAGTAAACATATCTATACCAACCGCCCAACATCATCTATAACCGTTATTTCCATAATAATATCCAGTAAATGTATCATTCTCAATAATTTTTATCAATAAAATTTACAAAACAAAGACAATCTATTAACCGTTATCCAGCATCAGATCTCCAACCCAACCCCCCCCTTTTTTTTTGCAATAATTGCTTTATATTGTGCAAAGTATACTAATATTTGGCATCATCGCGCCCAGTCATGCCATTAAAAAGGTTAAAAACTTCTTTAAATTTACCCGAAACAAATATGGCATACCAAACCACACCAGCATGACTAAAAACACACTCATAAAAAATACCACGTCCGCCCCACCGATGGCATAAAACAGCCCCGAGATGAGTACTCCACCCACTCCCAAGCCTGCCATCAGGTGCAGTATGCCCATCTGTATGACACGATAACGAACCAAAATCAGCCACAGATAACCACTGATTGGTACAGACAACCCGATAAGCAAATAGGGCAAATAATGAAATGCCATATAAATCAGCGTACTGTCCTTAAATGCTGGCAAGCTGGCTAATGTGCCAAATACCAAAAACACCACCACCGCCATTATCCCCAAATATACGGCGATGTTAGACAGTTTGATGGCGTGGCTGATGAGTGCGATAAGGCGTTGTCTTTGGTGGGGAGTTGGGGTATGCTTGGTCATGGTTTGCCCTTATCAGGATTGTCATAATAACTGCCGACATAGACAGCACGGTCAGGTTCGTACAGATAGCTTTGCACCAACAGACACGCTGAGATGTCATCTATGGGGTCGCTGGGGTTGTCTATCCAGCCGTTATCAAGAGCAAGCTGACGGGCTTCATGGCTGGTCAGACGCTCATCATAGCCATAGACTTTGGCAGGCACATGGCGTTCTGCTAGGCGGTGGGCAAGCCTACGGGCAAATTTAGACGCACGCTTAGTGAGCATAGACTCTGTGCCGTCCATGTGCAGTGGCAAACCGATGATGATGATACTTACTTGCCACGCCTGCACCATGCCAATTAGGTTATCCCAGTCAGGCTGTCCATTATCCATCGCCAAGATGTCAAAGGGGCGTGGGTCTTGTGTTAGGGTGTTTGCCATTGCCATGCCCATTTTTTTAACACCATAATCCAGCCCTAAGATGATGGTAGGTTTATCGTTTTGTGTCATGTTTTTCCTGTATTTGTACAAATTGACATTGCTTATCAATTAAACTTGTGGATATTTGTCGGGGCAAATCACATTTTCCCAATGCAAACTATTGATTTTTAAGAAAATAAACTGCCCCGAGACGTACATTGTAAAAAGTATCTTGTTGGAGCAATGCCCACACATTTAGGCGTGTCCGATTTGGTCGGTATAGCGGTCGGGGTCTATGCCGATTTTTTGGCGAGCAAGGGTTAATCTGTCATCAAAATCTGCCCCAAACAAAATCATCAAATCACAAGGACAAATCAGCCAATCGCCCTGCCCCATCTCTTTATCAAGCTGACCTTGATGCCACTGACAAAAACCCATACACAGCAAATAATGACCGAGTGCGTCCTGACTGATACGCCCCAAAATATCCCGACTGGTGGTCAAACAGACGTTTTCGCCGATGACAAATGACGCATTAAACTCAGGCAACCCCGTGTGTAGCACAAAGCCTGCTTCGGGACGAACAAAACCGCCGTGCATGGCAGGGGTGTTCATGCTCGCCTGAGAGCTGGGCAAATCCAACTCTTGGAGTATCGCCCCCACCGACCCCACATTTAAGGGCTGATTAACGATAAAGCCCCACGCCCCATCAGGCGTGTGCCGACAGATATAGATGAGTGCGTCAAAAAACCGCTCATCGCTCATGGCGGGCGTGGGAATTAAAAAATGATGAGCAAGGCTTTTAAAGGCTTTCATAGATGTTTACTTTTTGGTGAGTGTTGATTGGGGCTTGATGACATCATCAATCAAGCCTTTGGCATGGGCAAGCGTGGCATCCGTGATGACCACACCGCCTGACATACGGGCAAGTTCGTGGATTTTGTCATCATCATTTAAAATACTGATTTGACTTGTGGTTTTTTCGCCATGTTCCTTATGCACAAGCAGATGACGATGAGCAGCAGCGGCGACTTGGGCTTGGTGTGTGATGGCAAGGAGCTGTTGGTGCGTGCCTAGATTTCTAAGTAGCTCACCCACCACCTGTGCGGTCGCCCCGCTGATGCCCACGTCCACTTCATCAAACACCAGCGTTGGGCGACTGACGGCATCTTTACCCGCCACAAGCACCTGCATGACCAGAGCAATCCTAGACAGCTCGCCCCCTGATGCCACCTTATGTAAAGGCTGGGCAGGCATACCCACATTGGCACTGAACATGAGCATGATGTCGTCCATGCCGTGAGCGGTATGTTGTTCTGTGGGCTTTGGTTGAAACTCAAACCGACACATCGCATTTGGCAGAGCAAGTTTGACAAGCTCGCTTTGGAGTTTATCGCATACAGTAGGGGCGATTTGTTGGCGAGCGTGGCTCAACTTATCCGCCCACACCAGATAGGCTTGATAAGCGTCCTTGACTTCTTTATCCAGCGTGTCGCCATCGGGTAAGGCAGACAGCGTGTCCAGTTCATCTTGCCACACTTTGGCTTCGTCTGACAGCTCATTGGGCAAGGTGTGGTATTTTTTGGATAAGCGATGAGCAAGGCTCATGAGTGTGTTTAGCTCATCTAGTCGCTCCTCATCAGGCAAAGATTGCTCAGCATAGTCCGAAAGCCGTGCGATGACATCATCTATCTGCTCACTGGCAAGTGCCAAAGCCTGACTGCATTCATCAAACACTCGACTGGTCTGGGCATGATTATCACAAATTTTAATCACTTTGGCAAGCAAACTTGACACGCTCACATCGGCATCATCTAAGGCACTTAGGGCAATGCTGGCATCTTCAATGAGACTTTCAAGATTAGACAGCTCATCATATTCGCTTTCTATGTCCGCCAAATCCACGCCCACAAGTGGCTCAACATCGCTTAATTTTGCGGATAATAATGCCATGCGGTCATCACGTTTGGCACTCATGGTATGAGCGTCATCGGCTTGCTGTTTTAAGGTCAAATATGCCCGATGACTGTCTTTGGTGGCATTTTTTAGTTCGTCCAAATCACCCATTTTATCTAGCCAATCAATGACAAACTGCGGTTTTAACAGTTCAAGCCCTGCGTGCTGTGAATGGATATTAACCAAAATACCGCCCAGCGATTTTAGCTCACTGATACTGGCAGGCGTGCCATTTATCCATGATTTGGAGCGTCCGTTTGCCCCCACTTTACGGCGAATGAGTAGCACATCATCAAACTGTCGCTCATGCTGACCAAACCACGCCTGCACCACGCCGTTATCCATCACATCAAACTCAGCAAACACCTCCGCTTCGTCCGCCCCATGACGCACCAATCCTGCGTCCGCTCGCCCACCCACACACAAAGATAAGGCATCTAATATCAAGGACTTACCCGCCCCTGTCTCGCCTGTGATGACATTAAAGCCGCCATCAAAACTGATGTCGTGGCGGTCTATCAAAGCCAAATTATTTAAAGTCAAAGATATGAGCATGACGCATGATTCTCCAAAATGTTTGCCAAAACCCTGCAAAAATAACGCCCTTTTTTCTTGGTGCTTTGTTTTTTAAATCATCAAAGACATGGGCAATGTGATTGGGTATTTTTGGGCGGTCATTTTAGCACATTCACTCTGATTTTTTGACAAAATGCTTGTAAAGCATGAATTATCATTTATAATATCATCTTATATATTTATCAAGGTAAATCATAGTGAGTACCACCCTACGCCAGCTTAGAGCCTTTGTCTTGGTCGCCGAACAAAACAGCTTTACCAAAGCTGCCGAGTCCTTGTGTCTGACCCAGTCTGCCCTAAGCGGTCTTATCAAAGAGCTTGAACAAAACCTTGATGTTAAGCTGTTTGACCGCACCACCCGCAAACTCCATCTGTCGGATGCTGGCTCTCGGCTGTTGCCCCAAGCAAGGCGAGTACTGAACGAAATGGCGGTGTTAGGTGAGCAGGTTGCCAGCTTAAAATCACTGCAACAAGGACACGTTCATCTGGCGGTCTCTCAACAGTTATCAGCGTCCACCATGCCCAAATTCATCGCCAAATTTTGTGAATTACACCCCAACATTGAAGTTACGCTGACCGATTGTTCAATTGACGATGTCGTCTGCCACATAGAAAACCTAGAAGCGGATTTGGGCATCGCCCCAGAGCGGGTACACAGCGATGATTTGCACGCCGATGTGCTGTTTAGCTCGCCGTTTTATCTGGTGCTACCAAAAACCCACCCTTTTGCCAAAAAAGCCAAACTGTCTTGGACGGATTTACTCCATGAACGCCTGATTACCCTAAATGGTCCTTTTATTAAAGCACTCCAAACCGAACTGCCGTCTGACATTTCAGGTCGCATTTTTAATCCTGATTTTAAGGTAAACTTCCTATCCACCGCACTTGGCATGACCCGAATGGGGCTTGGCGTTACTTTGTGTTTGCTTTATGCTGCCGAATGGGTAGAACAAAACGGGCTGACCATGCGACCCATCAGCGACCCTGTGGTGGAGCGTAAATTTTTACTCTATACCCACAAAAACCGCTCGCTGTCGCCTGCGTCTTTGGCATTTAAAGAGTTTTTACTTACCAATGCTCATGAGTTTTTGGTCAGCAAACCGACTACGATTTAACTTTTGGTATGGTTTTATTAAAATACCTTTAATATCGGGACATACAAGGACATCACATTCGCCCAACCAATGCTTACCCCCTCCCAATGGCTTGGCACAGCCAACGCCACATGAAATGCATTTTGTACTGCCAGATTAAATTTTTGTACGATTTAACACCAAAATTCCCATAAATTTTTCCCCACAACTGCCCCATTTTGCGTTATACTGATAACACTTTTTTCCGTAGCAACAAAGGTATTTGTTATGTTTGAACACGTTACCCCCTACGCTGGCGACCCGATTTTGGGTCTGATGGACAAATTTGCAAACGACCCACGCACCGACATCAAAGTCAATCTTGGCGTGGGCGTGTACTACACCGAAGACGGCAAATTGCCCGTCTTAGAATGTGTCAAAACTGCCGAAGAGCAGATTGCCAACCCGCCCCGCCCCCGTGGTTATCTGCCGATGGACGGCTTGGCAGGCTACAAAAAAGCGTGCCAAGAGCTACTGTTTGGCAAAGATGCTCAAATCATCAAAGACGAACGGGTCGCCACCGTTGCCACGTTGGGCGGAAGCGGTGCATTAAAAGTTGGGGCGGACTTTATCCATGAATGGTTTGGTTCTGCCAAATGCTATGTGTCTGACCCCACATGGGGCAACCACATCAGCATTTTTGAGGGGGCAGGCTTTGAAGTGGGTAAATACCCCTACTATGATGGGGCGACCATTGGGGTCAAATTTGATGAGTTGTGTGCCTTTTTAAACACCCTAAACGAACATGACGTGGTACTATTGCACCCATGTTGCCACAACCCCACAGGCGTGGATTTATCAAACGAACAGTGGGACGCTGTACTTGACATCATCAAAAACAAAAAACTCATTCCATTTATGGACATTGCCTATCAAGGCTTTGGCGATGACATGGACGGTGATGCGTTTGCCATTCGTTTGGCGGTAGAAAAAGGCTTGACCGTGTTTGTGTCAAATTCATTCTCCAAAAACCTATCACTCTATGGTGAGCGTGTCGGCGGTCTGTCGGTGGTCGCCCCCACCAAAGACGAAGCAGACATCGTACAAGGTCAGCTTAAATTCACCGTTCGCCGTATCTATTCTAGCCCACCATTTCACGGTAATCACGTGGTGGACATCGTGATGAATACCGATGAGCTGTACGACCAATGGGTCAGCGAAGTGTACCAGATGAGAGACCGTATTCGTGATATGCGTCAAAAACTCCAAGACGTATTGACGGAGAAACTGCCCGAGCGTGATTTTAGCTACTTTACCAAACAGCGTGGTATGTTTAGCTTTACAGGACTGACCGCCCCGCAGGTTATCCGCTTACGTGATGAGTTTGCCATTTATATGGTAGAAAATGGGCGTATGTGTATCGCAGGGCTAAATAACGCCAACGTGGAATATGTCGCCAACAGCATGGCAGAAGTGTTAAAATAAGCCAGACATGAAATTAAGCCCAAAATCTTTTGGGCTTAATTCTTTTAATAATCATATGAGCGTTATTATGACCAATCATCTGTTTTCACAACTTGTTACCAATCCACCACACTAATCCCCCCCCCCAAGCACTTCATTACTAAACATTGCGTTTGCCACCGACAAAAATACGCCCAGCACATCGGTGTGGCATTATATTCGGTGGTAGAGAGCAACATTAATTCACACCCATGCTTTCATCTATTTATTGATGACATTTCCCAAGAAGACATCACAAAACTACACCAAATCAGTGATGAGTATCAACATTTTGGCATTGTTTTACACACCATCAATGACACGCCCCTAAAAAGCCTACCAATATTAGACAGAATCTCAATCGCAATGTATTATCGTTTTTCTGTTGCCAACACCTTATGTGGCGTGGCAGATAAAGTGCTGTATCTGGACGTTGATGTGATTTGTTTGGGAGAGTTGCACACATTGTTTGCGTTGGAGATGCATGATTGTATCGTTGGAGCCGTTCCTGATAGTTTTACAGGCATCGTGCCATGCAGGAACAGACTGCATGAGCTAGGTTTTAATAGCATTTTACCCTACTTTAATTCTGGCGTATTACTCATTAATACCAAACAATGGGTGGCTCATGGGATTGATGATAAAATCTGATTCTTAATTAATAAATTCAGCAAAAAACAAGTATTTTTTCATGACCAAGACTTACTCAATGTGGCTCTACAAAATCATGTATTTTGGTTAATGGAATAGTCAATGATACCAAAACATAAACACATACAAAGCAAAGCACAAACCTTTACCATTGAAGG
>JAUMUJ010000009.1 GCA_030530785.1 Moraxella sp. | reverse complement strand
TCACCAACGTTAAAGCTGGTACTGATAACAATGATGCGGTGAATGTGGGTCAGTTAAAAGAGGCTCAAAAAGCTGCCACCACTAAGGTTGAAGGTGGTAAAGGTGTGAGCGTTACCCCAACAAACAACGCCGATGGTAGCACCACTTATGCCGTAGAAGCCAAAACTGACAACACCACCATCAAAACTGATGCTGATGGCAACCTAACTGCCAACACTGCCCCCATCACCAGCACCAATGGTAAGGCTGCCACCACAGGCGATAAAAATGCCCTTGCCACCGCAGGTGATGTCATCAACGCCATCAACAGCTCAGGCTTTACTGCCAAAGCCAATGGTGATGCAGGTAAGTTCATTGCCTCAGGCGACAGCGTGGACTTTATCAACGGTGATAACATTGAAATTACCCGTGATGAAGGCAACTTTACCATCGCCACTGCCAAAGACGTGAAATTTGACAGCGTTACCACAGGCGACACCACCATCAACAAAGATGGCGTTAAAGTGGGCGACAATGTCAGCCTAACCAACAGCGGATTAACTGCAGGCGATGTGAAAGTAACTACTGACGGCATCAATGCAGGTAACAAGAAAATTACCAATGTTGCCAGTGGGCTAAATGGCAAAACGCTTGATGAAATTAAAAATGACCCCAATGCCACAGAACGCAGTAACGTGGCGACCATTGGCGACTTAACCACCGTACAAAACAACGTAACCAACATTAACACCACCATCAATAAGGTCATCGGTGGCACAACGCCCGATGGTAAGGTAACAGACACTGATGGTAACGTGGTTACTGACAGCAGTGGTAAAGAGCTTGATGTGTCAGATGCTCTTAAAACCTACAATGTGTCTGGCAATGAAGCCAAAACAGACAACACGCTCATCACAGCCATCAAAAACATGAATGAAGGCGGTATCAAGTTCTTCCATGTCAATGACGGCACAGGCGAGCAAAACATTGATGGTCAAGAGGCACACGATGAAGATTCGTCAGCATCTGGTGCGTACGCATCAGCGGTGGGCTATCAAGCCAAAGCGTCTGGGGAAAACGCCATCGCCTTGGGTAAAGGTTCGCAAGCGAATGCCAAAAACACCATCGCCATCGGTACAGGTAACATTGTAACGGGCGAAAACTCTGGTGCGATTGGTGACCCAAGCATCATCAATGGGGCAAACAGCTACTCGGTGGGTAATAACAACACTGTGGCAACAGACAACACCTTTGTGCTTGGTAATAACGTTACTCAAACGCTTGCCAACTCGGTGATTTTGGGTGATAATTCGTCCGCAGTTGCGGTGAATACCACAGCCAATGGTGGCAACTATACTTACGCAGGGGCAAATGATGCCAATGTGTCAGGCGTGAATGACGTGGTGGGCGTGGTGTCGGTAGGCACAGACACTCAAACCCGCCAAATCCAAAATGTCGCCGCAGGCGTGGTGTCTGCCACCTCAACCGATGCCATCAACGGCTCACAGTTGTATCATACCAACGAAGCCATCACCAACTTGGCAAATAACACCATCAATATGGGTAATCAGCTAAACGCCAAAATTGATGAGGTTAAAGACGATGCCAATGCAGGGGTATCATCAGCGATGGCGATGGCAGCCTTGCCACAGGCTTATATTCCAGGTAAATCCATGCTGACAGGTGGTATGGCAACCTATAATGGCGAAGGTGCGGTGGCAGTTGGTTTGTCTAAGTTGTCTGATAACGGTCGCTGGGTACTGAAAATCAGTGGTTCTGCTGACACACAAGGCAACGCAGGCGGAGCCATCGGTGCAGGTTTCCACTTCTAAATCGGGCTTAATTTGACAAAATACCGCTTGCGGGCGGTATTTAAAAAAAGGATAACAGTATGAAAATATTCACAAAATTTACCGCTTTTGCACTGATGATGAGTGCCATGACAGGCTGTATGGGAACCAAGCATTTAAGCCAAAACATCAGCGATGATGGGCGTGTTGCCGACAGTCAAGACATTGTTTTTCCCAAACTGGATAAGGCATGGCAAAAAGATGGTCAATTCCCCAACAGCGAAAACTTGTCTAAAATCCGTGCGGGTATCTCCAAAGATGAGCTGTATCAGCTTATCGGTCGCCCTCATTTTAGTGAAGCTCAAAAGGCTAGGGAGTGGGATTATATTTTAAAATTTTATCAAGCCGATGACAGTGTAAAAATCTGTCAGTATAAAGTGATTTTTGATAAAAACTATAAGGGTCAAGAGTTCTACTGGCTACCTGCCGATTGTGCCAACCAAGCCAAGCCAAATCCAGTGGTCAGCCCGACCATCAGTCCTGTGTCCGTGCCTGTGCCTGTGGTGGCAAGCACCAAACTTCATCATGAAAACTTTGGGCTTGGGGCGGACGCTTTGTTTGATTTTGACAAATGGCAACTTGACCACATGAAAGCAGAAGGGCGTGGCAAATTAGATGAGATTGCCGATAAAATCTTAGCTTATGGCGACAACATCGGACAAATCGTCATCACAGGTTATACCGACCGCTTGGGTGATGAGATGTATAACATGAATTTGTCGGCACTAAGAGCTCAAACGGTGCGTGCTTATTTGGTATCAAAAGGGGTCAATCCCGCCCAAATCATCGCCACAGGGGGCGGTAAATCCATGCAAGTCAAAGAATGTAGCGACAATCAGTCTCACAAAGCTCTGATTGACTGCTTAGAGCCGAACCGCCGAGTGGAAGTGTCGGTCGGTTATTATCAATAAACCACCACCAAAAAGGATAGGGCAACCTATCCTTTTTTGTTGGGTCATCTTAGGCGAACACCTCATCGCACGCTTTTTTAAATCGGGCGACCGTGCCGTCCACATCGGTCAGTTTATCCAGTCCAAACAGCCCAATTCTAAAACTCTTATAGTTGGCAGGTTCACCCACTTGTAGGGGTACGCCACCTGCAATTTGTACGCCATGTTTGGCAAAGGTAACCCCTTTGTGTAGCTCATCGGTGGGAGCATGGCAGACGATGACCCCGACTGCTTGGGCAACAGGATTTGCCACGCTTTGTATGCCCTTGTTATTTAATACTGCTAGGATTTCTTGACCCAGACGAATTTGGGCGGATTTTAGGGTGTCAAAACCGACCGCTTGGCATTCATTTAGGGTGTCTCTTAGCTGTCTTAACCCATCTGTGGGCATGGTGGCATAATAGGCGTGTCCGCCATTTTCGTAGGCGGTCATGATACCAAGCCATGCCTTTAAATCTAGGGCAAAGCTGGTGGGTGTACTGTCTGCTACCATCGCTTTGGCACGTTCGGAGAGCATGACCAAACCACAGCAGGGCGTACTAGACAAGCCCTTTTGGGGGGCGGACAGTAGTACATCAATGCCCAGCTCTTTCATGTCAAGCCACACACAGCCTGAGGCAATGCAGTCAATGACCAGTATGCCTCCCACGTCATGCACCGCTTGGGAGAGTGCTTTGATGTAGTCGTCTGACAACATCATGCCAGAAGCTGTCTCAACGTGCGGGGCGAACACCACGCTGGGGCGGTGGGTGTTGATGTGGGTGGTTACGGTGTCTATGTCGGCAGGGGCAAAGGTGGGTTTGCCGTTTTGTTCGGTGATGCTTGCACTGAACACGGTGCTACTTTTGGCGATGCCTGCGGTGTCAAGGATTTGACTCCAACGATAACTAAACCAGCCATTTCGCACGATAAGCACGTTTTTATCATGGGCAAAACAGCGTGCGACCGCCTCCATGCCAAATGTCCCTGAACCTGGCACGATGACCACACCGTCTGCCTGATACAGTGATTTTAAGGTGGCAGATAAGTCGGTCATGACCTGTTGAAAGGCTTTTGACATATGGTTTAAGGCACGGTCGGTATAGACGACCGAATACTCTAATAACCCATCAGGGTCAATGTCATCTCGTAAGGCACTCATAAAAAATCCTTGTGTGGTCAAAAACTCTACTCTATCCAAATTTTCCCCAAAAAGCAATCCTAAAAAGCCATTTTTTGTCTTATGTGGATTTTTGGTGGCGAATGTTGGGATTTTTTGCTACAATCAGATAAATTTTTGACACCAAAATACCATGACACACACCCCCAACAAAACTCTCCCTGCCACTATTAACCTTGACAAATGGGCAAACATTGGCTTTACTTGGCAAGGCGAACTTGCCTTAGCTGAGCTTGAACGCTTGTCTGCCGACACCCAAGCAGACACGCCTTTGATGGTGTCGGTGGATTTGACCAAAAAAGACGGCATTTTATGGCTGACCTATGATGTCAAAGGCTGTCTGTCGGTGGTCTGTCAGCGTTGCCTGTCGCCTTTGGTGGTGGACGTGTCGGGCGTGTATCAGATGGCACTTTTAGACAGCGACACCCAGATTGACCAAGTGGCAGACCAAGAGTATGTTTTATTATCCGAGCTTGGCAATCCTAGCCACCTGCCAATTAGGGATTTGCTAGAAGACGGGCTGATATTGGCACTGCCCTTATCGCCTCGCCATGATGACTGTGAATTATTGACCGACAGCGTGGGCGACCTGCCTGATACGCCCGATGATAACCCCTTTGCGATTTTGGCAAATTTAAAGTCCAAACCGTCTTGATTGGACAAAAACTTCTTAAAAAGTACGATTTTATCCTTTTAAATCATCAAATTTTTAGGTATAATACTAGGTTTAGTGTGTCTTGTGTGATGATATTGGGGTCAAAATGATGCTAAGCGACCCAAAAAGACACTGACCGATTTTTGGCACAAGCCTTATACCCATTTTAGGAGCTTATCATGGCAGTTCAACAAAACCGTAAAAGCCGTTCACGCAGAGACATGCGTCGCTCACATGACCGTATCAGCGTGGCTACTTTGAGCATTGATAAAACCACTGGCGAAAAACACATTCGCCACCACGCCACCAAAGATGGTTTTTATCGTGGTCGTCAGTTATTTAAAGTAAAAGCCGTAGAAGAAGCCTAACTTTCGTACGCTTTATGACAAAAGAAAGCCAAGTGTCATCTTAGGGTGGGCTTGGTTTTTTTATTGAGTATTTTTTGAACACAATATGACCACAAAAAGATGAAAAAATCAAAAACCAACCCTTTTAAAACGTGGTACAATGAGCCACCAATCAACAACAGACAGGTAATTTATGACAGAGCATAATAAACGTATCGCTGTGGTGTTTCCAGGTCAAGGGTCGCAGGCGGTGGGCATGATGGACGAGCTTGCCGAGCATTTTGACGTGGTGCGGACGACTTTTGATGAAGCAAGTCGTGCTTTGGGCTTTGATTTGTGGGAGATTACTCATGATGAAGAGCGTCTGCACCAGACCAAATACACCCAGCCTGCACTTTTGAGTGCCAGTGTGGCGATTTGGCGGATTGTGCAAGAAAAACTTGCCAGCCAAAACATCATGCCTTTATATCTGGCGGGGCATTCTTTGGGTGAGTACTCTGCTTTGGTGGCGTCAGGCGTGATGAGTCTGGCTGATGCTGTGTGCCTTGTGCATGAGCGAGGCAAGCTCATGACGGATGCTGTGGCGGGCATGGATACGCAGATGGCGGCGGTGTTGGGCTTGGACGATGAGCAAGTGGTCAGTTTATGTGATGACGCTAAGGATAACACGGGCATTGTCAATCCTGCCAATTTTAACAGTCCTGGTCAAGTGGTCATTGCAGGCACACAGGTGGGTGTATCTCGGGTGTTATCGGCGGTAGAAAATTTGGGCAAAAAGTGCGTTCCTTTAAAAGTCTCTGTGCCGTCTCATTGTGAGCTGATGAATCCTGCCAGCCAAAAACTTGGTGAGCTTTTGACAAATACCGCCTTTGCCCAAGCTCAAATCCCTGTCATTCAAAACCGCCATGCTGAGGTTCATAAAGCGGTTGGCGACATTAAGACGGCGTTGATTGAGCAGCTATCCGAGCCTGTATTATGGTCAAAAACCATGCAAAAACTGGCGGACAAACGCATTGATGTCATTATAGAGTGTGGACCAGGTAACGTGCTGTCCAACCTTGCCAAACGCCAAAAAACCCCCATCACTGCTTTGCCTACCGATAAGTTGGCACGTTTAGAAAAATTGGAGCATTTATATGAGTCGTAAGATAGTCTTAGTAACAGGGGCAAGTCGTGGTATCGGACGAGCCATTGCCGAGCGTTTTGCCAAAGATGGGCATTTTGTCATCGGTACTGCCACCAGCGAAAAAGGGGCGGATGCCATCGCTGAGTATTTGGGCGAGTCGGGGGGCATTGGTCGGGTGCTGAATGTCTGTGATGATGTTGCCATTGATAAGCTGTTTGAGGAGATAGACAGTGTTTATGGCAGTGTCAGCGTGCTGGTTAATAACGCAGGCATCACCAAAGACGGTCTTTTGATGCGTATGAAAGATGATGACTGGGACAGCGTGATTGATACCAACTTGACCAGCATTTATCGGGTCAGTCGCCGTGCCGTGCGTGGCATGATGAAAGCCCGTTTTGGGCGGATTATTAACATCACGTCTGTGGTCGGGCAGATGGGTAACGCAGGTCAAGCCAACTATGCTGCATCAAAAGCAGGCGTGGAGGGGTTTACCCGTGCGTTGGCTCGTGAGATTGGCTCTCGTGGCGTTACGGTAAACTGTGTCGCTCCTGGTTTTGTGGAAACTGACATGACCGAAGAGCTAGACGAGCGTTTGATTAACTCCATGTTAGATGCTGTGCCTGTTGGACGCATGGGGCAGCCCCATGAAGTGGCAGCAGCGGTGGCGTTTTTGGCAAGTGAGGACGCAAGCTACATCACAGGCGAGGTGCTTGCGGTCAATGGCGGTATGTATATGTAAACCAAAACGCCAATAAGACGACAACCTTTAATGGTTTCATAAAAGACCAACCAAATAAGGAGGTTTTATGATTGGCGTGGTGGGCTTGGGTTAATACCAAAAAGCCCACTAAATATGTGAACAAGCGTACTAAGCACTTGCACAAAACCCAAAAATGTTTTATCATACGCACGTCTTGCCATAAAATTGGTGTGTTATTTTTTATGGTGTTTAACCTACCTTTAACCTTTGAAAAGGATACTTATCATGAGCGATATTGAAGCCAAAGTGAAAGCCGCCGTTGCTGAACAACTGAGCCTAAATGCTGACGAAATTAACAACACAGCGTCTTTTATGGACGACTTGGGAGCGGACTCGCTTGACCTTGTTGAGCTTGTCATGGCGTTTGAAAACGAGTTTGGCATCACCATTCCTGACGAAGATTCAGCCGAGCTGACCACCGTTCAAAAAGCGATTGACTACGTTACTGCCAAGCTATAATCTGTCTTTGACATTAAAGCCACTTCATTAAGAAGTGGTTTTTTTATTGCGTAACATACCGCTACATAAGCATAACAATTTTTTGGTCAAATGTTAATGCAAGATGGCTAATTTTGTAATACTATATACACAGTATCCCCCAACCATTTAAGGAGTTATCATGGGTATTTTTAGTTTTGCCAAAGACATCGGCGACAAAGTATTTAATCGCAACAAAAAAGACGAAGCACCAGCACAGACCACGTCTACCCCTGTGGCAGAGCCAACCGCCCAAGAGATTGCCAACCTGCTTTTGGCTCGTGTGCAAGCCAATGCTAAGATTGATGGTTTGTCCATAAACTACAATGGCGACACCGACACGGTTGTCCTAAAAGGCGTGGCACAGTCTCAGGCTGAACGTGAAAAAGCAGTGCTGGCGGCAGGAAACGTGCAGTATGTGGCTCATGTGGATGACCAAATGACCGTAGCAACCCCTGAGCCTGAGTCTCGTTTTTATACCGTCAAATCAGGCGATACGCTCTCAAAAATCGCCAAAGAAATGTATGGCAATGGCGACTACATGAAAATCTTTGAAGCCAACAGACCGCTACTGTCTCACCCAGACAAGATTTATGTGGGTCAAGTGCTTCGTATCCCTGAGTAATTTGGGCTTTACCAGATACTTAAAAAAACCGCTCTGTATGGGGCGGTTTTTATTTGGCTCACGATTGGGCGGGGCGACTAAGTCTATCTACTTGGGAGACGATGTCGGGCAGGCGATGTTTGCCTTGTAACTGCTTGACAAAGGTGGCGGGGTCATCAATGCCGATACTGGTTACATATAAGGGGTGCTTGCTCGTGCCACGATACACCGCAAAGTGTTCGCTGATACCCATGAAGCGATTTTTGGCAATGCCGATGATGGGCTTTGGGGTGGGTAGGTGGTCGTATAGGTGCTTGCCCAGACCTGCTTTTTGCTGACCGTCCAAATAGACATAGCCATCTATGATGATGACATCAAAAGGCTCGCTGATGGTCGCCAATAGTGCCAAAAGACAAGGCATCTCTCGCTGATAAAACTGCCCTGATTGATAAGGGGCGACATCAGGCACACAGAGCCGATAGTGATTTAAGATGGTGTGCGTCTGCACTCCCGTAAAGCGAATGGCGGCGACATGGGCAGTTGTGCTACCGCCATCGTCCTGATAATGCACGTCTAGGATAAGATAAATCATGGCTGTCCACTTAATCTTAAATAAAAAGCATGAAGCGTATCAAGCTGGGCGTATAACTCCCCCAAATTCCCCGAATTATCCACCACATCATCGGCAAGGGTAAGGCGACTTGGGCGGTCTATTTGTTTTGCCATAATCGCCCGAATGCTGTCCGCTGTTTGTCCATCTCGCCTGCTTGCTCGCTCTATTTGCACATCGGGCGGTACGTCCACCACCAAAATCCTATCACAAAAAGCGGTCAAACCCTTATCATCGCCCTTAATGCTCTCTAACAAAAGTGGGGCGGATAATATGGCATAGGCACTGGTGGCATGGTCAAGCTCGTGCTTGATTTGGGTGCGTATGGCAGGGTGGGTAATGGCGTTTAGTGTGGCAAGTTTGACAGGGTCAGCAAAGACCATCGTGCGTAAACCGTTTCGGTCAAGCACGCCGTTTGTGATGATGTCCGCCCCAAACGCTTGGGCAAGTGTGTCCAATACGGGCGAGCCTTTGGCGGTAATGGCGTGGCTAATCACGTCAGCATCTATCACGTCTATGCCGAGCGTGGCAAAATGGTCGCTGACGGCGGTTTTTCCGCTACCGATACCGCCTGTGAGACCGATGATAAGGGGGGATTTGGGGGCGTTTGGCATTTTGGTGTGGGGTTTTGGCTAAAAATTTAAAATTAGCATATCTTGATGGGTTTTTCAATGAGTTTGGATGTTAAAATGAAATGCTTTTTTGCAAGACGGGTGTGTAGGAGGCGAACACAACGCCCAAAAATAATGTCTTTACAAAGGGTAAATGTAATCTGCCCCTACAAATCCAGCAAAAGCATGGTTAATGAATCACGCCAATCTATCATTGTATGGCGTTTTCAATCGTCTTAATAAAAATGCTATAATAGCCCCAAATTTTTAGTTAAGACCGTGATGAAAGTATTAGGTTTAGAAACGTCCTGTGATGAGACAGGGCTTGCCATTTATGACAGCAAGATGAATGATGGTCAAGGCGGGGTGCTTGCCCAAGTGCTGTACAGTCAGATTGAACTACACGCCATTTATGGCGGGGTCGTGCCTGAGCTTGCCAGCAGAGACCACATTCGCAAACTTGTGCCACTGTTTAATGAGCTTTTGGATAAAGCAAACATCACCAAAGCAGACATTGATGCGGTCGCTTATACCAAAGGACCAGGCTTGATTGGGGCATTGATGACGGGAGCGTTATTTGGGCGGACGCTTGCTTATGGGCTTGGCGTGCCTGCCATTGGCGTTCATCACATGGAAGGACACCTGCTTGCTCCGATGATAGAAAATGACAAGGGGGTCAATTTTCCTTTTGTCTGCTTGCTCGTCTCGGGTGGGCATACCATGCTGGTGCGAGCGGACGGCGTGGGGCAGTATGAGATATTGGGTGAGAGCATTGATGATGCGGTGGGTGAGTGTTTTGATAAAACCGCCAAAATGCTCGGTTTGCCTTACCCCGGTGGCCCGAACGTGGAGCGACTTGCCAAAGGGGGTAACGCTCATGCCTATGACTTGCCACGCCCGATGATGGGCAGGGGGTTGGATTTTAGTTTTAGTGGCATGAAAACAGCCGTACATAATCTTATCAAGGACACGGCAGGGAGCGACACCGACCCTGCGGTGCGAGCGGACATTTTGGCAAGTTTTCAGTATGCGGTGGTGGACACATTGGTCAAAAAATGCACCAAAGCTCTAAAACAAACAGGGCTGACACAGCTTGTCATCGCAGGCGGGGTATCCGCTAATGCCACCTTACGCACACATTTGGAAGTCGCCCTTGCCAAGATGGAGGCGAGCGTGCATTATGCTCCCTTACACCTATGCACCGATAATGGGGCGATGATAGCGTATGCTGGCTATTGTCGGCTTAGCATGGGGCAGACAGACGATTTGTCGGTGGTGTGTGTGCCACGTTGGAGCATGGAGAGCTTGGGTGTACACGCACAAACTGCCCACAGATGATGAGCTGACCGCCTTGTCAGACTGGCATCGGGGACGCACAAAGTTTGGGCTGTGGTATGTGCAGATAACTTGCCCTGACGTGCTGGCACATTGCTGTGCCAATCGGCAAAAGCTGACCACACTACTTGCCCCAAATTATCATCGCCAATTTCACGTTACGGTATTTGTGGGCGGATTTTGGGTGGCAAACAAAGTGTATGATGATGAGATGACGTGGCAAGACGTGGGCAGGCAGGTGGAGGCATTGAGCAGGCTTGGCAGGCGTGTCATCAGACCTTTTTATCTGACTTTATCTAATCTATGCGCCTTTGATAATTGTGTGGTCATCAAGACACGCCACAGTGATGAATTGCACCGCATTCGCCATGCGTTATCAATGGTGCATGGCGAGATAGCTCCTGGTCATTATGTACCGCACGTTACTTTGGGGTTTTATCAAGACAGTTTTTTAAAGGCTGATGTATTAGAGGTGTTGCGTGGTGTCCCATGTCGCCCCATGTCCTTTGGAGTGGATAAGCTGACCTTTGGGTATTATCAGGCGACACAGGGGCAAGGCAGGCTGACAGACGTGATGGTGTGGGATTTGAGATGATTTATTTGGTCTTAGGTGGGGCAAGGTCGGGCAAAAGTCGCCATGCTCAGACGTTGGCGACCGACTTATCAAAAGGCGACAGCGTGTGCTACATCGCCACCGCCCAAGCCTTAGATGATGAGATGGCAGACAGAATACACCGCCATCAATGCGACCGCCCTGCCCATTGGCACACCCAAGAGACCACGACAGCGTTAGCCGACAGTATCGCCCGATGTATGGATACTCATCGTGTGATTTTGGTGGATTGTTTGACCTTGTGGCTAAATAATCTGCTTTTGGCAGATGATAAAGTGATGGCAGATGAGCTGGATAAATTTATAAGCCTGATACAGACGCTTCCACCAACGTGCGAGCTGATTTTGGTCAGCAATGAGACGGGGCTTGGGGTTGTGCCGATGGGGCAACTGACACGGCGATTTGTGGACGAAAGTGGCTTTTTACATCAAAATGTGGCAAGCTGTGCCGATAAAGTGGTGTTTTGTGTGGCGGGTTTGCCAATGACCTTAAAGGGCTGACCGTCTAAATATCAACACACCGCTCTCGCCATCAAAAATCAGCACATTTTCGCTGTTATCGTTCATCGTGATGGGGATAATCTCCCCAAAACCGATGTGTTCGCTGGTGCGTTGTATGGCGGTGGGGGAGATGGGGCAGGGGTCGTGGTGGAGCGTGATGTTGTCTGCGATGATAAATCCCATGTCCATTGCCGATAACCGATAATCGCCCGTGAGTGAGTGATTAACAATCTTGTGTGATGTTAAATTGATGCTCGTCAAATCTTAATAAAATGGGCGGATTAAAATAATAAACAGGGCGTTTGCCATAGGATTGGTAATGGTGGTCGCTCATCAAAAACAACTGCCAAGTGTGCCTAAGTTCATTGTTTTTGTGCATAAAAGTCCTTGCCGTGTTGTTTTTGCTGTTTGATTTGCTAAATGATGGTGATGTCATCAGGAGGGTCAGCAAAGACTTGGGGTTGGGTGGGCTTTACCATCAAAGTGGGGGCGACAAATAGGGACAGGGAGATGAGTAGTTTGGGGTAAGACATCGTTTTTATTCAAAAGGTTTTATATAATAGCATACAGATTTTTATCGGTCATGACAAGGAGTATTTATGAACTGGTATCAAAACCCCGCCAAGCCGATTAACCATGCCGTCCAAGCCCAAGCACTTGCCCACCAAAACCGCCTAACCAAGCCCACAGGTTCACTGGGGCAGATGGAGCGTATTGCCGTACGTTTAGCGGGTATGCAAGGTCGGATTAAGCCTGATGTTTGCCGTCCTTATGTGGCGATTTTTGCAGGCGACCATGGGGTCATGGCAGAGCAAGTGTCGGCTTATCCACAAGTGGTAACACGACAAATGCTCCATAACTTTGCCACAGGTGGGGCGTGTGTGAGCGTGATGGCTCATCATGTCGGGGCAAACCTTGAAGTGATTAACTGCGGGGTTATCGGTGCAGATGACATACAAGGCGTGATACATGAGCCGATAGCACATGGCACAAAAAACTTTATCCAACAGCCTGCCATGAGTGCCAATGAATGCACCCAAGCGTTAAGTATCGGCAAGCGTAGCGTGGAGCGAGCAGTGGCTGATGGGGCAGACATTTATGTGGCAGGCGAGATGGGCATTGGTAATACTTGTTCAGCATCAGCGTTGGCGTGTCTGGTATTAGGCGAGAGTGCCGAGCGTATGACGGGGCGTGGCTCGGGGGTAAATGATGACACCTTGCACAAAAAAACAAACGTGGTGGCACAAGCGGTGGCACAATACCAAAAGTTAGATGACCCGTTGGCGTATCTTAGGAGTGTGGGTGGTTTTGAGATGGTGGCAATGGTGGGGGCGTACATCAGGGCAGGACAGCTTGGTTTGCCTGTGGTGGTGGACGGCTTTATTGCCAGTGTGTCGGCACAGGTGGCGGTACACATGAATTCATCAGTGGCAGATTGGCTGTTTTTTGGTCATCTTTCACAAGAGCAGGCTCATCATATGATACTGTCTGATCTAAATGCCGAGCCGATACTGGATTTGGGTCTTCGTTTGGGTGAGGGCAGTGGGGCGGTGGCAAGTTTGACCATCATTCAGCTGTCTTGTGTGATGCATGATAAGATGGCAACCTTTGAAAGTGCAGGCGTGGCAGACAAGGACGCCCCATGAGATTATCCTTTATTAGACATGGACAGACGGTGCTGTTAGAGCAGGGCAATGTCTTGCGGGGACGGACGGACGATGTTTTGACCACCAAAGGCTACCAGCAAATGGCTAAGACTTTTGATAAATATGCTCCCACACGCTCATGGCAAGGTGTGTTTAGCTCACCCTTATCCCGTTGTCGCACTTTTGCCAGCGACAAGGCTGACGCTTATGGGTTGCCTTTATTTATCGTGGACGAGTTACAAGAGATTGATTTTGGCGATTGGGAAAACACCACCACCGCCACGCTATACGAGCGTTATCCTGATGAGCTGGCTTTGTATTGGCAAAGCCCCCATCTTTATACCCCACCCAATGCCGAGCGTGTGGCAGACTTTAAGCATCGCATCTTATCTGCCATCGCTTTTGTGTATCGCACGGCTTGTCTTTATCAGATGGAGCGTGTGTGCGTGATTTGTCATGGGGGCGTGATAAAAATGCTGTATCTGGTGGCACATGACTTGCCGATGAGCCAACTTTTAACCACTCCTGTGGCATTGGGCGAGCTTCATGAGTTTTGGTATGACGGTGCATTACAGGTGGCTGATGTATGAACATTAAAAACGCCATCATCATGCCATTTTTTATTGCTGTGCAGTTTATGACGGTGCTACCCATCACGTTGGCGAGTATGCCCAACCCCAGACAAAATGCCCTGTCGGTGCTGTATTATCCGCTCATTGGGCTGATGATTGGGGGGTTACTGACATTGACAGCGTGGGTGCTGTCGTTTTTGCCACTTATGGTATCATCAGTGATGGTGCTGACCGTGTGGGTGTGTCTGACGGGCGGACTGCATTTGGACGGGGTGGCGGACATGGCAGATGGGGTGGTTGGTGGCTATGGCGATAAGGAGCGAACGCTTGCCATCATGAAAGACCCCAACACAGGAGCGATGGGGGTCATCGCTTTGGTGGTTGTGTTGCTGTTAAAATTTAGCCTGATTTATGCACTCATGGAACAAAATGCCTTGATGTGGCTCATCATCGTTCCTATTATCGGGCGTATGATGAGCTTGGTGCTGTTTTTGACCACGCCGTATGTGCGGACAGATGGCATTGGTAAAGCCATGAGTGATTATCTGCCAAAACGTACCACTTGGGCAGTGCTTGGGTGTTGGGTGTTGGTGTTGGCGGTCGGTCTTTATGGGGCAGGCGTGTTGATGGTGGTACTTGGGGCTGGGTTTTTGGGGTTGGCGTGGGGCTATCGGTGTTATTGGAGACGGCGTATCGGGGGCATGACAGGCGACATCATCGGTGGGGCGATAGAGCTGACCGAAGTGATGATGTTGGTACTGATGGTGGGGCATTTGTCAGGCGTGTCTTGATGGTGTGTGGCGTTTGTTGCGTTTAAAAGTGTGCTAAAATACCCAAAAACCACCGTGAGTAACACATGATAAATTGGGAATATTGGACAGTTGGCGTATTGGCTGTTTTGCATTTTGTGCTGGTTTTGGTGCTGGTGGCTAACATTTTAATGCGTCAAAAAAATTACGGTGTGGCGATTGCATGGATTGCGGTACTTGCCCTAATGCCTTATTTTGGGGTGATTGTCTATTTGATTTTTGGTCAAATTTTTATCAGTAAACATTATCAAAAACGCATTGCCACCATTGAGACCTTATTGGTAGATTTTGCCAAACGCCAAAATATCCATGTTGGTAGCGACCCTGACATCATCGCTCATGATAAGTGGCGAGCTTTGGCGGGCATGGCTGAGCGTCAGGCAGGCTTTGGTGTGCAGGGTAATCACAGCACCACCTTGCTGACGGGGGCAGAGCAGATGTTTGATGTCATCATTGCCGACATTAACACTGCCAGAAAATCGGTGTTGTTGGAGTTTTATATCGTCCACCCCAAAGGGCGGGTATTGGAGATTTTTGATGCGTTAAAGCGTGCCTGTGAGCGGGGTGTGTCGTGCGTGCTGTTGGCAGACAGTGTGGGCAGTGCCAAGTTTTTTGCTGATGACAGCCATCGTGAGCTGACATCGGCAGGTGTGCGTATTGAAGAGCTGTTTGCGGTGGGGTTATTTAAAACCTTAGTGGCTCGTGCTGACATTCGCAATCATCGCAAGCTGATTTGTATTGATGAGCATATCGGTTATACGGGCAGTTTTAATTTGGCAGACCCTAATTTTTTTAAACAAGAAAGCAATGTCGGGCGGTGGGTTGATGTCATGCTTCGGGTCATTCATCAAAAAAACTTGGGTGTGATTAAAGCGATGGGGTCGGTCATTGCCACTGACATGAGTGCCGAAAAAGACGATAATGTTTATTTTTTAAAAAACATGATAAATAATTATCGCAACAAATTCAGCGATGACGACATTACCGCCAAAGATTATCACGAAAAAACCCAAAAAAACTACCCCATCATTCACGATGTCCAATTACAACTGTTGCCATCAGCCCCACAACTGTCAGGGCATTTGGTGTATGAAACCATCATAAGTGCCTTATATCACGCCAAACGTCAGATTATGATTACCACGCCGTATTTTGTGCCTGATGAACCGTTAATGCTTGCCTTATTAAGTGCCAAAAAACGTGGCGTGGACGTGTGTATCATCATGCCTAAGATTAATGATTCAAAGCTGGTAAAATATGCTTCCCAAGCCTATTTTGAGTCATTATTAAAAGCGGGGGTTCGGTTGGCTTTATATAAAACGGGTCTTTTGCACAGTAAGATTATCAGCGTTGATAAAGAATATGCTCTTTTTGGTACGGTTAATATGGACATGAGAAGTTTTTATTTAAATATGGAAGTAACGCTTGCCATTTATCGGGGCGATGAAAGCTATGGGCTGATTGATGAAATTGATGAATTACAGCAGGATTATTTAAAAGAATGCGAGATGGTATGCCTTGATGATTGGCAAGCCAGAAAATGGCATTTAAAATTATTAGATGGAGCGGTCAGGTTATTTAGTCCGCTTTTATAAAATGGGGAAATGGCGTTCCCCAAAAAACCATTTAAATTTAATCCGCCCACGCCATTTTTAATATCCCTGCAATCACAAAAGGCGTTACCATCACCGCCAAAATACTCCCCGCTCCAAGCATGGCAAGCACGGGCAAGCCATTTAGTCCTGTGGCATACAAGTCCACCGCTCCTGTGGCGAAAATCAGCACGGGCAGTTGCATGGGTAGGGCGATGAGTGGCACGAGTACTGCCCCGTTTTTTAGGGTCAATGTGAGTGAGCTTGCGATGGCAGACAGCATAAGAAGCATGGGTGAGCCGACCACGATA
Source organism: Moraxella sp. (assembly GCA_030530785.1). Classification (GTDB taxonomy): domain Bacteria; phylum Pseudomonadota; class Gammaproteobacteria; order Pseudomonadales; family Moraxellaceae; genus Moraxella. Next base: position 46,053 of record JAUMUJ010000009.1, on the reverse strand, counting down.
GAGACAGAAAGCATGAGCGTGTCGCCCACAGGCAAGCCAAACAAGGGTATCGCCAAAAACGACAGCACCGCCACAAGTCCTGCACTAAACAACCAATGTACCGCCAATCTGACCGCTACCCACAACGCTAAGGGCGAGCCTGAGATGATGAGCTGGGCAAGCGTGCCATTATCAAAATCAGGGCGAAACAGCTCTTCTATGCCCATAACCAGTGATAATAGTACCGCTATCCACACCGCCGATGTGGCAAGACGTAACAGCGTCTCAGGCTCTGAGCCGATGGCAAGCGGAAACAGCGTGATGATGAGCAAAAACAGCACCAAAGGATACAGCCACTGCACCGCTCCTTGACGTTTGATTTGCCATTCTCGTTGTAGGAGGGTTTTCATAAGGCAAACTCCGCTAAATCTAGCACGCAAGTCGCCCCTTGCATGGCTTGATGGCTGGTGGCAAGCACTACTCCGCCGGTGTGTGCAAAGTCTCCCATACGTTTTTCTAGTTTGGCGACCATTGCCACATCTAGGGCGGTCAAAGGCTCATCAAGTAGCCACAAGGGGGCGTGGGTTGGGGTCATGATAAACAGTCGTGCCAGTCCAATGCGTCTTTTTTGACCTGCTGATAGCTGAACGCTGGACGTATTGCCCAAGCCGTATAGCCCCACCATGTCAAGGGCGGTGCTTAGCGTGTCATCGTCCGCTTGTATGTCATACAATGACAACAAAAAGCGTAGGTTTTGGGCGACCGTCAAGGCGGGGCTGATACCCAGCTGATGAGAGACATAGACAAGGGGGGATTTTTTTATCACGCCGTGAACGGTGGGTAGCAGTCCTGCAATTTGGTTTAATAGGGTGGTTTTGCCCAGCCCATTTTCGCCAACCAGATGACACACATCGCCTGAGTGTAAGGTAAGATTCACATCATCGCACAAGATAAAATCGCCCCGTCCAATGGCGACTTGATGCAGTTGTAAAATTGCTGAATGGGTCATAGGTCATCAATCAAAAATAAACCGCTATCATAACAAAAATTGACACAAATGAAAACTTGCCATAACACCACAAAAACACACAAAAAAGACTTTTTAAAACTCCTGTTTTTTGTTATGCTAAGATGGTATTTTGATAAAATCATGGTAAAGCAATGTTTCAAAAAATTAAAAGCCTGTTGTTAAAATTAAAAACGCCCACTGACACGGATAAAAAAATAAACCGCCATCACCAAAAAACACCATCGGATAAAAATCACCCCATCACCACACAAATCATGGCATGGCTTGATGAACAAAAGTGGAAATATGACCATCGCCCACCTGCTGATGATGGTCAGACACACCATCTGATTTTGGGCTTTACAGACAACGACAACGATTGGACGTGTGTGTTTCGCATTAATGAAGACAATCAGTTGGTGGTGATGTTTGGGGTGCTAGATGACAGCGTGCCTGCCAGTCATCATACCGCCATGCTGATGGAGATTGTCAAAACCAATCTGAACATTAACTTCGGCGGGATTGAATTTGACCCCACAGATGGTGAAGTGCGTACTAAAATTACCTTTGATGCTGAATTTACCGTGCTAAGTGATAAGGCGTTGGGCTGTTATTTGCAGGCGGTGGCAAGTTTGACCCAAATCGCCAAAAACATCACAAAAACGGTGCTGTCCGATGATGAGCCTAGCCAACGGGTAAGCGACTATGTGGAGATAAGCGATGAGATAAAAGCGGTCGTGAACGATGAAAAGCGGACGTTTTTTCTGCCCACCCATACTGCCCAATAATCTTTATGTCCTTTAAAATCGCTCATTGCCCCGAGTTTGCCCTGCCCTTGCCAGATGGACACCGTTTCCCCATGGCAAAATATGAACTTTTGCCCAAAAAACTGATTGCGGACGGCATTGCCACGCCCGAGCAGTTTTTTACCCCAAAAATGGCAAGCGTGAACGAGATTTTGACCACGCACACGGTGGAGTATTGGCACGCCCTTGATAATCTGACCTTATCGCCCAAAGACTGCCGAAAAATTGGCTTGCCAATGAGTAAGTCCCTGATAGACCGTGAACGGCTGGTGGTTGGGGCAACCATAGAATGTGCCAATTATGCCTTGACGGACGGCATTAGCCTGTCCACTTCGGGTGGGACGCACCACGCCTTTGCGGACAGTGGCGAGGGCTTTTGTATTTTAAATGACATTTGTGTGGCGAGCAATGTGCTGTTAAAAGAAGGGCTTGCCAAACGCATTTTAATCCTTGACCTAGATGTTCATCAAGGCAATGGCAATGCGTCCCTTATGGCGGACAATGCCAATGTTTTTGTGATGAGTATGCACGGCGAGAAAAATTATCCTTATCATAAACCAAAATCGGATTTGGATATTGGTTTGGCGGACGGTGTGGGCGATGATGAGTATTTAAGTTTGTTAAAATACCATTTACCCAAAGTGCTTGATGACTTTAAACCCGATTTTGTGTTTTATCAAGCAGGGGTGGATGTGCTGGCTGATGACAGACTTGGGCGGATAAATCTAACGATGAATGGGCTGTACGAGCGAGAGTGGTATGTGATTGAAACGCTGTTTGATAGCCGACTGCCAATGGTGGTAACAATGGGTGGTGGCTATGCCCCTGATATTGATGTGATTGTACAGGGGCATAGTGTGGTGTTTGGGGTGGTTGGGGAGGTTTTTACATAAAACCCTCACTTAAACTCATCAACCAATACTTTGTCAATTATCTTTTCTAACTAATAATTGACAACCCCCATCAAATCTATAATGTACAATTTCATTTTTTAATATCAATCCAATTGCCTGTTCAATAACTTCTTTTGGTACAATAAACCATTCTCTTGGGTTAATTCTTAAATTGTCTTTAGTGGTAAATTCAATATCCAAACAGGCACTTGCAAATACTCTATGAATCAACTGTTCTAGTTTTTTGGCATTAATATTATAAACTTCATAGGTACAAACGACCGCCACATCATCATAAAGATAAGTTGCTTCATTTTTGGCATTTTTAATACGCTCTTCAACGGGCATACTTGAAAACCCAATTTTGTATAAGTTTTCAATATTTTTAATTTCTGCTCTTTGTGATTTTGATCTTAAAATATATATCCAACCAGAACTAATATCTTCATTATCAATATGTTGTGGTTCATCAAAGAAAACCAATTGTTCAGCTTTATCCAAGTCGGAAACCATTTTTGCACCACCTGCGTAAATAGCCTTGCTCACAGAACGATAATACATATTACTAACCGTTCCATTCTCAAAAATGGTTCTTGTTCGACCATCTTTACGATTTATCATAGAGCTTTTTAGATCAGAATCTTTGCGACTAGTTTCCGTGCTTTCAAGATAAATCATTACACCATCAATAAAATAAAAACCACCAGCCTTTAATTCGGTATCTACATCCTTAAACTCTATAATTCTCCTTCTGCCTTCTGCAATATCTTGATGAACTTGATGAAATAGCTTCTCATAAGGGGAAAATTCTCTATCACCCATTGGTTTACGGCGAGCAATAAAGTCTGTTTTGGCTCTATCTTGCTCTTTTGGAATATGCCGATATTGGAAAACAGAAAAATCATCATCAATATCCAAGATGCCAGATTTATCACCAAGCACTTCTTGCAATGTTGGAATGTCTATTTCAACATATCCCAATAAATTGTGTCTGTCAAACGGTTTTAAGGTTTTTTTGGCAATGTCATCATTACGAATTTTTTTTAATTTTGCTAGCAATCCATATTCGGACATACTGCCAGAACTAGGTTCACGCTTATTTTTATCCAAAAAAATATTAATTTCTTCAAATTCATCAATTAAGCGGTCTTCATCAGTTTTAATGTGAGTTGCTTTTGTTTGAATATCCAAAATACCAAAAGCATCATCATTTAAAATATCATTTAAGGTTAATTTTTTATCACTCATTTTACCTACCTTAAATCTCGCCCATTTGACGCTTACGCTTTAATTCTCGCAAAAAAACTATTGCTTCTGCCATTCTTTTTTCTCTAGGGTCAAATGATTGTAGACTTGGCAACTCGCCTGTACTTTTGCGAAAGTCCAAAATCCTTGGCCACAATAGCAGTGCTTCTTCTTCAGTCATCTCTATTTTGATTGCTTGAATATGTTCATCAATAATTCTCAATGTTTTTGATGTAATGGCTTTAGATAAGATTTCAAAGGCTTTTTGAAATGGATTAACTTGGTCAATTAAATCAATATGAATATCATCAATATTCACAAAGCTATTTGCCATTCTAATAAATTTCTTATCGGCTTGCTCAATAATCTCGCCATTCTTAACTACAGAATCAATAACGACATATTGTCTTATGGCTTCAACATCATTATCATCTAAATCAGGATAGGTTTCCTTAATGATTTTGGGAATAAGCACTTTGTTAATAACTTCTGGCTCCAAATTTCCGGGCATTGCTTTTAACATTGTGTCATCTTGCAATATTTTTGCCTTTAAATCATTTAAATCCTGCTCAATAATATCTTTGGCTCGCTGAGAAGTGGGTGTCTTAAAGCCACGCACACGAATGGTATTTTTATCGTCATTTTGTTTATCTTTCTTGGCTTCTTCTTCATTTTCAGATTTAAGTTTAAAATTAAAATTAGGTGCCAATACTTGCTCCATTAATAAAGAAGCAGTAATTGCCTTTAGCATATTATTTACCGCTATTTTAACTTCTGTGCCTTCAGCATCAGGTTCGGCGATTAAGTTGGTAAACTGTGCGTGAGTTTTATTAGCACTATCTCTGGTTGCTCGCCCAATAATTTGAATGATTTCAGTTAGCGAACCACGATAACCAATTGTCAAAGCGTGCTCGCAATACGGCCAATCAAAACCTTCTTTTGCCATACCCAAAGCAATAATGACATCAATTGCATCCACATCTTCCATTGCACAAGTGCGTAAATAAGCTGAGATTTTTTCTCTTTCTTTTGGATCATCATTAACCAAATCCGCAATTTTTAAGCGTTTTTTGGTCTTTGCATTCGTAACATAAATAACCCCAGTTTTGTCATCTTGATATTCTACATCGCCTAATATATCAATAATATGCCCCACTTCAGCAAACTTATCTTTTGACGATTCATTGGCATTAACATTTGGGATATGGATAATCGTTTTTTTGTTAATATCTAATACTTCTTCTAGGGCGGAAATCTCTTTATCAAATGGTTTTTTGAAATACCGACCAGTATAAAAATGATAACCAATTCCCAATGATTTTAAAAACTCATAACCATTTAATTGTTGGTAATAGTTATAAGTTACTTTGGTAAATTTAATTTCGTCTTCTGGCAATAATACTGGGACATTATCCCCCCTAAAATATGACCCTGTCATTGCAATAATATGAGCATTTGATTTTGCCATAATATTTTTAATAACTTCGCCCAATCTATTGTCTTCATCTGCCGAAATATGATGAAATTCATCAATTGCAATTAAGCAATCATTTAATTGTTTCTCATCAATTTTAGCACAGGCAAAACGAAAAGTAGCGTGTGTACAGATTAAAATCTGCTCATCCGAATCCAGAAACTCCAAAAATGTTTTGACTTTACTTTGTTCTGAATTGGCAGTACACAAATTATAATGTGGATTTGGTAGCCAGTCAGCAAAAAATCCGTCTTTACTTAATGCTGTTGCTTTAAATGAAGCTCCAATATTACGCTCTGGCACAGCAACAATGACTTTTTTAATACCTTGATTTTGTAATTTTTCAAGAGCAATAAACATTAAAGCACGAGATTTACCCGAAGCAGGCGGTGCTTTAATCAATAAGTATTGAGCAGAATTTGCCCGAAATGCAATTTCTTGCATTTCTCGCATACCCAGTTCATTTGTTTTTTTGCTAAGACCTGTTCGCTGATATTCGGCTTTAAAAAAATCTGGCATTGGTATTCACCTAATCAATTATGCTTTTAAATTCTCGTTGGCGATCATTTTTTCATAAAGTTTAAATAAATATTCTAGGCGTTCGGCATCACTAGAAAAGGGCTGTAAACGGTAACATCTTTCTATTGCTTCATCAAGTGCTTGATGTGCTTCTTTTAAATCAGAAGGCATTGTATCTGGATCATACATCCACGCCAAAGTTTTTCCAAGATGATTGGCACGAGCGTCTAAAATGTCAAAAACATATTGAGATAAAATCTCTTCTTGCTTTTTGTCAATTTTTGGAAAAGGAAAGGTGTTATAACAAAGGGTATTTGAATATTGCATATCAGTTTTCAATCTACCTGCTACTGCTTTCACCCAGACAATATGCATTCTTGATGAAATTATAGCAAACAGCCATGGTTTAGCTTTATAAATAACTCTTGTTGCATTCGAAGCGACATAAGAGTCATCAAAATAACCAATTGGTATATAATGCCTTCTTTCGGAGCCTGTTTGTGGCACCAAGATAAACTCGCCAGCTTGGTACTTATCTTCATCGAAAAAATGTGGTATTTCAGCTTTTTTTTGAGTTGCAATTTTCTTACTAGTCAACCTGAAATTTTCAACTTCTGCAAAACGTCTGGCAAAATCATCAATTTGATAAGCTTGCTTAACTTTATCTTTTGGAATATATATACAATATCTATATACTCCTTCAATAAACTCAGATGCTCCAATATATTTTTTTATAAATGTTTCTGCCTCTGGATTCTCTGACAGAACTTTTTTTACATCTTCCTCATTTAACAAAAGATAACCATTATCACCAGGAGAACTTCCTTTGATCATTATTGGTATATTACTAATTGGCTTCCTTCTAGGTTTTATGTAGACATTAGCAGAATTAATCAAGTAAGGATTAATATTTTTCACTCCTTGCCTCATATGTTCATTGTATAGTGATTTTGATAAATTATTAATATTTCTTATGCCTATAATCACTACTGCTACACCAGCATTTCCTTTGGCGTTATTAGTCCATTTAAATGATTGATAAGCAAAATCAATTTCTTGACCATTTTCTAGAATTAATGGCCACAATAAACTAACTTGTTCACCTTGAGTTATAGAATTGGTTGTAACAAAAGCATATTTTGCATTGCTATTTTTTATAAAATGTGTAGCTTTATAAAACCAACAAGAAATATAATCTAATTTTCTGTAGTCATTTTTTGTTGCGAAAACTATATCCATATCTTTTTTCATTTCTTCTGTTTGTCTGCTATATCCTAGATACGGCGGATTACCAATCACATAAACTTCATCATCATCCAAAATTGGGCAAACCGCCTCCCATTTTACTCTTGTGGCATTTCCTTGTTTAATGTTGCCAATTGATTTTAAAGGCAAGATGGAAGCAACTTCCGTATAGCCAAACAATCGTTCTTCAAAAATAATATTCATTTGATGCTCTGCAAGCCACAAGGATAAAATAGCAATTTCGTGAGCAAAATCATCAATTTCAATCCCATAAAACTTTGAGATATTGATTTGAGAAGCAAAAGTACTTAAAGTAAGTTTGTCTACTGACAACTCTATAATTTTTTTAATAATTTCAATTTCTAATACCCGAAGCTCTTTATAAGTGATAATTAGAAAATTACCACTACCACAAGCAGGGTCAAAAAATTTGGCATTAGCAATCCGATTTTGTAATTTATATAATTGAGTGATTGTGGTTGCTTTTTCTAATTCTTCATAAAACTCATCAAGAAATAAAGGTTTGATGAGTTTTAAAATATTGGGTACAGAAGTATAATGTTGTCCTAATTTACTTCTATCAACACCTGTGGTTACAGCTTGAATCATAGACCCAAAAATATCTGGATTGATATTTTTCCATTGCAACTCACCCAGTTCAACCAATATTTTATAGGCTTCACTAGAAAATACTGGAGATAAAATATTATCCTTAAACAAACCGCCATTCACATAGGGAAACTTGGTTAAAAAATCAGGTAAATTGTCGGCATTCTTTTGATTTAATCTTGAAAATAACTTATCTAAAAATAAATGTGTGTCCTGACCATTTTTATGGGTATGCTGAACAAGTGTATTAGTAAATATACTATCTTCAGGAAAAATACCTGTATCTTCTGCAAAGAAGCAAAATAACAATCTTGATAAAAAGACATTTAAATGATGAGTACGCTCTTTTGATTGATAAATATCAGGATTAGCTTCAATCAATTTGTCGTATAAAGTTGCCATTTTATAGGCGGCATTTCTATCTGCTTCATTATCATTTGCTGAATAATAAACTTCACTACCTGCTAGTGGCAAAAAGAAATCAAAATATTTTGGTAATTCCTTTAATGGAATATCTAATGTTTTCCCAAACTTTAAATCTTTTGCAACCAACTGCACGCAATCAGTCATCACAGCAAATCTTGGATTGTGTTTTTGGATAAGAGTATCTTTGTGAATATCGTCTATGGCATTAAAAAGATTGTCGCTATTTTCTGTTCTAAATATTATCTTTTTTGCATATAAAACTTCATTTTGACGAGCTGAGCGATTCTGGTCTCCTTTTTTTAGGCGACTAACAACAGACTTGCTGATACCATATGCCAGCAAGAAATCATAAATAAAATTTTCAATATTGAAGTTATCAACAATTTCTGTTAATTTTTTTAAGATGTCATCATTCATACACTATCCAAATCTTATTTCTTAAAACATATATCACCCCAAACATATTACAATGCTTGGAGTGATACATTGGGCTAATTACAAAGCCTTAATTTCTTCCACACTCTCCCTAACCTTACCAATCTGCCCTTCTAATTCAGCCAGTCTGTCTTTTTCAGCCGAGACGACATTGGCAGGTGCTTTGGCGACAAAGCCTTCATTGGATAGTTTTTTGCTGATTGCGTCCGCTTGGGCTTGCAGTTTTTCACGCACTTTATTTAGACGGTTTAGCTCGGCAGTTGGGTCAATCAAGCCTTTCATCGGCACCAGCACTTTTAGCGAACCAATCAAGGCTTGCGATGACAGGGGAATCTTGTCATCATCGCCGACAATGGTCAATGTTTCAACCTTAGCAAGGGCTTTAAATTGGCTTTCAATGCGTGCAAGGCTTGCCCGCTCCTCGTTCGTTACGCCTTGTAGTAGCACAGGCAGTCGCACGGCATTGCCCAGCTTCATCTCGCCACGAATGTTTCGCACCGCACCGATGAGATTTTGTAGCCATGCCATGTCGCTTTCGGCTTGCTCGTCAATACGCTCATCGTCCGCCACAGGGAACGGAGCAAGCATGATACTTTCGCCTGTTTGCCCAAGCATGGGGGCAAGCGTTTGCCAAATCTCTTCGGTGATAAACGGCATGATGGGGTGCGTCAAACGCAGGGCGACTTCCAGTACCGACAACAGCACACGGCGAATCTCGGCTTTACGCTCATCGGACACACTTTCATCGTTTAGGACGGGCTTGACAAGCTCCACATACCAGTCGCAGTATTCATTCCAAATAAAGTCATAAATGGATTGCGAAGCCAAATCAAAACGGTAGGTCTCAAATGCCAAGTTTACCGCTTGCTCACACTTTTGCAATCGGCTGACAATCCATTTTTCGGACAGCTCCCACAGCTCGGTGCGGGGTGTGTCGCTGATTGGTTTGCCTTCTACATTCATGAGAACAAAGCGAGTGGCGTTCCAAATCTTATTACAAAAGTTACGATACCCCTCCACACGTTTTAGGTCAAAATTGATGTCTCGCCCTGTGCTGGCAAGGCTTGCAAAGGTAAAACGCAATGCATCTGTGCCATGAGCAAGAATGCCATCTGGGAATTCTTTGCGAGTGGCTTTTTCAATTTTTACGGCATCTTTGGGGTTCATCAGCCCTGTCGTGCGTTTGGCAACCAGACTTTCTAGGTCAATGCTGTCAATCAAATCCAAAGGGTCAAGCACATTGCCCTTAGACTTACTCATCTTTTGCCCTTCGCTATCACGCACCAAGCCATGTACATAGACGGTATGAAATGGCACTTGTGGCTTGCCGTCTTTATCTTTGACAAAATGAAGTGTCATCATAATCATACGGGCAACCCAAAAGAAAATGATGTCAAAGCCCGTTACCAGCACGCTTGTGGGGTGAAAGTTTTGTAAGATGGTGTTGTCAAAATCTTTATCCGTCCCCGTCCAATCCAGCGTGCTAAACGTCCACAGAGCCGAGCTAAACCAAGTATCTAACACGTCCTCATCTTGGCGAAGTGGGGTGTCGCCCAGATTGTGTTTGGTGCGCACTTCATCTTCATCACGCCCCACATACACACTGCCATTATCATCATACCATGCAGGGATACGATGTCCCCACCACAGCTGACGGCTGATACACCAGTCTTGAATATCACGCATCCACGCCATGTACATATTGGTGTACTGCTCAGGGACGAATTTGATGTCGCCATTTTGTACCGCTTGAATGGCGGGCTTAGCAAGGGGGGCGATTTTGACGTACCATTGGTCGGTCAAAAGTGGCTCAACAATCACGCCAGAGCGGTCGCCACGGGGGGCTTTTAGGGTGTAAGGTTCAATCTTTTCAAGCCAGTGTTCACGTTCGGCTTGCTCCACCAATTTTTTACGAGCGACAAAGCGGTCAAGCCCTGCATAGTCGGCTGGTGCGGTGATGTGGTCAGAAATCGGCTCGCCCACTTTGGCGATAAAGTCAAATTCTGCCTTGACACACGCATCTGTATCAAAAATATTGATGAGCGGTAAGTCGTGGCGTTTGCCAAGCTCATGGTCGTTAAAGTCATGAGCTGGCGTGATTTTGACGCACCCTGTGCCGAAGTCTTTTTCCACATAATCGTCTGCCACGATGGGTACTTCACGCCCTGTGATGGGTAGGACAATGCTTTTGCCAATCAAATGGGCATAACGCTCATCATCAGGGTGTACTGCCACCGCACTGTCGCCAAGCAGGGTTTCAGGGCGTGTGGTTGCCACGACAAGGTAATTTTTGCCGTCTTGGGTGGTCAAACCTTTGTCGGTAAAATGATATTTAAAATGCCACAGATTGCCTTGCTCTTCCACGCTCTCCACTTCTAAGTCGGATAGGGCGGTGTGTAGTTTGCAGTCCCAGTTTACCAATCGTTTACCACGATAAATCAAGCCTTCATCATGCAAGCGGACAAACACTTCTTTGACCACTTTGGATAAATCATCGTCCATGGTAAAGCGTTCACGAGACCAGTCCACCGATGAACCCAGACGGCGGATTTGGCGAGTGATGTTGCCACCAGATTGGTTTTTCCATTCCCACACTTTTTCAATAAACTTCTCACGCCCCAAATCATGACGGCTAATGCCCTGCAAACCAAGCTGGCGCTCCACCACCATTTGTGTGGCAATCCCTGCGTGGTCAGTACCAGGTTGCCATAGGGTGTTGTAGCCTTTCATGCGATGAAAGCGGGTAAGTGCGTCCATGATGGTGTTGTTAAAGCCATGACCCATATGGAGTGAGCCTGTTACGTTTGGTGGGGGAATGGCGATGGAAAAAGATTTTGGTTTATCAAGGGTTGGCTTAAAATAGCCCCTGTCTTCCCACGTTTGATAAATGCCTGATTCAATTTGGGTGGGGTCGTAAGTGGCAGACAGCTTGTCTAAAACGCTCATAAACGCTCCGAATTTTGGTAAAATTTAGATAAAAAAATACCCCCTATTTTAGCAAGAAAATGGGGGTTTGGGGAGATTTTTGAGTGAATTTGGCGGATTGGGCATGATTAAACGCTGGGCGAGCGTGGCGTTTTTGGTGTGTTGTCGGTGGTTTCAAGATAAAATTGCACCACCTTGCCCACGATGATAATGGCGGGTGCTGGCAAGTTGGCTTTTGCTTGCTTGGCAACGATGTTATTTAGATTGCCCACCAAAACTTGCTGGCTGTCCAAGCTGGCATGAGACACAATCGCCACAGGTGTGTCGCTGGGCAAATCAGGCATCAGGCTTGCCACCACGTTGTGTAAAGCGTGAAGTCCCATATAAAACACCAACGTTTCATCGCTTTGGTAGGTGCTTTTTAGCCCTCTAAAACGCTCCCCCGTTTGATAACAGCTCGTCAAAAAACGCACGCTTGTTGCCACGCCCCGATGGGTCAGCGGAATGCCAGTGGCGTTTGCACTTGCCAGACCTGCTGTGATGCCTGCCACCAGCTGATAAGGAACACCTGCCTTTTGGCAAGCCAACATCTCTTCACCGCCCCGCCCAAATATCAAAGGGTCTCCGCCTTTTAGTCGCAACACCCTGTGTCCTTTTTTGGCATAATCCACCAGCATTTGGTTAATCTCATCTTGTGTTTTGGTGTGATTGGCTCGTTTTTTACCAACAAAGATTTTGTCGCTATCACGCCGACAAAGTGTTAATATCTCTGACGACACTAAGGCATCATAAAAAACAACATCTGCTTGTTGCATGAGTCTTAATGCTTTAAGAGTTAATAAATCAGGGTCTCCTGCCCCCGTGCCGACAATATAAACTTCACCCAATGTTTGGCTGTGTTTTTTAAAGTAGGTTAATTGATGGTTTAGATTGTTTTGATGGATGGCTTTGTTATTCGCCAACAAACCAACGCCATTTAATCCATCATAAAAAATATGCTCCCAAAACTTTCGCCTTTGATTGATGTCTGGCAAACAAGATTGAACAGTTTTTCTAAATTTTCCTGCTGTTTTTGCCATTTGACCAATATTAGATGGCAATATGCTTTCTATTTTTGTGCGAATAAGGCGGGTTAATACAGGAGAATTGCCATTGCTGGATATTCCTATTGTGATTGGGTTTCTGTCTACGATGGCAGGAAATATAAAATCGCACAACTCTGGCGTGTCCACCACATTTACTGCCATGTTTAACGATTTACAATCGTGATAAATCTGACGATTCAGTGCGTTATCACTGGTTGCAATGACGCAAAAACTGTATTCTTGTTTTAAATCTTTTTTTTCATATGATTTGGTGATGATTTGATGGTCATCACTGTGTAATAATTGATAAAATCTTTTATCAATTTTTTTGGCTATAACAGTGATTTTTGCTCCAAAAGAATGGATTAAGGCGGTTTTATTTAAGGCGACATCGCCACCACCAATGATTAACACGGGGCGATTTTGTAGATTAAAAAACAGTGGCAATGTATTCATGATGATGGCACGATTATTGAAACATGGGTAAGCCGTTTACGGACTTTCCCAGATGACCACTTTTTAAGTCGTTGAGTGTTGTTAATAAGGTGTCTAGCTGTTTATCTTGCACAAGAAACCCAGTCGCTCCTGACTTATGGTAATACCCTGCTTGGTCAAGCCCATAATTACCTGCAATGATGATGTCTTTTTGATAATTTAAATTTCTCAAACATCGGATTAGGCTGAATGTTCTGCCATCTTTAAAATCTTCCACATAAATCACCAGTAAGTTAATATGGTCATTATATTTTGGAAAATATTGATTAAGCTCATCAATGGTTGTATCAGCCGTAATGAGAGCGTGGGCATCTTGTGGTGTGGATAAAGAGATTAAGGGTAGAATATTTTGTTCTTTATCGCCGATTTTTAGTTTATCATCAGTAAGATAAGCATTTATTACTGCTAAATGACATTTGTCATCAAATTGAACTAAGTGCATTTTGTACTCCTTAATTAATCGTATATGGCTTTTTTAAATGGCTCTAAACCAACCCGATTCACAAAATCGCCAAATCTTTCTATGTCATCTGTGCTTTCTTGGCGGTTGTCTTTATAAACTTTGGTGATGGTTGAGACGACATGGGCGACTTCATGAGCTGGCACGGCTTTACCTAATATTTGCCCTAATTTGGCGTCCTTTGAGGAGTTGCCACCCAAACTAATCTGATACCAATGCTCTCCTTTTTTGTCCACGCCTAAGATGCCAATGTCTGCCACATGATGATGTGCACAGGCATTCATACAGCCAGACATATTTAAGCGAATGTCGCCCAAATCATATAAGTAATCTAAATCATCAAAAGATTTTTCAATACTTTCGGCGATGTTATGTGTGGTTGCATTTGCCAAAGTACAATAATCAAAACCAGGGCAAACAATCATGTCAGTAAGTTTGCCAATATTGGGGCGGGCAAGATTTAATTCTTTTAAAGATTGCCATAATTGATACAGATGAGTGATTTTTACGTCAGAAAAAACCACATTTTGATGATGAGTAATGCGTATTTCGCCAAAACTGTATTTATCAGATAAATCTGCCAACGCACGCATTTGATGGCTGGTCATGTCTCCTGCGGGGATAAATTGATGATTGACCATTCCTGCTTTTAAGGAGATGACGACAATTCGGTATCCGTGATGTTTGTGTTTGATGGTATTGTGTTGATACCAATCTTTAAAAGATGTGTCTTTAAGCTGTTGGTTTAAAGTCTCATGAGATTTTAGGGGGTCTGTATTTTCATAATTGGGTGTGGAAAAGTGGCTTTCCGCTTTTTTAAAATGCTCATCGGTTAATGTCAATGTTCCGTCTTTGGAGTATTGCCATTCTTCATTCACTCTTTTGCCAAATTCTTCTGCCCCAATGCTTTCTACTAAGATTTTTATGCGGGCTTTATATTTATTATCACGGCGACCTTCTAGATTATAAACACGCAAAATGGCATCCAAATAACTCAATAAATGTTCTCTTGGTAAAAATTGGTTAATGACCTTGCCGATAATTGGTGTGCGTCCAAGCCCACCCCCAACGATGACCTCAAAGCCAAGCCTGCCGTCTTGTTTGATGAGGTGCAAACCGATGTCGTGTAGCTGACTGGCTGAACGGTCAGATTTTGCTCCGATGACGGCGATTTTAAATTTGCGTGGCAAATAAGCAAATTCTGGGTGAAACGTACTCCATTGGCGAATGATTTCGCAATAAGGACGGGGGTCGGCGACTTCGTCATCGCTCACCCCTGCAAAAGGGTCGGTGGTGGTGTTTCTAATGCAGTTGCCCGATGTTTGAATGGCGTGCATTTGATTGTCTGCCAAAACTTGTAAAATATCAGGAACTTGGGCGAGATTTACCCAGTTAAATTGAATGTTTGTGCGGGTGGTAAAATGCCCATAGCCTTTGTCAAATTTGTCGGCAATATGTGCCAGCGTGCGAAGTTGGTAGCTTGCCAGCAGTCCATAAGGAATGGCGACACGAAGCATGGGGGCATGGCGTTGAATGTATAATCCATTTTGTAGGCGAATGGGTAAAAATTCATCTTCGGACAGTTCACCCTTTAAAAAACGCTCGGTTTGATGGCGATATTGAGCGACCCGCTCATCAACGAGAGCTTGGTCGGCATAAGAATATTGATACATGGGGCGAGATTTCCTGAATTTTTAAGATTGGTGCAATATGGTACTGATTTTTTGTGTGCTTGATAAATGCCAATCGTGGCTATAATTATGCTAAAATTTCATAATTGACAGCCATAATTCCGCCAAATCACACACCGCTCTGTTGAACAATAAAGATTAAAAATTTGGCAATGTGTGATTTGAAGTTTATGCTGATGGGGGTTCACGGTCGGTGTGTTTGGCTAAAAGATGAATGAGTTTTACCGTGTTGTGGGTAATTTTGGTGGAACATTTGGGTTATCCACACTCACCACCGCCGTGCCATAGACCAGCACTTCCACGCCACCATTATCTATCGCTGATGTCTCAATACGCACCCCGTAGATTTGGTTGTAGCCGTGTTCATGGGCAAGCCATTTCATGCGTACGATGGCTTCACGTCTGGCACGTTCTAGCAGGCTTTCATAGACGGTCAGATTTTTGCCAAATAAACTTAAAATGCCCGCAAGCACCAGTTTAAATCTGTCTTGGGCGATGGACACACTGCCCATGACAAGTTGTCCGTTACCTTGAACGGTCGGTTCAAAAAAACGTTCATTTGAGATGATGACATGACCCAAAAGCAACTCGTTATCATGCAGGGCAGATAAGTGTTTGCGTTCATTCATCGTGCCAAAATACCACCCCACAAAAAACAAAACAATGGCGATGACAATTTGCAGATTATTTAAAATAATATCCATCTCTTTTGCCCAATCACTTAAAAAAAGTGGAAGCTAATGCAGGGGATTGTTCTGTATTTGCAAATGGGGCGTTTTTTACCGCTTTCACCGCCGTACCATAGACAAAAATCTCGGACGCACCTGTTGCCACGTTAGATGTGGAAAAACGTATGCCCACCACAGCATCTGCTCCCAGCTCTTGGGCTTTGAGTATCATGCGTTCTAGGGCTTCTTGGCGGGCTTCTTCTAACAGTTCGGTGTAGGCGACCAGCTCTCCGCCCACGATGTTTTTTAGTCCCGCTAAAAAATCCTTGCCAACGTGCTTGGTGCGGACGGTACTGCCATAGACCACGTCTAGGCGTTCGGTGATGGTATGATTGGGCAGGTGTTCTAGGTTAGACAGTTGCATAAAAATCCTTAAATCCGTATAAATATCATGCGATATGATGGTTTTAATTAAGTGTAGGTTAGAATTATAGCAGTTTTATTGTTTTTTTGGTAATGGTAGATTGTTATTTAATAAATAATTATTTACAATAAATGCCATCTTTAACAAACTGGGACTTATGGTGAATTTAGACAAATCGCCACAGGATTATCATGCCCATCAATTGCCCCAATTTGATGACCATCATCAATCCCAAGAGGGCGACTTATTAAGCACCCCCAACCGTTTGCCGATAAGCAGTGGCATGGATTGGATAAAGCAAGCATGGGTGATTTTTAAGGCTCGTCCATCACTATGGATAGGGACGACATTGATTTATTTGGTGGCGATGATGGCATTATCTTTTGTGCCGATACAACAACCCTACCAATAATTAACAACTGTTACTAATTGTTAAAGTCATCACTCTTTTGTTTGGGTCATCATGCTATCAGCTCGTCATCTGATGATGGGGAGCTAATGGGTGTCAGCACTCGCCAATGGGCGGTATCGTTGCCCATAATTTGCCAAATTTTGGCTTGCGTTCTTGTCTCGGTCGTGATGTGTGCCACAATGAATACAAGTCCATTCACGAATAGCCAAGCCCCATTTACGCCCTTGTTTGTCGCTGTCATATTTTTGATGGCAACAAGAACATAACTGACTGCTTGCAAACCATTTGTCTGCCACGACCAAATCAATACCCCATTTTTGGGCTTTATAGCTGATACAATGCTTGATAAAGCCTAGATTGCTTTTTTGGAAAGTGGCGGACAATCGTCTGTTTTTCATCAAGTTTTTCACGTCTAACGTTTCTATCACAATCGCTGTTGGTTTGGTTTTCGCCAATGCACTTGTGGCTTGATGAATGTGGTTTTTGGTAATATTACTTAATTTATTTGTGTATTTATTAAATTGCTTTTTGGCTTTGTAATAGCGTTTTGACTGCTTTTTACTGCCTTTAACATAGCGTTTACTCACTTGGCGTTGGGCAATCTTTTTGGCACGAATGAGCTTTTGATAACGTGCGGTTTTTGTGATGTTGGTGCAAACCATACCATTGGAGCAGGTAAACAGGTCTTTTAAGCCCAAATCTACACCCACAATGTCATTTGATGGGGCGTTGTCTTTTGGTTCGTCATGATGAAAGCCAATGCTGATGTACCAATGTTTGCCGTCAAACATCACTCTTGGGTTAGAAAGTTTTCGGTTGCGTGGCAGTTGGCGTGATGTGCGAATGTCGCCAATCATGGAAATATAGACGGACTTTTTGCGGATTTTGGTTTTGACATAGTCAGCATAAAAGCCTTGTTTGGCATGGTGCTTGGATTTGAAATTGACATGATAGCCATTGCCATATTGCCTAAACGACGCTTGTTTGGCTTTGATGTAATCTTTAACCGCTTGTTTGGGAATGTCGGCTGAATGGCTGTTTAACCATGTAAAATTAACACGCTTTTTAAGTTTGGTAAAATAAGTAGATAACACCTTGTCAGACAAGCCTTT
Source organism: Moraxella sp. (assembly GCA_030530785.1). GTDB lineage: Bacteria > Pseudomonadota > Gammaproteobacteria > Pseudomonadales > Moraxellaceae > Moraxella. The sequence goes on along the minus strand of JAUMUJ010000009.1, from coordinate 28,141 downwards.
GCCAAACATCTTGTAATAACGCTCGCTGACGGCTTTGACACGGTTGTAGGCAAAACGTGCCACACCACAACTGGCAAAGAGTAGCTGTTCTTGCTCGTGTGTGGGCAGTAGGCGGACTTTTTTGGCTAAAATCATGGCCTAGTCTTTGGGCGATAACTCTTTGATAAAGTCTTTGGTGCGTTTGGCACGCTTGCCTCGTAATTTACAACTAAACACGGTAATGATTTGCACCAAATCATTAACCAATTCTTGCTCGTCTGATTGATGATTGTTGATGACAACTTCAATTTGTGTGCCGTGCAGGGTGCAAATATGCTCAAACAATTCAAAGCCAAAACGCAGTAAGCGGTCTTTGTGCATGATAACCACTTTATCCACTTCGTTGTTATTGACTTTTTCAAGCAGGGCAAGTAAGCCTTTGTTGCGATAATTGATACCGCTACCCACATCACAAATCATCTCAAATTGATAGCCTTTGGATAGCATATACAGCTCCAAACGCTCTTGTTGGCGTGCTAAATCTGCCTTTTGTTTGGCACTACTGACACGGCAATAACCAATGATTTTACGTTGTTGGTCGTCAGCATTTGGCTCATTCTCGCCTAAAAAGGCTTGGATTTGCTCATGGGAGTAATAGCGAATATTGCCACGCCCCACACGAACAGGCACAAATGAGCCATCAGCGTGCATGGCTCGTAAAGTGTTGGGGTGTAGATTTAACAAAGTGGCAGTTTCGCCCATTTTATATAGCTTTTTCATGGGCGATATTTTAACAAAATGTCTGTCGTATTTCAATAGTTTTAGTATATAATGTTAGGTATTGTTAATGATTTTTCAGTCGTTTGTGAACTTTTTTACGGGCGTGTTTGGTATATTTTTTATGGCAGGCGTGGCTTATATGGCCTATTTGATTGATGTGGGCGATGATGTGAGCATTGCCGATATGTTGGTAGGTTTTAAACATCATGCATTACAGCAGGTCATTTTATTTGTGCTGAGCGTTGTTTTGGTGTTGCCCATGATGATATTATTTGGCAGTGTCTTTTTTGGCTATGTCATGATGGAGCAGATTCCAACAGGCATGACGCTTATTTTGATGTCGTTAATGATGATGGTAATCATGATACCACTGGCGATGGCATTATGGCTTGCACCGATTGTGATATTATTTCATGGAGTGTCCGCTTGGCAGGCGATACAGCTAAGTTTTAAGGCGTGTTTGGCAAACATCTTACCATTATCGGTGCTGGGTGTGGTAATGATGCTTTTGGGAGTGGTGGCGATGATACCTATGGGGCTGGGCGTTCTTATTTTGATGCCCATTGGGTTGATTGTGTCTTATGTGGTTTATAAAGAGACGCTGATAGGATAAATTTTACTTGCAAGTGATGGTATTTTTTTATAAAATAGCCGTTTTATTTCCCACCTAAGTTGGCTAATAAATGACTTTATGGTGTGTCATGTCAAAGTTGGTTGATGATGACATTGCCATGATTGGCAGATTGGTTTTATGATGCCTTTTTATTAGTGCTTAGGTTTATTGGATTATTCTCATGCGTAAAGACATTCACCCAGAATATCGTGAAGTGCTGTTTCACGACACCAATGCAGACGTGTACTTTTTGACTCGTTCTACCGTTGCTACTAAGACCACCCGTGAGTACGAAGGGGCAGAGTATCCCTACTACCCATTGGATATTTCCAGTGCGTCTCACCCATTTTACACAGGTGAGCAACGTCAAGCCGCTAACGAAGGTCGTGTGGCCACCTTTAATAAGCGTTTTGGTGCTTTTGCTAATCGTGGCAAAAAAGCATAAGCACATCTCATTAAAAAACCGTCCTGATGGACGGTTTTTTGTGTTTAAGGCAATGCCAACTCGGGTTTTAAAGGTAGGCGACCAACCAACTCTAACAGAGCCTTTTGGTAAACCCCCCGCTTAAAGGGAACAACTTGCCCCAAAGGATACCAGTAACTGACCCAAGACCATTCGTCAAATTCAGGAATGGCGGTATCAAAGCGGATATATTCGGTATTGGGTTCATCTAGTTGGAGCAAAAACCATTTTTGTTTTTGTCCGATACACAGCGGTTCTTGACCGACTCGCACACAGCGTCTGGGTAGGCGGTAGCGTAACCAATCATGTGTTACGCCCAGTAGTTTGACATGATGGGGGTGTAGCCCCACTTCTTCGTACAGTTCACGGTACATGGCATCTAGGGGGGTCTCTCCCCTGTCTATGCCCCCTTGTGGAAACTGCCAACTGTCATCGCCGATGCGTTTGGCAAGCAAAACCTGCCCTTGTGTATTTGCTAAGATGATACCGACATTGGCACGAAAGCCGTCTGCATCAATCATAATACGCTCTTATGTTTCTTTAAAAAATCGTCAAACATGACAAACCTGCCTATTAAACCAAACTTTTATCAAAAAGTATAGAGTAAAGGTGTATTCTTACCAAAAATACGTCAAATAAATGGTAAGTAAATTTTATCCATGATAAATCGCTTGAATTTTATCAAAATGCCCCCATTTTAGCGGTATTTTTTAACTGTTTTTAAAGGGCATTTTATGAGCATGACAGCAAGCGTAACGTGGCTAAAAAACGAAGCCATCAATTTTGAAACCAAAAGCGGTTCGGGGCATACGGTGGTGGTGGACTCAAAGCAACAGCTTGGGGCAAGACCGATGGAGCTGATTTTGATGGGGCTTGGCAGTTGTGCCAGTTATGACGTGGTCAGTATCCTACAAAAATCCCGCCAAAATGTCAGCGATGTGCGTTGTGAAGTGTCTGCCAAGCGTGCCGATGCCATTCCTGCGGTGTTTACCGACATTCATCTGCACTTTGTGGTTACAGGCACAGACATCAAAGCGTCCCAAGTCGCCAAAGCCATTGAGCTTTCTGCCACCAAATACTGCTCAGCGTCCAAAATGCTTGCCGATGGCGGGGTGAACATCACGCACGATTATGCCATTGTGAGTGTGTGATATGGGATTGATACAGAATTTTCCGTCCGAGCAGTCTTATGCAGTGGTGGCGATGGCGGTGGCGTGTTTGTTGCCTTATGTATTTGCAATTTTAGCAAAAAAGACGGGTGGTTTTGATTTTAAACAGGACAATCATAATCCCAGAGCATTTTTTGATAAAAGCACAGGGCTGTCTGCTCGTCTAAATGCCGTGCAAGCAAACAGTTTTGAGGGTTTGCCCATGTTTGTTGGGGCGGTGCTGATTGCCATGTACTGTTTTGTTCCCCAACATATCGTGAATGCGTTGGCATGGTTTTATGTGTTATTGCGTGTGATATATGGCGTGGCGTATGCCTTAGATATGGCAACTTTTCGCTCGGTGGTTTGGGGTTTGTCGCTTGGGGCGTGTTTGTTGCTGTTTTATTTTTCGTGGTTTATGCTTTAAATGTGAGCGATATTTTTTTATGATTTTTTAAAAAAATATTGAAGTTTTTTTATAAATTATGATAATATAGACCACGAATAAAAGCACATAAACTTTTATGATGTTGGTGGTTGGTTTTTCCAATATTGTTTAAGTGGTGGTTTTTATGGTTTAAACTTAAATTATAGGAGTTCTTATGAGCAATCTAGATAATCTGAGCGTAGAAGAGCTAGAAGCCCTAGCAAAAGACGCACAAGCCAAAATCAAACAAAAGCAAGCACAAGGCTTAAAAGATGCCTATTTGCAATTTAAACAAATTGCCAAAGAAAATGGCTCTACCATTGAAGAGATTTTAAAAATTGGCAAAAAAGCTCACAAAGAAAGCCGTATCGCTTACAGAGACCCTGCTAACCCTAAAAATGTCTGGGCAGGTCGTGGTCGTAAGCCAGTATGGTTAGAGCAAGCGTTGGCTCAGGGCAAAAAGCTAGAAGACTTTGCGGTGTGATTTATCCAAAGCTAATGTGTTAAAATAAGTCAGAGTTATTCTGACTTATTTTTTAAAAAGAGCTGATAATTATCAAAAGATGGGCTTACTCGTTAATGACAATAAAGCAAGTCAAATTTGATTTTAAGCAGTAAAAATCGTTGAGAGTTAAAAAAATGGCAAGTGTCAATAAAGTAATCATCGTCGGTAGATTGGGCAATGACCCAGAAGTACGCCAATTTGCTAATGGCGGTAGCGTAACAAATATTAGCGTGGCAACATCAGAGCGTTGGACGGATAAAAATACGGGCGAACAAAAAGAACAAACCGAATGGCACAGGGTGAGTTTATTTAATCGTTTGGGCGAAACTGCCAGTCGCTATTTACGTAAAGGCTCTATGGTGTATATTGAAGGCAGTCTTAATACCCGTAAATACACCGATGGGCAGGGTATTGAGCGTTATAGTACCGAAATTCGTGCCAATAATATGGTTATGCTCGGTGGCAATCCAAACCATAATAACAACCATGACCCAATGGCAGGCGGTCAGCCCTATCCGTCTCATGGTGGTGGCATGGGTCAGCAACCGCCATCATGGGGCGGTCAAAACCCAGCCTTTAACCAAAACCCGCAACCACAGGGGCATTTTAATCAGCAATACCCCAATAATAACCCCATACAGGGCTTTAATCATGCGCCCACGCAGGGGGGTATGCCCAATCATGCCATGAATAATAACCAGTTTACAAACCAAAAACCCACCGCACCCACTGCCCCACAAGGCTCACCCAAAGGCGGTGCGAACGCCCCCCAAGATGACGATATGCCATTTTAATCAGGCGTGCAACAGACGGCAAGGTTTCTTGCCGTTTTTGTTTTTTGTGGGTGTTGTGCTACAATACCCCTACAACTGTAAACTTGTTAAATCTTACTAAGGAAATTCTATGAAGCGAGTTGTCATCACAGGCATGGGCATTGTCTCAAACATCGGCAATGATTTGGATACTGTTGCCGACAGCCTAAAAAATGGCAAATCAGGCATCATCTTTAACCAAAGCTATGCCGATAATGGCTTTAAATCGTGCGTGTCAGGCTCTATTGACCAAAGTGTGCTGGATACGTCAGGCATTGACCGTAAACTAAAACGCTTTATGTCGGACGCAAGTCTTTATGCCTATGTGTCCGCTTTGTCTGCCATTGATAATGCAGGGCTAAGTCTTGATGATGTTGCCGATAACGTGCGAGTGGCGGTGGTGGCAGGCTCGGGTGGGGCAAGCACAGCTGATGTGGTAGGCTCGGTGGACAACATGAAAGCCAAAGGGCTTCGTGGCGTGGGAGCGATGGCTGTACCGAAAATTATGAGCAGTACGGTCTCTGCCACGCTTGCCACAGGGCTACGCATTAAGGGCATCAGCTACTCACTGTCGTCTGCTTGTGCCACGTCCAGCCACTGTATCGGTCATGCGATGGAGTTGATTCAGCTTGGCAAGGCAGACATGGTCATCGCAGGGGGTGGAGAGAGCGAGCATTGGACGCAGTCATGTATGTTTGATGCGATGGGGGCGATGAGTACCAGTTACAATGACACGCCCACCACCGCAAGTCGCCCTTATGACAGTACCCGAGACGGCTTTGTCATCGCAGGCGGTGGTGGTATGGTGGTCGTAGAAAGCCTAGAACACGCACAGGCTCGTGGGGCGACCATCTTAGCCGAGATTGTGGGATATGGGGCAACATCAGACGGAGCGGAAATGGTTGCTCCAAGCGGAGAAGGGGCAACTCGCTGTATGCAAATTGCCCTAACGCAGGCGGGACTTGATACGGTGGACTATGTAAACTCACATGGCACCAGCACACCACTTGGCGACATTACCGAGCTACACGCCATCGCAGACGTGTTTGGCGGTGCAGATAAAACCCCGCCGATTAGCTCAACCAAATCCATGACAGGGCATAGCTTGGGAGCGGTAGGCGTGCAAGAGCTGATTTATTGTGTGCTGATGATGAATAACGACTTTATTGCTCCAAGCATTAACATCACTGACATGGACGAAAAAGCCAAGCCCTTTGATATCGTGCAGACCACACGCCATACTAAGATTAACACCGCCATGAGTAACAGTTTTGGCTTTGGTGGGACAAATTCGGCGATTGTGCTGAAAAGGTTTGAAGGTTAAAAATCAAAAGTAACCCAAAATAAAGCCCATTGTTATCATGGGCTTTTTATGCTAATATATACAAAATGAAGTATATACAAGGGGGCAAAATGCTAACTCGTGTCTTTCAAAGTGGCAATAGCCAAGCTGTGCGTATTCCTGCCGATTTCCGTCTAACTGTGGATACGGTAGAGATTATCAAGGCGGACAATGGCGATTTGATTTTGCGACAACCCACACCACAAAAGGGGCTTGGCGATGAGCTGTTTGAGTTATTCACCAATTTTGATGATGATGTCATTCGTGCCATAGAAGACAGGGATAACGAACCGCCCCAAGAGCGAGAAGCTCTATGAGATATATGCTTGACGCCAATACGCTGATTTATTTTATGAAAAATAAACCGCCTGCCGTGCGTGAAAAAATTAACCGAATGCTAGGCAAACACGAGCTTTGTATGAGTTTTATTACTTATGGAGAGCTATTAAAAGGGGCGTACGGTAGCCAAAATCCTGATAAAGCCAAACAAGATTTTGAGCATTTAGCCAAACTTATCCCTGTTCTGTCATCACACCCTAAGATGACTGACCATTATGGCAAATGGGCGAGTATTTTAAAAACCAAAGGCACGCCCATTGGTAACAATGATTTGTGGATAGCAAGCCACGCTCTGGCGGTGGGGGCGGTGGTGGTTACACGCAATGGCAGAGAGTTTGAGCGTATCGCTGATTTGGTGGTGGAGGATTGGACGGTGTAAACGGCTCTTTCCCTTTTCCCCATTTTCCTTTAAAATCCCCCTTTTTTCTTTGATCTTTAAAAATGCTCACACACCCCTTTACCACCACGCACAGCCCAAGCCAGCTTGTCGCACTTATTGCCACGCACCACCCTGATTGGCAGGTGTGTTTTTTGCATAACGCTCATCGCCCCGTCATCGGTATCTGTCCTGCTGTGTCGTGGACGGCAACTTTTACAGACACACTGCTCATAGACAAACGCACACGCCACGCACCACCCCAATGTTATCAGTCCACTTATGTTGATTGGCAAAGCGAACTCATCACTTATTGCCAAGCCCACGCCAAAACCACCACACATCAAGGCAATTATGCACATGGTTTGATGGGTTTTATTGGTTATGATTTGTCCGCCCATGAGTTAAATTCTGACATCACCATCAAACCTGACCAGCCTTGTGCTTATTTTGGGCATTATGATTTTTATATCAGACTGTGCGAATGCGGGTTTGAATTGATTGGTATCAATGCCGATAAACAACTGTTTGATGAGATAAAAAACAGCTTAACTGATTTATTAAATAAAAAATCACCAAAACCAACACCCGCTCAATTTATCCCATCATGGCAAAAATCGGATTATACTCATGCCTTTAACCAAACCCAAGAATACATTAAAGCGGGCGATACTTATCAAATTAACTTAACCCAACAATGGCAAGCAGATTTGGGCGGTTTAGCCAGTTATTTACCTTATTTACAAGATAAAATTAACGCCCCATTTGCAGGGTTTTTAAAGTTGGGAGAGTTTGAGATTTTATCGGTATCTCCTGAATTATTTTTTGAATTTTATAAAACAAAAAATGACATTCATATCATCACCAAACCCATAAAAGGCACACGCCCACGCCATGATGATACCGATATAGACAATGGGTTAAAACATGAATTGGCAAACAGTGAAAAAGACATCAGCGAAAATTTAATGATTGTGGATTTGCTCAGAAATGATTTGGGTAAATACGCTCATATCGGTACGGTAAAAACACCCAAACGTTTTGCCATTGAAAGTTTTAAAAACGTACATCATATGGTCAGCACCATTACCGCCCAATTAAAAGACGTGCATAGCCTAGAAGTGCTGTTTGGCAGTTTGCCAGCAGGGTCAATCACAGGCACACCCAAAAAACGAGCCTGTGAGATTATTTTTGAATTGGAACATTCTCCCCGTGGGGCGTATTGCGGGACGATGGGCTATATGAATTTTGATGGCACAGGGAATTGGAATGTGCTGATTCGCACCTTACAAAAATGGCAAAAAACGACACTGTGGGCGGGGGGTGGCATTACCATAAAATCAGACATGGATAGTGAATATCAAGAATGCTCAGATAAAGTGGGTCATATTATTGACATGATTGCAAAATTATAAAATCAGCGATATAATGATTGGTATTTTTAAAATCAAACCAATAAATAGACTGTGATTTAAAGGAAAAATATGCAGGATAAAGAAGTGAGTAGATTTTTAAGTCGGGTATTACGACATAAGCCTGAGTTAATTGGTATTGTGCTTGATGAACAAGGCTATACAGATATTGACACACTCATTGGCAATGCTTATGCTTTTGGTAAGCAGTTTGACCATGCCCAATTATTATCAGTTGTGGCAAATAATAATAAACAGCGATTTCAACTGTCCGATGACGGCACGCAGATACGAGCGGTACAAGGGCATTCGCACCCCAGCGTCAAACGCCACTATGAGCCACAAACCCCGCCAAATGTGCTGTATCATGGCACGGCGATTAAGTCGCTAGACGGCATAAAACAGCATGGTCTGACCGCCCAATCTCGCCATTATGTCCATCTGTCTGCCGATGGCGATACCGCCAAAAAGGTGGGGTCAAGGCACGGTAAGGCGGTGGTTTTGACCATTGACACCGCCAAAATGCACGCAGACGGTCATGTTTTTTATCGGGCTGAAAATGGCGTGTGGCTGACAAAGAGTGTGGCGGTGGGGTATATTGAATTTAATATCAACACGCTTTGCCGATAAAATATCCAATCACCAAAAGTTGCATGGAAAAACATGGAAAAATAACCAAACAAGAGAATACCACACAGCGACTAAAAAAGGCTCTTATTGATGACATAAAATCGTCATGATAAATGGTGATTGTGGCTTTAATCAATTTGTCTTACAAATAATAAGACTGCCATCAATTATCCATGTTAGCCAATGCTTGACCGTCTGTAATTAGGGAGTACCATCAATAGCTCTTTTAATGAACCATCAAACAGCCAAATAAACGCACACATTAAATACAAGCATAAACTTGGTAAAAAATTAGCGTCTCGCATAAACTCTACCACATCGGCATCTTTGATTGACCAATACAACCAATAAACACCATCTACTGAAAACCAAAGACCAAATATCGCCAAAATAATCAGTGGTAAGGTGCGAAATTTTTTATAAAAAATCACTCGGCTGGTAATGGGAGAAAATAAATAAGTACTGATTGCCATGATAAAACTGATGCCAAAATCCCAATCCATGGCTTGTTCTATGACAGAGCCGACAAGCAAAATACCAATACCACAAGATAAGCTAAATAATTTCCAAGGGCGAAGATAATCTTTTAGCGAAATGATTTTATTTGATTGCATTTTGATTGTCCAATAATAAAATAAACATTTTATTAAGATAAATCATGATGTGTTTCATGTCAATATTTAATTTTGTGCGTTCTGTCGCTTTTTTAAATCATGTCTGTGATGAGTTATCAAATGCTTTGCAAGAGTGGAGCATAAACTCATTTTTCATCTTTTTTTAGTCCCAAAAATCTGTTATAATAATCCCTTTTTAAATTTTAAACCAATCCATTGGTAGCGGTTATATATTTGATGGTAACAAATATCACTACCAACGCCACATTTAGGAGAATCCTATGGTAGCCATTACTCTGCCAGACGGCAGTATTAGACAGTTTGACGGGGCGACCACCGTCATGCAAATCGCTCAAAATATCGGTGCAGGACTTGCCAAAGCCACCGTGGCAGGGCGTGTGAACGGTCAGCTGGTAGATGCCTGCGACCCCATCACAACAGACGCTACCGTAGAGATTATCACCCCAAAAAATGCTGAGGGTGTGGAGATTATCCGCCATTCATGTGCTCATTTGCTCGGTCATGCCGTCAAACAGCTCTACCCTGAGGTCAAAATGGTCATCGGGCCTGTCATTGAAGATGGCTTTTATTATGACATTTATAGCGAACGCCCCTTTACGCCTGAGGACATGAAAGCGATTGAAGAGCGTATGAAAAAGCTCATTAACCAAGATTATGACGTGATTAAAAAAATGACCCCACGAGATGAGGTCATCAAAACATTTTCTGAGCGTGGCGAAACTTACAAACTTCGCTTGGTGGAAGACATGCCCGATGAGACGCACATGGGGCTGTATTATCATCAAGAGTACATTGATATGTGCCGAGGGCCACACGTGCCCAATACCCGCTTTTTAAAGGCGTTTGCTCTTACCAAGATGAGCGGTGCGTACTGGCGTGGCGATGCCAAAAACGAGCAATTACAACGCATCTACGGCACAGCGTGGGCGGATAAAAAAGACTTACAAGCCTACATCAAACGCATAGAAGAAGCCGAAAAACGAGACCACCGCAAAATCGGCAAACAGCTAGGGCTGTTCCACTTACAAGAACAAGCTCCTGGTATGGTGTTTTGGCACCCGAACGGTTGGACGATTTGGCAAGTGCTAGAACAATACATGCGTAAAATCCAAAAGGACAACGGCTATCTTGAAATCAAGACCCCACAAGTCGTGGACAGAAGTCTGTGGGAACGTTCTGGGCATTGGGAAAACTATGCGGAAAATATGTTCACCACATCGTCTGAAAACCGTGATTATGCCATTAAGCCCATGAACTGCCCTTGCCATGTGCAGGTGTTTAATCAGGGGCTAAAATCCTACCGTGATTTGCCCCTACGCCTTGCTGAGTTTGGCTCATGCCACCGCAACGAGCCGTCTGGGGCGTTACATGGAATTATGCGTGTGCGTGGCTTTACCCAAGATGACGCTCACATCTTTTGTACCAATGCCCAAATCCGCTCCGAAGCGATTGATTTTATTAAACTAACGCTTGACGTGTACAAGGATTTTGGCTTTGATGATGTCGCCATGAAACTCTCCACCCGCCCCGAAAAGCGTGTCGGCTCCGATGAGCTGTGGGACTTGGCAGAAAAAGACCTAGCGGACGCACTAGACGAAGCAGGGCTTGACTGGGAGCTACAAGCAGGCGAAGGGGCGTTTTATGGTCCTAAGATTGAGTTTAGCCTAAAAGACTGCCTAGGTCGTGTGTGGCAATGTGGTACGCTACAACTGGATTTTAATCTGCCAGAACGCTTAGATGCTGAATTTGTGAGTGAAAGCGGTGAGCGTGAACGACCTGTCATGCTACACCGTGCGATTTTGGGGTCGTTTGAACGTTTTATCGGCATTTTGATTGAGCATTATGCTGGTCTTTTCCCAGCGTGGCTTGCCCCAACCCAAGCGGTCGTGATGAACATTACCGACAAACAAGCAGATGCCGTTAATGACGCGGTCGCCAAGCTAAACGCCAAAGGCTATCGTGCCATCAGTGATTTGCGTAACGAAAAAATCGGCTTTAAAATCCGTGAACGCACCCTAGAACGCATTCCGTTTATGTTGGTACTGGGCGACAAAGAAGTAGAAAACGGAACGGTCAATGTACGCACAAGAGAGGGCGAGAATTTGGGCAGTATGTCGCTTGATGATTTTGTGGGCGTGCTAGATAAGGCGATTGCATTAAAAGGGCGGGTTGAACCAAAGGCAGAGTAAGTTGTTAAAAATAAAATCCATTCAAGAAAATTGAGTGGGTTTTATTTTTATGTCTATCTTTGCTTTTTATTTTCTGATACGATAAAAACTAACTTCATTTTAAGAGTATTTTATGAAAACTTTAAAAGCGGTTGCTGTTTGTGCCTTATTTGTCATGAGTGGACAAAGTTTTGCCAATACTGCCAAACCCATACAAATCACATTTCCCAAAGGTGAAACTTGTCATGATTTTAACACAAAAGTTGGCAAAAAACCAAATCAAACTTTTGTATTAGCACTCACCGAAAATCAACAGCTAGGCTTTCAAATTCAAAGCAACGCAAAAATCAACATTCATATCACAGACCCAAACCAAAAACCCTTAATGAGTGTGGGAGAGCTGATTGATTTTTATCCCACGATTTATTTGTATGAGCCAACCATAACAGGCTTATATGGCGTGTCTTTTACCACCCAAAACAAAAGCAGTATTAAGATTGATGTGAAAGTATGTGCTGATGAGAACTTATTTTAAAAAATTTAAGGTGTTTTATGAGAAATATTAAAATCGCTGTTTTATGTACACCAATGACAATGAGCGGACAAGGTTTTGCTAAAAATGGTGATAATAAAATCTTGATGAGATTTTAATATGGACGGTTTATCCTTTGTGATTCAGATAAAGCACAACAAATGATAATGAGCCTAAAAATAAATCCCCCTATCTTTGCTGTTAATTCTATGCTAAAATAAAGATTGCCATGTTTTTTAAGGAGAGTTTTATGAAAAAACTAGCCCTTGCTCTATTTGCCACGCTTGCGATTAGCACGTCAGCGTATGCCGAGACTTGTAAAGTTGCTGACCCCACAGGTACGCCGTTGAAGTATCGTAAAGCCCCGTATGGTAAGGTATTGGGTACTTTAAAAAATGGTACTTACGTCTATATCAATGGTTATAGGGAAGACAAAAACGGCAGGGTGTGGGTGCGTGCATTTAGTTATGATAATGATAAGTTTTTGGGTTGGGTATTTTACGATTATTTGAGCTGTGGCGAGTAGTCTTGGTTTTTGAAAGTTTGTTTATTTGGGCGGGTTTTATGATTAACTTTATAAATTCTTGCCCAATTTATCAAATCCCCCTTGAAATTTTTATCGCTTTTAATTAGAATAACACTCAATCTTTTTATTTGGAGTACGACCCATCAAACCGTCAAATCGTCTAAACGTCAATGAAGACATTCGTGCCAAAGAAGTCCGCCTTGTGCGTGCTGATGGCGAACAGCTTGGCGTGGTAAGCCTAAAACAGGCATTAGAAACCGCTCGTGAGAGTAATCTTGATTTGGTTGAGATTGTGCCAGACGCAAAGCCACCCGTCTGCAAAATCATGGATTATAAACGCTATTTGTACGAACAAAAGCAAAAAGCCAAAGAAGCCAAAAAGAACCAAAAACAAACCCAAGTTAAAGAAATTAAGCTACGACCAGGTACCGAAGAAGCGGATTATCAGGTTAAACTGCGTAAAATCGTGGAGTTTTTGGAAGACAAAGACAAAGTAAAAGTCTCCATTCGCTTTCGTGGGCGTGAGATGAGCCACCAAGACATCGGGCGAGCCCAGTTGGAGCGTATCATCAAAGACACCGAAGAGATTGCCAGCGTAGAACAAGCCCCTAAGGTGGAGGGTCGCCAAATGGGTATGTTATTAGGTCCTATCAGAAAAAAATAACCAAAATCCCAACTTCGGTTGGGTTTTTTAATCCCGCATGATTTTTCCGCTCAGGGCACAGCGTATTTGGCTGGGTTTATCATAGCCAAGTGTGTCGCCATCTAAAAACATCACGTTGGGATTATTACCAAAATATGTCCAAGCGGTATCAAGGTCTTTGGCGGGGGGTCGGGCGTTTGGGTTACAGCTTGTAGATACCAAAAAACCAAAGGGGTTGTCATCGCTTGCAAGCTCACAACAAATCCCAGCGATGAGCGGGTGGTTTATTACCCGTATGGCAAGGCTATCATGAGTGCCTGTCAGCCATGCAGGAATGGCGATGTTATCAGGTATGGGAAACAGCCAAGTGGTGGCTTGGGCGGTGTTATCTATTTGCCAAGACTTGATGATTTCACGCTGACGTTCGGTAGGCAGTTGCTCTAAAAACGGCAAAATCCGTTCCACCTTATCAGTCAGCACAATCAAGCCCTTATCCACAGGGCGGTTTTTGATGTTTAACAGCTCAAAAACCGCACGTTCACAAAACGCATCACAGCCCATGCCCCACACCGTTTCGGTGGGGTAGGCGATGAGTTTGCCTTGTTTTAGGGCGTGCGTGATGTCGGCAGGTTTCAACGCAAATCCGCCTTAAAGCCTCGTTTTTTATCCATTTGCCAATCCCGCTCTTTTAGGGTGGCTCGCTTGTCGTGGAGTTTTTTGCCTTTGGCAAGGGCAATCTCGCATTTGACCCGACTGCCTTTCCAGTAGCACGACAGGGGGACGACCGCATAGCCTTTTTGGTTTACCATGCCAAACAGCTTATCAATCTCACGGCGGTTAAGTAACAGCTTGCGGGTGCGAATGTTGTCGGGGTTGATGTGTGTGGAGCTGGTCAGTAGGGGCTGAATGTGCGAACCAAATAAGAACGCTTCGCCATTTTTAAAAATCACATAAGCATCTGTGAGTGTCATTTTGCCTGCTCTGATGGATTTGACCTCCCAGCCTTCTAGGGCAAGCCCTGCTTCAAAGGTGTCTTCTATAAAATACTCATGGCGAGCTTTTTTGTTGGCACAGATTTGGTTTGATGGTTTTTTTGGCTTTTTTGACATGGCTTTTCCCATAAAATACGTGCTTTCATTATAAAAGATTTGCCCGATAAAAACAAATTTGCCTTTATCAAAAAAGCCTGTTAAGATAAATTGATTTTTAGAGCGGAAAAATGAGATGTTAGACAGCAAACCCACCTTAGAGACTTTATTAAATCACCGTTCAGTGCGTAAATACACAGGCGAGCCGATTTCTGACGAAATGCTTACTGCCATCTTAGAAGCGGGGCGAGCGGTGTCCACGTCCAGCTACTTGCAAGCAGTGAGTGTGATTCGGGTGGTAGATAAAGCCAAACGAGTTGCCCTACGCCAAATCTCATGCGATATGACGGCAGACGAGTATGATAAGGCGACAGCAGACGGCAAACGCTTGGGGCATGGTTATGTGGAAAGCTGTGCGGAGTATTTGGTTTTTTGTGCGGATGCTTACCGTCATCACGCCCTTGCCGATGTTAATACTGACTGGACAGAAGTACTACTCATCGGGGCGATTGACACTGCTCTTATGGCTCAAAATATGCTGGCAACGGCAGAGAGCTTGGGGCTTGGTGGGGTATATATCGGCTCACTGCGTAACGACATCAAGCGAGCAGGCGACATATTGGGCTTACCAAAACACGTCATACCGCTGTTTGGTCTGTGCTTAGGACACCCTGATTGGGGTTCAAAAATCAACCAATCGCAACGCCCACGCCTACCACTTGATGTCATCGTATCCACTGACACTTACCAAACCCCAAGCGATGAGGTGTTGTCGGTCTATAATGACGAAGTCAAAGCCTACTATGGCACTCGTGGCTTGGAGCTGGACTGGAAAGCCCAAATCGCTGATACCTTTGGTGGGGACGTGCGTCCATTCATGCTAGAATATTTACAATCACAAGGTTTTGCCAAACGCTGATGATATCTCAAAAGTCGGACACAGGTTCGGCTTTTGTTTGGATAAATTGATAAAATAAACTCCCCAAACTCATCAAAATTTGCTACCATATTAGCCTTTTGGTACAATCAGTCAGCGATGAATTTAGCACAACCCAATTCAAAAAAAGCCCTATATCCTGGCACCTTTGACCCCATCACTAATGGTCATATAGACCTTGTCAATCGTGCCTTAAAAATCTTTGATGAAGTCGTCATTTCGGTGGCGTTTGCCCACCACAAAAAACCCTTGTTTGATTTTGATGAGCGGGTGGGGCTGGTACAAGAGATTTTTAAGGATAATGACCGTGTGTCGGTGGTGGGTTTTGAGGGGCTACTGGTGGATTTTGTCAAGACCCAAAATGCGGTGGCAGTCATTCGAGGACTGCGTGCGGTGAGCGATTTTGAGTATGAATTTGGGCTTGCTAACATGAATCGTAGCTTAGATGAGAGCTTTGAGGCAGTGTTTTTAACGCCCGCCCAAGAATATTCGTTCGTCTCGTCCACGCTCGTGCGAGAAGTTGCCAAGCTCGGTGGCGATGTCTCAAAATTTGTCCCGCCATGTGTGTTAGATGGCTTTGCCAAAAAATTTCATCATAGCTAAGGAGCGTTTATGGCACTTGTGATTACCGATGACTGCATTAACTGTGATGTGTGTGAGCCTGCCTGCCCCAATGAAGCCATCTTTGCAGGCGATGACATTTATGTGATAAATCCTAACCTTTGTACCGAATGTGTGGGACATTTTGATGTGCCCCAATGTGTGGAGATTTGCCCTGTGGACTGTATCCCTAAAGACCCAAACCACCCAGAAAGCCATGATGAATTGTTGGCAAAGTACAAACGATTGACTGCTTAGTGCTTTTGGGTGTCATTAACGGCATTGTAATTGTGGCGGATTTGTGGTAAATTGGCTCATTACTTGTGTGAAATTTTTAAGCAAATGACAGGAGCTTTTTATGGCAATTTCATTAAATAAAGGTGGTAATTTATCCCTATCAAAAACCGACCCTACTTTAACCAAACTGCTCATCGGCTTAGGTTGGGACGAGCGAGCCACATCAGGGCAGGATTTTGACCTTGATGCCAGTGCGTTTTTGCTGACCGCTACGGGCAAAGTGCGTGGCGACCATGATTTTATTTTTTATAATCAATTAAAATCCACCGATGGGGCGGTAGAGCATACGGGTGATAACCGCACGGGGCTTGGCGATGGTGATGACGAGGTGATTAAGGTGGATTTGACCCGTCTGTCGCCCGAGATTGAAAAGATTGCCATCACCGTAACCATTCACGATGCCCAAGCTCGTGGTCAAAACTTCGGGCAAGTTGCCAATGCGTTTATCCGTGTGGTCAATGAACAAACAGGAGCCGAAGTGGTGCGTTTTGATTTAGCCGAAGATTATTCCATTGAAACGGCGATGGTGTTCGGCGAAGTGTATCGTCATAATGGCGAATGGAAGTTCCGTGCGGTCGGTCAAGGCTATGGCGGTGGACTGGGAGCGATGTGTGCTCAATACGGCATTAACATCGCCTAGCTTGCATTCATGCGATACACAACAGTCATTGTGTTTATTGATAAAAAGTGGTAGTTTGATTACCACTTTTTTTGATTATTGTTTGGAAAATGTCATCTATGATGAAAAATTTAAAGTTCTTTTATTTTGACATCATCTTTACGGTGGTGGCACTGATAGGGGCGGGCTATTGGGGTTTTATACACGGCGGGACGACCGCCTTGGTATCAGCATTATTTTTTACGCTGGTGTTGGCACTCATGGAAATCTCGCTGTCCTTTGATAATGCGGTGGTTAATGCGTCCGTACTAAAACATTGGGATAAATTTTGGAAAACGATTTTTTTGACGGTGGGTATGCTCATCGCTGTGTTTGGTATGCGTTTGGTGTTTCCCATCGTCATTGTGGCGGTAACGGCAGACATGAGCATGGGGCAAGTGGTGGATTTGGCACTCAATGACCCCAAAGAGTATTCTGCTAAGCTCATCGCTCACCACGCCGAAATCGCCGCTTTTGGGGGAATGTTCCTACTGCTGGTTTTTTTAAATTTTGTGTTTGATGATAAAGACATTCATTGGTTTGGCTGGCTAGAAAGCAGGCTGGCTCGCTTTGGTAAGGTAGATGCCATGAGTGTGTTTGTTGCCATCGTTACGCTCATGATTTCACTGCTTTGGGTGGACGAAGCCCAAAAATCAGCCGTGCTGATGGCAGGCGTGTGGGGCATACTCATCTATATGGGGGTCAATGTTTTATCCACGTTGCTTGAAGGCGATGATGACGATGAAAAAGTGGATGGTAACGAAGTGGCAGGAGCGATTGCCAAAGGGGGCATTGCAGGTTTTTTGTATTTAGAAGTGCTGGATGCATCGTTCAGTTTTGATGGGGTCATCGGGGCGTTTGCTATCACCAATGATGTGATTATCATCATGATAGGTCTTGCCATCGGAGCGATGTTTGTGCGTTCTATGACCATCTTTTTGGTGGAAAAAGGCACATTAGATGAGTTTGTGTACCTAGAACATGGGGCTCACTATGCCATCGGGGCATTGGCGATTATCATGCTCATTTCCATGAAATTTCATGTGCCAGAGATGGTTACGGGTCTGATTGGGATTGCCTTTATTGTGGCATCTGTGATAGCGTCTGTCCAGTATCGTAAAAATAACCCCAGCACAGAAGACGAAACTGGTTAATTTTTGATACATATAATAACAAATAAGGCTTGTGCAAGCATGGTCATTTTGTTATAGTAGGACGTGAGTTTTAAGCTCACGTTTTTTACTTGATAAGGAAAATGAACATGGCAATCAGCTTAACCAAAGGCGGTAACGTCAATCTTAGTAAAGAAGCCCCCACCCTTGCCCAGATGGCGGTTGGTCTGGGCTGGAATCCCCGTGCCACAGACGGTCAGGCGTTTGACCTTGATGCGGTGGCGTTTTTGGTCAAAGAAGATGGTAAAGTTCGCACCGATGCCGATTTTATCTTTTTTAATAACCTAACATCTGCTGATGGTTCGGTAGAGCATACAGGCGACAACCGCACCGGTGAAGGCGATGGCGATGATGAGATTGTCAAAGTGGATTTGACCCGTGTCCCTGCCGATGTTGCCAAAGTGGTGTTCTGTGCGGTCATCTATGACGGGCAAGCCCGCAACCAAAACTTCGGTCAAGTCGGCGATGCCTATATCCGTATCGTAAACTCACAAGGCGGGGCAGAAGTGGCTCGTTATGACTTGTCCGAAGACAGCTCCACCGAAACGGCAATGATTTTTGGTGAGCTTTATAAGCATAATGGCGAATGGAAGTTCCGTGCGGTCGGTCAAGGCTTTACAGGTGGGCTTGGTCCTTTGGCAAGCTCCTATGGTGTGGCGGTATAATCTTTAAACAAAAAGGCAGAATCGCACGGTTTTGCCTTTTTTGCCACTTTTTATCAACAAAGGACTCGGTATGCAACTCATTAAAGGTCAAAAATCCCCCATATCCGCATTCGGGCTGGGCGTGGAGGGCTTTGATGTCATGGTGTCGCACCGCTCGGCAGTCGTTACCGATGTGGCAATCTTTGGGCTTGATGAGCTTGGCAGACTGTCCGATGAAGCCTACATGACTTTTTATAATCAGCCAAAAAGCCCGTGCGGTGCGGTTGGTTTTGATGGTCAAAAATTTAGCATTCGTTTGTCTGACCTAAACCCAAAAATCCACACGCTCACGCTTGCCATCAGCATAGATGGTCAGGGTGTGGCAAGGGATTTGCACGGCTTGACGGTGTCTGTGGTGCAACATGGTCAAACGATGGTGAGCTTTATCCCCACTGATTTAGCGGACGAAAAGGCAGTCATGCTACTAAGCTTTTATAAAAAAGGCGAGTGGCGGGTCAATGCGGTGGGGCAGGGCTTTGATGGCGGATTGGCAAGCCTGATACGTCATTTTGGGGGCGAAGTGGCGGACGATATACCTGCACATCCACCCGCCCAAAATCACACCAGTACACTGGATTTAAAGAAAAAACTGTCCCTGCAAAAAGCCGAGCAAACGGGCAATCCGTCCATCATTGATTTGACCAAAAAATCGCTCATTACCCTAGAAAAAAAGGGTTTGCTTGATGTTAAAGCCCGAGTCGCTCTTGTGCTTGATGCGTCAGGCTCTATGAATTGGCAGTACAAAAATGGCGATGTACAAAAGGTCGTCAATCGGCTCATGCCCCTTGCCATTAACTTTGATGATGATGGCAGTTTTGAATGTTGGGCATTTGCCAATCTGACCACGCAACTTGATGACGTAACCTTACAAAACATCAATGATTTTGTCAATACCACCAAGCATGGCTGGAAAAATTGGGCGGTGGGGGCAAGATTTAATAACGAAATCCCCGCCATTAAAGCGGTGATTGATTATTATTGCCTCGCCCAAAGTCAAGGATTTTTTGGCAAACTCACACAATCAGTCAATCCTGCCACTTTGACGGACAAAACGCCTGTTTATGTGCTGTTTATCTCGGACGGCGGGGTCGGTAGCTCTCGACAAATGCAAAAGGTGCTGACCGAGTGTGCCAATCTGCCGATTTTTTGGCAATTTGTTGGGGTGGGTGGCAGAAATTATGGCGTACTCAAAAAGCTGGACGACATGACAGGGCGGGTGGTTGATAATTGTAACTTTTTTGAAGTGGACAGCATTAACAGCATTAGCGATGACAGGCTTTATGAGCTGTTGTTAGAAGAGTTTCCAAAGTGGCTTGATGAAGCCAAACAAAAGGGCATCATAGGGTAGGAAAAATGGCAGTAACTTTTACTTTATTGGGCGATAACGAACCATTTTTGCATTGTAACCTAAAACACGGTGACAGCTTGCACTGTGAAGCCAATGCGATGGTCATGATGGAAGATAACCTAGACCTTCAAGGCACGCTACAAGGTGGCATCATGCAGGCCTTGATGAGGCGATTTGCCAATGGCGAGTCTTTGTTTCAACAAAAAATACAAGCCACTCGGGGCGAAGGCGACTGTCTGCTTGCTCCCACGCTTGACGGCGATATGCAGATTTTGGACGTGGGCAATGCCCAGTATGTGCTGTCCGATGGGGCGTTTGTTGCCAGTAGCGGTAGTGTGGACATTAAAGCAAGCATTCAGCGTAATCTGGGTGGGGCGATTTTTGGCGACACGGGCGGATTTATGGTCATGCGAACCGAAGGGGTGGGGCAGGTGGTGGTCTCGGGCTTTGGTTGTTTGTTTGAGATTGAAGTTACGCCTGATAAGCCTGTGATTATTGATAATGGTCATGTGGTGTGTTGGGACAGTCGCCTAGATTATGAACTGTCGGTTTCCACCAGCCAAAGCAAAGGTTTTTTGGGTAACATCATCAACTCAGTAACCAGTGGCGAGGGCATGGTATTAAAATTTAGCGGTGTCGGTAAGGTGGTGCTGTGTTCTCGCAACCGTGATAATTATCAAGGTTGGCTGAGCAAAGTGCTGGGTACAGGCACCAGTAGCGGGGCAAGCAGTAATGGCAGTGGGTTGTTTGGCGGTTTGCTACAATGAGTGAATAATTTTTTTACAAAAATTCACACATCACACTCCAATCAGCGTTATAATAAATTTTTGTTTTTTTTCATTGTTAAGGAACTCATCATGGCGGTTAATCTGCAAAAAGGTCAAAAAATTTCTTTGGAAAAAGAAGCGGGCGGTGCGTTGTCCCACATTCAAATGGGGCTGGGCTGGGACGTGGCAAGCACCAAATCATCGGGCGGTTTTTTTAGTGGTCTGTTCGGTGGTGGTGGTAATGACGGTAGCATTGACTTAGATGCGTCTGTGGTATTGTTCAACACCGCCAAACAGCCTGTGGACGTGGTGTACTTTGGACAATTACAATCCAAAGACGGCACCATCACTCACACAGGCGACAACCGTACAGGGGCAGGCGATGGCGATGATGAGGTCATCAAGGTAAACCTATCTGCCGTGCCCGCTGATGTACAGACGTTGGTATTTACCGTAAACAGCTTTACAGGACAGAGCTTTGAGACGGTGGCAAACGCCTACTGTCGTATCGTCAATGGCGGTAACGGTAGTGAGATTGCCCGTTATAACCTATCAGCACAAGGCTCACACACCGCCATGATTATGGCAAAGGTCTATCGTCATAATGGCGAATGGAAAATGCACGCCATTGGCGAGACGGCAAACGGTCGCACCTTTAATGACCTAATCCCTGCCATTACCCCCCACGTTTAACCAATGCCCACAAAAACCGTCAAAGCGATTTGGCGGTTTTTTATAAAAACTTTGAAAATATAAGGCGTTAGCGGTACAATAAAATCATCAATCAATTAAAGGAGCGATGATGATTGTGATTGCTGTCATTTTGGGCGTGATTTTGGTGTGGTTTTGGTTCATTTATAATGGGCTTGTCATCTCAAAAAACCAAGTCAAAAACGCCCTATCTCAAATAGACGTACAATTAAAACGCCGTCATGACCTAATCCCCAACCTTGTGGAAGTTGCCAAAGGCTATTTGGTGCACGAAAAAGCCACCTTAGAAAACGTCATCAATGCCCGCAATGTCGCTTGTCAATTTACCAATCATCGGGCAGATGATGGTGAGCAACTCTCCCAAATGGCAAGTGCTGAAAATGTGTTATCGGGAGCATTGGCACGGTTTTATGCCGTTGCCGAAAATTATCCTGACTTAAAAGCCGACAGTGTCATCAAAGAGCTGTTTGATGAGCTGACTTATACCGAAAACCGCATTGGCTTTGCTCGTCAGCATTATAATGACAGCGTGATGAGTTATAATAACCGCCGTGAGATTTTTCCTAATAACCTAATCAGTGGCGTGTTTGGCTTTGGCGAGCTGTTTGGGTTGGAATTTAATGACCGCTCCATTAAATCGCCCCCAACGGTACGGCTTGGCTGATTTGGCAGATGGATTTTTTTGCCAAACAACGCCACCACAGCAGACGAAGCCGTGCGTTGTACGGGCTGTTTTTTGTGGTAATGACCGTGCAGGCAGTCATGCTACTGATGGTGGCAGGCGTGGTGGCGTATGTATGGACAGGCAGTTTGGGTGTGAGCGTGTTTTTGGGGTCATCGCTTGGGGTGGGGGTGTATTTTGCCACAGGACTGCTCATCGCTCGCCACAAAATCAAAAAAGGTGGTCTGTCGCTGGCTGGCTCGGTTCATGCGGTGCGTCTGTTTATCCATGATGACGGGCAAGACGACACCATTTTTACTAAAACCTACATCAAAGCCCCGTCATTACGCCATTTGCCAAGCCACTATCGGCGGTATCATGAATTTGCCGAACAGATGGCAATCGCATCGGGCGTGCCTTTGCCTAAGCTGTATGTTTTGCCTTTTGAGATGGGAGTAAATGCCTTTGTGGCGGGCTTTGGCGTGTCTGACACGGTCATGGTGCTGACCGAAGGGGCAACCCAAAAGCTAAGCAATGATGAATTGTACGCACTCATCGGGCATGAGTTTGGACATCTTATTTGTAACGACCATGAGTTAAACCTTAGAATGTACGTCATGATGAGTATGTTTGGGTGGGTGTATGACTTAGCGGACGCGATGGAGGAGTATCTGCTTGGGCGGTTTGATAAGGATTATCATGGTGATGATGTCGTGTTAGACGGCAGTCAAAAAAGCTGGGTAGATTATCTAAAAAATACCCAACGCCATTTAAGTCATCGCCAGTTTGGAGACGATGCCCGAGCTACACTGTTTTTGCCATATCTTATCATGATAACGCCTGTGGTGTTGTTTCGGCTGTTTGGCGTGCTTGGCATGATGTTGGGCGAATGGGTAAGGGGGAGATTTAACCACGAAAGAGAGTATCTGGCGGACGCCATCAGCATACAGCTGACCCGTAGCGATGGTGTGGTGTACGCCCTACAAAGTCTCATGCGACATGACAGCGTGTTACATGACCCTGCTTTGACAACGAGCATGAGTCATTTTTTCTTTGCCAGTCCTAAGCCGATGGACAGCCATTCGCTAAGCCACCCGCCTTTATATGACCGTCAGCAGGTCGTTGCCCGTGCCATGCCCGTCATCAGTTTGGACACTGCCACCAAAGAGCGATTGGATAATGCCCGCAGGTTTTGCCAAAGTTATCATTTTAAAAGCAACCAAGAGCCTTTAACGTCTGATAAGCCCGCCCTTGATGACAGACATCCTTTATTAAAAAATGCCACCATCAATGACAGTGGTCAAACGGTGGTGTCTTATGACGGTTGGCAGGATGTGGTCATTGATGGTAAGCTGATGGCGGACGGTTGGTATGAACAGGACAGACAACTGTTTTATCCGCAATCTGCCCCAACCAATGAGACACTGACGGCACGGCATGGTCATCTTGTCCCAAGCGACCTAAACCACGCCCAACTGCCTTATGCCATCACGTCAGCCTTGCGTGAAACCTTGTCTGTCATGGCGGTGTTAGAGTGCGTGCTGTGTTGTCGCTTTTTTGAGCAAGTGGGTGGTCAGGTGGATTTGCGGGCGATTTATTGGGGGAGATGTTCTGATGGTGTCAAGCCTGTATTACCCCACAATTTGCCAAACGGACTGCTAAAAAGTGTGGCACGCTATGACAGGCAGGCAGATGGTTTGTTGATTTATCTTGCCCTAAAACGCCTTTGTGAGCTTGATGAGCCGTTATCTGACAATGATGATAAGTTGCTAAGCATTTATACAAAAACCCTATCATCGCTCATCACGTCATCGGACATTCGCCACAGGGTGGGGGGACTGGCGGTGATGTATCGGGGAGTGTTATTGGCGGTGTTATTAAGCATTTTACAAAAGCGACATGATGGGGACATCACTCACACTTATGATGATGTCAAGGCGTATCTTGGCGGTGATGTGTCGCCTTTTGTGGTGGTGCTGGCACAGGTGGCAAGCGGTCAAGATAACAGTCTTATTATGGGGCGACATGATAAAATCACCACCAGCATTCGGCGGTGGGCAAGACTGGCAGGCGTGGCGGTATCGCTGAATGATGATGAGCTTATCGGGCTTTGTCATCGGGCGGGGCATTTGTCTGTGAGTGATTGGGTGGTGGTGTTGATGAGTATTGATGGCAATCGTGCCTTTGTGGAGACGCTCATCACGGCGTTTTTGTATGACGGTCAGACAAGCCAAGATGAACATGAGCTGATGTGGCTGTTGTCGCTACTGTGGGGCGTGGTTATTGATTGGCAGGCATAAAGTTGTTAAACTTGTGTGCGTTAAATTACCAAAGGACAGACCCATGATTTCGCTTGTACTGGGGGCGAACACCGCCCTTGCCAACACATCGCCCACCATCAGTATCAACAGTTCGCTTAGGTTTGGACAAACGGTCGGCATGGTGTGGCTTGCCCTAGACGCCAACCGTACCGCTAAAATAAGCCCAGCTTACTTGCACGAACCAAAGGATTGGGCGACTTATCGGGATAATGCGTGGGTGTTGGATTTGCCCAAAGTATTCGCTTGGGGCGTTGCCAAATTACAACTGGTCATCTACGCCTACCACGACCCCTATCTGGCGTTGCCTGCCACTGAGATACACGCCCTAAGTATCCGCATAAACGAGCATATCCGTTATGATGTACCCATTCATGACAGGCACATCAAGACAGCGTTGGTGCTAGAAATCTACGAGCGGGGCGGTCAGTACAAATGCCGAGCGTTGGCAGAGTGTACAGGGGCGAGCTTAAAGGCATTTGGCGAGCATTTGGGCATTGCTTTATATGAAAAATTCCCCCAACACACAGACGACACCGCCCCACGCCGACCGATGGCAGGCGAGAGCTGGACAGGGACGGCATTTGCCATTGATACACATCATCTTTTGACGTGTCATCATGTTATAGATGGGGCAAGCATGATTGGCATTCGTCAGCAGGGGCGAGCTGACAGGCAGGCGTATGTGGTGATGAGCGATGAAGGCAGTGATACGGCACTCATTCGGGTGGACGAACCTTTACCTTGTGTACTACCGCTTGCGACAGGGCAGGTAGAGCTGTTGGGCGAGAGTGTGGTTACGATGGGCTTTCCGCTATCAGGATTGACAAGCCAGTTACAGGTTACATCGGGCAACATCTCAGGGCTTTTGGGGATACACAATGACATTCGTTTTTTGCAATTTACCGCCCCCATACAGGCAGGGTCTAGTGGCAGTCCGCTCATGCTCCCCACAGGTCAAGTTATCGGCATGGTGTCGTCCAGCATTACCAACGCCCAAAACATGAACTACGCCACCAAATACCAACTGCTGTCCGCTCTGCTTACAAGTGCAGGCATTCCAAACACCGCCCAAACCCACGCTCCCATGACCACCCCACAACTTGCCAAGACCTGTAAGGATGCTTTGTGGTTGGTTGGTTGTCAGGCATGATTATTGCATAGTTTTTTATCATTTTATAGGAAAAATTTCATGTTAAATAACATCGCCGTACTCATAGATGCTGATAATGCGTCCGCCAAAACGATAGATAAAGTCTTACAAGCCATTGAAAAACTTGGTAAAATTTCCACAAAAAAGATTTATGGCGACTGGTCAATGACAGGTTTGTCGGCAAGCTGACAACAGGCAATTTTACGCCACGCCATTGACCCCATGCAACAATTCGCCTACGTCAAAGGCAAAAATGCCACCGACATCGCCCTTGTTATTAAAGCGATGGATTTATTACACAGTGGCGAGTATGATGGTTTTTGCTTGGTGTCGTCCGACAGTGATTTTGCCAGTCTTGCCGTGCGTGTCCGCAAAAGTGGCGTTAAGGTGTACGGCTTTGGCAAAAAAGAAGCGGTTATCTCTTTTCGCCAAGCGTGCGATGAGTTTTTTGAAGTAGAAAATTTAAATGAGGCAAAGCAAGAACCTGCTAAATCCAATCAGCCAGCCCAATTTGTGCCATCTGTACCAAGAATATCAAGAGATAAACTACAAAAAGACACCGTACTTATCAATGCGTTAAATAAAGTGATTGCTGATTTGTCGGATTTAAATGATGAAAATTGGTCTAATTATAGGGAGGTTTTATTTGAATTTAACAAAAAATATCCAGCATTAAATCATGAAAATTATGGTTATGAAAAGCTCATTCATCTTATCAAAGCAACTGAATTATTTTATGTCAGAAACGATAAGGATAATTTTGCTAAACTTTATGTCAAGTCAAAAACTCCTTTTAAGTATACTCCCAAGCAACTCCAAGCTGACAAAATCCTAATAGCCACCATTGAAGATTTAATAACCAACAACCCCAAAGCCGAATAGGGTTGGTGTAACATCAGCCATATTGCCAGCGAGTTAAATAAAAACCCCGCCATTGATGTGGATAAATATGGCTATAAAAAATTCTCCGACCTAATCACTGCCATTCGCCTATTTGACATCAAAAAACAACCAAACGGTGTCTATGTCAAATTAAAAAACCAACCGTCTAAACCCACCCAACAGCCTGATGTTGCACCTAAGACTGACAGCACGCCACAAAAGCCACTAACCCCAGATGATGTCAGTCAGACCCCATTGATTTTAAATGGTAAAATAAATGTCTATATGTATCGTGGAACAGGTATTGATTCGGTACTGTGGCGACTTGGCGATAATAAAAAAGTGCGTCATGATGGCGACATGATTTTTTATGGGCAAACCCAAAGCAGTGATGGCAATATTGAGCTTGACAGTAATATCGTGTATGAGATGTTTGCGTGCCAACTGTCCACCCAAAGTAGCGACATTCATCGGCTTGTGTTTAGTGCCAGTCATGAGTCTGATGTGATAGATGCTCCCATCAAAATCATCATTGAACAAGATGGCAGACAGCTCTTTATGGGAGAATTCGCCCCCACCAATGACACCGCCAAAAGTGCGATTTTGCTGATTTTAAACAGAACAGATGGGGGCTGGCAAGTTGTGCCAAGACCGCAATTTGTATGGCACGGTTTGCGTGAGCTTTGTATGGCATTTGGGGTGGATGTTGATGATTGAAAAATTACCAAATTATGCTATAATGGTCTTTGGCAAGCCAGACAATCGCCGTCCAGAAGGAGGGAGGAAAGTCCGGACTACATAGGGCAACGTGCTAGCTAACGGCTAGGGGGCGAAAGCCTACGACCAGTGCAACAGAGAACAGACCGCCCGACCACTCAACCAAGTGTTTATTGTAAATTTTTAAAACGACATTGTTTGATTAAGATATTTTTGGAAATGTGGGCTTGTAGAGAAAATTTATCCATCCAAAAATCAACAGTTTGCATAAGGGTGCATTGTAATTTGTTTTTATAAATTTATCCAATATAAAAACATTTGGTTGAGTGGTCAGGTAAGGGTGAAACGGTGGGGTAAGAGCCCACCGCATGACTGGCGACAGTTCATGGCAAGGTAAACTCCACGTGTAGCAAGACCAAATAGGTATCCCATGAGTGGCCCGCTTAGGATACGGGTAGGTTGCTTGAACGCATGAGTGATTGTGCGTCTAGATGAATGATTGTCCACGACAGAATCCGGCTTATCGGCTTGCCAATTTTTCTTAAAAATCATTGGGTTATAAATTTTTTTAAAATTTCCCTTTACAATCTAAAACCATCTTGTATAATATGCACCACTTAGGTAGGCGGACGAACAAATCAATAATTTGTTTATTTTCATAAGTTAGAGTTTTTAAGATTAAGATAATGATTGAATTTTAAAAAACTTTAAAATTTTTGAAAAAATGCTTGACACCTAAAAAATTTAGCGTATAATACGCACTCATTCAGGCACAACCAGTTACAAAAACTAACAAAC
>JAUMUJ010000008.1 GCA_030530785.1 Moraxella sp. | reverse complement strand
GAGCTATTGGGGAATAACTTGTCGTATCAAGTGATTGCGTATTATATAGATTTTTAAAATATTGTCAAGCAAAAATTTTAAAAAATCATAAAAATTAAAAAAATATGATGTAAAATCAATGCATTAAAATTAAAAAATAAAGAACCGAAACACCGCTGTCAAGTTGTGTCCATGAACCATAAAGTTCAAGGTGGGCAAATCTTTACTGTTTTAGGTTTCCCGATACATTAAAATGCGGGCATACACACCACAGCAAACAGTCATTGCCCTTTGTGTGTGATTATCGGCTCAGGCATATCCCTAACTGGCGAGTGTTTCAGTAAGGATTATTGTACGATAAAATTGTAAAATTTTCAAGGTTTGCAGGCTTGGCTGTGCCGAATGGGATATTTTGTGATAAAATGAGAATTGATTTATCATTTTTTTATTTTAGGTGAAAGGCGTTACCATGAAAAAAATTCCCCATGTACTTATGATTTTGGACGGTGTTGGACATCGAGAAGATCCACGAGACAACGCTGTATTTAGTGCCAAAAAGCCCAATTTGGACAACTTGATGGCGACCTGTCCGCATGGGCTAATTTCAGGCTCTGGGGGTGATGTGGGCTTGCCCGACGGTCAGTTTGGCAACTCCGAAGTTGGGCACATGAATTTGGGGGCAGGTCGGATTTTGTATCAAGACTCTACCCGTATCATGAACGACATCGGCTCTGGTGGGTTTTTTGCTAATGAAGTTTTGGTAAAAGCGGTCAAGGACACCATGACCAATGAAGGGGCGGTACACATTTTGGGTTTGGTGTCTGATGGTGGTGTTCATGCCCATATTGACCACATCAAGGCAGCCGCCAAACTTGCCGTAGAACAAGGAGTAAGCCAAGTGTTCGTTCATGCGTTTTTGGACGGACGAGACACACCACCCAAGTCAGCCGATGGTTATGTGGCTGATTTGGACGCTTATCTTAGTGAGCTTGGCAGACAGTACCAAGCCGAAGTAAAAATCGCAAGCTGTATTGGACGGTTTTTTGCGATGGATAGGGATAAGCGTTGGGACAGAGTACAAAAAGCGTATGATTTACTCACCCAAGCCTGTGCTGAACGTGAAGCAGATAATGCATCGCAAGCGATACGGCTTGCCTATGACGCAGGAGAAACAGATGAATTTGTCCAAGCGACCATCATTGATGATAATGGCGTGATAGCGGATAATGATGGCGTGATTTTTGTCAATTTCCGTGCTGACCGTGCCAGAGAGATTAGTCAAGCCTTTGTTAATGATGACTTTGACGGCTTTGAACGCAAAGTAATGCCTAAGCTGTCCGCCTTTGTCATGATGACCAAATATTCTGATGAGCTAGAAGCTAACTTAAAAACAGACGTTGCTTATTATCCGACCAGTCTTGCCAACACACTGGGCGAATACTTACAAAATCACGGCAAAACACAGTTACGTATCGCCGAAACCGAAAAATACGCCCACGTTACTTTCTTTTTTAGTGGTGGGCGAGAAGAGCTGTACGATGGCGAGACACGAATTTTGGTAAACAGCCCCAATGTTAAGACCTATGACCAAAAACCCGAGATGAGTGCCTTTGAAGTAACCGATAAGCTAAAACAGGCGATACTGTCAGGTGAGTATGACGTGGTCATCATTAACTATGCCAATGGCGACATGGTGGGGCATACAGGCGTGTTTGATGCGTCAGTTAAAGCAGTAGAAGCGGTGGATACGTGTATCGGCGAGATAGTTGGTGCGGTGCGTGAGATGAACGGTCATTTGCTCATCACCGCCGACCATGGCAACTGCGAACAAATGCAAGATTACGAAAGCGGTCAGGTGCATACCCAGCACACCACCTGTCTTGTGCCATTTATTTATGTGGGCAACAAAGACCTAAGCGTACGTACGGGTGGGCGACTGTGCGATGTCGCTCCGACCATTTTGCACCTGATGGGTATGGAAAAACCTGCCGAGATGACGGGTGAGAGCTTGTTGGTGTGATGGCATGAAACGAACAAAAAACCTACTGTTTGCGTCCATCGTGGCGGTGCTACTGACGCCGTCAGCGATGGCAAATCTCCCAGAGACGGGCGATACTGATGACATCAGTTTGTCCGTATTGGAGACCAAGCCCAATCCCTTGCACGACATAGAAGGGCTTCATCAGGGGCGTGTTCCGCTAAATGCCTTGTCGCCAAACACCTTAAAAACCTTTGTGTCGGTGATTGATTTGGTGCGCCGTGAGTATGTGGACGAAACCAGCGATGAGCTGTTGTTTAAAAATGCCATGAGTGGTATGCTGACCAAACTTGACCGTAATGCTGAATTTTTGGACGAGACAGCATTTAATAACCTAAAATCATTTACCGCAGGCAACATCGCCAATGTCGGCATATCAGTGGTGTGGCAAGGGGCGGAAAATCATTGGGTGGTCAGTGCCGTATCAGACGGCTCTCCCGCCAAAAGCTCTGGCGTGATGGTGGGTGATTATTTGCACCAAATCGGCGAAACCAAATTAAACAGCGGTCAGTCGGTCAATGATGTTGTGCAGTTATTAAGTGGTATTGCAGGTACGCAGGTGGACATCATGGTTTCACGAGCGGGGCGTTCTAAGCGGGTTTTGACCTTGCAACGCACCCAAACCATGAAAACCAACATAGAAACCGCCATGTATGATGATGTGGCGGTGGTAAAAATCCCCGTCTTTCAGAACAATACCCGTGAACAGATATTGGGCAGTTTGGCAAATGCCAATGTGCCAATCTCTGGGCTGATTTTGGATATAAGAAATAATCCAGGAGGCGTGCTTGAATCGGCGGGAGCGGTGGCTTCTTTGTTTATGAAAAATCAAGTTGTTGCTAAGGTAGAAGGACGACACGGCATAGAACAAGTGCTTTCTACGGACGGTTCGCCATTGTTGTCCGAGTTGCCTGTCATGATACTACAAAATCGTTACTCTGCATCGGCGTCCGAAGTGCTGTCAAGTAGCCTACAAGCCCAAAAAAGAGCATTAATCGTGGGTGAGCGTAGTTATGGCAAAGGGTCGGTGCAATCCGTCATACCCATTGGCGATAATCAAGCAGTCAAGCTGACCACTGCTCATTATTTGACCGCAAAAGACACGAAGATTGATGGGGTGGGCGTTTTGCCTGATGTGTTATTTAGCAACCAAGTTACCACCACAAGGTATTTTGCCACCCAAGATGATTGGCTACATCAGGCGTTGGTGCTGATGAGTGGGGCTAAGTTGCCACAAGGCATTAAATTTGACCCTGTGGGAGGGTTTTAAAAAAGGGCGTGTTGCCCTTTTTGTCAGTTTTCATCATCGTGGTCATCGCTGCCAAGCCCGAGCTTATCCATGCGATAACGAAGCTGGCGAAAGGTCATGCCTAGTAGCTTGGCAGCTTGGGTTTTGTTGCCGTGCGATTTGACCAGTGCAGCAGAGATGAGCTGTTTTTCTTGTTCGGACAGGTAGGCTTCCAGCCCTTCTTGGGGTAGGGTGGGTTTTGGGTTGTTGGTGGGGGTGGATTCTGCCTTGATTGTGCCATAATTGGCGGTGGCGGTCAATTGCAACCCAGTCTTAAAGGTGGGCTTGGTGTCTTTAACGATGGGCTGGGGAGTATAGACAGGGCGATTGTCATGATAGGGTGATTTTTGACCAAATGAAAAATCAATGGCAGTATCGCTAAGTAGCTCTAATGGTTCATCAAAGGTCAGTGTCTCCACATCGTCATCTTCTAACATGAGATGATGAGCATTGATTTGACTGCTGTCGCTTAAAGTTACGGCACGTTCTAGGATATTTCTAAGCTCACGCACATTGCCTTTAAAATTATGTACGCACAATGCACGGATAGCATCATCGCTTAGGCTCAAATCATCAAGCCCCCAGTCCTTCACAATCAGTCCCAAAAAATGCCTTGCCAGTTTAGGTATGTCATCACGGCGGTCATTTAGGGCGGGTAGTTTCACTTCAATGACATTAATCCGATAAAATAAGTCTTGGCGAAACGCACCTTTTTGTACCAAATCTGCTAAATCTTTATGGGTGGCACAGATGATGCGAATGTCCACAGGCACTTCTTTGGTGTCGCCGATGGCACGCACGGTTTTTTCTTGAATGGCACGAAGTAGTTTGACCTGCATGGCAAGTGGTAAATCTGCCACTTCGTCCAAAAACAGCGTTCCGCCATCGGCTTGTTGGAATAGTCCAATTTTATCCGATGTTGCTCCTGTAAAACTGCCCTTTTTGTGACCAAAAAACTCACTTTCCATCAGTTCTGATGGGATTGCTCCGCAGTTTACCGGCACAAAACTGCCATCACGGCGACCGCTTAGGTCGTGGATGAGTCGTGAAACAACTTCCTTGCCCGTACCAGAACCACCCCACAAAAATACGGGAGCCTGCGAGCGAGCCAATTTTTTGATGGTAGCACGAAGCTGTTGCATGGGTAAGCTGTCGCCGATGAGTCTTTCGTCCAGTAGGTTGTCGCCATGATGTTTTTGACAGATGGTGGCAGACGGTGCTTTTGGGGTGGCTGACACATCAGGGGTGGGCGTGTCTTGGGGGGTGGTGATGTTGGTGCGAATGTCCGCTGTCGCTTTTAGGGCGGATTCTACCAAAGCACGCAAACGGGGCAGTTCTAAGGGTTTATTGACAAAGTCAAACGCCCCAAGTTTCATCGCTTCAATGGCAACCATGTCGTTACCATGAGCAGTAATGACTGCCACAGGAGTGTCAGTTGTGGTGGTGATGAGTTCCACCAGTTCCATGCCAGAACCATCAGGCAATGCCAAATCCGTCAAACAAAAATCATACACCCGATGAGCCAACAGTTCTTTAGCGGTTGAAATGTCATAAGCCACATCGCTGTGAATGTCCATTTTGGTCAGTGTGATTTGCATGAGTCGGCATAAGTCAACTTCATCATCAACAATCAAGGCGGTGTATTTGCTTTGCATGGCAAGAAAGTCTCATATTGTTTTAATCTTGTTATTATTATAAAGCATTTTTGCACAAAGCCCAAGTTTGACACAAAAGTTATACCATTTAGGCTGAAATTTAATCAGTTAATTGACCCGCTTTTGGGTGGAAGCGATGATTCTAAAGCAACTGCGGTCGTTTTTTAGGTAGCGGATTTTGGCGTTGTTGGCTTCGCTAAATGATTGGGACAGATACAATCCAAGCCCTGTGCCTTTTTTGCTGGTGGTAAAAAATGGATGAAACAGTTGTGGGATTTCGTTGTCAGGTACGCCATGACCATTGTCAATGATGTCTATCAAGGCTTGGTCGTTTTGGGTATTTAGGTGTATCTCTACGTCAGCTCGCCCGATGGTGGGAATGGTGTGGCGTAGAGCGTTATTGACCAGATTTATCATGATTTGTTCAAGATGATTGGGGTCAAAATAAATGATGGTGTGATGTTCGTGTCTTGATGCGTAAATTAAGATATTTTTGTCATAATAATGCTGTGCCACAAAGTCGCTGACCCAATGGTATAGATTGATGGGTTCTTGGTCGGGAATCTCTTGGCGAGATAGGCTAAGCACGTCTTCAATGATGTCGTTTACTCGGCGAGTTTGCTGAAAAATCATCTGATACAGCTCTGCATTACTGTCGTCTGCTTGGGTATGCTCCATCAGTAACTGGCTGGCTTGACTGATTGCTCCAAGCGGGTTGCGAATCTCATGAGCGATACTGGCAGACAGCTGACCCAGACTTTCTAATTTGAGTTTTTGGGCGTGGCTTTGTTCTCGCCCGATGTCTTCTATGATGATGAGCTGACCATAAGTAGATAGGGGGCGGTTATTAAGACGTAATTTATCCGATGGGTTGTTACTGTCTGGGGTAAGTTCATAAATCCATGATACCGCTAGGCTAGGGTTGATGGTGCGATACCAACGTATGAGAGCGGGGTGCTGTTGGACGATAAGGCGTGCCAAATCCACCATCTTTTTGGGGGAGTTGTAGATGTCCAAATCCATCTGTGGCAGACGAAGCAGTCGCCTTGCGGTTTCATTGACCATGACGATATCACGGTTTTCGTTAATGACCAGCACGCCATTTACCATGTTTTTTACTACGATGTGGTTGATGGCGTTGAGTTTTTCTACTTCTTGGGCTTGTTTGGCGATGGATTCTTCGGCATTGGTAAGACGCTGAGAGACCGACCAACTTAAAAAGCCCACCGCCACCACACAGATGGACAGTAGCAGGCTTTCACTCAAACTAAGACCTAAATCACGTGTGGAAAATGACTGAAAGATATGCTGGTATAAAATCGCAATCACGCTAAAAACAATCAAAAAGCCTGCCCGTGATAGCGGTAACACCATAAAGCTGGTGGACACCACAATCATATAAAGCAAAATAATCTGTAAGTCACTAATATTACCATGAATGGAGTAGGCAGTCAAAAGAATGATGTCGGCAAAAAATCCCAGCATGAGCTGTCGTCTGGCGAAAGTTGGTACGACATAAAACAGCACAAGTAAAAACAAACTTAGCACCAAATAGCTACTGACCAGCATAGACTCGGTCAGACTTGGGGCGATGGTGGCGGTTTTGGTTTTGATGACGGCATAACTGGTCATCATCAAAAAGGTGCTGATGACAAAACGATAGACACTATAAATCAGCCCCACCTGACGCACTCTGGCATCGGAAGCTAGCGACTCTACCGACACGTTGGCAAAATAAAACCATAAGGCTCTGACGGCGTGTCGGATTTGGTCTAGGTAGTGATGAAAGGTAGCGTACATGACAAAAGTGGCACATTAAAACATCAAAAATCTAAACACACACCATATCAAAAAAATGGGTGTGATTAAAGTAAAAACCGCCCATCGGCATAGATTGGTGGTTATTTGGTCTGTATCAGTCCATAACGCATGGCCAAATGGGTAAGTTTGACATCACTGTCCACGCCTAATTTTTCAAAAATGCGGTAGCGATAGGTATTGACCGTCTTAACGCTGACAAACAGTTGGTCGGCAATTTGTTGGGGGCTTTGACAGTTTACCACCATCATCAGCACTTGTTTTTCACGTTCAGACAGCACATCTAGGGGGCTTTCTTTGTCGTCCAGATAGCCTTGTGCAAGCTGTTCGGCAATCTCATGACTAAAATACTTACCACCTGTGTGTACTTTTTTGATGGCTTTTATCATTTCATCAATGGGCGTGCCTTTGGTGATATAGCCATGCACCCCTGCTTTTAATAATAAAGATGGATACGGCTCGGCACTGTATCCTGACACAGCAAGGATTTTTGTGTGGTTGTTGGTTTGTTTGATACGGCGAGTGGCTTCTATGCCGTCCATGTTTGGCATATTGACATCTAATAATACCACATCAGGGCTTAATTGGCGTGCGACAGCGACAGCAGACTCTCCACAGTCAGCTTCGCCGATGACGTGCAAATCGGGGTGGTCATCTAGCATTCTTGTGATACCCACCCTTACCAATTCATGGTCATCAACAACAAGCACTCTAATGGTCATGATGTTCTCTTTTATTTAGCGATCGATGATGAATGTAATTTATGGTTATGTTTTATCATTAAATGTTGCGTTTGTGCCAAAAATGTATCCAGACCCTGATTTGGCTTTAAAATTGCAACGTATAAAACATGATATTTGCCAAGATGGGGTATTATAACCTTATTTATGTTTAGGTTTTATTGGTAAAATGTATCCAAAACGGTGGATTGTTATCATGATGGTAACTGTCTGGCGTGGGCTTGGTAACTTTATCTTGATGTTTTTGTTTAAATATCACTTAGTTGATGTGAATTGATGGTAATCATTTTCTTACAAATTTGATGGTTTTTTGTGTTTTTTAGTCATAAAAAAGCAAACTGGCTGTGTTAAAATAGTAAGAGATAACCCAATGATATTTGGTTAATTTCTCGCCAAATTTAAACATCAGGTCAATGAGTAAAAACTTGTAATAAAGGCAAAAAAAGGTAGGTAAACATGAATACTTTTTCCAAAAAACAGCTCACAACATCGCTTGGTATGCTACTGGCTTGTACAGCAGGTATGCCTGCACAGGCGTTGTTGGTTGATGACAGTCAGCAAAAAGTCATCTACATCGGTAAGGGCAGTGCTGACAGTATGAAAGCGGTTAAGGTAAATAACATCCAAAGCAAACCCGAAGTTCATCGCTACGTCCAAACGAGCAACAGCCGTGTGCCTACCCCCAGTAGTGCCACGACATCATCTTATAACAGTGCTGGCACGGTTACCACACGCACTTATCCTACTACTCAGCCTAGTACCAACACAAATGCTTATACTTACAGCGAGTCGTATTCTGCCACCTTAAACAGCTTTAACAACCACCAAGCCAACACAGCCAGCCAAAGCCCCAGCACCTACACGACCAATTACAGCGGTGGCTATGGCAACTATGGCGGATTTGACCGTTTGGCGGTCAGTACCAATTCGGCGGCGGTGGCGGTCTATGATTTACAAACAGGTCAGCCGATTTACGAAAAAAACATTAACTCCAAGCGTTCTATTGCATCCATCACTAAGGTAATGACAGCGATGGTGCTTGTAGATGCAGGGCTTGATATGCGTGAAGAGATCACGCTCATCGCTTCTGACTTGGTTGGGGCAAAAAAAGCCAGCACCAACTTGC
This sequence comes from Moraxella sp., assembly GCA_030530785.1. Lineage (GTDB taxonomy): Bacteria > Pseudomonadota > Gammaproteobacteria > Pseudomonadales > Moraxellaceae > Moraxella. The sequence goes on along the minus strand of JAUMUJ010000008.1, from coordinate 54,581 downwards.
GTGCAGGAGACCGTATGAGTCGTAGTGAGTTTATGCTACTGATGCTCATGAAGTCAGAAAATCCCGCCGCCAAAGCCTTAGCTCGTACTTATCCGGGGGGCTATAACGCTTTTATTTCAGCCATGAATCGCAAGGCGACCAGTCTGGGTATGCACCAAACCAACTTTTCTGATTCGTCAGGTTTAGACCCTCGCAATGTGTCGTCAGCGTCAGATCTTGTTAAGATGATGCGTGTGGTTAATAGCGATAACCGTTATCAACAGGTGCGTAGCTTTTCTACTTCCACCAGTTATGATTTTCATATCAAAAACTATAATCTAGGCTCTCGGGTCTATAAGGCAAATAACACCAGCCGTCTGGTGCGTGCGGGCAGTTATCCCATCGGAGCGTCAAAAACGGGCTATATCCGTGAAGCAGGTTACTGTGTGGTCATGGAAACCCACGTTAATAACCGCCCTGCGGTGGTGGTCTTGCTTGGGGCGAGTGCGTCTAACAACCGCTGGAATGATGCCGAAAATATCCTAACACAGTTGGCATACCTTAACTAAATCAAATAAGAGACTTGGCACACACCAAGTCTTTTTTATGTCAGTTGGGCAACCATTTTTGACAATGGTTTAAAATTTTGGGAAAATGGGACAATTTTTGTCTTTATTTATCAAGGTGTGCCATGACCACCAAAAACCCACCACCTAAGCTGTATCTTTTGACCAATGATGACCCCATACAGACCTTGCTAGATAAGCTAGAACGAGCGTTTGATACGGGGGCGGTGTCTTTATTACAAGTTCGCCGAAAAAACACCTTATTACAATTTGACCTAATCAGCCTATACCAAGAAGCTGAGCTGTTGGTCAGTTTGGCAGACAGATATGGTGTGGACGTGGTAATGAATGATAATTTGGAGTTGGCGTGTCATTTTGGGACGGGGCTACATCTGGGACAACGAGATGGCAGTTTGCGTTCGGCTCGGCAGATATTGGGCGATGATGTGGTCATCGGGCGTACTTGTCATGGTGATATGGCACTTTTTAAAGAAGCCAAAAAAGACGGAGCGACTTATGGAGCGATGGGGACGGTGTTTACATCTTTAACCAAGCCCAAAGCTAAGACGGTCAATCCTGACATTCTAAAACGTGCGTCTGCTTTGGGCTTGCCACTGTGTGTCATCGGTGGGATTACTTTGGATAATGCTCCCATGTTACAAGAGACGCTGGCGGGGGCGAAGTTGGACTATATTGCCATCACCGCCGACATCATGAGTCATGCGGTGGACGAGATAGAGACAAAGTGCCAAGCATGGCAACGGTGTTTGCAAAATTGGTATTAGTCGCCGATGGTGGGCAACTGCCCAAAATTATGCTAAAATAGACCAATTTTGTCATTGACTTAAAAAAAGGAGCAGTCATGAGTATCGCTCATCTATCAGACCTAGATTTGGCGGGCAAAACCGTGCTTATTCGTGAAGATTTAAACGTCCCCATTAAAGACGGTGTCATTACAAGCGATGTTCGCCTACAAGCATCTTTGCCCACCATTAAGGCTTGTTTGGATAAAGGGGCAGGCGTGATTGTCTGCTCACATCTTGGCAGACCCACCGAAGGACAAGGCGAGAGCAAATACTCACTTGCTCCCATTGCCACTTATTTGGCGGACAAGTTGGGCATAAATGTGATGTTTTCTACCGATTATCTAGATGGTGGCGTGTCGGTTAAGGCAGGCGAAGTGGCACTTCTAGAAAACGTGCGATTTAATGTCGGCGAAAAGAAAAATAGCCCCGAACTGTCCAAGCAGTACGCTGACTTATGCGACATCTTTGTCATGGACGCATTTGGCACAGCCCACCGAGCCCAAGCATCTACCGAAGGGGTCATCAGAGCGTGTGTGGCAGATGGTAAGCCTGTCTGTGCAGGTAATCTACTGTCTGCTGAGCTTGATGCACTTGCCAAAGCCCTAAATAATCCCGCCAAGCCCGTCTTATCTATCGTGGGTGGCTCAAAAGTCTCCACCAAACTTGACGTGTTAAACAGCCTAGCCACATTGTGCGACAGTATCTTAGTCGGTGGTGGGATTGCCAACACCTTTTTGGTGGCAAGCGGTAAAAATGTCGGTGCATCCTTATATGAAGCCAACCTTGTGGACACCGCCAAAGACATCATGACCAAAACCAATATTTTGTTGCCCACTCATGTGGTGGTGGCAGATAAGAGTCAGATTGATTTTGATGATTTTTTGGGGTCGCTTACCAAAGCGGTTGCCACCATCAAATCGGTGGACGACATCGGCGAAAACGACATGATACTTGACATCGCTCCACAGTCAGCGACCGAGCTGGGTAAACACATCAAATCGGCTAAGACCATCTTATTTAATGGGCCTGTGGGCGTGTTTGAAGTGGACGCATTTGGGCAGGGTACAGCCGTGATTTGTCAGGCGGTCGCTGACAGTGATGGGTTTAGCATTGCAGGCGGTGGCGATACTTTATCTGCCATTGACAAATATGGTGTGGCAGACGACATAGATTATCTGTCCACAGGTGGCGGGGCGTTTTTAGAGTTTGTGGAAGGTAAAGAGCTACCTGCCATATCTGCCCTAAGCTGTGCTTAAACTTGCTCTTTGTTGCTTTTTGTTACATTTTGGCATTGGGGCTTGTGAAAAGTGCAGTATCTGCTAAACTAATGGCAGTTACGCTCAGTGCGTAGAATTGGAGTGAAAAATGAAATTAAGATATGTTGTTGGTGTGTTCGCCGTAGTAGCAATTTTAGTGGCGTGTACCGAAAAACAAAAACCTGTCTCTGAAACTGCCGATAAAGCCACCACCGAGCAGGTTGCCAAGGAGGCTGAGTTGGCTGCCCAAAACGAGCCTGCTCAGTCAGACACAGATGAGCCTAAGGCGGACGACAAGACCCCCGAAAGCGAGCCTGTGCAAGACGATAAGGCAGACCCTGCCCCTGATGGCGAACTAAAAGCCGAAGACAGGGTGTCCGAAGACCAAAAATACTGATTTGGCACATTCATAAACCCCGACTGACATGGTTGGGGTTTTTTGATGGCTTGTGCTGTGGTTTGTGTCGTTTTTGGGTGGTTGTTTGGCTGGTAATCAGCCCTGCTTCGGAGATTTTTCTTGATAAAAATCAGCATTTTTATGCCAATACGACAACTGTTTACTATCTGATAACAATTCATCAGGCAGTTTTGACAAAAAATAACACGCTTTGTGCCAATGGCGTATTTTGCAAATGTTGCTATTACATTTCAGACGTATTTTGACAAAAATTGTCATAACTCATTGTCAGCATTGATAAAAAAGTGGTCATGTGTTTTTTACAAAAGTTAATACTCCGATAATGCTCCGATAACATTTCTCAAAAGTTGCTTGCACAACTTACCTAAAATGCTCTAAACTGCCCATCTTTTCATCAAAGTTACAATTCCTTAACATTTTAAATCGCCATTTTGGCATGATTTTAAAAAATTGGCACATCATCTGCAACATTTTGGGTGTCAGCAAGGCAAATCATACAAACCTTGCATTATTATCAACTAACGGGCAAAACAGCCCACTTATGAACTAAGGAGTTCATCATGAACGCTCAAAAAGGTTTCACTCTTATTGAATTGATGATTGTTATCGCCATCATCGGTATCTTGGCTGCCATTGCACTGCCTGCATATCAAGACTATACTGTACGTGCTCGTGTGTCTGAGGCTCTTACCCTAGCTGGTTCTGCTAAGATTACTGTACAAGACAACCTAGCTGCTGGTAACCCTCGTTCTGTTGCTGCTGGTTACGCATTGGGCTATAACGCTCCAACAGCTACTGCTAACGTTGCTAGCGTTACAATCGACGCTACTACTGGTGTGATTACTGCCACCACAACTGCTAACGCTGGTGATGGTACTTTAATTTTTACACCTAATGCTCCTCGTGGTACTGCTCTACCTGATGGTACTGCTGCCTTTACTCCACCAGTTGCTCAAACCGAATGGCGTTGTGCTGCCGCAGGTGCTGCTAATGGTGGTTTTGCTGGATTTGCTGCGGGTACTCTACCAGCTCGTTTTGCTCCATCTGAGTGTAAATAATCTGCCGTTTGTCATAAATGACATAAAAACCCTGCCATTTGGTAGGGTTTTTGCACCGATGGAGCTAGATTTGGAGGTATTTAAAATGAACGTCAAAGGTTTTACGTTGATAGAGTTGATGATTGTTATCGCCATCATCGGTATCTTAGCTGCAATTGCACTTCCTGCTTACCAAGATTATACGGTCAGAGCCAGAGTGTCCGAAGGGATTGCCTTGGCCAGTTCATTAAAAATTCATGTGCAGGATAACTTGGCTTCGGGTAATCCTCATGTTAGCTCACAAGGTTATGCACAGGGCTTTACTGCCACCATTGCTACGGCTAACACCAGTGGTGGGATCATAGATCCTGCGACAGGTGTGATTACCATCACAACTCCTGCCAGTGCAGGTGGTGGCACATTACACTTTGTGCCGAATGCTCCTCGTGGTACAATATTGCCTGATGGTACGACAAGATTTGTTCCGCCAGTCGCTCAGACGGAGTGGCGATGTCTGTCAGCAGGAGCAGGAGATGGTGGTTTTGCAGGTATTCCCGCCACGTCCGCCACACTGCCACAGCGTTATGTGCCGTCTGAATGTAAATAATTTTGAGGTAATGCCATGTTATTACAACTAAAACAAAAAAACCTAAGGCTATATTTATTTGCTTGGCACGTCTTAATAAGTGTCATAATAGCAGTTGGTGTGGGTGTCTTGGTGTTTTGGTTGTGGTTTCCTTATCCGTATCAATATCTAACTCGGGGATTAAACTTATTCCTGCTTATCATAGTAGTAGATGTGGTATGCGGTCCTCTTATCACGCTATTGTTGGCAAACCCTAAGAAATCTAAAAAAGAACTTACTTTGGACTTGACTTTGGTTGCCATCATTCAGCTTATGGCATTATGTTATGGTATCTATACTTTGGAAAAAGCAAGACCTGTTCTGATGTCATTTGAACGAGACCGCATGACGTTGGTGCTTAAATCGGAGATAGACTGGTCGGATATTGATAATGCCCCCAAAGAGTTGAAAGTCATACCTTTGGTTGGTGTGAATAAAATAGGCATTCGCAGAGCTGAGAATGAGCAAGAATTTTTTGAGAGTGTTAATCTAAGCATGGAGGGCGTAGAACCAAGTGTACGCCCTAGTTGGTGGCGGTCTTATAATGAGGTCATTCCTGAAATTCAAGAAAAAATGAAGTCTATTAACAATATTGACAGAAGTAAGCTATCTGACAAGCAGATTCAAGAGCTAGATAAGGTAATTGCCAAAAGCGGTGTTTCGTCAGATGAATTATATTATTTACCTTTTACCAGTACACTAAATAAGGGGTGGATAGTGTTGATGGATAAAGAGACAGATTTGGTGGGCTATGTTAATATTGATGGCTTTAACTGATTGGTTTATGACGATTTAAATGGGAGTGAATAATGTTATTTAATACTATTTCAAAAATTAAGGTTGTTAAATTGCCATCTAAACTAGGTTATATTCGGGTGGTTCATGGAAGCTACGTGAATAGTATTGATATTAGTTATCAAGACTATGAGAGTTTATCAGAACTTAGAGCGGTATTGCAAGGTATGTTTAATTATTTAGGCATAGAAGTAACTATCTACTTTGGGGGTAGTCATTTTGTTGTATTTATTGACGATGAAGAGGTCTTAAAAGTTGCTGATATTGTTTGTGTAGCAGATGATGATTAAGTGTATTTTTTCATAAATAAATATCCTTTTCCCAAATTACCGATCTGTAATCAAGATAGGTAGATAGTTAAGACCGTAGGAATAATCTGTGTGATAATTTTTACATCACATACAAAACAATAAAAAGACGGTTTATAAGTCTGTGGAATAATTTAGATAGCCACAATTCTTAGCTAAATGGAAAACTGGCGACCCAGAGAGCCAAACAAGCTACTTGTTACAGATAAGCAAAATCCCTAGCTAGATAGGAGCAAGATTTGAGTTTGGACGCTAGATTATTTCTTTTGGCGTTTTTTGGTGCTAAAAATATTGGAATGACTGCTTAATCTAGCCACTTTCAGCATATCCTTGCCGTCTACGGTTTCTTTGCGATAGACAAGCAGTAAATCAGGCTTGATATGGCATTCTCGGTAATCTTTCCAGTTACCAGTTAATGTGTGGTCTTTGTACTTTGGGTCAAGGGGCAAATCATTAACCAAACAGCTTAGCACTTCCAGTAGCTCATCAGACAAATCCACCTTGCGAAAATCACGGTCAAAATCTTTGGAACGTGCCAATTTACGCATTTTTCAGCTCCAAAAGCTCATCTAGCGTGCTTTCGGTATAGATACCACTTTCAAGCTCGTTAATGGCTTGTAGCGTAATCTCGTTTGGCTCATAATCAGCTTGATAACTTAGGCTTAGGGGGAACTTACGAGTAGCCACAAGCTCCAAAAACAGCATTTTGACCGCTTGGCTTGGTGAGATGCCGTAGCCGTCCAAAATCGCCTTTGCTTGGTTTTTTAAATCGTCATCAATACGGATATTTAGATTTGAAGTTGTCATCATTTAGGCTCACATTGCACATAAATTTATTTACATTGTAAAATGATTTTGGGGTAAAATCAAGCTAAATATCCAATCTCATTAGAGACATGGCGGGTTATTTGAGCGACTTATCGGTGTTTTTTGAATTTGTCGGTTTTTCTGATATGATATATAATTATTTCTTATCTGTTATTCCTGTATATTTTTCAAAATTTTGGGCATAGTCATCAATATTATCACTCAACATACGCTGATACTGCTTGGTATAAAAGGCGATGATGTCATCTTTTTCTTTGATAAGCTCATCGCCACGATTAAAGCCGATACTTGCTGATGATACCGCAAAACGGGCGGCGGCATAGGTTAGACTGGCGGTTACTTGCCCTGCATGAGATGTGGGTGATAGCTGACCGTTGGCAAGCGTAATCACACTGTCTACCCGCTCAAAAAAGGCGTTGGCGTCTTGGGGGAGTTTGGCGGTGTTTTCGTTGATTTGTTCGTTAAGGTTTGACATGAATTTTTCCTTTTGGGATTGGTTAATTAGGATTTTGGGTTAAAATGGGGATTATTGGCAACGCACCAATATTGATTAAATTCATTTTGGCTTATTTCTATGCTCATCATTTCATCATCTAAATCAGAACTCATCACTTCATCAAAGCTGATGTCAGAGAGCCAAATGTCGTCCACAAATTCTTGATTTTGCTCATCAGCATATAAGGTTTTGCCGGAGCGATAAACATCTATGCGACAGATTTCTTTACCATTATCATCAAACTTAGAATAATAAATCATGGGCAAATCATCCAGCTCATGTTGCCATGTGGTCTTGGTATATTTCATGCGATATTATAAAAAAGCCAGTCAAAAGCTGGCTTTTACCTTATTAAACTACCAATTTGTATCCGCTTTAATTGCTTCTACTTTATCGGTTTTTTCCCAAGTAAAGGTGTTGTTCGTGCCATGTCGCCCAAAATGCCCATAGCTTGCCGTGATTTGATACATCGGTTGCAACAAATCTAGCATACGAGTGATACCGTAGGGGCGTAGGTCAAAATGGGTGCGGATAAGGCGGATAATCTCATCATTGGACACCTTGCCCGTATTAAAGGTATTGACCGAGATAGAAGTTGGTTCTGCCACGCCAATGGCATAACTGACCTGCACTTCCACACGGTCGGCAAGCCCTGCTGCCACGATATTTTTGGCGACATAACGTCCTGCGTAGGCTGCTGAACGGTCAACTTTGGACGGGTCTTTTCCGCTAAACGCACCGCCCCCATGACGAGCCATGCCACCATAGGTATCCACGATGATTTTACGTCCTGTCAGACCTGCATCCCCCACAGGACCACCGATGACGAATTTGCCCGTTGGGTTGATGTGGTATTTTGTGCCAGCGTGGAACAGTTCAGTAGGAATGACTTTTTTGATAATCTCTTCCATGACTGCTTCATGCAGGTCGGCTTGACTGATGTCGGGGTCGTGCTGAGTGGACAGCACCAAAGCATCCACCGCCAGTGGACGATGATTGTCATCATAGCGTAGGCTTATCTGTGCCTTAGCATCTGGGCGTAACCATGACAGTGTGCCGTTTTTACGCAGTTCGGCTTGGCGTTCCATCAGGCGGTGCGAGAGTTGTATCGGGGCGGGCATGAGTACGTCTGTTTCGTTGCACGCATAGCCAAACATTAAGCCTTGGTCGCCTGCTCCTTGGTCTTCAGGGCGTTGTCTGTCTACGCCCTGTGCTATTTCGGGCGACTGCTTGCCAATCATGTTAATCACCGCACAGCTTGACCCGTCAAAACCCAAATCGCTATGATTGTAGCCGATGTCATTGACTGTACGGCGAACGATGGCTTCCACGTCTATGTTGGCATGGGTCGTGATTTCGCCTGCTAAGACCACCGCTCCTGTTTTGGTTAGGGTTTCGCACGCCACACGAGCGTCTTTATCTTGGGTTAAAATCTCATCAAGTATGGCATCTGAGATTTGGTCTGCCATTTTATCAGGGTGTCCTTCGGAGACGGACTCTGATGTAAATAATTGATAATTCATAAAAAATCACTTAAACAGATTAAAAAACTTACGACATTCTGGTGGCTTTTCATCATTTACACGGTAAATCTAGGCTTGACAGAATGAGTAAAACTCTACATCGCAAGACGAGAATATCATTTTAATGGATATTTGGGGAAGAATTATACCCTATTTTTCCTTTAAAAGCCAATTTTTAGCAAAAATTTGGTGTGTCCAAAACATCATGCCATATCAGTATTTGGCGATGTCCAAATCCGTCCAAAGGTTTGGCGGGGCAATAAACCCCATAATCGCAGATGATAATACCCTAATTACGCCCATCATTAGCAGTATATCATGATTGGTGTGTAAAGAATGCCATTATTGCAGGTCTGTCTATTAAATCATTGAAAAAATAATAAAACTCTGCTATGATAAATTTTTTTGAAAGATAAACATAAGTCTAAAAACGCCTATTTTGACAACCATTTATCCGCAAGATTTTGATACGCTTGATAACGCTTTACAAGCCCTTTACCAAAAGGCTTATAATGATAAATCAAGTCGTTGGTATAAAAAATGCTTGGGCTGTTATGAAAAACCGTCCGCCCTAAAACGCAAACGCCAAACAATGAAACGCCTATTAAGCCAAAGGCAAACCCATAATGCCCGTGTTTGTGATAAACCATTACCAATCTTTGGCTAAAAATAGAATGAGACAAAAGTCTAGCACGAACCGCCCCGAATGCCGTTGGGCGTTAAGTTTTTGGATAAATATGGCAGTTACCAGTATCGCATAATTCATTTAATCTTACATCATAAACCGCCCCATACCACCATTTTACCAAATAGGCAGGGATTAAATGACGGCGTTTGGCAAAATAGGGATAGGCGACATTTAATAAGGTGTCAATCATGGGTAAACTAAACAGCCAAAATGCCCCAATGCCAAATAGCCGTATGTTTGCTGTTTTATACAATACTCGCACTGCTTCCATGCCTTTGTACCAAGCTCCCCATTCGTCTTTGGCACACAGATGTGTCATGGCTTCTTGGTGGCTGATACCTGCTTTGGCAAGCTCGTTTTGACCGTCCGATACGCTGATGATTGTGATGTCGCCACCGCCCAACTGCCACAAAGACATCGCTTCACTACGGCACAGGGTGCAACTGCTGTCATAGAACATGGTTAATTTCATGATATTTCCTTTTGAAATTTCTGTTAAAACAGAAATAATAATTTAAAAAAATTAGTGGGGTAATTTTGGTAAAAATAATTTACCACAAATCATTGCCGATATTCCGCCAATAGAACCCCATAGCCACAAATCATACAGTCTTTGCCAAAATTCATCAGGTAAATTTAACCAATGATTAAAATAAATGGCTGAAAATATTGTACCAACAACATACAAATATATGTAATCTAATTTTTTCATAATAATAAAATTAAACATCGCACAATAAATACCTGTTAATAAAGCAGGAATACAGCCAAATACTGCACCAAGTATAGAAACTCCCATTAAAAAACTAAAAATACCAATCATCATAGAGTGTATGGTTATATCGGTGGTCATACGAAAAAATACACCACTGGCATCTTGCATTAATGCCTCAGTAAACGCCCCAAGTATCAAGATACAAAAACCAATCATACCACCAAATAACCCATAGCTAAAAATGACTTTAAATTTTGGATAAACAAAGCCGTTTTGTTTGGCATAAGCAAGAATTTCTTGTTTGGTGGTCATTTTTCTTTCCCATTAAATTTATTTCAAAAACTTTTGCACCGTTGCCCCAAGTTTTAGGATTTTATTGAGCGTATTTGTGGAGAGTTTTAGCATTTCATTTGTCCAAGTGGTGAGTGTGTCCACAAAACCATGCGTGTCCCTAATGCGTTGTTTGACCGCTTCATTTTCTAGCTCAAACTCTGGGGTGTTTATCAGCTCATTAAGAAACTGCACGGTGGGGGCAAGCTCTCTTTTGTGACGTTCTTCTATGATGACCCGAGCAAGTGTCCACACATCACTACTGGTGGTAAAATAGTCTCGTCTGTCGCCCAGTATGTGCGTGGTCTGCACCAGATTTAGGCTTTGTAGTTCCTTGATGCTGTTTGAGACGTTAGAGCGAGCAACTCCAAGCGTTTCTACGATTTGTTCGGCGTTCATGGGTGTTGCTGTGATGAATAATAGGGCGTGGATTTGGGCAACGGTGCGGTTTACGCCCCATTTAATGCCCATTTCGCCCCAATGCAGGATAAATTTTTTGGTGGTGGGGGTGAGTTTCATGGTGTTTGCCTTTTTGCGGTTTTGTATATTTTAGAAATTTTTATAATTTCTGTCAATACTGAAATTTAAGATTAAAAAATACCGCCCAACATGAGCGGTATTATCAAGATTAGCCAAGTTTGGCGATGATGTCGTTAAAGGTGGTACTCGGACGCATGGCTTTATCCAGTAAATCACGGTTGGCAAAATAGTAGCCTTCGGTGGTAACGGGCTTGCCTTGTACGCCATTTAGTTCGGCAACGATGGTCGCTTCTTGCTCGTTTAGGGCTTGGGCGATGGGGGTGAACTCATCGGCTAGGGCTTTATCGTCTGTTTGCTCAGACAGAGCCTCTGCCCAATATTTAGCAAGGTAGAAATGACTGCCACGATTATCAAGAGAGCCAAGTTTACGTTGTGGCGATTTGTCGTTTAAAAGTAGCTGTTCGGTAGCCTTGTCTAGGGCGGTGGCTAGGATTTGGGCTTTGGTGTTATTTTCACGTTCTGCCAAATGTTCAAGCGACACCGCCAATGCCAAAAACTCACCCAAACTGTCCCAACGTAGGTAGTTTTCGCTTTGGAATTGCTGAACGTGCTTAGGTGCTGAACCACCCGCTCCCGTCTCAAACATACCGCCACCATTCATGAGCGGCACGATGGAGAGCATTTTGGCAGATGTGCCAAGCTCTAAGATGGGGAATAGGTCGGTCAGATAATCACGCATGACGTTGCCTGTTACGCCAATGGTGTCTTTGCCATCTTTTAGGCGAGTGAGCGTAAAGTTGGTGGCTTCAACCAGTGGCATGATGTGAATTTCTAGCCCTGTGGTGTCAAGCTCGGCAAGGTAAGTTTTTACCTTTTTAATCAGCTCGGCATCGTGAGCTCGGTTTTCGTCCAGCCAAAATACCGCAGGCGTGTCGGACAGTCTGGCACGTTTGACCGCCAAACCCACCCAATCCTTAACGGGAGCGTCTTTGGTTTGGCACGCACGCCAGATGTCGCCCGCTTCTACGTTGTGAGACAGCAGTACGTTGCCATTTTCGTCAATGATTTCTACTTTGCCATCTGCACTGATTTCAAAAGTTTTGTCGTGTGAGCCGTATTCTTCGGCTTTTTGAGCCATCAGCCCCACGTTTGGCACAGTACCCATGGTGGTCGGGTCAAACGCCCCATTTGCTTTACAAAACTCAACGGTGGCATGATATAGCGGAGCATAGGTGCTGTCAGGAATGATGATTTTAGTGTCTTGTTGTTTGCCGTGTTTGTTCCACATTTGACCTGAGGCACGTATCATGGCAGGGATAGATGCGTCAATGATGATGTCGCTTGGGACGTGCAAGTTTGTAATGCCTTTGTCGCTGTCTACCATGGCGACATCAGGATTATTGGCATAAGTCTCAGCGATGAGGGCTTCAACACCTGCTTTGGTGGTTGCATCTAGTTTGTCAAGGTTGGCAAGCAGGTTACCAAAGCCGTTATTGACGTTTACGCCAGCGTCTGCCAATTCTTTGCCATACTTTTCAAATACGGGTTTAAAGAATGATTTGACTGCATGACCAAAGATGATGGGGTCAGACACTTTCATCATGGTGGCTTTCATGTGTAGGCTATATAGCACGCCTTTGTCCTTAGCGTCTTTGACTTGCTCGTCTAAGAAAGCCACCAGAGCTTTTTTGCTCATAAAGGTCGCATCTAAAATTTCACCTGCTTTTAGGGCAAGTGGTTTACGCAAATCGGTGGCATTACCATCTTTATCAGTAAAAACAAAACGCACGGTGGTGGCGTTTGGCACGGTTACCGATTTTTCGTTGGCAAAAAAGTCGTTACCGCTCATGGTAGAGACGTGGGTTTTGCTGTCGGCTGACCATGCACCCATAGAGTGTGGGAATTTTTTGGCGAAGTTTTTTACCGCTTTGGGGGCTCGGCGGTCAGAGTTGCCTTCACGCAGTACAGGGTTTACCGCTGAGCCTTTGACACGGTCATAACGGGCTTGAATGTCTTTTTGTTCGTCTGTGGCAGGCTCGGCGGGGTAGTCAGGAATGGCATAGCCGTCATCTTGGAGTTCTTTGATGGTTGCCAAAAGCTGTGGCATGGATGCTGAAATGTTGGGCAGTTTGATGACGTTGGCTTCTGGTTTGATGACCAACTCGCCAAGCTCAGCAAGAGCGTCTGTTTGGCGTTGTTCTGGTTTTAAAAATTCGGGAAATTGGGACAAAATACGGCTTGCCAAAGAAATGTCGCTGACTTTAAAGTCAATGCCTGAGCTTTTGGTAAAGGCTTTAATGATGGGAAGTAGCGAATGTGTGGCAAGGGCAGGGGCTTCATCAGTATAAGTATAAACGATGGTGGGCTTTGTCATAAAAACTCCGTGTTGTTGCAAGGTAAAGCTGTACTTTTTACAAATGTAAAAAATCCTTACTATTATGCCATAAATTCATGCGTTTTCCTAAGATTTTTTATTAAGTAATTGCGATGAATTTGGGGTGATTGGTAAGTTGTATTGCATTAAAAAAACAAAAAACCCAAGCTCATCACTTGGGTTTTTGTGGTTAAATCAGTGATGATGACCGCCATCACCGTGAGCATGACCATGAGCAATCTCATCGGGGGTGGCTTCACGCACATCAAGGACTTCCACATCAAAGGTCAAGGTAACGCCAGCTAGGGGGTGGTTGCCATCCACGATGACTACGTCATCATTGACATCTTTGACAGTAACAAGCATGACATGACCGTCATCGGTTTGAGATTGGAACTGCATACCAGCTTTGATGTCATCTACGCCTTGAAAGTTGGCACGGGGAACTTCTTGTACCGCTTCGGCAAGATATTCGCCATAAGCATCAGCAGGGGCGATGGTGGTGGTGAATTTATCGCCCGCTTGTTTGCCCAAAAGCTCAGCTTCTAAGCCAGAGATGATGTTGTTATGACCGTGCAAATAGGCTAGGGGCGTGTCTTGGGATTTGTCAAGCACTTCGCCTTTGTCGTTGGTCAGGGTATAATGAAATTTTACTACGGTATCTTTTGCGATAACTGTCATAAAATGATTCCTATAAGATAATAAAAATGTTTTTGTTGTTGATGCTGACAAAAACCACTATGATGACCACATAGCCACATAGCCACATAGCCACAGGCATTATAGCAAAAATTGACTGCTTAGTCATCTGTCATCTTTGGCGTTTTTGGTATAAGCACAGGCGATGCTTGCCCAATTTATCGTGCCTGATTTTTTAGTCCAAGTAGCCAATTTAAGAAAATTGCCATAAAAGTTGCCGTGCCAATCCCACCCAAATCAAACGAACCAATCATCAAGCCAAAATTCCCCGTTCCCAAAATTACCGTAACCGCCCCGACCATGAGATTTTTGTTGTCAGAAAAATCCACTTTGTTGTCAATCCAAATTTTTGCCCCCGCAATGGTAATCAGCCCAAACACAACAATGGATGCACCCGTCAGTACGGGCGTGGGAATGGTTTGGATTAACGCTCCAAATTTTGGCGACAGTCCCAGACAGATGGCAAACACTCCCGCCACCACAAACACAAGCGTAGAGTACACCCGAGTAATCGCCATCACGCCAATGTTTTCACCATAGGTTGTCATGCCCGTACCGCCCACTCCTGCCGATAAGGCGGTTGCCACACCATCAGCGACAAATGCCTTGCCAAGCTGTGGGGTGAGATTTTCACCCGTCATCGCTCCCACTGCTTTGATATGACCTAAGTTTTCTGCCACCAGAATAAATGCCACAGGAGCAATGATGAGCATGGCATTCACATCAAACACAGGGGAGGAGAAATTTGGCACGCCAAACCAGCTTGCTTGCCCAATCACTCCAAAATCAATCGGCTGACCCATGCCAAACCCATTGGCAACAATGGCATAAATGACATAAGCCAGCACCAAACCTAAAAGAAGTAATAACCTTTTGACAAAACCCTTAGCAAACACCGCAATGCCACTCATGCACAATACGGTAACTAAGGTCATGGCAAGCTCAAAGGGTTTACCTGCCACCGCCGACACCGTAACAGGGGCAAGATTTAGCCCAATAATCATCACCGCCGCACCCGTTACCACAGGAGGCATGAGCTTTTCAATCCAGCGTGTCCCTGCTCCCATGACGATAAAGCCAATCAAGGCATAGATGACACCACAAGCGATGATACCGCCCAGTGCCACGCCCAGATTTGGGTTAGCCCCACTTCCTGTGGCGTGAGCGGTGGCGGCAGAGACCACCCCAATAAAAGCAAAGGACGAGCCCAGATAGCTTGGCACTCGTCCGCCTGTCATGACAAAAAATAAAATCGTACAAATCCCGCTCATCATGATGGCAAGATTGGCATCAAAACCCATCAAAATCGGGGCAAGTACGGTCGCCCCAAACATCGCCAAAACGTGCTGAATGCCGAGCATGACCGTCTGGGCAGGAGGTAGGTACTCGTTCGTTGCGACAGGGCTTGTGGCGATGTCGCCTTTGTATGGGGTAAATTTGGGAAACCAAGACATGATGTTATCCTTAATTTTCAATAAAAAAACCAATGATAACTCATTGGTTTTTGGGTTATTCTAGCCAGCTTGGGTGTAGCAATCCCATCATTGACAGTAAAATTTGAAGTGCCATAATGATGATAAATAAAGCCACGTTTGAGCCAAGTACGCCCACCAACACGGGTGTGAATAGTGATTTTTTCTCATAATCTGTCCCCAGCTCTTCTTTAAAGGCGGTGATTTGTTTTTTACCAAGTGCCACATACCAACCCACTAATAATCCGACATTGATTGCCATCGGAAAGGCGATGCCCATCGTCATGTCAAACAGCGTATTGATAAGAAAAAAGGCAACAGAGCCAACCGCAACCCAGTAGTTTTGTTTGGCTAAATCATATTCGCCCACCGCTTCCCAGTTTTTGGCGTGTATCCATGCCCCAAATGGCATAAATAATAGCGACCATAAGGCAGCTGCGTTGGGATTATATAATGGCGGAATGTCGTCATGATATTCATCAAAATCATCTTGGGGCATTTGGTAGGGGTTATAATCTTGTGATGTTTGCATGATGAATTTTTACCTATATATAAACAATTTATCAGATTATAGCAAAAATTTTTTTGTATGACCATGATGTGGATAAATATTCAACTAAGAATGATTGGCTGAATAAAAATTCTTATTTTTTGTGCAAATCATTTATTGGGATTTTAATAAAAGGTTGGTTGCCAAATCGGTTTCAGACAGTCGCCATCGTCCTTTTTTTTTGCTTGCCGAGCGACCTTTTAGGGCGGTGTTGCCCAAAAGTTTGTGCATGGAATGGCTAGAATGGGCGTGGCAAATGGCACACGCCAAGCCGTCTGATGCGTCAGCTTGCGGGGCGACATCAAGGGCAAGCAGACGACAAACCATCGCCGTAACTTGCTCCTTGTCCGCTGCCCCATAGCCACACACCGCCTGCTTGATTTGCCGAGCGGTGTACTCTGATACGGTCAAGCCTTGTGCGGTCAAGGACGCAATCGCTGCCCCACGAGCTTGCCCCAGTTTTAAGGCGCTGTCGGGGTTGGTCGCCATAAATACCTGCTCAATGGCAGAATGTATCGGTTCATCATGGTATTTTTGGTAATGCTGAACAATCCGTGCAATGCCATTAAAAATTTGACTGATACGCACGGGCATTTCGGTGCTGTCGGTGCGTATCGTTCCTGCATCCAAAAAGGTTAAGCGGTCGCCCACCGCACGGATGATACCGTAACCTGTCATGCGAGAGCCGGGGTCTATGCCGATGATGAGTGTCATGAGTTAAACCAAAAAATTATCGCCAACGCCTTGAAAAATTGGTGACCGAACAAACCTTGTATTATAACCGATTTTGTGGCAAAATTCATTATCTTAAATTTACAAGGAAACATTATGGGTGTTGTTGTTGGCATTGCATTGGTTTGGTTTATCATTGAAATGCTGTTGTGGTATCTGATTGCTCAATTTGTGAGCGGTTGGCTCGTGTTTATTTGGTTTATTGTGGCGATTTTTATTGGGCTTGCACTTATTCGTAAATCTGCCAGCACCTTAAACCCGATGGCTCAGCAAATGAAAAGCGGGGTCATTCCCAACCCTGCCAATCAGCCCTCCGAGAACGTGGTTACCAAATCCATCGCCATAGGGCTGGCGGGTGTGTTGTTTTTGCTACCAGGTCTTTTGACTGATGTTGGGGCGGTGTTGATTTTATTGCCTGCCATTCAAAAGATTTTGACCAAAAAAGCCAAAGATTATGCCATGAAAAACCAAGACAAAATGATGGCGATGATGGCAAAGCAGATGGGTGGCACAGGGGCGTTTGGCAATATGGGAGCAAATGTCAATCCCAACAACCCCTTTGGACAAGGTAATCCTTTTGGGCAGGGGGGATTCGGTGGTTTTGGTCAAGGCACAACCATTGATGGGCAAGCCAAAGTGAAGCAAAAGTCCGCCAATGACGATTGACGACTAAATATGATAAAAGGTGGGTCAGATAAGATGACCCACGCTTTTTTTGGGTAAAAGTGCGGTATAATACTCAAAAATAACAGTGAGTGTGTTTGATGGATATTGTACAATATTTGCACGGCTTGGTATCGCCAACGCTTGGCATACATGATGGCGACCCAAAAGCGGATTTGCTTAAACAGTATTATGCCCTAAGCGTCTGCCATATGGCACAACGACACGATGACATTTCTATTTTAACAGGTGTGTCAGCATTGTGGGGTGAGCAGACCCAAGATTTGATAAAACGGTTTTCACGCAGTTTTCATTTGCCAGATACTCAAATATCATCGTGGCTAGATGAAGCCACGCCCACCATGATAAATGAGCTTTTGGGGCTTTTGGGTGAACACGCTTTATCTGATATGTTGGCACAGCAAGGGGTGGGTGAGCTGTATTTGCCAGCATGGGCAGGTGAGTTTATCGGGGGGCAGTTTGTCAGTACCACCCATCAGCCATCTGCTGACACCGAGCCGTTACAAGAGATGGCAGATGTATCAGACGATGAAATTTCCCAAGAAGCCACCCAAGACATCGCCCCAAAACCATCAGCCCGCCCCAAAAAAATCCGCCCCATTGCATGGGGGCTTGGAGCATTGGTGCTCATGGCGATGGCAGGCGTGTCGGTGGGAGCTTGGAAGCTGTATCAAAAAAGTCAGATCCCATCAGAGACCGCCCAGCAAACCCTTGTTTCATCTGGTCATCTAAACCCGCCCAGACTGCTTTTGACTACGGGTGAAAACGGCACGCTGTACGGCTGTTTGGCGGAAGTGGGTGATAATGCTCTACAAACACGATTTGTGCAGATTTTACAAAAAAATTTCGGGCAGGTGGAGTGTATCATTGATATTGATGGGGCGTTTGGTTCATCTTTGGTGGGACTTGAACGGCTTGAAAGTATCATTGCCATGATGAAGTCTGAGCCTTTTACCAGCATTGAGATTGTTGGTGGTCAAATCATGGTCAATCACCCAGAAACCAATGTGCTAAATCGCATGGTGGGCGATATTGGATTGCTTGCCCCGCAGTTTATGGTGTCTGCTGTGCCACCTTTGGATAAATCAACCGTCATCAATGACAGCATTGATAAAGCCATGACCGCACTCAATGTGCTGGATAATACTGCCACGCCTTATCAGCTTGTGCGAGCGATTAACTTGCAACACATAGATTTTTATGGCACGACCGAGCTGTCAGAGTTATATCATGCTCCGCTGGCTCTTTTTGCCCAAAAACTTATCAGTAACCCCAGCATAAAGCTCATCATCGCCAGCCATACCGACACCACCAATCCTGATATGTCCGCAAGTGTGGCATTATCCCAAGCCCAAGCCCAAACGGTCAAGAATTTTTTGGTGTCGCAAGGCGTGTCAGATGGACAGCTTGTGGTAAAAGGGGTGGG
Source organism: Moraxella sp. (assembly GCA_030530785.1). Lineage (GTDB taxonomy): Bacteria > Pseudomonadota > Gammaproteobacteria > Pseudomonadales > Moraxellaceae > Moraxella. The sequence continues at coordinate 35,794 of JAUMUJ010000008.1, read as the reverse complement.
CAGTGCTTTCCCCATTGCTGATAATGTTACCCAAATGGGGCAATTTAAAAACCGCCGTGTGGAATTTTTGGTACATGATGAAGAGACGATGGCTTGGCTGTCCGACAAAGTTACCAAAGCCACCACACCCACGACTTATGAGCGTCCGCAGATGGTTGAGTCTGCTCCTTATGTGCCAAGTGAGACATCACCTGTGATGTTTGATGAACCAAGCCAGCCCATGTCTGTGCAGGGTATGCCCCCTGTGATTTTGCCAGAACCTGCTTATTCTGCACCACAGCCAGTGATAAATGATGGGGCGACCGCAGTGGCACAAACTGTTTCTCCAAGTACGAGCGGAGACGGTGCTTATGTGGGTGAGACGCACACCATTCAATCTCAAGAGTCCACGTCTGCCCAAAATCAAAATCAGCCTGTTCCCCAAGAAGTGCTAGAATTATCAGAGACTTCCATTGGGTCAGATGGGGTCATGCGAGGGCAGTCATTTGAGATTCGCCGATGAGCGAATTATGTATTTTGTGTGAGTTTTTGTTGATTTATTGTTGCTACCCCTTTTTTTCTGCGGTTAAATTAACGACAATACACCCTAAATGTAAATATTACGTTTGCCTTACATTTGTTAAAAGCACTCCGTACTGATGTGATGGTGCTTTTAATGTTTTAAGCAAAGTCTTGGGGATTTTAGTTTGACCCAAACAGGTGTGTAGTGCGCCAAAGACGATTGATGTCTTAAAGCATGATAAGGGTAAATTTTCATTTGCCATTGTTTTTGTAACTATCACTTTTAACGTTCAACTTAGGGAAAATTGCCATGAACATCATTGAACAACTTCACAAGCTCATCACCCCAAAAGTGCTAGAACTTGTCAAACACTACACAGGAGATGACGAATCCAAAGGTCATCTTTTAACGTCTATCTATGGTATTTTGGGGGCTCGCCTATCTGATTCATCAGCGGTGGAGCGTGTGGAGTCTTTGATTAACAAAGAAGCAGACGCATCGGACAATGGAGCAAAACTGCTTGATGCTCTGTTACAAGATGACAAAGGTAACTCACAGGTGTCGTTGCTGACCAGCGAGCTTGCCAAAGAACACGACTTACCAGAAAGCACCACCAGTGCGGTATTGGCAACCGCCACGCCTTTGGTGCTTAAAGAATTTAAGGGCTTGGCAGGCGACATCTCTATCTCTGCCTACTTAAAAAGCAAATTAGAAGACTTGGCGGGCTTTTTGCCAAGTTGGGCGACCGCTTTATTGCCAGCTGGTCTGCTTGCAGGCGTGGCAGGTTTTGCAGGCTCTGTGGCAGGCGGAGCAAAAGACGCAGTATCGGGTTTGGCAAGTGGCGTGGGTAACTTGGCAGGCGGTGTGGCTGACGGTGCTAAAAATGCCACAGGAGCGGTGGTCTCTGGGGCAAAAGACGTGGCTTCGGGAGCAAAAGATGCTGTTGGTTCGGTAGCGTCAAGTGCCAGCTCTGTGGCATCTAATGTTGGTCATGAAGTTGCCGAAACTGCCAAAAAAGGCGGTGGCTTCTTAAAAAGCCTATTGCCCATCATTGGATTGTTGATTTTAGCAGGTCTGATTTGGTTGTTGCTTCGTAGCTGTCAAGACACCACCACTCCTGTGGCAAAACCAGTGGTCAACTCATCTGGCACTACCGCCCAAGAAGCCCAAGCCACCACTGCTCCTGCCGATGCTAAACCTGCCACTTTGAGCTTTGCGACCGATGAGACGGGTAATGCCATTTATACCTGTAAAGGTCAAGCAGGTGGCGAGGGTGTGTTTGCATCCATTCGTACTGCTTTGTCAGGGGTGTTTGGTGCAGATAAGTGTGAATTGAACACATCAGCAGAACACGCCGACACATTGCCTGTGGCAGAACATCTGCCTGCCATTTTTGGTCTGATGAAAGGCGTGCCAAATGCCAGCTTAAACATCAGCGATAAAGAAATCCACCTAAATTCTACCGACCCTGAGGCACTAAAAAAACTCATTGATGGTGTCAAAGGCGTGGTTGGAGCGGATTATGTGGTGGATGCTGAACCACAGCTTGATGCGGACACTGCGGTTAATACCAGCCTTGAATCTGCCAAAACGGCACTTGAAGGCTTAAATGACACCGCCACTGCCGAAGATGTCATCAAAGCCCTAAATATGCAAATCATCAACTTTGCAACCGCTTCACACGCTGTGCCTGATGCCAATAAAGCCATTTTGGATACGGCTGCCACCAAACTTGCCAGTTTGCCCGAAGCTCGCCTAAAAATCACAGGGCATACCGACTCTCAGGGTAACCACGCTTCTAACCAAAAACTCTCCGAACGCCGTGCCAATGCCGTGCGTGAATACCTAGTTTCTAAGGGTGTGCCAGCGGAGCGTTTGGAGGTGTTTGGGGCAAGCTCTGATGAGCCTGTGGCATCTAACGCCACCGAGCAAGGACGTTTCCAAAACCGCCGTATTGAGTTTACGCTCATTGAAGAAGACGGTACGGTTACATCGGTGGGTAATGCTGACAACAGTCAAGCGGTGGCTGACGCTCAAGCCAAGTCAGAAGACAAAGCTGACGACACCACCGAAGCAAAAGCAGACGCTCCTACTGAAAATAAATAAACCGTGTTTATTTAACCAAACGGCTTGCTACGGTGAGCCGTTTGTTTTTGATGAAAAGGAAAAATATGGCTACGGTCATTTTATTTAATAAGCCCTACGGGGTGCATAGCCAATTTCGCAAAGACCATGATGGCATGATGACGCTCATGGACTATTTTGACGACAAAAGCCTAAGGGTGGCAGGACGGCTTGATAAAGACAGCGAAGGCTTGCTGATTTTGACCGATGATGGCAAACTCAATCATGCCATCACCACCCCAAAGGCGGACAATGTTTGGGGCAAGACCTATCTTGTGCAAGTAGAAAACACGCCCACACCCGAACAACTTCATGCCCTGCGTGTGGGTGTTCACCTAAAAGATGGTAAAACCAAACCTGCCATCGTCAGCGTGCCAGATGAGCTACCCATCAGTCTTTGGGGGCGACAGCCCCCGATACGGGTGCGTCAATCTGTCCCGACCACATGGCTTAGCATGACCATCTTTGAGGGTAAAAATCGCCAAATTCGCCGTATGACTGCCCATGTGGGTTTGCCGTGCTTACGTCTCATCCGTCATCAGGTGGGCAGATGGGAGCTTGGCGGGTTAAAATCGGGCGAATTTGTGCGTTTAAATGTCCATCGCCAACGTTTAAAAATCTAACCAACCCGAACCATCGCCCATCAAGCGATACTCATCGTGCTTGACGGGCTGTCCTGACGTGATGGTAAACATCATCAGTTCATCACGGCGAAAAACGTGTAGTTTTACGTCCGATTTTGTGTGGTAAGCAAGTTTGGCGGTGCGTTCTAGATGGTCTTTGTCGGCTTTAATGCCGTCAATGGCAACGATGACATCATTAAATGAAAGTCCTGCACCACTTGCCATGCTGTCCCGATGAATGTGTGTGATTTTTAGCCCAATAGGATCGTCTTTAATGTTCATGCCCCATGTTTTTGGTTTGGAAGTTTGGTGGGTGTCTATGTTCACGCTACCGAGCAGTTGGATAAGGGGCATTTCTTTTGTCCCGATGACATAATCATCATAAAACGCTTGCCACTTGTCTGCTCCCATCATGTCAGCGATGACGACCCCAAGCTCATCGGTGGTCAGTCCGTAGCGTTTGTCGGGGCTTTTTTGGGCTTTATCATAAAAGACTTTAACGACATCAAATAGTCGATGACCTGATTTGATTAACATCAAATCCAAACACAAGGCGACCAATGCTCCTTTATTATAGTAGCTGACGCTTTGGTTTTGGGTGTTTTCATCGGGGCGATAGAGTTTTATCCAAGTGTCAAAGCTAGATTCTGCCACACTCTGATAATGCCGTCCGTCTGTTTGGGTATATCGGTTTAGTTGGGCGGTCAGCAGTTTTAGATAGCTGTCTTTGTTTATCACGCCTGAACGTAGCAACATCAAATCATCAAGATAGCTGGTAAACCCTTCAAACACCCACAACAGGGGCGTATAACTTTCTTGGGTCAAATCATTGTCCATCATGACATCAGGCTTGACCGATTTGACCCACCATGCGTGAAAATACTCATGGCTACACAATCCCAAAAATCGCTGATAATCCGCTGACGGCTCATCGCTTTCAAGCGTGCTTGGCAAATCGGTGCGTGGCGTGATGAGAGCGGTACTGTTAATGTGTTCAAGTCCGCCGTACTCACTCCCTGTCGCCATCGTCATAAAGGTGTAATCATCAAAAGGCACATCGCCCAACCAGTCGGTGTAGCTTTGGCAAATCTTAGCCACATCATTTTTTAGGCGTACAAGGTTTGCCTGATGACGACCTGCGATAAAAAAGCGATGATTAACGGCTTTATCGCCCACCATCACATCAAAATCAAAGACACTTTGTGTGCCTATCTCAAAAGGATAGTCATAACTGTCAAAAGCGACCACATCATCAAAGACATAGACCACGCCATCATCGCTGGTGTGCGTTTGGTGCTTTAAGCCTGATGCTAGGTGAGTGCTTGGGTTTTGTGCTAAAAAGGCTTGGGGGACAGACAGACTGATTTGGCAGGGGCTTTGTTCTTGTGATGACACCATGAGTAATAATGACGTAAAATTACCAAAAATACGGGTGTTATCCACAAACGCTGTGCGTACCGATAGGTCGTGGCAGTACACATCATAGCTGACATTAACGATGTCGCCTTGTTTGACATGGGGCAGGACAAAGGTATTTTTGTTTGTTTTTTGGGCGATGTGGTCGGTGTCGGTGTGATAGCTCACTTGGGCGATGTGCTTGGCAAATTCACGCACCAAGTAGCTCCCCGCTATCCAAGTCGGTAACCACAAGGTTGGGCTGTCGGTTGGGGCGGTAAAGGTCAGATTGACATGGACAAGGTGGTCATGGTATTGGTTAAAATTTAGCTCGTATCGTAAAGTCATGAGATGTTTCCAGATAAAAGGTTTATTTTACTGCACAAAGGGGTGTTTTGTCTAAGACTTATCAAAGACCCGTTACTACTATGTAACTCAACTGTAAAAATGAGTGTGTCGCCTTGCAAATTATTTTATAATGAGACGGTTAATTTTTTTGGTGATAATCTCAATAACATTTGGTTTAGGAGAGATTGTTTATGTATGACAATCCGTTTTCGTGTATGGGCGAAGCAGGTTTTGTAGAAGGCTTGCATTGTTTGGTAAACTCTTTGAACAGCCCACTTTGGGACATTTTGGTGTGGTTGCTTGTGGGGGTTGGGCTGTTTTTTACCTTAGGGTCAGGTTTTGCTCAATTTCGCTTATTTGGCAACAGTGTCAAATCCATGCTTACCAGTCGCAAAGGTCATGATGGGCATGGCATTACTGCTTTTCAGGCATTTGCCACAGGGCTTGCCAGCCGTGTCGGTGTTGGCAACATCGCAGGCGTGGCGATTGCCATCAGTATCGGTGGAGCAGGGGCGGTGTTTTGGATGTGGCTCATTGCTTTGATTGGTATGTGCTCGGCATTGGCTGAATCCAGTCTTGCTCAGCTTTTTAAAATCAAAGACCCCGTTACGGGCAAATTTCGGGGTGGGCCTGCTTATTATATAGAGCAGGGGCTGGGTCAAAAATGGTTGGGTGTGGTGTTTGCTGTCGCACTCATCGTGTGTTTTGGCTTAGTGTATCAAGCCATTCAATCCAACACCATCACCCAAGCGATACAATCAGCATCAGGCTGTACAGGAAGCAGTGATGCTTGTCAGGGAGATTGGCAGATTTATAAACACATTGTTGGGGTGGTGCTAGTGATTATGACCGCACCCATCATCTTTGGGGGTATTGCTCGGGTTTCTAAAATTGCTGAGGTAATCGTGCCTGTCATGGCATTGGTGTATCTGCTTGTGGCATTTTTTATCATCGCCATCAACATCACCCAAGTACCTGCCGTCATCGGACTGATTTTTAGTAAGGCGTTTACTTATGAGTCAGCAGGTGGGGGATTGCTTGGTTCTTTGGTTTCGCAAGCGATGATGTTAGGCATTAAGCGGGGCTTGTATTCTAACGAAGCAGGTCAAGGTTCTGCCCCTAACGCTGCTGCTGCTGCCAGTGTCAAGCACCCCGTAGAGCAGGGGCTTATCCAAATGCTGGGTGTGTTTGTGGACACCATCGTGGTATGTTCAAGCACCGCTTTTGTGATATTGCTTGCCACCATGCCCGAAAACGCAGGCGATTTATCTGGTGTACAGCTGACCCAAAAAGCCCTAGAAATGCACGTTGGTGCTTGGGGTCAGTATTTCTTGGCAATCATCTTGTTCATGTTTGCGTTTTCTACCATCATCGGTAACTATGCCTATGCTGAGTCTAATATGCAGTTCTTAAAAAACCACACCGCTGTGATGGTGGTGTTTCGTATGTCTGTGCTGGGCTTTGTGTATTTTGGGGCAGTTACCAAAGTAGATGTGGTGTGGGACATGGGCGATTTGACGATGGGGGCGATGGCGTTCATTAACCTTGTGGCAATTTTGCTGTTGTCCAAATATGTGTTTGCGTTGGTCAAGGATTATAGTGCTCAGCTAAAAGCAGGCAAGAGTGAGCCTGTGTTTGAGCTTGACAAGCACGAGCAGATGAAAGATAAAGTCAAATCACAAATCTGGTAGAGCCAAAAAAACCGCTCATAAGGGCGGTTTTTTATTGGGCAAGCCACAGCCTAAGCCTTAACAACCACAGTGGTGATACGCCCGTAAAGCTTTGATGAACCTTGCCATCACGCACAATTACAAAAGATGGCGTTACTTGTCCGCCCCACGCCCGAAACAGTACCCCATCACTATCATTGATGGTGGTAAAGTGATAATTGTGCTGATTAAGATAACCCAAAAGTTCGTCATCATCACCCGATGATACGGCCACGCTGATGACGGGGTGGTTTTGGGCGTGTAGAGCTTGGACATTTGGGGAGGTAAGCTGACATATCCCACACCATGACCCCCAAAAGTACACAAGCACAGGACGCTCATGACTGAGTGTGGCGACATCGGTGGTGCTACCATGTGTGTCAATATAACTTAGAGTGATGTGGGCAGGAGCGGTGGGCGACCGCCAAAAGTTTATGCCAAGATAAATCACCACAAAAAGGACAACATAGCCGATAAGATTTAGGGCTTTTTTCATAAGGTTAGGCGGGTCAGATACGCTTTTAAGGATTGTAGGTCTTGTTCTATGGCGGCACAGGCAGTGTCATCACGCACCCCAAAGCTCTTGACGTAGGCTTCATCGTGCCAGTACAGGCAAATACTGTTGGCTTTGGTGGATAGACCTTGAAAGTACGGTGATAATTGATGGTCTATGGCTTGTCCTGATAAGGGGTGGGGCGTGTCGCTGTGCCATTTGCCATCTTTGATGGTCAGCTCTGCCAATGGCAGTCGCCATGCATCATTGATGAGTGTGTAATTTGCCATCATCTTGGCGGTGGCGGGCGTGGCGATGAATGTGGGTGTGGGGCTAAGTTTGGGGTTGAGACCGATTTTGCGGGCAAACAGTCGCATTTGCCCAAGTCTGACATCGCTCACTTTGGGTTTTAGTGCCATGACATTGCCGATGACGAACGCCACCACAACCAGCACCACCCAAAAACCCATGCTCATCACAGCCCCCTAAATCAGCAGTTGGCGTTTACCGCTGTTGTCAGGGGAGCTGACCACGCCACGCTCTTCCATTAAGTCCACCAGTCGGGCAGCTTTGTTGTAGCCGATGGACAGCTTGCGTTGCAAACTTGAAATGGAGACTTTTTTACTTTCCACAAAAAACGCCACCGCTTGATTATAGTATTCTTCATCGCCATTGCCTGATGATGGGGCAAGATTGCCAGAACCTTCGCCTTCAAAGGTGTAGCTGTCTGATAGGTCAATATAATCGGGCGTGCCACGCTCTCGCCATGCGTCCGTAACTCGGTTTACTTCATCATCTTTGACGTACGCCCCATGCACCCGCTCGGTGGTATTTTTACCGGGTGCTAAAAACATCATGTCGCCATGACCGAGCATATTTTCCGCCCCAGACTCTTCAATGATAAGACGGCTGTCTATGGCAGAGTTTACCCGCAGAGCAACCCGTGATGGTATGTTGGATTTGATAAGACCTGTTACCACGCTTGCCACAGGTCGCTGAGTGGCCAAAATCAGATGAATGCCTGCTGCCCGTGCTTTTTGAGCAAGGCGAACAATCGGCTCTTCGGCGGTTTTGCCAAGTTGCATAATCATGTCGGCAAATTCGTCCGCCACCACGACAATTTTGGGCAAGGGTTTGAGTTTGGGTGGGTGTTCGCCAACATGGTCAGACGCTTGCCATAAGGGGTCGGTCAAAGGCTCTCCCCGTTGCTCTGCTTGCAGGACTTTTTTGTTAAATTCGGTGAGCTGACGAACTTTTAACATACCGATGAGTTTATAACGGCGTTCCATTTCATTGACACACCAGTTTAGCACGGCGGTCGCTTCGGTCATGTCGGTGATGACGGGCGTTAAAAGATGGGGAATGTCGCTGTAATTGGCAAGTTCAAGCTGTTTTGGGTCAATCAGCACCAGTTTTAGCTCATCGGGCGTGTATTTTAAGAGCATGGAGAGCAAAAACGAATTGACCAGCACCGATTTGCCTGAGCCTGTCGTACCCGCTACGAGCATATGGGGGGCTTTGGCAAGGTCAGCGATGACTGCCCGACCACTGATGTCTTGACCGATGGCGATACTGATGCCAGCGTTGGGGTCTTGGTAGTCGTCTGTTTGTAACAGTTCAATCAGCCCCACAATCTCACGGTGGCGGTTTGGCACCTCTATGCCGATGTAGGGTTTGCCTACAATGACAGGTAGCACCCGCAAAGATGCCATAGACATGGAGCGGGCTAAGTCTTGGGCGACTTTGGTAACACGGCTGACCTTAACACCTGCTGCCAGTTCCACTTCAAAACGAGTAACCACAGGTCCAACGATGGCACTGATGACTTTGGCGTTGATGTTAAATTCTTGGAGTTTAATTTCTAAAAGCTCTGACAGTCGTTCTAGTTCTTCTGCGGTATAAGTTGCCTTTTTGGGTGGGGCAGGGTCTAACAAATTCAGCTCTGGTATGGGGCTAAGACTCATGCGATATTCAAGCGTGCTCATGGCACGAGATTTATTACTGTCAGTATGAATGTTGGGGGCGATGGGTTTTGGCGGTTCGCTGATGGGCTGTGCCATATCATCAAACAAAGCCATCTGTGGCATTGGTTCGTTATCGGTATGTGTGATGATGGGTTCTGTCTTAGGTGGCGTGCGATACGTATCATCAGGTGTTAAGATGGCTGGCGTAATGTCCACAGCATCATCTTGGTCATTTTGTTGGGCAGGGCGGGTGGCGTGCTGAATTTTAATGTTGGTGTGTACGGTGGTTACGCCCATGCCATGACTGTCAGCATAGCTTTTGTCGGTGGTTGCGTTGTTTTTTTGTTCAGGCACAGGTAGCACGTCATGATGTTCTTGTTCTTGTATGGGTGATGAGCGGGTGGAGCGTATTTTTTCTCTTAGTCCTGATGTTTGTAAAAAATCTCCCAAATTCTCACTCGGAGCAGGTGAAAAAATGGTGTCCTTTTTTGGGGCAATGACACTAAATGGAGTTGGTTCTGAGGCTTCTTGTGGGGCGTGAGTGTCATCTGCTGGGGGGAGTGGGGTGGATTTTGTTTTGGTTGTGCCAAAGATTTTTTTGTAAGGAATGTTTAGGGTCAAGCCTGCCACCACGATGATGAGTAAGCACAAAAACAGTGTGGTCAATGTCTCACCAAGCAGCGACACCAAGCTCGTTTGTAGCTCATGCCCAGTAACTCCCCCAAACCACAAAGCGGTGGCATTGTCTTTACCAGCTCCCCAGTGTGCTAATAAGCCACTGATAAATATCAATAAAAAAACAAAAGAGACCACTCGAAGTTGCCATGCGACCGCTTCGTGTTTTAGCCAAAGGTGCATGAGTTCAAGGCATAATACAACCACAATCCACCATGCCCCAAGCCCAAAAAATACCCGTAAAATATCACTGACCCATGCCCCCAGTCTGCCCATGATGTTGGTAACAGTACCGCTGTCGCCAACGTGCGACCAAGCAGGGTCATTGATGTTATAGGATAACAATGATAAAAACAAAAAGACCAATAATGCCGTCCCAAGTGCCGTAAAAAATAATTGCTTGACGGTGGGCATTTTGCCGATAAACTCAATGACGGCTTTGTGTTTGAGTAGGTTTTTCATCAAAAAGGCTCACTTAAACGATAAAAGTAGCACAAAAGGCGACTGTTGGTCAAAAAAAAAGATATTATATAGGATAATTATTACTTTTGTAAATTTTACTTGCAATTTGTTAAAGAATGCTCAATTAACTACTTTTATTTGTTGGAAAAATGACCATGACCATTCATCACAAACTCATCATTTTAGGTTCAGGACCTGCGGGGTATTCGGCAGGTGTCTATGCATCTCGTGCCAATCTAAATCCCGTCATCATCACAGGGCTACAAGTGGGCGGACAGCTGACCACCACCACCGAGATTGATAACTGGACAGGGGGGCAAGAGGGCTTGACAGGGAGCGAACTCATGGACAATATGAAAGCTCATGCCGAACGTTTTGGGACACAGCTCATCTATGACCACATTCACACCGCCGACCTACAAAACCGCCCCTTTACTCTGACGGGCGATAACGGCACTTATACCTGTGATGCTCTTATCATTGCCACAGGAGCGACCGCCCAGTATCTGGGGCTTGACAGTGAGACGGCATTTATGGGGCGGGGCGTGTCAGCGTGTGCTACCTGTGATGGCTTTTTTTATAAAAACCAAAAAGTGGTCGTCATCGGTGGGGGTAACACCGCCGTAGAAGAAGCCTTGTATCTGTCCAACATCGCAAGCCATGTTACTCTAATTCATCGCCGTGATGGCTTGCGTGCCGAAAAAATCATGCAAGACCAACTGTTTGAAAAAGTCAAAAACGGCAACATCAGCATAGAATGGAACAGCACCGTAAAAGAAGTGGTGGGCGATGATATGGGTGTAACAGGCGTGATTATCACCAATAAAGACGGCACAACCAAGCAAATAGATGCAATGGGTATGTTTGTTGCCATCGGGCATAAGCCAAACACCGCCATTTTTGATGGTCAGCTTGCCATGAAAGATGGCTACATCGTGGTAAAAAGCGGTCTTGATGGCAATGCCACCGCCACCAGCATTGATGGTGTGTTTGCGTGTGGAGATGTGGCAGACCATGTCTATCGCCAAGCCATCACATCGGCAGGCACAGGCTGTATGTCGGCACTGGACGCTGAAAAGTATCTGGACAGTTTGTGATGATAAAAGAGCGGAGAATTTCGCTCTTTTTTTGTGCTAATTGACCACTGTCAGTTCTTTGATTTTATTGGCGATGGATTTTAGTTTTTTGGTGTTATTGGTGGTAAAGATTGGCAGACCGCCCATGACATAATCTGCCTTTGGCTTATCCATGATGATTATCGCCTTTTGGATACCGTCTAGGCTCACGATGATGCGAGACTGTGTGCCGTGTTTGATGATAAAGTCGTGGTTGGGCAACAGTTTTGTCAGTTCTTGCTTAATATCATCAATGCTGATGGTTTTGCCTTTAAAGACGTAAGGTTTGGCTAGAGCAATCATAAACAGCCCCACCAAAAGCCCAATCAATCCAAAAAATAACTGTGTTGCATTCATCTTAGATACACCACTTGGTCGGGCAGTTCGTTGTCATTTGTGTCATCACAGGGGAAATAATGGTTGAGCAGTCGTCCGATTTCGCCAATGAGCTCTGTCAAACCATCTGCCATATTGCCTTTTTTAAAGATGTTTAGCGTATTTTGGCAAAGATTTTGCCATTCATCGCAGGCGTGAGCGTCAATACCGCGGTCAGCAATGATTTCTAGACCTTTTTCGCACAGATTGACATAGATGAGTACGCCTGTGTTATGAGCGGTGTCCCACACACCATATTCGCCAAAGAGCTGTAAGGCACGCCCACGACAATCGGTGTCATAAGACAGACCAATGGGCAGATGATTTTCAATGATGAGCCGTATTTCGCCCCGATGACCTTTTTCGGCTTGGGCAATGTGGCGACTTAGGGTAGTTTTTAGCTCTGATGTCAGCCAACGATTGTGCAAAAATGGCACAAACAAAAGCTGACGAACAAAGCGAGACAGGCTTTTTTGGGGAATGTGTTTCATTATTTTTTCCTTTATTATCAATCAATTACCAAGAGCCACCAGCACCCCCGCCCCCAAATGAGCCACCTCCGCCACTAAAACCGCCACCGCCAAAGCCTCCACCGCCCCCAAATGAGCCACCGCCAAAGCCCCCAGAGCGACCACCGCTGGATCTGGCACGGCTGACCAGTAGCCATATCCATAAGAAAAAAGCAACCCCCACAGCGGTGGCAAAACTTACTCCCGCCATCAAAGCAATGACGATAAAACCCATCGCTCCCAGTGATGAGCCGATAAACCGCCCGAATATCGCCTTTAAGATTGTGCCAAAAATAAATGCAAAAATGAAAGGCATGAGCAAATTTATCTCTGTATCAACAGGTTGTTCGTCAGTTTTATTAGCACGGGTAAGCGTCTCAGGGTCGGCACGCAGACGCTCATCAATCCTAGCGATACCTGCCGACATACCTTGAGCGTACTGACCGCTTTTAAACGATGGTGTGATGTCATCACGAATAATCCGCTTTAAAATCACGTCAGGCAACACCCCTTCTACACCATAGCCTGTAACGATGTACAGTTGGCGGTCGTTGATGGCAACGAGCATTAAAATGCCATCATCGGTGTCTTTTTTGCCAAGCCCCCAACGGTTGGCGGTGGCAATGGCATAATCAAAAATATCCACGCCATCGGTGGTTGGCACAATCACAAGTGCCATTTGAGCTAAATTGTCGTGATAAATCTGGCGAAGTTGGTTTTCTAGATGGGTCTTTTCACTGGCGGTTAAGATGTAGGCTTCGTCAATGACAGGGTTGTCTAAGATGAGCTTGTCCGAAGCAATGGCAGGACGGTCTGATGTGGGGGTTGCATTGGCTTGATTTTGGGCGGTGGCGGTCGCTGTTGCTTCGTTTAATACCACCAAGTCTTCGGCGGTGGCACTGGCAGTTTGGGCATGAACTGCCACGCCTCCCATGCTTATCCATAAGATGATAAAGCTGTTTAGGACAAAAGCGACAAATAAAGAGCGGGCAGTCATATCAATCACCTTTATATTATTGGGCGGTGGCAGTGCCTGAATTACCTGTGGCGGTGGCTGAACCACTGCTGGCATTACCAAAATTCACCGTTGGGGCGGTGCTGATGGCTTTTTCATTTTCTACGCTAAAATTGGCTTTGGTTTTTAGACCGAATACTTTGGCGGTCAAGTTGGTGGGAAACTGACGCACGGTGGTGTTATAGCCTTGTACGCTTTGGATGTAGTTGTTACGAGCAACCGTGATGCGGTTTTCGGTGCCTTCTAGTTGAGCTTGTAGGTCTTGGAACATGGTGTCCGCTTTAAGCTGGGGGTAGTTTTCGGTTACCATCATCAGCCGTGATAGGGCGGATGTCATGCCTGCTTGGGCTTCTTGGTACTGCTTCATGGCGTTGGGGTCGTTTAGGGTTTCGGGAGTGAGCTGAACGCTACCCACCCGAGAGCGAGCTTGGGCAACTTCGGTTAAAACTTCTTTTTCGTGTTGGGCATAACGCTCCACCACCGCCACCAAGTTTGGTACAAGGTCGGCACGGCGTTGGTACTGGTTCACTACTTCTGACCATTTGGCGTTGGTGTCTTCGTCTAGGGCTTGTAGGTTGTTATAGCCACAGCCTGTCAAAGATAAAGAGCTGGCAAGCAGTACGGCTAGGGCAAGTTGTTTGGGAGTTTTCATGGGTTTCTCACAACAATGAATGATGGTGCTATCATGACGATTTTTTGCCAAAATTACAAGGCAAATAGCCATCTGTTTACATAAGCATAACAAAGATACCCCCAGTCATGACATTTATTTTGTAACAAAATTATAATTTTTAACAAAAAAACGCTAGAAATTGTTGCTAAATTATGGCAAATTGACACACCGTAAATGATTTTGTGTATGACTGATAACTAAGATTTGGCATATTTTTGGCCAAGTCATTGTTTTTTAATCCAATCAAGGAATTATGATGGAAAATTTTATCAATGAGCTAAATGGCATTATTTGGAGTCCTGCTCTGATTTATTTGTGCTTGGGGGCGGGGTTGTTTTACTCGCTGATGACCCGCTTTGTGCAAGTGCGAATGTTTGGCGAGATGGTCAAACTCATGTTTAGTGGCACAAAAAGCACCGATGGCATTTCATCTTTTCAGGCGTTTGTGGTGGCGCTTGCCAACCGTGTCGGGGTGGGTAACATCGCAGGGGTGGCAGCTGCCATCGGTTTTGGTGGGCCATCAGCGGTGTTTTGGATGTGGGTGGTGGCATTTTTAGGAGCGTCTACCGCCTATGTAGAAAGTACGCTTGCCCAGATTTATAAAGAAAAAGACCCTATCACAGGGCAATATCGTGGCGGACCTGCGTATTATTTTGAAAAGGGATTGGGACAAAAATGGTATGCCGTTTTGTTTGCATTGTCGGCGGTCATCTCATGTGGGGTGTTTTTGCCTGGCGTGCAAGCCAATGGCGTGGTCAGTGCCGTAACTCGCATCACAGGCGAAGGTTCAGCGATGAACTTTTTGGGTGCGGACGTGGGCAGTTACCGTGTGATTGTCATGACCATCATTGCCATCGGCATCGGCATGATTATCTTTGGTGGGATTAAGCGTATCGCTCGCGTGGCGGAGTTTATTGTGCCGTTTATGGCGGTGGGCTATATTGTACTTGCCTTGCTCATCATGGTGATGAATTTGGATAAAATTCCTGCCATTTTTGGGCTGATTATGAGCGATATTTTTAATCCGATGGCGGGTTTTGGGGCAGCGATTGGCTGGGGCGTAAAACGTGGCGTGTATTCTAACGAAGCAGGTCAAGGCACAGGTCCACACCACGCTGGGGCTGCCGAAGTGGCTCACCCTGCTCAACAAGGTCTGGTGCAGTCGTTCTCTGTTTATGTGGATACGCTTTTGGTGTGTTCGGCGACAGCATTTATGATTCTGACGATGGGTACTTATAATGTCCAAAGCGAGACTACCAAAGAGTTTTTGGTGGCCAATGTGGATACATCGGTAGAGATTGGTACGCCTGCGTTTACCCAGATGGCGTTAGAAAGCACTTTTGGGGCGTTTGGGGATTATTTTATCGCTGTTGCCATTTTCTTTTTTGCCTTTACCACCATTTTGGCGTACTATTATATCGCCGAAGTGAACATTGCTTATCTAACCCGCCGTATGCAAACCAATATGCAACGCATTGCCAGTTGGGTGCCTAAGTTTACCATCGTGGCTGTGGTGATCTATGGTAGTTTAAACAGTGCAGGTTATATTTGGGATATGGGCGATATTGGTGTGGGTATGACAGCATGGCTAAATATCATTGGTATTTTAATCATGTTCTTTATTGCCAAACCCGCCATGAACGCCCTAAAAGATTATGAAAATCAGCGTAAATCTGGCGTTAAAGAATACAGCTTTGACCCTGTCAAGCTGGGCATTAAAAATGCAAATTTTTGGGAAGACAGATTGCGTAAATGACTTTAAAAAACCCCCTAAATAGGGGGTTTTATTCTGCGGTGCAGTTGGTGCTAATAGGATTGCCTGCCATGGTTTTGTAATCAAAGACCGCCATGTTACCTTTTTGGTGCCACGCACCGCCATGTCCAAAAAGACCTGTATTAGTGACATAGCGTTCACCTGATGCAGATACGGCAATGTCTAAGGTGGTGGTCGTGTTTTCTAGGGTGATGGTGGCTTGGCTGTCATTGATGTGGCGAATGACTGGCGACAAACCGTTATCACACAGGAAGTTTTGGCTATAAGGCGTAAAACTGGTGGTGGATTTGGCGGAGTTGGTACTGTTACAGCCCGTCAAGATAAGGGTAATGGCTGTGAATGCTAGGGCGATTTTTTTCATAAAAACTCCTTAAAATGAGTTGGGTTATTTTGGGGGTTTTTAAAATTGTAACTTATTTCGCCTTTATTGACAATAGTTTAATTTGTGTTTTATTTTCGTTGAATTCAAAATACTTGCTATCAATGGCTTTAATGATACTTTGGATATTTTGATAACCAAAAGTTTTAGGGTTAAAAGTTGGATTTCTTTTGGAAACTTCAATTGCTAATGGATTGATAAAAGCCCATTCGTTCAAACCACGATAATCTATCATTGTGTCATGAACAATTTTTAACACTTTGGCAAAACTTGGTTTTTTTCTAACAAATTTTTGTGAGCTTTCTAGTTTTATCTCAAACAAATCCAATGCTTGCAATAACCCTGATAATTTGGCACGCCCATAAGTTCTAGTGTCAAAATCAGGCTTAATGGTTGCTAAATGATTACCTAGTGTGGATAAATTTGCCCAACCATCGTCATCTGCAATGTCTTTAATGGATTTATAAATCAGTTGTAAAGTTGGCTCGTCTATTTTGATGTGTTGATTGGGCGTGGCTGTTGGTTTTTGAGTGGTGTCATCAGATGATTGCTTAGTATTGTCTTTTGATGAAATGCTTGCGTTGTCCATCATTTTATTTCTTTCTGCTAATTTTGATAAATTTTCTTTATCATTAGGCATTTCGTTAATGTCATTTTCTAATAAATTTTCTATATAAATAAATTTATCACAGGCATTGATAAAGGGGCTTGGTGTTTGTTTTTTACCAAAACCAAAAACCGTTAAGCCACTTTCACGAATGCGACTGGCAAGCGGTGTAAAATCGCTGTCGCTTGATATGATGCAAAAACCGTCCAACTGATTGCCATACAGCAAGTCCATAGCATTAATAATAAGTATCATGTCGGTGGCATCTTTGCCCTTAGTGTAGGCAAACTGCTGAACAGGCGTAATGGCATACGATAGCGAAACATCGCGCCAAACGTGTAGGCGGTTGGTTGGTTTGCCGTTTTCATCAATCTCACTACTCCAATCGCCATAGACACGCTTGACGATTGGCACGCCATATTTAGCAATTTCTTGTAGCACAAGTCCTATATTCTTATGAGATGTATTATCTGCATCAATTAAAACGGCAAGTTTCATGGTTTATCCTAACATGAGTTTAATAAAATGGGAAACATCATCTAAAGACAGCATTCTTATACCATACATCGCACTCATGGTTTTTGCCTGTTCTTGGTTAATGTCTGTTGCTAAAATGGCAAAATTTTTGGTGCCTATGGATAACTTTTGGCACAGTCTGAAGTATTTATTAAAATCTTGGCGATAATTGCCTGTTTTGCACTCTATGACAAATAATTCCTGATAAGAATTCAGTAATACAAAATCCAATTCATGTATGTCGCCGTTCAAAAGCTGTATTTTTAAATTTTTGGCACAGGAAAATAAAGGTGGATTTTTGTGGGATTGAATGCTTTCAAGGGTTTCCGATAGCACATACCACTCAAGCCACCCGCCCATAAAAAATTGACGGACAGGCTCGGCGTTTTGTAGAGCGATGTGGGCTTTTTTTAATTTTTTATCATATCTAAATTCTGAAAACAGCCCGTGGGTATAAAAGTCTTTTAAGGTTTTATGGATAAAGATTTGATCGTATTGGTTGTATGTACTTAAATCAAAATTGGTGCCGTTTCTATATGTTTTTTGGTAAGCTGATTTAATTTCAGATAAAAATCGTCTAAGCAGGGTGTAATTTCTCCCTATAATGAATCCAGCTTCGTCATAATAGCCCGAAGCATTAACTGCTTCATAGTCAAAGGTGGGTTTGATGTGTTTTTTGGTAAAATATAACGATAAAGGTTGGTGCTGTGCTGGGCTTGCTAGGCTGTCTGACTTAGATAAATCAATGTGTTGTGATTTATCGTGATGTATCATGGCGTTTTGGGTTGTATCTGTATGTGCTACCATTTGATAAGAGAACTCTAAATCGCTGAGTTTGGCGGTCAGCTCGTTATTTTGTTTGGTTAGTTGTTTGTTTTTAATGGTCTCTTGTTTTAAAGAGGTCAGTAGCTTTTGGCAAAAATCAACAGCAGGATACAGCACTGGGGGGGCCCCCCCCCCCCCACATTTTTGGCAGGCAGATAAAGAGATGTCATCAAAAACCTGCCAGCATTTTTTGCATACAGAAAATTTCATTTGTCTAATCCTAAAAACAGTAAATCACCAATGCAAGAGTTGCTTACATTGGTTTGATATAAGCACGTCATAAGACTGCAAGTTTTATGCCTGAACCCACGCCCCATCTCGCCATACCAATGCAAATTTGGTGGCTTTGCCGTCTTTTTCAGAGCCGACATATTGCTCGGCATTTTTGCGAGACCAACGTAAGATGGTCGGATTGCCATCATCATCGGTGGTCGGAGCAGATAACAGGTAGTGAAATTTGGGGTCAAGCTCACCTTGTATGGCTTTAAGTTCTGCCACTTTGGGTGGGCGAGTTTCGCGGATTTTGGGGAATTTAGATGCTGCCAAAAATAGCCCCGCCGCCCCTTCACGCAGGACATAATGGTCATCAAATTTTGCCGAACGCAAGTGTGGCATAGGGATAGCCGTCATGCGGGGTGGGGCAGGTTGCCCGTTTTTTAGGACTTTTCTGGTGTTGTCGCATTTTTGGCAGGCAAAATACGCCCCAAATCGCCCCGTTTTTAGCTCCATTTGCCCATCGCATTTGTCGCAGTCTATGGTGGGTGTGTCATCGCCTTTTTGGGTGTCAAACACACCTTTTTCTAACAAATGACCATCGCAGTCTGGATTATTGCCACACACGTGTAATTTTAACCCACCGTCCACGATGTAGCCATCCATCGCTGTGTGGCATTTTGGGCAACGTTTTTTTTCAAGCAAGGCTAAAATCTCGTCCGTGCCATCGTCTGCCGTTTGGCTTGTGAAGGCTTCTACCGCCATGAGATTTTTTGTGCCTTTACAGCGTTCTTTTGGTGGTAGGTTATAGCCTGTACAGCCCAAAAACACGCCCGTACCCCCTGTACGAATCTGCATGGGGCGGTCGCACAGGTCGCAATGAATGTCGGGAACATCGGTGGGACTGTTGGGTTTCATGCCGTCTTTGGCTTTGGCGGTTTCTAATTTGTCTTTAAAATCGCCATAGAACTCATCAAGCACCGTCTTATAAGGCACGTCCCCGTCCGCCACGTGGTCCAGTTTGTTTTCCAAGTTGGCAGTAAAGGTATAATCCATCAGGTCAGGAAAACTGCCCATCAAGCGGTCAGTTACGATGTCGCCCATTTTTTCGGCAAATAGACGTTTGTTTTCGGTCTTAACATAGCCCCGCTCTTGAATGGTAGAGATGATGGACGCATAGGTGGACGGTCGCCCAATGCCACGTTTTTCAAGCTCTTTGACAAGGCTGGCTTCGGTGTAGCGAGCAGGCGGTTTGGTAAAATGCTGGCTTGGGATAATGTCATTGACAGTGAGTGTTTCGCCCACTTGGACATCGGGCAGTAGCACATCATCACTTTTGGTGGGCTGGGCTTTGGTGTAGCCGTCAAAGGTCATGACTCGCCCCTTTGCTTTTAATTCCACGTTGCCAGATGAGACGGTCAAGGTCATGGACAGATACTGTGCAGGGGTCATCTGACACGCCACAAACTGTCGCCAAATCAGCTCATAAAGCCGTCTGGCATCGCTTTCCATGTCTTTTAGGCTGACCGCCAACACCGACACATCAGATGGGCGAATGGCTTCATGGGCTTCTTGGGCGTTTTGTTTGTTGCCATAAAAATTGGGCGATGTGGGTAGGTATTGACTGCCGTAATTGGTCTCAATGTACGACCGCACACCATTAAGTGCATCTGTACTCAAAAAGGTGCTGTCGGTACGCATATAAGTGATATAACCTGCTTCGTATAGGCGTTGGGCGAGTAACATGGTTTTTTTGACGTTAAAGCCAAGCCGTGTGCTGGCTGACTGCTGTAAAGTGGATGTGATAAAGGGGGCGGACGGCTTGGATTGGGTCGGTTTTTGTTCACGGTGGCAGATGATAAAGGGGTTGGTCTTTAAAATCTCAACAACCGTCTCTGCTTCATGCTCATTAGCAAGGCTTAGCTCTTTGCCATCTTGGCGGACGGCTTCTAGATAAATGCTGTCTTTTGACCCACTTAGGGTATCGGCATGGATTTGCCAATATTCGGTCGGGGTAAAGGCACGAATCTCACGCTCACGCTCCACCACAAGGCGGGTGGCGACAGACTGCACACGCCCTGCTGACAAGCCACGAGCCACCTTTGCCCACAGTAGGGGTGAAACCATAAAGCCGACCACACGGTCTAAAAAACGGCGTGCCTGCTGGGCGTTTACTCTGTCCATGTTGAGCGTGCTAGGGTGGTTAAAAGCGTCCGTAATGGCAGATTTGGTAATCTCATTAAAGACCACACGGCGGTATTTGCTGTCCGCTCCGCCGATGACCTCTTTTAAATGCCACGCAATCGCTTCCCCTTCACGGTCAAGGTCGGTCGCCAGATAGATGATGTCGGCACTTTTGGCGAGTGATTTGAGTTCTTTGATGACTTTGGTTTTGTTGGGCAAGATTTCATAATGAGCCTGCCAGTCGTTCTCAGGATTGACCCCCATACGGCGAATCAAGGCGTTTTGGGCTTTTTGTTCACGAGAAAGCCCCGTCTCATCTGCTTTTTCGGTTTTGGACGTGCCTGAGACGGGCAAATCTCTAACATGACCCACGCTAGAACGCACGATATAGCCTGACCCCAGATATTTGTTAATGGTCTTGGCTTTGGCAGGGGATTCTACGATGACGAGTGATTTGCCTTTGGCAGATGGGGCGGTGTTTGTTTTTTTTGCAGATGTCATGACGTGCCTTAATAAATTGAGTTCTTTTTATAGTTATAGGGGGTAAAGGGGATTTTGTCAATAGCTGTTTGGTGATTGTCAAGTGAAAAAATGATTTAATTAACATAATCTTTTTTATTAAAAATTCATCACAAATTTTAAACATAGATGACATACGGTGTTTTTAATAAATCTAAGTATCTGTTATAATGCCCCATTTAGCCAATTAAAAGCCAAACATCATGCGCGTTCACTCTGACACCTGTGGCTGTGATAATCACGCCAAACCAACCACCGCCCACAAAGCCCATAATCCTGATAATTTTAGATTACAAATCCCAAGCGACCTGCCATATCGTGATGTCCAAAAGACTGCCAAAGCTCGCATGACAGATGAGCTTGGCAAAAGGATTTTAATCCTAGATGGGGCGATGGGGACGCAGATTCAAAATTATAAACTAACCGAAGCAGATTATCGGGGTGAGCGATTTGCTGATTTTGGTCGGGAAGTTAAGGGCAATAACGACCTACTTGTGCTGACCCAGCCTGACATCATATCCGCCATTCATAAATCCTACCTAGATGCAGGGGCGGACATCATTGAGACTAACAGCTTTAACGGCACACAAATCTCAATGGCGGATTATGGCATGGAGCATTTGGTCTATGAGATAAATAAAACGTCCGCCTGTCTTGCTCGCCGTGCCTGTGATGAATATACCGCAAAAACCCCCGATAAGCCACGATTTGTCGCAGGTGTGCTAGGTCCAACGTCTCGCACTTGCTCCATATCGCCCGATGTTAATGACCCTGCCTATCGTAACGTAACCTTTGATGAGCTTGCCGATAATTATCGTGAAGCGACCTTTGCTTTGATTGAAGGTGGGGCGGACATCATTCTGATTGAGACGATTTTTGATACGTTAAATGCTAAGGCAGCGATTTTTGCGGTGTTGGGCGTGTTTGATGACATCGGTTATGAGTTGCCGATTATGATAAGTGGCACGATTACGGACGCATCAGGGCGTACGCTGTCAGGTCAGACAGCAGAAGCCTTTTATAATTCGGTGCGTCATGCCAAGCCCATCTCTGTCGGGCTAAACTGTGCGTTGGGGGCGGATGCATTAAAACCGCACATCAAGACCTTATCGGACGTATCAGAGACCCACATATCCGCTCACCCTAATGCAGGTTTGCCCAACGAATTTGGCGAATACGATGAGACGGCAGATGAGACAGCAGGTATGCTAGACGGCTTTGCCAAAGATGGGCTGTTAAACATTGTGGGTGGGTGCTGTGGCACAACGCCTGAGCATATCCGCCGTATTCGTGAAACGGTAGAAAAATACCCCCCAAGATTCTTGCCCACCATAGAGCCTGCGTGTCGTCTGTCAGGGCTTGAAGCCTTTAACATCACTCGTGATAGCTTATTTGTCAATGTCGGTGAGCGTACCAACGTAACAGGTTCTCGCAAATTTTTACGACTGATTAAAGAAGAAAAATACACCGAAGCCCTAGATGTCGCCCGAGACCAAGTAGAAGGCGGAGCTTTGGTCGTGGACATTAACATGGACGAGGGTATGCTAGACTCTAAGCAGGCGATGGTTCATTTTATGAATTTGGTCGCTTCTGAGCCTGACATCAGCCGTGTGCCGATAATGATTGACTCATCTAAGTGGGACATCATAGAAGAGGGCTTAAAACGCACACAAGGCAAACCCATCGTAAACTCCATCTCCCTAAAAGAGGGTTATGATGAGTTTGTTACCAAAGCCCGATTATGCCAAAAGTATGGCTCTGCCATCATTGTCATGGCATTTGATGAAGTAGGACAAGCGGACACCGAAGAGCGTAAGATTGAGATTTGTAAACGCTCTTATGATATTTTGGTTGATGAAGTGGGTTTTCCATCTGAGGACATCATCTTTGACCCCAACATCTTTGCGGTGGCGACAGGCATAGAAGAGCATAATAACTATGGTGTGGATTTTATTAACGCCACAAAATGGATTACTGATAATCTGCCTAATGCGATGGTATCGGGCGGTGTGTCTAATGTGTCGTTTAGTTTTCGGGGTAATCCCATTCGTGAAGCCATTCATGCGGTGTTTTTGTATCATGCCATCAAAAACGGCATGACGATGGGCATTGTCAATCCTGCCATGTTAGAGCTGTATGACGACATTGACCCTGTGGCAAGGCAGGCCATTGAAGATGTGATTTTAAACCGTAATCAAGGCGAAAGTGGTAATGAAGCCACCGAGCATCTCATGGAAGTTGCCGAAAATTACCATCAAGGGGCAAGTAAAAAAGACACCAAAGCCGACTTAGCGTGGCGTAATGAGACGGTAGAAAAACGCATAGAATACGCCCTAGTTAAAGGCATTACCACCTACATTGACGAAGACACCGAAGAGGCTCGCCAAAAATACCCACGCCCCTTAGATGTCATTGAAGGGCCTTTGATGGACGGCATGAACGTGGTGGGTGATTTGTTTGGGGCGGGTAAGATGTTTTTACCCCAAGTGGTCAAATCCGCCCGTGTCATGAAGCAGGCGGTGGCGTGGCTAAACCCCTACATTGAAGCCCAAAAAGTGGCAGGCGAGAGCAAGGGCAAAGTGCTGATGGCGACGGTCAAAGGCGACGTACACGACATCGGCAAAAACATCGTGGGCGTGGTTTTAGGCTGTAATGGTTATGACGTGGTGGACTTGGGTGTGATGGTGCCGTGCGAGAAGATTTTGCAAGTTGCCAAAGACGAAAAAGTAGATGTCATCGGGCTGTCGGGACTGATTACCCCAAGCCTTGATGAGATGGTCTATGTCGCCAAACAAATGCAAGAGCAGGGCTTTCATTTGCCCTTACTCATCGGTGGGGCGACCACGTCTAAGGCTCATACGGCGGTCAAGATAGAGTCTAACTACCAAAACGATGCGGTGGTCTATGTGGCAGATGCCAGCCGTGCGGTGGGTGTGGTTACGACTTTATTATCTAAGGATAAGCGTGATGTCTTTATCAATGAAGTGCGTGCTGAGTATGCCGAAGTGCGAGAACGCCTAGCTAATCGTAAGCCCAAATCCGCCAAATTGTCCTATGCCGACTCCATAGAGCTTGGTTTTAAAGCCAACTGGGACAGCTACACCCCACCTGTGCCAAACCAACTTGGACAGATTGTCTATGATGATTATCCGCTTGCCGATTTGCTACCCTATATAGACTGGACGCCGTTTTTTATTTCGTGGGGTTTGGTGGGTAAATATCCCAAGATTTTTGATGATGACGTGGTGGGGGCAGAAGCTCGGGATTTATTTGATAACGCCCAAGCGATGATTAAAAAGCTGATTGATGAAAAGCTCGTTACCGCCAAAGCGGTGGTCAAACTCTCGCCCGCCAGTCGCACAGGGGCGGATACCGTTACGGTGGACGATGATGGGCGTGTCTTTACCTTTGAGCATTTGCGTCAGCAGTCAGACAAGGTAACGGGCAAGCCCAATTATTCGCTGGCGGATTTTATCGCACCTGCTGACAGTGGTCAGGCGGACTATTTGGGTGGATTTACCGTGTCTGTCTTTGGGGCAGAAGAGCTTGCCGATGAGTATAAGGCAAAGGGCGATGATTATAATGCCATTATGGTGCAAGCCATTTGCGACCGCCTTGCCGAGTCCTTTGCCGAAAAACTGCATGAGACAGTCCGCAAAGAGCTGTGGGGTTATCAAGCGGACGAACACCTGACCAATGATGAGCTGATAAAGGAAAAATATGTCGGCATTCGTCCCGCACCAGGCTATCCTGCTTGCCCTGAACACACCGAAAAAGGCACGTTATTTGACTGGCTAGATACCACCGCCACCATCGGGACTTATCTGACCGAAAGCTATGCGATGTACCCACCATCTAGCGTGTCGGGCTTTTATTATAGCCACCCTGACAGCACCTATTTTAATGTCGGTAAAATCAGCGATGACCAGTTAGAAGACTACGCTCGCCGTAAAGGGTGGGATAGGGCGACCGCCGAGAAATGGCTAAATCCCAATTTACAGTAGCCGATGATTAACAAAAGCCCACCTTTTTGGGTTAAAGACTTAATGGGGTGGGCGGTTTTGTTGGTGGTATGTTAATTTTTGGATATGCCATGAATGGGAAAAATCGCACCGCTTGTAGAATGTGGTAAGAAATATAAATATCATGTCGGCGTGTAATATTTTAGCAAGTTTTCCATCACGTTATCTTACAAAAAACTGAATATATGCTTTTTTATCATCATATAATTCTAAGTTTTTACTATAAAAATGACATTTGTTATTTTTATCAGGATAAAAGGCTTCTATATCATGCGTTTCATAAATGGCATTTGGGTTTTGGGTTAGCTGATGATTTAATTTGATGATATTGTCATTTAATTGTTTAACGCCTTGACGAAATCCAGAGTTAATACCAAATAATGCTTGAATATATAATAAAAATTGGCGGATTTTATTTTCTTTAAATTTATAATCAACCGTAATTTTTACATTTTTGCAACCACTGAATGTATTTTGATAATTCGGTTCGGGAGATAATTTTTCAAGATACAAGATAAATGATGTGTTTGTGTTGGCAAGCGTTTGGATTTGATTGATTTTAATATAATAACTATCTCCACCTGCAAAACTTAGCGATGAAAATAGGCATATTGCCAGTATTCCTAATACGCTAACTTTCTTTTTAAAAATCTTTACGCCAAATCCGCCCATTTGTCCTTATCCTTAAACATGCATTCATCAAACACCACGCACGAGCCACATTTTGGCGAGCGAGCCATACAGGTATAACGCCCATGCAAAATCAGATAATGATGAGCATCCATCAGATATTTGGCAGGAATGCGTGTCATAAGAGCTTTTTCTACCGCCAGCACCGTTTTGCCTGTGGCAAGCCCCGTGCGATTGCCCACCCGAAAAATGTGCGTATCTACCGCCATGACAGGCTCGCCAAAGGCGGTGTTTAGCACGACATTGGCGGTCTTTCTACCCACACCTGCCAACGCTTCTAGCTCATCTCTGGTACGTGGCACTTGTCCGCCGTGCTTGTCTAGCAGGTCTTGGCAGGTCTTGATGACGTTGGTTGCTTTTGAGTTGTACAGTCCGATTGAGCTGATGTAGCCTTTTAAGCCGTCCAGCCCCAAATCCAAAATCGCCTGCGGGGTATTTGCCACGGGAAATAAGCGATCGGTGGCGATGTTCACGCTTTTGTCGGTGGCTTGGGCGGAGAGCATGACAGCGATGAGCAGCTCAAAATCGGACGAGTAGTTGAGCTCGGTTACAGGTTCTTTGATGTGCTTGGACAACTTAGCAAAAAACCGCTCACGCTTGTCGGCATTCATCGGGCGAGACGCTGGCGTGTCGGCAGTTTTGGCGGTGGTGAGTTTGGGTTTTGATGGTTTTTTGGTCATGGCAAGGGGCTAGACAAAATCAGAATTGGCAATTATTATACCACAATTGCACCGCTTGTTATTTTAAAAATCTTAATATCATTTTTATGCTCTGCTTATGATTTATTTATACCACACGCCATTATCAAGTATCATCTCGGATAATTTAACACTGCTTGATAAAAAGCAAATCATTGCCAATCATCGCCATGCTCATTTAACTCATTTTTGCCAAGATAATAATCTGCCCACGCCCATGTATGATACATCGGATAATGGTAAACCTTTTATCACAAATATTTCTAATTTGCATTTTAATCAATCGCATTGCCAAACCGATTATGCTTTAATATATAGTTTAACTGTTAGAAATATCGGTGTGGATATTGAAAATGTCAATCGGAAATTAAATAAAAATGCCCTTGCCAGACGTTATTTTCATGATGATGAATACCATGCTTGGCAACAAAGCCAAGATGATAAACGGTGGTTTGTCTGTTGGACAATCAAAGAAGCGGTATTAAAAGCACATGGCTTGGGTATTCGTCTGCCACTTAATGAATTAAAGGCGGTATTTATGATGGAAGATAGTGGATATGTGTGTCATGATAAAATTGGTCAATTCTACTTTAAAAATATCTGGGTAGGAGAATGTGTCATAACAGTGGCATATCCGTTTGAATATGGAGTAGTGGGGATTGATATGATTTAATTGGCTTGCCAAAATTTTAATATGCAAAAACCCAAAATATCAATGGGTTTATTTTTCTTTGTCAGAAAAATGGATAATCATAAACATGGTTCATTATTTTTGACAAAAAGAAAAATACTGTGATGATATGGGGTAACAAAACCCAATCAGACATAAGGGGTTTTGTTAAAATCATCAATCACAGCATTATTTTAATCGGTGGTTGTTTATTTTTTATCAATATTCTTTTCGTTATCTTCCCACGCCATAAGCCGACTGACAATTTTGCCAAACAGCGTATGCTTTTTATAATCGCCTTTTTTATTTTTATCATAAATGGGCATATCGGTCAAAATAAACAACGCTTCATAAATGCTACTCACTGCATATATATGAAATTCGCCACGTTCTACCGCCTCAACGATATTATCGGGAAGCATGAGCTGTCCGATATTTGTTTTTGGAATAATCACACCTTGCTCGCCGTTAAGTCCACGCTCAAAACAAGCATTAAAAAAGCCAATGATTTTTTCATTCACACCGCCAATCGCCTGAGCTTCTCCAAGTTGATTCATAGAGCCTGTGATTGCAAGCGATTGATTTATTGGTACATTAGCAAGGGCGGACAGCAACACGGCACACTCGGCAAGGGTGGCACTGTCGCCATCAATGTGGTTATAACTTTGCTCAAAGGCAAGGCTTGCTGAAAAATTAAGCTCAGTAAACTGACTAAATAATGAGCGTAAAAAGCTCGTCATGATGAGCATTCCCTTAGCGTGCAGACTTCCGCCAAGCTCCACGTCTCGTTCTATGTCTAAAATTTCGCCTGTACCAAACTTGGGAGCGATGAGTGCGGTCAAGCGGGCAGGCAAACCAAATTCGCTGTCGGCATGGGCGATGATGGTTAAAGCATTGATTTGTCCGACTGCTTGCCCTGTGGTATTGATGAGTTGTTGTCCGTTTTGGATTTCTTGCCAATACAGTTCTTTTAAATAGCCTTTTCGCTCTTTCATGTCAGCCAAGGCTTGTTTTACATGAAATGCATTAACGGTTTTATGGTCATTATTGGATAAATAAAATTGTCTTGCTGATTCTGACACAAGCCGTAATAATCGGTCGCTGTGAAAATCTAACTTGTCTTTGTTATCGGCATAAACAGACAATTCATCTAATATTGCCCCAAAAGCAGTGGCATCAAATATTGGTAAGTTTTGTTTTTTTACCATGTCTGATATTTTATGAACAATAAATAATTCCCCATCATGATTTCTAGGTAGGGTATGATTAAAATCGGCTCTAATTTTAAAAAGACCACTAAAATCTGGCTCAAATTCCAGTAAATCATAATATAAATCAGGCTCACCAAGCAATATCACTTTGACGGATAAAGACACATCATCAGGCTCTAAATAAACTGAGCCTGTTAAAGTCAGCATTTGTTCAAGGCTGGATAGATTAAGTCGCTTAGATTGTAAGGCTCTTTTTAGGCCTTGCCAAGTATAAGGGTATTCTAATAAGGCAGACATTTCTAATAATAAATATCCGCCATTAGCTTGGTGTAATGCCCCTGCTTGTATCATGCTGGCATCTGTCAATGTTGTGCCAAATTGAGTAATGTATTCTATATGACCCAAAAGATTAGGGTAGGTTGGCATATCTTCAAAGACGATGGGAGAACCGCTATTTGGTGTATGACTGACCGCCACATTAACATGATATCGGTTTGGAGTATCATTAACCGTTTTTAGCATAAAATCTTCATCGTATTCTACGATAAATAATACGTTGTCTATGATGTCTTGTTGGTAATCTTTAAGGTATTGCTGGATTTTTTGTTGTGCTTGGTTTTTATCATCGGGGCAGTATTTTTTAATGAGTGGGGAAAATAATGGCGTGATGATTTTGCTGGTAATATTTTTATGAAGTTCGTCAATTTGTTGATTAACATCATTTTCCAAATCATCGAGTGCGATATTGATTTTGGTCAGTTTTTTTTGTAATTTATCAATGATGACATCATCAATCGGTTGTTTATCATCAATGGGGGTAAATACCGCTCTTTGGTTGGTTGAATGCAGTAGGGTTAAGTTATGTTTTTTTGCGGTGGCATTAATGTCGTCAATCAGCTGATTTTCTTGTTTTTGGGCGGATTGCTTGATGGTGCTAACGCTATTTTGGTAGCTGATACTGTTAAATTTGTTGATAATTTTTTGGTATAATTTGTGCCACAGTTTGTGTACGTCTTTGGCGAATACTACCCCTTGTCCGCTGGGTAGTGTCAGTGCAATGGGCTTGCGTGGTATGTTAAAATTATGTACATAAACCAAATCGGGTGGTGTCGGTTCGTTTTTGGCTCGCTCGGTCAGCAGATGAGTGATGAGTGTGCGTTTGCCCAGTCCATTTTCGCCCATTGCATAGACATGATAGCCGTTTGCCTTGATGTCAAGAGCAGTTTGTATGGCATTGACGGCACGGCGTTGCCCAAATGTGGCGGGCATGATGGGGGCATGGTCGCTGTCTTTGGGTAGGGCGGTGGTGTCAGTACAGCGTTTTAGGGCGGTAGGGGGCAGACGATAAGAGGTAAACTGATTGGTCATTGTGTAAAAAAATCAAGATAAAATGGGTTATTGTAACAGATAATAGTATGATAAAATAGATGTCGTCCTTTGATGGCTTTATTTTGATTAAAAATCACAACCCATGTTTACCCAAACGGTCTTTGGTGGGCTGGCTTGTGTCAATCATGCCTGTAAAACTTAAAAAAAGAGAATCCCTTATGAATTTAAAGCCACTCGTCATTACTCTGTTCGCTCTTATTGCCACCCTAAATCCTGCGTCAGCATTGGTGGTCATGTCTTGGACATTTTTTGAATGCACCGCCACCGATAACAAAAAAATTACTTTAAATGACCGAGACGGTTATTTTGTGCTGTCCTATGGCGACATGAGCGAGCCTGACAATCGCATTAGCGTCCGCCATGATAAGGCAACTTACCACAAAGAGCTAAATGGCGTGCCGTCTTATGTTGTTGGGGCAAGCGATGATGATAAAAGCTACACCATTTTTCAAGCCCAAAACACCAACAATCAGCCCCCAAAGGCAGGCATCATCATCAAAAAAGACAAGCAAACGCAGACCGTTTTATGTAAGCCTGACAACTTTCCAGATGCTCGATATGATTTGGGGGACATTTTTAGAAATTTGGAATATTATCAAAAAGACCCAACCCGCACACCCGCTAAGGGGCGTTATACCTAATATGGGAAATATCGGTTGTGGTGTTTGCGTTTATGCCAAGTGCCAATGCTTGTGTCCCAAATTCAGGCTATAATTATAACGATTGCGTGTACAATGATGTCAAAATTAACGAATAAATCCCGCCCTTATGAGATGGCATACAGCACAAAAATGTATAGACTTTGACGGCTTGTCAGGGTCAGGCTGGGTGGTGCTGATTGATGATATGGCGTGATTTAGGAGATGTTGATGAAAAGATTATTAGGATTTATCGCTGTTGGTATTTTTGGTTTTTATCAGTCAGCGATGGCAAACTGCTACTGCCCACAAGGTGTGCCATATGGCAATCAGTGCATGGCTCCTGCTGGGGCAAATCAGCAAATGGTGCCAATAGGCTCTTTGGTTTGTGGCACGCCCCAAAGACAATCGCAAAATACCGCCTATTCGGTACTGACATACAGCTCCAAGACGGGCAAATTTGTCGCCACATCATCATACGGAGCAGAGCGACAAGCGGTCAAATATGGTAAAGAACAATGTAAACGCCATAATGACAATCAGTCTTGTGATAAGTATGACTACAAAATGTCGCCAAATGGCATGACCGCTCATCTGTATGTTGTCATGGGCGAAAACCCAAAAATAGCGGTGGGTAAAAAAGGGCGTTTTGTGGCATTTATGGACGGCGTGGTCAGAAAGCCGTCTGACGATGGCGTAAAAGAATACGGCAGACGACTTGTTTATCAATGCCAAAATGCAGGCATGATAAATTGTCAATTTGTATTTTGGGAATAAATCACATGATAAATATAAAAATACCGATGTTATTGATGATGAGCGTGGGATTATCAGCGTGTTTGTCTGCAAGCGACAAAAAAGAAATACGGCACAATCAAGCAATTTATGCCAACATACAACCCATTGTTAATCCCAATCCGGCACAGCGATATGAGCTCATCATCAATACCAAAAATGCTCCTGATGATTTGATATTAAAAAATATCCGTGTCAGCTATACGACAAAATGCCGTTTTTATATCGGTAAAACCAAAGGCGAAGTGGGCGGTAATTATGATTTGCCCAAATATCATCATACTGAGCTTGATTTTAAAAAAATTAACGCTCACGAATACAGAGCTGATGTTTATGATGATTATTTGTTGGATAAGGATTATTTTAATCAAGGCAAACCTTGTGGTTGGTATAAACCGTCCGTTTATGCCTTATTTGAACCGACCCCTAATACTTATCGCCAAGTCTATCTGGCAAATGTCGGCGTGAATATTTCTGGCTTGGCGGTAGATGAGTTGGGGAATTTTCATTATCCTTATTATTTTAGTTTGTTAAATTATAAAAAACCGACCAAAAAAATAACAAACGCTTATTCACATCATCAATCCGATTTAAATGCCATGACCTTATCGCCATTTAAAGACAGAGCATTTGGCGGTGAACATTTAAATCGCCTTGCCAGCATTGACATACAAATGATTAAGAGATTTTAATCCGAGAAAATATATGACACATTATCATAAAATATCTCCCTATGCTGATGATTTTGCCAATGATTTAAAGAGATATTCTGGGTTGCTAAATTTATCATTTAGTGAAATTCAAATCCATCAGCTACTAAGTTATTTGGACAATTTACTGCTTTGGACAAAGGCATATAATCTGACCGCCATTACTGACCCAAAGGATGCTTTTATCAAGCACATTTTGGACTGTTTGGCAGTTGTGGCAGATTTGCCTTTTGCTGACAAATCAGGCATGAGTGTGCTTGACGTTGGTACGGGGGCGGGCTTACCATCTGTCATCATCGCCATCATGCGACCTGATTGGTACGTTACTGCCCTTGATAGTAATGGCAAAAAAATACGTTTTATCCGCCAGATGGTGGGTGAGTTGGGGCTGACCAATCTGACCCCTGTGGCAAGTCGCATAGAAGACTTTGACGGGGCGTTTGATGTCATCACGTCTCGTGCCTTTGCCAGTTTAGATGATTTTGTTGCTCTTGCCAAGCCGTACTTAAAGACAGACGGTATGCTTTATGCGATGAAAGGTAAAGTTCCCACCGATGATGATGTGGTAAATCTGACAGATTGGCACATTGACGTCAAGCCCATTAAAGTGCCAGAGCTGTCCGATGAACGTTGTGTGGTATATTTAAAAACAAATTGATTTTTAAGGGGATTTTATGGAAATCATCACGATTGCCAACCAAAAAGGCGGGGTTGCCAAAACCACCACTGCTGTTAATTTGGCAACCGCATTGGCACTCATTGGCAACAAAAAAGTTCTGCTCATTGACCTAGATGCACAAGGCAGTGCCACGACCAGTCTGGGGTTGGATAAAAATGAGCTGGATTATACGGTGGCAGATGTGTTACTGGACGGCGTGGCATTGTCTGATGTCATCATCAAAAGTGAGAGTAAGATTGATGTGGTGGGGGCAAATCGGGATTTGGCGGGGATTGATGTGTCGCTTGCTGATGTGGCAGACGCCCCACTTTTATTAAAAAAAGCCATGCAAAACAGCCCATTAGATTACGATTATGTCATCATAGACACCGCTCCAAGCCTAAGTATGCTCACGGTAAATGCTCTGGTGGCGACCGATGGCGTGATAATTCCCATGCAGTGTGAGTACTTTGCCCTAGAAGGGGTGGCGGATTTATTGGGGACGATTGAGACCTTGACTGAGCTTAATTCCAAACTGCACGTTCGGGGCGTGGTACGTACGCTGTATGATGGACGCAGTACACTCTCCCAAGACGTATCAGCAGAGCTTGCTGAACATTTTGGTGAAAAATTATACCAAACCTTTATTCCTAGAAATGTCCGTCTTGCCGAAGCCCCAAGTTTTGGACAGTCTATTTTTGAGTACGAAAAATCATCAGCAGGGGCAAGGGCTTATCACAAGTTGGCTTTGGAAGTATTAAAACAAACCGAACAGCCATATTTGTTATAAAATGACGACCATTTGGCGGGATTTATTGGTATAAATAGAGAAAATTGTGCTAAAATAATAAGTTCGTGTAAATTTAACCCAACTTGGTAAACCTTCATGGCAAAGAAACGTGGACTTGGCTCAAAGCGTGGCTTAGATGCTTTGGTGGGCAGTATCAAGCAAGAAAAACAGCTTTTACAGAATGCCGACACCGTTTGTCAGACCGATTTGACAAAGACACAAGGCGACATTAAGCTGTTGGATATTGAGCTTGAACGATTGCAATCTGGCAAATATCAGCCCCGCCAAAATATAGATGATGACAGTCTGGCGGAGCTGGCAGATTCCATTCGTCAGCATGGTGTCATGCAACCGATTGTCGTGCGTCCTTTATTAGACAGTGAACGCAAAAACGCCACCGCCACCCATGAGATTATCGCAGGGGAGAGACGTTGGCGAGCATCTAAATTGGCGGGGCTTGATAGCATTCCTGCCATTGAGCGGGTATTGTCTGACGAAGTGGCGATTGCGTTGGCACTCATTGAAAACATTCAGCGGGAAGATTTGACCGTCTTGGAGCAGGCCGAAGCCTTACAAAAATTTCATACCGAATTTGGTTTAAGTCATGGCATGATTGCCCAAGTCATCGGCAAAGCCCGCACCACCGTCAGCAACCTATTACGCCTAAACCAATTGCACGATGAGGTTAAGGCTCTCATGCGTCAAGGTAATCTTGATATGGGTCATGCCCGCACTCTGCTGGCGTTGTCGTGTGAGCAACAGCCCATCATCGCCAAAAAAATCATCAGCACAGGCATGACCGTGCGTGATGCTGAAAAACTGGTTAAATCCATTTTAAGTCCTGAACCTGCCAAACCCGCCGATACTAATGCTCATGAACTGACTGCCCTAAATCAGAGACTGTCTGACCGTTTTGGGGCAACCGTCAAACTCAAACAAAACAAAAACGGCAAAGGTAGCGTGGAGATATTTTTTCATAGCCATGATGAGCTTGACGAATTGTTAAGTCAGTTTGGCATACGGGACGAATTTTAGTTTGGCATGATTTTTGCTTGATTTTTTGTGTTATTTGTTATTTATTGTGGTATAGATTATGTGGGAGCTTGTTAAAGCAGGTGGGTGGCTCATGCTACCGATTGTGGTGTGTTCTGTGGTGGCACTGGTGATTGTCATAGAGCGTGCCAAGCAGTTAAGATTTGAGCAGGTTGCTCCAAGCGGATTGCGTGAGGGGCTGATTGGTCACCTAAAAAATAAAGGCGATTTGCCCAGAAGTGCGTTATTGGACATCAAGGATTCATCACCGCTTGGTGACATATTGGCGACAGGATTACTAAACCGCCAATACGGATTAGAATCCATGACCATGCATATGCAAAACCGTGCCAGTGTGCAGGTTCACACCCTAGAAAAAAACATCAATATGCTTGGTACGATTGGGGCAATCTCACCGCTTTTGGGACTGCTTGGGACAGTTTTGGGGATTATTTCGTCATTTTTGGCGGTAACCGATGGGGCAATGCAAGACCCTGCCATGCTGGCAAGTGGCGTGTCCCAAGCCTTGATTACCACCGCAGGCGGTATGATTGTTGCCATTCCTGCTTTGATGGCGTATCGTTATTTTCAAAGACGCATTGTGGACATCAATGCCAAATTTGAAACCGAAGCAGGATTGCTTGTCCAAGAATTGTACGATTATCGTTTGATGAACAAAACATCACAAATGGGTGCAGGCGATGAGATTTCGTAAACCGACTGTTGAGCCACTAGAAATCAATCTGACCCCGATGATTGATTGCTTGTTGTTTTTGATTGTGTTTTTACTGCTTGCCACAACCTTTAATCATTTTAGTCGCATTAACATCGTTTTGCCCGAAGCTGAAGGTGTGGCGGTGGCAGATGAAGGCAAACAAATAGAAGTGGCAGTACAAAAAGACGGCAGTTATTTGGTCAATGGCATTGCTTTGGCAAGCAACTCCGAAGCGGAACTTATCAATATGCTCCAAAAAGAAGCAGGAAGCGACCGCAAACAGCTCTTTGTCATCGCCGCTGATGCCGAAGCATCTCATCAGTCGGTGGTGCGGGTGATGGATGTGGCGGGCAAGATGGGTTTTTTAAACCTAAACATCAGCACCATTGTGCCAATAGGTCAAAAGGTCGCCCAGTAGTCTTGTCCTTATCGTGCGACACAAGGCTGATTTTGTGTTACAATGCCAATTTATCCATAAATCATCACCATGTCTAAACCTACTATCCAAGCTCACTTTGACCCCAATGATAAATTGGCGGTCTTTTTGCGTCTGATGTCCTACCTAAGACCTTACTGGGGGGCGTGGCTACTCATGGGGCTTGGCATGGTAATTAGTGCAGGTTCGGAAGTAGCGTCTGCCAAGATGTTTCAGTTCATCATTGATGCCATTAACGCCGATGATAAGGTGGGTAAATTTTGGTTTCCGTTTTTGGTAATAGGGTTGTTCGTCTGTCGGGGGGTTGGGGCGTTTTTGGGGGGGTATTATTCTGCTTATAT
>JAUMUJ010000007.1 GCA_030530785.1 Moraxella sp. | reverse complement strand
TAGGATATTATATAGTAAAGAATGATTAGGAAATCAAGTTGCTAATATCTGCTCCAAATTTTTTGCATGGCAATCGTCAAAACAGCAGGCATGAACATAATCGCCATCAACACCCATTCATCAACCCAACACCTTAGTAGATAGCACCATTCTAAGTCCGCTTAATCTTTGAAAGCCCATTTTTTGATAAAAAGGGGCTAGCTCATCACGCTTTAAGTCCACCACCACATAGGCAAGCCCCATTATCTTTGCTGTCTGGGCGATATGGGCAAAGGCGTGGGCGAACAGATGATTGGCAAGTGATTTGCCCTGCATGGCTTTATCAATGGCAAACCGACCAATCAGACACGCAGGGATTTCATTGGGATAACCTGCCAGCACACGACCGCTATTATCCAAAGCATACGCCCCCATACAATAAAAGCCCAATATCTCATCAGGATTGTTGTCATCTATGAGTACATAGGTTTTTGAAATACCTTTTTTGGCATGCTGATTGGCGTATTGCGACAGATAGCGATTTAGCTCATCATCGCCACAATCAAACCTTGCCCTATCGTGATTTTTGCCAAGAGCGACAACGTCATACATACCGCTTACCCATGTCCAAAAGCTCCTGCATAAAGGGCGTGGGCTTATCGTCTAGGTTGTTTAACATTTCTGCTTGCTTTGCTGTCAAAGGCTCATTTTTGACATGACCGCTATCTAGCATAGGCTCGTCCAAGGCGAACGCATAGAGCATCTCATTGACACTCATGCCCTGTCGCTGTGCTTTGGCAATGATTGCCTGTTCTATATGAGTAGGTATGTCTAAAATCATGTGATACTCCTTAATATCTCACCCATTTCCCCACCACTTTTCCCACAAGCTCCCATTCGCTTTTTGGGGTCATGCGTTGCTCATGCCAGTCAGGGTTTAGGGGTTTTAGGTACATGTCCGCCGATGTCTCGCCCATGATGAGTTGTTTAAAGGTTGCTTCATGGTTGCCGTTTTCACGCACCACGACCAAATCACCGTTTTTTAAATCCCACACCCCAAAGTTTGGCTCAACAAATATCACTTCATCAGGTTTAAATTCAGGCATCATGGACACGCCACGCACTTGCAAGCAAAAACCGTTTGCTGACAGATTGGCAGGTCTGGGCAGGTACTCGGTATCTTCATCTATCCATTCCACCACATTAGACTCACTCCATGACCCCGCCGCCACCCAACTGATGATAGGCACGGAGTTATTTGTGGACAAAAAGTCGCTCGGCTCAACTTCGCTTTTGCGATTTTCTATGGCTTTGATTCTTTGGCGAAGTTCCTCAACCGTGGGCTTGGCGGTCATCTCGCCTTGACCTGTGGCAAGCCATTCAGGGGTTACACCGAGCAGGTTGGCAATTTTAACCAAGCTATCCGCCTTTGGTATGTTCTGACCGCTTAGCCACTTCGTAACCGCCGCCGTGGATTTGCCTGTAGCACGGGCAATGTCAGCCTGTCTTAGTCTTTTTTCGTCTAATTTTCGCTGTATACGGTCGTGCAACATCTTGATAAACCCCAAATAAATTGTTGATGTTAATTTATGTTAGCATAAACTTTACTAATTTTGGTTTACTTTTTGCAAAAAGTATGCTAACTTATGTAACCTTATATATCAACTAAGGTTAGCAAATGACAGTTACAGACTTAATGACCTTTTACGATTGCAAAACCCAAACCGAACTTAGTGAGAAAATTCAGGTTTCACGGGTATGCATATGGAAGTGGAAAAAATACGGCATTCCATTTCGTACACAGGCGGGTTTTGAAGTAAGTACAAAAGGCAAACTAAAAGCCACCCAAACAAAAACCCCTAGCGACAACTAGGGGCGGATGTCCATCGTTCGGATTAACTTTTAGGAGTTACAACGGACGGCGTTATTAACAAAGCATCAATAACGGAGACTATTATATGCCAAATTTACCCAAAGTGCAAGAGCATAATACACTTACCCAAGCGGTATTTACCCAAAAAGGTCAAGCATGGATTGCCCAAAAACTGATAAGCGAAGGACTGACAGCATGAACGCACGAGACAAGCTAAGAAGCGACATTCTAGACATCATCGGCGATAAAACACTGGTGGATGAAAAACACCTTGCTCACTTTCACGCACAAAAGGCGGTTCATGAAATCATGGACAAATTGGGCTATGAAAAGGTTATCCAAACAAGCGTTGCAAAGTACGCCCACAGAACAAAAGAGCGTGCTTTGATTGAACACATCACAAAGCATGGGGTTTGATATGCACTACTACACTTTTCACCCTGCCAAACACAGACTAGAAACCTACCACTTAGAGCCATTGGAGCGTCTGGCTTATCGTGAGCTGATGGATATTTACTATGATAGCGAAAGACCATTGACCACCAATGTTGATGATGTGGCATGGCGATTGGGCTATAAGACAGATGAGCTAAAACAAGCCTTGCAGGTGGTGCTTGATAGATTTTTTGTCATCAAAAAATTAAAGGGTGATGATGAGCCTATGTATCATCATGTCCGCATGGATAGTGAAATCAAAGCCTACAAAAATGCCAAAGGTACAAACAAAACTACAAACAGGGTACAAACACCTACAAACGATGGTACAAACGCTACAAATGAAATTATAAACGATGGTACAAACAAAAGTACAAAGAAAAACAGCACCGATGCTCAAAAAGAAATATTGATAAAAGCCATTAGAAATCAAGGTGTTAAAGCAAATACTCGCATGACTATTGGACAGCTACAAATGCTTTTTGACACCCATTGCAAGCAACCTACAAACGATGGTACAAACGAAACTACAAACCCTACAAAGGCTACAAACGAAACTACAAACCCCATTTTGGAGGGTAAAACAATAAACAATAAACAAGTAACAATAAACAAAGAACAAAATAATATATCCCCCCAAACCCCCCAAGGGGCTTGTGTGGGCGTTGGCGAAAACGAGATAAGCGATGAGACGACCCATCAAACAAATTCTGCGAATGCAGAGACGAAACCAGCGACTAGTGAGACACCACCATCGCTTAGTCAATCCACAACCACAAAATCAAAACCCAATACCAGCAAACAAACAGCCGTTCAGGTTCAGGCTTGGTTTGATGAATTTTACAAAGCCTATCCACTAAAAAAATCAAAAGGGCAAGCACAGACCACCTTTGCCAAAATCATGAAAAACAGCCAAAACCCAGAGATTTTGTTTGGTCAAATTATGGCAGGTCTCACAAAAAATATGGGTCATCTGCAAAATCAACTAGACAGGGGTTACTGTCAATACCCCAGCACTTGGCTAAACGCACAAGGTTGGCTAGACGAGACACCACAGCAAGCCAAACCATCAGATAAATTTTATGGCACCCCTGCCGACCCCTTAGCCGTCAATCAAAAACACTTTCCCACACCGCCAAACTGGGAAGAAAACTTGGCAAAAGCAATGGCGATGGGCAGTAACCCTATCGGATTAACAGAGATTTAAGGAGCAACACATGAGCATTTTACCCCTATACCCATCACGCATAAACCCACTTTTGGATGCCACTGAAAAAATGCAAGCCAAGCACCACTTGCCACACGGATTGCAGATGGTGCAGGTTTCCACCGATTGCCCCAAGCACGGCTTAGTCGTGCGTGATGTGGTGAACATCATTGCTGAGCAGGCACGCCACATCTGCCCCAAGTGCAAGGCAGAACAGGACGAAGCCGACCTCATCGCACGCACCACCAAAGAGCGTGAGTGTGTTGCTCGTCAGTCAGGTATCACGCATTACAAGCAATTTGACGCATGGCAACCCTTTGGCGAGCAAGTGCAAAGAATGCAAGGCATCATCAATTTTGCCCAACAATACCTGCCCATGGGCAACACCAGCAACATCATCATGTACGGCAAGACAGGCACAGGCAAAACCCTACTGGCGAACCTCATCGCCTCTGATTTTGTGAGACATGGAAAGCACGTCCAAATCATCAGGGCAAGCGACATACACAGTCAGGTGCGTGCAACATGGAGTAAGCATTCTGACGTCAGCGAACATGAGCTGATGAATGATTGGATTAACCAAGATTTGCTGGTTATTGATGAACTCGGTGAAGCAGATGGGGCATCTAATGCTGATACCGCCATTGCCAACCGTGAACGCATCAGTCGCATCATTGATGGGCGATATAGCCGTAATTTACCCACCATCATCACCACAAACCTTGAGCGTGATGAGATTGTAGAGAGATTGGGCGATAGGGCATGGGACAGACTGGCTCAAAATGCGGTAATGATTGCTTTCAACTGGGGTAGCTTTCGCAAGGCTAACCAGAGCTTTATGGAGATTTAACATGAACAACCCCAATGAATTTAAAGCAGTCTTTAAGGGCTGCGTTGTCCTACCATTGACCGATGATGACGCAGATATTGAGCGTATCAGGTACTACGGTGATTGGGCAAACAAACGCACCCACGCACGCATCATGAAAAAGCCAAGACGCTATCAGCTCACATTTTATTTTAAGGGCCATGAGGGTGAGCGTGGCAGTCAAACCATTCAAATTCTACACAAGGATAATTTTATGGAGCTGTCTGCCTACATCAAAGCATTTGGCGATGAAGCATTGCGTGAGATTGGTGCAGGTAGAGTGGATTTAAAAAAGAGCTATGTGAGTATTAGAGCATGACAACAAAGTTAATTTTGCCCATGGCCCCCACTGTTAATCACTATTGGGCAAGGGCAACAAATGGGGCGGTATTTTTGACCACAGAAGCCAAAAATTATAAACGGACGGTAGCTTTACTGGTCAAACAACAAAAACCCAAGTGTTACACCAATGGTGAACGCTTAGTAGTCAAGATTACATTGCACTTTGGCACAAGAGCCAAAAACGACATTGATAACCGCCTAAAAGGATTGCTAGACGCACTCACAAAGGCGGGTGTGTACGGTGATGACAGTCAGATTGATAAATTGATTGTGGAGCGTGGGCATATCATCAAGGGCGGTAAAGTTTTTATTGAGATTGATGAAATTAAGGTGTTTGAGATATGAAGTTGTTAAATTATATTGGCGATTTTTGCGAATATTTTACCGATAGTGTCAAATTTATAATGCCCTATTTTGTGGTAATGGCATGTTTAAAATATTTGGGGTTTGATTGGTTGATTTTTATTTTTATTGGTGCGTCGGTGTATTTGACAATTGTTAATTTTGAATATAACGAGTTAAAAAGACAGCACAAAAAGTTATTAACCGAACAAGCGATTTTAAACGAACAATTAGCAATTTTGAAAAGGTTGAAAGATGACAAACCGACTTGACTGCCTACAATCCCTGCCCTGTGTCCAATGCCAAGCCCCAGCACCGTCCGACCCCTGCCACGCTAATTGGGGCGAGTTTGGCAAGGGTATGGGGATTAAGTCTGATGATGAGTACACGATACCGCTATGTCGGCGGTGTCATCACAACTTAGATACTTATGTTTGGCAGACGCGAGAGGAAGCAAAGGCGTGGTTTTTGGATAAGTGGGAATTTACAAACAAGGTACTAGATGAGCAAGACAACCCAACAGAACCAATGTTTTAGGCTTGTTGATGGGCAAGTTGCCGAAAACTGCTTTAAGGCGATTCATCAAGCCGTAGCGGATAGCTTAGACACATCACATAAGGTGGTGGTAACGATTGGCATTGATGACGATAAGGCGAGAAGTAACGCCCAGAACCGAATTTACTGGGGCTGGGTAACAGCAATTGCCAACCAAACAGGCGATGACAAAGAGAGTGTACATATTGACTTAAAAAGGCGGTTTTTGGCAAAGATTTATTGTCGGGATTTTGGCGAATATGCCGACCTTGCCGACAATATGAAAATCATCAAAGAGAATATGCCAGAACACTATGAAAGCCTAGCCATCAATATTGTCAAACAGCTTAGCACGACACGGGCAAACACCAAACAATTTAAGGAGTATTTGGATATGATTTATTTATGGGCGT
The DNA here is from genome assembly GCA_030530785.1 of Moraxella sp. GTDB lineage: Bacteria > Pseudomonadota > Gammaproteobacteria > Pseudomonadales > Moraxellaceae > Moraxella. Next base: position 58,112 of record JAUMUJ010000007.1, on the reverse strand, counting down.
ATGCCAAAGAGATTTATTTGCCAATCCCTGCCGAATTGGCGTGGATTGATGAGCCAAGACCGATGAAAGATGTAACACCAAAGGTGCAGGAATTGGAGTGGGTAAGATGACAAAAGTTTATGAATTAATATTTGATGATTATTGGCTTGGTAATCAGCACTCAATAGCTTTATCGCTAGATAAAGAAAAATTGCAAAAAATGCTTGATGTTGTGGCAGAGTTTGATAAAGCGACAGAGCTTGAATTGCAAAAAGACGATGATACGATGTTTAAAAACTTTGAAATGCCTGATGATTATCCATTGCGTTTGATTGATTATGATGAGGATTGCTTTTGGGTGTGGCATTGCGGCAATACATTAAAGTGTTTTGAGATTTTGGAGCGAGAATTGATATGACTTATTACACAAACGACAAAGGCGATATTGCCAAAGCATTAGGTGTTGATGACCGCACGGGCTTAGCAAGTGTGGTTATCAATGATAAGGCGGTAACAATGGCGTGGGACGAGTTTATTTGTGAGTTTAAGAGAATGGGGGTAGGCAGATGAGTAGTGCCAAGGTTTTTAAGACATTAGGGGCAAGCAACTGGTCGGATAGCGACAGAGAAAAAAATGATTTTTATCGCACCGACTCTGTTGCCATCAAGCACTTACTTGACCTAATTGGCGATGAGTTGCCAAAGCATATTTGGGAGTGTGCTTGTGGCGATGGGGCGTTATCAACTGCCCTTGAACAGGCAGGTTATCAGGTTAAATCAACCGATTTAGTTGATCGTGGCTTTGGCGTGTCAGACATGGACTTTTTATCATGTGATGATAGATTTGATGGCGGAGCAATCATCACTAATCCACCGTTCAAGCACGCTGAACAGTTCATTAGAACTGCCATAAATAAGGTTGGTAACGGTGATTATGTATGTATGTTTTTGCGTACATTGTTTTTAGAGGGAAAGGCAAGAAAAAAATTATTTGAGCAATACCCACCAAAAATTGTCGCTGTATCGTCATCAAGAATTATGTGTGCAAAGCCTAATTGTGAAGGCAAAAGCAATGCCATGAGTTTTAGTTGGTTTATTTGGCAAAAAGGTCATCAAGGCGATACGGTGGTAAGGTGGTTTTAATTGGACAGACATATGAAATTTCTAAGCCTATTTTCAGGCATTGAAGCCTGTTCAGTCGCCTGGAAAGATTTGGGGTGGGAATGTGTAGGGTTCAGTGAGATTGAGCCATTTCCTTGTTCGCTCCTTGCCCACCATTACCCCAATGTTCCTAATTTGGGCGATGTTACCAAAATCACAGAACAACAAATCAAAGACTTAGGGAAAATTGATTTGGTGGTGTTTGGCAGTCCTTGCCAAAATCTATCGGTGGCGGGCAACCGTCAAGGCTTACAAGGTCAATCATCAGGATTATTTTATGACGCAATTAGAATTATTAGATGGGCAAGAGTTCACGGTGGGGCAAGATTTGCCCTGTGGGAAAATGTACCAGGAGCATTTAGCTCCAACAAAGGCGATGATTTTAGAGAAGTGGTTAGGGCATTATCTGGGTGTAAAAGCCTTGACACCCCCGAAAACGGCTGGGGAAACTCGGGCGTTGCGGTGGGCGAAAACGGACTTACCGAATGGCGGGTATTGGACGCTCAATACTTCGGACTGGCACAAAGACGCAAGCGTGTGTTTGCTCTCACAGATTTTGGAGACTGGCAAGATAGACCCCCAGTATTATTTGAGCAAGACTGCCTGTCAGGGAATCCTGCACCGAGCCGAGAGACGGGGCAAAACCCTACCACCAATGCTAAAAATGGCGTTAGAGAAATTTGCGATGATGTAAATGCCAAAAAAGCGATTGCCTTTCAATCCGCCTACAACAATGTGGCGGTCAAAGAGAATATCACACCGCCCATTTTGGCAGCACAAGGCACGACTGGCAATAAGGGTGTGTATGTTTGCCATAGTGAACCAATATTTTTTGAGCAGCGTTATGATGATAAACCTGTTGTGATTGCCAAAGGTGTCGCCCCAACATTAACCGCAGGTATGGGAACGGCAGGAACAAACCATATTTACACCGCCTACACCGTCCACGCAGACCCCACACCAAAGGTCAGCGAAAATGTGAGCGGTACACTTATAAGTCAAGGCGGTGGGGGCATAGTACCGCCTAATGTAGTGTATGGGTTTGATAACAAACAAAATACGCCAACCACCCAAAAAGAATTATCGCCCACTTTGGCGGCAAGTGGTTGCAAAGAGCCTGTTGGTGTCATCGCTGGCAACATCATCGGACGGTGCGATGACGCAGGGGGTAATGGAGCAGGTGTGCAAGAAAACATCAGTTACACCCTGACCGCTACTGACCGCCACGCTGTCATTACTGATTTTGTGGTGCGTAGATTGACCCCTGTGGAGTGCGAGCGGTTGCAGGGCTTTCATGACAACTACACCAACATTCCCTTTAAGGGTAAACCCGCCGCCAACTCCCCACGCTATAAGGCACTTGGCAACTCTATGGCCGTGCCTGTGATGCGATGGATTGGCGAGCGGATAGTTTGGGCATTAAATCAACCTAAAATCAATTTGGGGTAAGACTATGAGTAAAAAAATTTCCTATTGGGATATTAAATCCAAGCATTCTGACAAAGTTATTGGCTTTGGGGCGGAAATTCTTAAAGATGATAAATATGAGTGGACATTGGAAACCTATCCTGGCAAACAAAAACAAATTTGTTTACGGCTCATATTTCAAAATTGGGAACTTAATAACAATCCTGAAATAATCAATTTTTGTCTTAATAAAAAATTAGCAAAAGAATTGATTAAGTCTTTAAAAAGACAACTTAGGGAAATTAAACACAAGAAAAAGCACAGCAAAAAGAGAGGCAAAAGCAAAAAATGAGTGAATACCCCAACCTTGACCTTGCCCGTGCCATCATGAGCCAAAAAAGCCCTAGTGATTTTAAAGGCAATGCCAGCCAATCCACCGCCGACAGGCTGGATATGGCAGACGCAAGTGGGTGTTTGACGTATGTTCGGCAGAACGCCCCCACTGACAACCCTGATTTAATGTGCTCAGCAGTGGCATGCTATGTGGACGACAGCCAAAGACAGGCATTTTATAATGAGGTGGTCAAACTCACCCAGACAGGTTATCAGTCCAAACGTCTGCGAAAACACCACGCCAACAACCTAGCAAAAGCGGTAGTGATTGATACGGTGCGGTGTGTATTGACCGACAAGATTAAAGCAGAAATTTTGGGCATATCCAAAGGCAATTTCTCTAAAAATCACGCCTTTATTTTCAATAAAGTGTCTGGCGAGATTGCCAGTGAATTATCTATTGCTGACGATGTGGCGGGTGAGTACTGGAGAGCCACTTTTAAAGAAAAACAAAACACTTGACAAAAGGAAACTAAAAAGCTATCATTTTACTAGAATGTGGTTAAGTGTAGATATAGCACTTTAACCACTTTTTTATGCACTTTTATTGATGCAACCCCAACCAAAACCACCATCGTAATGAGATGATTGGCAATCGTTGGGGTTTTTTAATGCCTGTCATTTGACCCATGACAGAATGCACCAAGTGTAAAATAATCAGATTTGGGCTATTGGTACGCCCGCCATTTTGACATACGAACACCAAGCCTAAGCCGTCTTTGTGCATTAAGTGGGTAAAGGGTTGGTAAGTAGCGGTTGCCACGTCCGAGAACGTGAGATATACCCTTTACCTCTGATTGCACGCAAAGGGTTTTATTTTGCGATTTGACTATGAATAATACTGGAATTACTCTAATAAATCCTTTACAGTTAAAACCGCACCCAAGCAATTCCAAGAAGCACCCCAAGAAGCAGGTGGAAGCCATTGCCGACAGCATTCAGCGTTATGGTTTTAATATCCCCATCGTTGTTCGCAATGGTTATATTTTGGCAGGGCATGGACGTGTAGAAGCGTCAAAAATACTTAGGCTTAATGTTGTACCTTGTATTGTGCTTGACCACTTAACAGATGAAGAAGCAAGAGCGTTTATTATTGCAGACAACAGAACATCAGAGCTTGGCGAATGGGATAAAGATAAGCTATACCATGAATTGAAAGAATTGAGTGAGTGCGAAATTCCTAGCCTTGATATGGATTTAATGCAGTTAGGGGCATTGTGTGGCGATTTGGATTTTGGCGAGTTAAGGGCTGAATTTCCTGCTGACAGAGACGACAGATTGGGCGAGTATGTAGAGCCTGATGAAGATTTTGGCAGTGATTTTAAAGATGAAGAAGATGATGAAGTTGTAACAAGTGAGACTACCCCACAAAAGAAAGAGCCTATCAATTTCACATTCATGGTCATTCTTAATAAACAGCAACATAAGCGGTTATCGGAATTAAAAAACGGTTTATCAGATAAACAATTTTTCTTACAAAATGTATTGGGTGAAAGCGATGAGCATTAGACCATATACAGGCGAATACCTTGTAAGCCCTGTACCTGTTCATTTGGGTCTTAACTATTGTAGTCATAACTGCTTTTATTGTTATGCAAACTTAAATAATCCTGATAGGCGAGCAGACTATAACAAGGTCATCAATGTGGCAAATGCAGTGGCAAACGGCAAACAGATGAAAAATTTATCTGTTCGCTATTTGCAAGAAGGCTATCCAATTATGGTCAGCAATGACAGCGACCCATTCGCCAAATCAAACTTTGAGCAGTTTTCATCTATTTTTGATGTGTTCACAGATATTGGCACTCGTTTTGTTTTTCAAACTCGTGGCGGTAATAAAGTTAAAAATGTACTTTCAAGGTCTAAGCCCACGGCAGTTTATATCAGCTTTACCAGTGATGATAACGATATTATCGCAAGGGCGGAAACTGGTACACCGAATTTTGACCAACGCAAAGAACTGGCATTGTTCGCCAAAGAGTACGGACATCACGTTATCATTGGGTTAAATCCATATGTGCCTGAATGGTGGAAAGATATTGATGGTTTTATTCGCTGGTTAAAAGATAATGGATTAAATTATGTATGGTATGGCGAAATGCACATTAACCATATGCAACGCCCAAAAATCAAATCACGTCCAACCAAAGAATTTATAGACGTGATTAACATTGCTTGTAAAAAAAGCAAAGACCAAACCGCCTATGATTACTTATTGAGTGAGCTAGATAAGGCAGATATTAACGTTTATGACGCTATAACAGGCACAAAAGGGAATTCTTGGCAACCTTATTTTGATTTGGGTTTTCCATTTTTTTCAACGATTGACAGCTTTTTTAGTGAACTTCGTGAATACGGAAAAACAGTAGCGTTTAGCTTTGAGTATTTTGATGAGCAAATGAACGTTTTTCCAGATTGGGAAGGGTCGGAATTTTCAGGTTACTTGGCAAGTATTGGACGTTCTTTAAGAAATGTTGGTTACCCAAGTAACGCAAACAACTTTAAACAAGTGCATGAGACACTTTGGCGTATTACGGATTTCCCAACACGTCTAAGGCACGATGACTTGTTTTTAGCAGCAGATGACGGCAGTTTAATTTTAGATGAGAATGGTCGTCATATTTTGGTGTATCGTCAAGGCATTGATGACCCAACACTGGGAAATATTGACATTGACGATATTGATGTTTACTTAGTATCTAGTCAAGGAGAGTAATATGGCAGGTGCAAGTGCAGGTGGTATGGCTAAGAAGTCAAGCAGTCGTTTTAAGGTTTTGCGTACAGTGGGAAAAACCAAAAAAGGTCGTTACGCCACAAAATCAGAAATGAAAGCAAATCAAAAAGCAAACGACGCCATGAAAGGTAAATTTAAGCGTGCGATTGCAGGCAAAAAAGGTGCCAACAAGCGAGCAAAAAGTCAGCAAGGTAGTTTATTCTAATCTTGTTTGATTATTTTAGTAAAGCAATCAAGATAAAAGTCTTGATTGCTTTTTTATTGCAAACGAGAGAAATAATGTCAAAAAAATTGTATTTGATGACAAACAGATGGCACAAGTGGAAGCGTTGGCAAGTGTTTTGACGTTAGAGCAAATGTCGGATTATTTTGGCATTGCAAGAAACACGTTTAAGGCGGTGTGTGAAAGGCAACCAGAAGTACTTGAACATTATAAAAAGGGTAAAGCTAAGGCTATTGGCAATGTAGCTAAGAACCTGCTAACACTTGCTAATGAAGGCAATTTAACAGCCATCATATTTTACCTGAAAACGCAGGCGGGTTGGCGTGAGCAAGCCGATGAAGTGGACGAACAAACAACACCAAAACCAACCAAAGTTGTCATTGAAGTACAAGATGGGCGAAACCATGCCAAGACTGAACATACCACAAGCTAGATTTTTGAATATGCCTAATAAATTTCGGGCATATGTGGCAGGGTTTGGCTCTGGTAAAACTTGGGCAGGTTGTGCCAGTCTGTGCAAGCATTTTTATGAATACCCTTTGGTAAACGCTGGCTATTTTGCTCCTACTTATCCGCAAATCCGAGATATTTTTTACCCAACGATTGAGGAGTGTGCTAATGATTGGGGGCTAAATGTTGAGATTAAGACTTCAAACAAAGAAGTGTTCGTCTATCATGGTAAAGAATATTTGGGCATGATTATCTGCCGAAGCATGGATAATCCCACTTCCATTGTCGGCTTTAAAATAGGTCATGCACTGGTTGATGAGCTTGATACCTTGCACACCGATAAGGCACGGGACGCATGGCGTAAAATCATTGCTCGTATGCGTTACAAGGTGGACGGACTTAGAAACGGCATTGATGTAACCACAACACCCGAAGGCTTTAAATTCACTTACGAACAGTTTGTCAAAGAAGCTAATTCAAACCCAGAAAAAGCCAAACTGTACGGATTGATACAGGCAAGCACCTACGACAATGAGCTAAATTTGCCTGATGGCTATATTGACAGCTTGCGACTGTCTTATCCGCCACAGCTGATTGAAGCCTACCTAAATGGGCAGTTTGTCAATTTGACCAGCGGAGCGGTTTATCCTGATTTTGACCGCATGGCAAATCACACAGATTTGACCATACAGCAAGGCGATACCTTGCACATTGGCATGGATTTTAACGTGCTTAAAATGGCGGCGGTGGTACACGTCATCAAAAGTGGTCTGCCCTATGCCGTTGATGAGATTGTTGGGGCAAGAGATACGCCCACCATGTGCCAAATCATCAAAGAGCGTTACCCAAAGCACCACATCATCATCTATCCTGATGCGAGTGGTCATAACACCAGCTCCAAGTCATCTAGTGTGTCAGACCACAGTATTTTAAGGCAAGCAGGCTTTACTATCAAGGTAGCAAGCACCAACCCAAGCATCAAAGACAGGGTTTATGCCATGAATGCGATGATTTTAAACACACAGGGCGAGAGGCGATATTTTATCAATACCAAAATGTGTCCTGAATATACCGACAGTCTAGAACAGCAGGTATATGATAAGTTTGGTATGCCTAACAAAGACAGTGGACATGACCATACGAATGACGCTGGTGGTTATTTCATTGCGTATCAATACCCAATCAAGCGACCGATGACAAAATCATTTATTCAAATGCCATATTAGGACAAATCATGCCAGTAAATTCAAGACACCCAGAATACACCAAGTCCCTGTCATCGTGGATAATGTGCGATGACTTTGTCGCAGGCACCAAAGCCGTCAAAGACAAGGGCGAAAAGTATCTACCCCGTGCCAATCCTGACGATACAAGCAATTCTGCCAGACAGCGATATGAGAACTACAAGTCAAGAGCGGTATTTTATGAATACTCAGGTAAAACTGTGAATAAATACTTAGGATTGGCATTTAAACAAGACCCAATGATGGAGCTTGATAAGACGCTTGAAGACCTGATTGCTGATGCTGATGGTCAAGGCACATCGCTATATCATTTGGCACAAAAGGGCTTAAAATCCCTATTGGTTCATGGTCGTTTTGGCGTGTGGGTGGACTACCCAAAGGTGGAAAACCCTGACAAAATGAGTGTGAGCGAGCAAATCGCCCAAAAAGCCCGACCTAAACTGTTATTTTATCCTGCCACTAGCATCATTAACTGGCAGGATAATCTAATCGTACTTGAAGAAAGCGTACAAAAAGAGACGGATGACCCTTTTGTGACCGAAACCGTCACGCAATGGCGAGTGCTTGGCTTGGATAATGAGGGTTATTATGTGGCGATTTGGCAGGAAGTAAACGCCCAATACCAAGAAATAAAGCGATATTACCCCACCGATGGCAAAGGCAAGAAGTGGCAAGTAATACCGTTTCAGATTTTCGGTAGCCAGCATAACACTTGGCAAACACAAAAAATCCCTATCGAGCCCCTGGTTCATATCGAACAGGGGATTTATTGCAATAGTGCAGACGCTGAAAACTCACGCTTTTTGTGCGGTCAGATACAGCCCTTTATGAATGTTGATAGCCACATCAGCGACCATTACACAGAAGCTGATGAATATGGCAACCTCAAAAATCCCCTACGCTTGGGCAGTGAGACAGTCATCATGCTTGGCGAAACAGGCTCATTTGGCTTTGCCCAAGCCCAGCCAAACACGATGGCAACCGAAGGCATCAAAGAAAAGCGAGAGATTATTAACGAACTTGGCTATCAGCTTGGACAAGGCTATGGCATTAAGACTGCCACGCAAGCAGACAACGAGGCACAAGCACAAAATAGTGAAGCATCACTATGTGTGGCTAACCTCAATGAGGGCTTTTTGAACCTGTTAAGATGGTGTAATGCTTACATGGGCATTACTGATGAGCCTAAATTCATCATTCGCCAACAATTCAACCAGCAGGCGGTGGATGTGGGCGTGCTAAGCGGTCTTGCCCAACTTGTTGATGGTGGTAAGTTGCCAAAGAGTGTGATTTATAACAAAGCTCGTGAATACGGCCTCATCAATGGCGAGCTGACCGATGACGACATCGATGGCATGATTGACGATGTGGAAATATGATAAAAGAAGGTTGGAATGGATGATGAAATCAGATTGGCGGTGCTGATTGAGCGTTTTAAATCGCACCTGGTCAAGCATTTTGACAAAACATCACAAGAGATTGATGAAACTTTGCAGGATTTTTTGGTAAAGCATGACATATCAGACATTAACCACAAAGAAATCAAAGAGTTAAACAAAGAAAATCATCAATTATTTTTGATGGCATTGGCAGGTTTTACCACAAAACTTAAAGACGAGTGGCATGAATTTTACAATCTACAAGCTGATTTTGAGGTTAAATTTGCTAAAAAGCACCTGGTGGCATTACCCCACACACAAAAAAAAGAGCTTGCCCAAGCCATCAAACAAATCTCATATAGTCAAGCATTGCTTGACCGCCCACAGTCATTATTAAAAGGCGTGAGCCTAAACGACTTGCTTGGCAAATTTAGCAAAGACGAAGCCGACCGCCTAACTGCTGTTATTCGCCTTGCTCATCACGAGGGCTGGACAAACCAAAAGCTGATACAAGCCATTCGTGGCACACGAACAGGCAAGTTTAAAGATGGCATTTTGCAGACAACACGCAGACACGCCCAGGCGTTGGCACGCACAGGCACGGCAATCATGGCAGGTGAGGCACAAAAAGAATTTGCCGAGCAAAACCGTGATTTGGTTAAGGGCGTGCAAATCATCGCCACACTTGATAGACGGACATCGCCCAAGTGCCGAAGTCTTGACAAAAAAATCATGCCCCTTGATAAAGCGATTTATCCACCCTATCACTTCAACTGCCGAAGTCGCACCATCTTAGTGTATCATGACATGAAAGAGCCACCACAGCGAACCAGTGAGCATGGTGTTACCGATAACGTCAGCTATTATGAGTGGCTCAAGACCCAATCGCCAGCATTCCAAGATGAGGCATTGGGCAAGGCACGGGGTAAGTTGTTTCGTGAAGGTGGATTAAGTCCTGAGCGGTTTTCCGCTTTGCAGTTGGATAGAAATTTTGAGCCATTGACCCTTGATGAGATGAGACGGCTTGAACCTTTGATATTTAAAAAAGTATTTGACAGCCCCTAACTGGGGCTTTTTTGTTGCCCGATGTTGGAAAACTAGGGTGTGATTGCTGGAAAGCAAATTTTTGGAGAAATCTTATGAAGTTAAAACTTGATGAAAACGGTCATGTGGTTGTGCAAGATGGCAAGCCTATTTATGTGTATGACGATGGGCAAGAGATTGCCTTTGACGCACCGCAGAACATGGCAAAAATCTCACAGCTAAATGCCGAAGCCAAAGCTCACCGTGAAGCCAAAGAAAAGGCGGAAACCTTATTAAAGGCTTTTGATGGGTTAAGTGCTGATGAGGCTAAAAAAGCCCTTGAAACCGTGAGAAATCTTGATGACAAAAAGCTCATTGACGCAGGCGAAGTGGAAAAGGTCAAAGCGGAAGCCAAAAAAGCCTTTGATGAACAGCTTGCCCAAAAAGATGCCGAAATCAACAAAATCAACCAAGAGTATCACAATGCAGTCATCGGCGGTGCCTTTGCTCGGTCAAGTTTTATCAAAGAAAAAACCTTACTGCCTGCTGACATCGCCCAAAGCTCTTTTGGCAGTCATTTTACGATGGAAAATGGCAAGATTGTGGCGAATTTGGGTGGAAGCCCGATTTACTCACGCAAAAACGGTGGCGAGCTTGCAGACTTTGATGAAGCACTAGAAATCATCATCAACCAATACCCGCACAAAGACAGCATTTTGCGTGGTTCTGGGGCATCTGGTACGGGGGCAAGTCAGGCAGGCGTAGCAACCACAAATCTTAAACGTGGTGAAATGACCGTGGAGCAAAAGGCACAATTTATTAAAGAACACGGGCAACAAGCCTACTTAAATTTAGGAGCTTAATATGGCAACTACTGTAAACAGAGATACTATTATCTATGATGAGCTTGTACAAACCGCTTACTTAGAGCGATTAAAAGACAATCTCAATGTATTCAATAAAGCCTCAAATGGCACAATCATCTTACTTGATGAAGCCATCATGGGCGATTTTGACAAAGAAACATTATATAAAATTGGTGGCAACATTGACCATCGTGATGTCAATGCCACAACTGCCGTTGAAGGCAAAAAAATCAGCATGGGCGAGCGTATTGGTGTCAAAGTGCCGTTCAAATATGGACCATACGAAAGCACCGAAGAAGCATTTAAACGTCGTGGTCGCTCGGTTGATGAGTTTTCATTCTTGGTGGGTCAAGACTATGCCGATGCTGTGATTGCAGGTTATTGGAAGTACGCCACTTCTGCCTTGCAGGGTGCGATTGGCTCAAATACCAGCATGATGGTCAAAGCCAAATTGTCTGAACATGGTCGCAAGGTCATCACCAAAGGTATGCGTAAATTTGGCGACCGCTTTGGTGATTTGTCCATGCTCATCATGGACGCAGATAGCTATTTTGACATTGTGGACGGTGCCATCACCGACAAACTGTATCAAGAAGCAAGTACCGTAGTCTATGGTGGTTCACCCGGCACAATGGGTATTCCTGTGCTTGTTACCGACCAAGCCAAAGACCACACCATTTATGGCTTACAAAAAGGTGCGGTTCGTATCACCAACAGCCAACTGCCAGCATTTAGAGCCTACCCCATCAATGACAAAGAAAACCTAACCATCGGCATTCGTGCAGAAGGTGCGTTTAACCTTGACATCTTGGGTTATAGCTACAAGACCACCGCAGGGGCTAACCCCAATCTTGCAACACTTGGGGCAACTGCAAGCTGGGAAAAATACGCCACCAGCAACAAAAACACCGCAGGTGTGATTTTGGACATTACCGAGGATTGATTATGTTGATTTACAGTAAACACGGTGCTGTGGTTGATGGGGTTGTGGGTCGTTACCGCAATCCCATTTATTTTGAGCGTGTGGAAAGCACTGACAAGGTCATGATTTACGGCGATTACCCGCACATCAAAGAAGCCTATGAATTGGCAGGTGTGGAAGTGGTTGAGGCTCAAGAACCTACCAAGCACGCAGATGATGATGGCGATAATGGCGGTGGTGCTGGTCAAACCCCAAAGCCCAAACGCATCACCAAAACAACCAAAGAGCCAGAATAACTGCTACCCACAAAGTTAATACTTTGTGGGGTTTTAGGAGGCAATATGCTAGACGATTTACCCATTGATACGCCCGACAAAGCTCGGGTGCTGATGGTGGTTAATGCCTATCTCATCAATAAGGGCGTGAAATTTGTCGGTGATGTGCCAGAGCCTATCAAACAGGCAGGGCTTGAATTGGCACAGGCTTTTTTAAATGGTGAGCTTTTGGCAGGTCGCACCGAAGGCGTGGTAACAAGCAAATCATCAAAAGCAGGTGATGTGTCGGTGTCAAAAACCTATGCCGACGGGCAAGATGGGCAAGCCATGAGCCAGCGTGAAATGATTGCCCTTGCCTTGATACAGCCATACATCAAAAAGAGCCATGGCGTGATTGGCTTTGTGGGCAGGCTATGAGCTTAAACAAAGAAATTACCGCCGACATCATCCAAGCCTTTAATGGCGATTTGGCGGACGCTGTGAAGCCGTTTACCGCCACACGCCAAAGCCAAGCCGATGATGATTGGGCTATCAACGACAACAATGTGCAGGTGCAAGCCTATACAGGTCGGGGCGTATTTGGCTCATACTCCACTTATGAGACAGACGGGCAGGTCATCGCCACCAGTGATGTCAAGCTGATTTGCTTGCAAAAGGAGCTGACAGGCACACCAATGATTGATGATGTCATCAATGGCTTGCGGGTGCTTAGCATACAAAAAGACCCTGCCGATGTGTCATGGGTGGTGCAATTAAGGGGGCTAGATGTGGGATAACTTACCAAGTCTATTTGCCGACAAAGTGGGCGATGAATTAGACAGGACGTATCGTCAGTTTGTGATGAACGTGTTTAACAACGTGGTCATGTTAAGCCCAGTTGATACAGGGCGTTATCGTAATGCCCACCATATTAGTATTGGCAGTCCTAGCTATGCCGAGACAGGTGGCGGTATCAGCATGGTCTTGTCATTACCCCGCCACAGCTACCCCATGCTTTATATCCAAAACAATTTGCCGTATGGCTTACGGCTTGAACATGGGCATTCAAGGCAGGCCCCCACGGGGGTGTACGGCAATGCTTTTTGGTCAGCGGTGGCAAGCCTATGAACAGTTTAGAAATTGAACAAATCATCTTAACCCATATTGCAACATGGCAACATTTTGACCCAAAACGCCTAGCACGGGATAACCGTAACATCACACCACCCAAAGACGGTGTATGGGGGCGTGTGTCAATATTGGGCGGTATTAACGCCATTGCAAGCCTATCCGATGAGCCGTGTGTCTTGCAAGTGGGTACGCTTGTCGTACAGCTATTTTGCCAAAAAAATCAAGGCACGGTTAAGATTAAGACGTGGGCGGATAGCCTTGCTAAGCATTTAAAAGCCAAACAGCTAGGACGGCTTGAACTGCTCGCCCCTAGCATTATCAGCGTGCTGTCTGTTGATGGCATTTATCAAATCAACGTAAGTGTGCCGTATCGGTACTATTAGGAGAGTTTATGAAATCCATTACCAAAGAATTTTTGGAAAGTGAAATTGTCAGCGTTGAATATCAGCGTGGCCAAGGCACTTTGACCCATTGCTATATCACCGTCAAAAACGGCTTTACATTCACAGGCGAAAGTGCGTGTGTGGACGAAGCCAGTTTTGATAAAGAGATTGGCGAAAAGTTTGCGTACGAAAACGCTTTTGAAAAAATGTGGCACCCATACGGCTTTTGGCTTAAACAGTCGCTTAATGATGTGTTGCCCGTAGGCGTGGAAGTTTTGCCAGACGGTGCGGAGTTTGATTTTGGTTTGGCGATTAACCTGTTAAAAGACGGTAAAAAAGTCGCTCGTAAAGGTTGGAATGGCAAGGGTATGTATTTGTTGCTTGCTACGGGCATTGATTTTGAGACTAAGGCGGATTTGTCAGATATGCAGAATGAAAATGGCGAACTTACCGTGCCGTCTATCACAATGAAAACAGCAGACAATAAATTTGTGGTCGGTTGGCTTGCCAGTCAAACCGATATGTTGGCAGAAGATTGGGTTGTTGTGCAGTAATATTAACAGCCCATAGGGCTTAGGAGTAAAAATTATGTCTCGTGGTTCACGAATTGTGGTGGCATACGCCCCCCAAACAACCAAAGATGTGCCAAAAACAGGGTGGAAAATCTTGCCCTACAAATCAAACGGCTTGTCCGCTAGCTTTGAGAACACCGAAAGTGAAACCGTTACCGATAGTCGTATTGCACAGGCAGGACTGGTAACAGGCGGTCAGTTGCAGGGCGATATTGAAGTGGAGCTTGCCAAAGACGCTTATGATGACTGGCTGTCGGCGGTGGCGTTTAGTGAGTGGCAGGGCAATGTTTTGACATTTGCAGGCAACACCGCCAAAACCTTTGCCGTAGAAGTCGGTTATAAAGACGTGGGCATTTACCACTATTACGGTGGCGTGCGTGTCAATACCCTAAAACTTGCCATTTCTGACACAGGCTATGCCACTTGTGCCTTTGGCGTGATGGGGACGGACTACAAAAACCAAAACGACACACCGTATAGCAAAAACCCCACCGCCACAAGCAACCTACAACGGGTTACATCGCTGTCGGTGGAAGACATTAAGATTGACGGCATTACCACAAAAGGCGTGGCATGCGTTACCGAATTTAGCTTTGAAGTGGATAACAACATCCAAGCCCAAAAATGTCTGGGCGATGGCATCTTTGCGGGGACATTGCTTGAAATGATGGCAAAGATGTCGGGTGCAATGACGCTAGCCTATGGTAAAAAAGCCCAAGAGATTATCAATAAACAAATGACGGGGGCAACGGTTGCCATTGAGCTGACCTTAAAATTCCCAGATGGAGCAAAATATGTCTTGGCTATCCCCAAGGCACAGGTGGCAGGTGAAACCCCAAATGGGGGCATGAATGACCTAATCAAACAAAACGTTAATTATACCGTGGTTGAGCAAGCCCCAACGTTAACCAAAATCCCAACATAAGGAGCAATCATGGCTTTTATCATCAAAAAAGACATCATCAAGCAACACCAAGAAACAACACAAGAATTTACCCACCAAGAAACAGGCTTTGTGGCAAGTTTTCGCTCAATATCGCACAAAGACTTTCAGCGTGCTTGGGCGGTGGTGGCACAAAATACCAACTACACAGCACTAAGCATGGCGAACATCAAGGATGTCAATCATGATGAGCTGACCCAAGATGAGGCGTTGGGCTATGCCATTGGCGAACACTTGATTGCCGATTGGAATGTGGAAGACGAAAACGGCAAATTAGACATCACAGGTGATAACTTTTCTATGGTGCTTGCTAGCGTTGATGACCATAAGGGTTTGGTTTTGTGGTGCTTGGGCTGTGCCGAAGAAGTGGCTAAAACCATTCGCAAACAGGCGACCGAACTGGCAAAAAAGCCGTCCAAAGGTGGAGATGGGAACAAGACTACCAAGAACTAAGCGACTTTGATAGGCAAGTCCATGATTATTTGGGCTTGCCAATACCCGATGAGCCACCCACCGATTATGCCATTGGTGCGATTATTAACACTTTTTGGCTTGCCAATCGGGGGCGGTCTTATCTGTCAGGCATGACAGTCTTACCATTGCCTCTTAATGTGCAAAACATCTCTGATGTGCTGGCGGTTTATCCGCTATTTTTACCCCGTGATTGGGTGGATAAGGCGGTGTTTGCCATTGATGATGAGTATTTAAAGGCGGTCAGGACATAAAGCAAAAACCCAACTACGGCAAATAGTTGGGTTTTTTAATTTAAACTCACTACGCAACAGGAGTAAATTTAATATGAATTTTAACATAGATTTTGGTAAGTGGGTAGTAAAAATGCTAGAAAAATATGAAAATTCCCCAAAAGTGCGGTTTTTGATTAACTGGATTGTGGTGTGTCTGACACTCTTTGTGCTGTCAGGGTTTATCAATGCGATTAAATGGTGGTAGTAAAAATTAACCAATTCTAAGTAATACCACAAAGCAAAAACCCAAGTTTTGGCGAACTTGGGTTTTTTAATTTCAATTTGTGCAACTGAATGAGATAATTCTAACAGATGTTTGACTTTTTAGCAATCTGTTTAGAGCATGGTGCAAAGATGATAAAAGCCTTAGAAAATTCCCCAAAAGTTCGTAAAATCTTGTGGGCAGTGGTGGCAGTTTGTTTTATTTACGCCCTTGCTAATCTGCTTCAAGGCATAGGTGTGATTAGGTGGTGGTGAATTTTGTAACTGGGTATTGCTATTTTGTTGCTATGGTGGTAAAGTAGGGTAAGTTTTAAGCGTTAATGGAGATTTGTTGTGTTTAGAACTTCTCTTTTGGTGGGCATTGTCTTGCCAACTGTTTTCTTGTTGGCGTGTAGCGATGAGTTTACACCACCAAATAATCAAAATTCAAGCAACTCTCAGGTGCAGGTTGTTACTCCGCCCCCCCCTTGATTATAGCCATATTATTATGCCAATCACTCAAAAAGGTTTTCCTAAGACTTATGATAGGTGGGGCAAAGAATGGATTGATAAAATCAATTTGGATTTACCAAAAGCAGTTAATTTTGTGGCTCAAAAACAAAATTGTGATGAACCAATAGACGCAGATTTATCAGATAATAAAAGCATTCCAAAAAAGAAGTTGTTTTTTGGGTTGATTGTAAAAACGGCGAACGCTTTTATGTTCATCAAAATGAGTTGAGATAGCCATGAGTAATTTAATTCGTTGCGAAGATTGTCGCAAAAAGGTCAGTATAAATGCTGTTAATTGCCCAAATTGTGGCTCACCCTTGCAACAGCAAAAATCCGTACAGCAACACATAGCCAAAATACAAACAAAAGAGCGGGTACAAGCACGGCAAAAAGAACAAAATGCCAAAGTATTTAGTTTGCTTTGTGGGTGTGCATCTTTTTATTTTGCCTATCATTTTTTATCTGTAAGTTTTTTATCTGCCTTTATTTTGTTTGTTTCTGGACTGCTTGCCCTTTGGTTTGTGAAAGATTTTATCCAAAAAAAGAAGCCAAACCTAAAACGTGGGTTTCTGCACGGCATTAACGTGGTTGTGGCTGTTGTTGGCTTTGTCGTGGGTTCAACCGCAATGGACAGGCAATGGCAAAAAGAGTTGGCTGAAAATCCAGAACTTAGAGAGCGTGTGGCAAAACAACAAGCCGAAAGACTGGCTAGGGAAGCACAAGAAAAAGCGGAGCAAGCAGAAAGGGAGCGGGAGCGGGAACGAGAGTCCAATACAAGCAAATCAATGCTCCTGATGAGATGTGAAGAAGTGATTAAGCCAACTTTAAAAAATCCACGCTCTATGAATGTGGACGTGGTTAATTCAGAATATGGCAGAATAAATGGTAAACTTGCTGTCATCATGCACTACTATGCAGAAAATGGCTTTGGAGCAACAATGTTAAGCAGGGCAACCTGTACATTTAATGATGATGGTGTACTACAAAAGGTTCAATCAATGGAGTAATAAGCAATTTTGGAGATGATATATGAAAAAACTATTTATTATTTTATCTGCTCTTGCTTTTTCTGCCTGTGCTTTTGCCAATGACCCAAACGAAAAGAAAATTGTTTATAATAAGGTAAAAAGCTACGCTAATTTGGTTTCTTGCTATCACTCTTTTGAGAATAATACAAAAAACAAAACAACCCTATCAGATGTTATTTTAGTAGAGAAAAATAGCCATTCAACTCACTATTATGTTCTATGGCATGGGGATTGGGGCTGTTATGGTGGCTCTGGTTCTGGTGGCTCGTACATAACACATATTTATAAAAGACATTATTCTGAACAATTTTATATTACTAATGATTATGCTTTTGGTGAAATTGGCATCAATTATAAATTTATTGAAAGCCTTAAAAAAATATCCAAAGACGAATTTATTTTGGTCTCTTGGGATTTTGCTGATGAAAAATTTGGCGGAGTTGATGGTGGTGGCAATATACCAGCCAATAAATTTGAATACACGATTGAACTTGATGGCGATGATGGTTGGCAGATAACCAATAAAAAACTACTTGAACAGAGACAATAAAATCAACAAACCCACTCATAAAGTGGGTTTTACTTTTTCTGCTCTAAATTTATTTGCCAAACCATCATCTAGGGTCAAAAGCTCTAAATCATGCACTAAGGCAGTAGCTAGGATAAGACAATCGGGCAGTTTGATTTTGTGGCGTTGTCTTAGCTTGATGACTGTTTGGGCGATGTCTTTGGTGATGGGTAGATGAGTGAAACTTTGGGCAATCTGTTCAAGTTGTTTAGCAGTTTCGCCATCAGCCCCATAAAAACCCACAAACTCCATATAAGTAACAATGCTGATGGCACATTCATTCATCATTGCCCCATGTGTCATGACTAATGCCATGCTTTGGGGCGTTTGTTTTTGTAGTCCTATTAGGGTGCAGGTGTCTATTAAGTAGTTAATCCCATTCATCACGCACCGCCTTTTGGTATGCCAATGGGTCTATGTTCTTAAAACTTGCTAGGGGTTTGGTGTTTTCAAAAAAGTCCGCCACCGATACAGGTTTGGCATGGGCATGGACAGCGTGGCTTACCCATTGTTCTGCGGTCATGCCTTGTTCTTTGGCTTGGGTGATGATGATTTGTTCAATATTTGGGGGTAAATCTAGTATCATGGGGTTGCTCCTTTTAGGGACTTGATTTCACGCATGATGTCAGAGAGTGTAATATTGTCTATGCTAGATGGTGCAATGGCTTGGGTAGGTGGTTTAAAACTGCTCTCTAAACGAATAACTAGCTCCGATGTGATGGAACGCCCATTTTCCTTAGCAGACTGCTCCAAGCGGTCTTTTAGGTCTTGGGGCATACGAAAATTGACTTGCACAATCTCATTCATGGGTGCGTCCTATGGTTAGCTGGAAAAATATTTAAAAATATTATAGCAAAACACTTGCTTTTAGTAAAGCAATATGCTTTAATATATCCATGCTTTATTTTTAAAGCATAAAAAAGCAGGTTGAGCCTACCAAGCTAATCAACCTGCACCACTCCACGTGATTAAAAGGAAAATCATATGAAATGTGATATTACTGTACCACAGGTTGCTCCACAAAGCAACCTAACTATTGGTGAAGCTATCATTGCTGTTGTTGATGGCTTATACTCTTTGAATGATTTGCATAAGGCAAGTGGTGGTGAAACCAAGCACCAACCATCAAACTTCATGCGTAATGACGAAACTAAGGCTTTGATTGCCGTGATTGAGCGTTCATCAGATTTGATGAACGGCAGTATTTACAAGGCTTACAAGCGGATTAAGGGTGGCTTAAATCAAGGCACTTATGTCTGCAAAGAGTTGGTGTACCGCTATGCCATGTGGATAAGTGCCAAATTTAGCCTTATGGTTATCCGTGCCTTTGACATGATGACAGGTGGGGCGAACATTACCGCCCTTGCAACCAAAGACGAAAGAAAGCCACTGGTGCAAGCGGTAAATATGCTCGTTGCCGAGACAGGGGCGATTTATAGCAATGTGTGGAAAATGATACACCAACGCTTTGATGTGAGCTGTGTTGATGAGCTGACAGGTGAGCAGGTACATCAAGCGGTGGAGTATGTGCATGGGCTAATGCTAAAAGTGAAAGAAAACCCAGATAACGCCTTTTGGCGAATGGTTGGGGTGCTAGAATACGACCGCATAAGCCATGAGCTTAGAAATCTACAAAGCACCCTAGACACCGCCCAAAGACAGCTTAACCGCATTACCAAAACCAAAGGGTTACTCTATGACGCTTTTGGCGAACAACGCCATGTCAGCCATGACCCTAACCTTGTGGCAAATGCACAAGCGTTTATTGACCGTCAAATGGCGATGAAAACTAGATTTCTTTAATATTTATTGAAAAAAGCACCCTGCCATGTGTGGGGTGTTTGTGCTGACCGCCTTTTGGCGGTTTTTTATTGAGTAAAAAACATGGAACAAACATCACGCCTAAGTATCGTCATTGATACTACCAACGCCCAAAGTGCCATCAACAACCTTAAAAACAATTTAAAAGGTTTGCAAGACGAGGCTCAACGCACGGTTACTGCCTTATCACGCCTACAAAGCAACAACCTTAGCGGATTGGCAAAAATCAGTACGGCGGTAGGTCAGCTTAACCAAAATATCCACCAAACTCAAAACGCCTTTAACCAAACCAATAATGTCTTAAATCGCACAAGCAATATTTTTAACCAAGTAAATAACACGGTCAATCGCACAAATGGTATTTTTGCCCAAGTAAATCACACGGTCAATCTTACCACCAACAATTTCACACGCATGGGCGATACCATCAATCGTAACGTTACTATCATCAATAATTACAACAACGCAGTTGGTGCTACTCACAACGCTTTATCACGCTTGCAAGGATTATTGACAGGCGGTATGTTTGGGGTGATGGGGCTTAGTGTCCTAAAAACGGCTGATACCATGCAGTCATTGGATAGCCAGATTAAATTAGTTACCAAGTCCGAAGAAGAGTATTTGACCGTCCGCCAAAAGGTACGAGACATTGCCGACCAAAACTATGCGGATATTGAAGCGACCACGAATTTATATCAAAACTCGGCTCGGGCGTTGGCAAATTTGGGCAAAACACAACAAGAAGCCTTAGTATTTACCAATGCTGTCTCACTTGCCATGCGAACAGGCGGTAAATCTGCTTTGGAGCAAAAATCCGCCTTGTATCAGCTTGGGCAAGCCATGCAGTCAGGTGTACTAAACGGCGATGAATTTCGTTCCATCAGCGAAAACGCCCCGATTTTACTTGACTTGGTCGCCAAAAAGCTCAATGTTACCCGTGGCGAAGTCAAAGAGCTTGCCAGTGAAGGCAAAATTACTTCACAGGTTATTTATGAGACACTCGCCAATGCTACGCCCATGCTAGAAGAGATGGCAAAGAAAATGCCCATTACGATGGGTCAAGCCTTTGCTCTTGTACGTAATAAGTACAAAGAGTTCATCGGCGATTTCATGAATAATGACACAGGATTAAGTGGCGTCATTGCTAAATCCTTAGCGATTTCTAGCTTGCACTTTAATACTTTTGCCAAAGTTGCTGTGGCAGGGGCAGGCGTGGCTATGCTTGGTTTTACTAATCGTATTTTGATATCAGGTAAGGCGATGACAACGCTTGCCACTATCATGAAAGCCCACCCTATTTTTGCTATGGCAAGTGTTGTTATGGCGGTAAGTACAGCAAATCGTGGGCTAGAAGCTACCCTAGACGATTTGGGTAAATCATTAAGCATGGTGGGCTTAATGATTAAAGATACTGTTAATCTATTTAGTGAACTTGGCAGTACAGCTTATCAAATTTTTAGAGATATTACGTCAAATGTACAAGACACTACACAAACTTCATCACAGCTGTTTGGTGGATTTTTTAGCGACACAGGCAGTGGATTTACAGGTTTAATGCACGGCACAGCTAAAACCTTTGACGCAATGGCAACCACCGTTAAAACCTTTGGCAAATTGGCAGGGGAAAATATCGCTTATTTTGTTACCAACACATGGGACTTATTTAAAATCATGGCAAACAATATTGCCTTTGTATTTGAAAATATTGTAAACAGCGTGGTTGGCAAATCCGTTAATTTTATTATTGAAAAAATCAACAGCATTCTTAGATTTTCAAGCAAAGCATGGGAATTTTTCGGCAACGAGCCAATAGCTCCATTAGAACCATACCAAAGCAACTTTAAAATCGGTCGCTTTAATGTTGGACACATCACCCAAACAAGAACTTGGTCAGAATTATTTGATGAGACTGCAAAAGAACAAATAGATAATGGGGCTTTAAGCTGGACACAAAGTTTGGAGAATAGAGCGAATGCGACCATACCCAATGCCAACCTAAATAACCCGATGGGAGAATATCAAAAGCCAAAAGATAAGGATAAAGACAAAAAAGACAAAAAGCAACCCGAAGGTTACCTTAAACCAAGTGAAAAGAAAGCATGGGACAAGGTTTATGCCAATGCCCTAAAATACGATTTTGCAGGTTATGAAAAGAAATATAACCTGCCATCGGGCATTTTGGCTGGCGTACACATGAAAGAAAGTCTTGGCAATCCTAATGTAACAAGTCCCAAAGGTGCAATGGGAGGTTTTCAGTTTATGCCCGCCACTTGGAGGCAGTGGGGCAAGGGTAGTGCTTACAACATGGCGAATGCCACAGAGGCTGCCGCCAAATATTTAAGCTGGCTTATTAAAGAAAATAAAGGCAACATTGACCTCGCCCTAGCCTCTTATAACGCAGGTATTGGCAATGTTAAAAAATATGGCGGAATGCCACCATTTAAAGAAACCAAGAACTATGTGCCAGCAGTTAATCGCTACCGTGCTTATTATAATGGTGGGTCAAATCCAAAAACCACTCAAAGCGATTATGCCAATCAGCAGTCAAATCTAAATGAGCAAGCCAAAAAATCCCATGATGACCTTGTATCGCAACTGTTAAAGACCCCCCTTGAAAGACTGAATGATGAGCTGAAATTGCAGATTAACGCAATCCATGCAAATACCATCGCCACCGCAGATGAAAAGCAACGCATGATTGACAGAGCAAAGCAGATACATAACGGCAAATCAGGAGTCATGAAAGCAGAAGCCATGTTGCAACATCAAAGCCATCTGCTGACCGATGAGGATAAGGCACAGTACGAATATTTTAGAGATTTAGGCAACTTCTATGCCAGTCCAAATATGGATATTAACTCCCTAGAAGCATATCAACAGCATTTGGAGAAAGTCAGAGATACAAAAATTGAAATTGCTAAAATTGAACAAGAAGAGCGTGAGCTTGAAACCAATCGCCATAAAATGACCGAAAGTCAAATTTTGGAGAAAGAGTTAGAGCTTGATTTAAGAAGAAAAACCGCAAGCGGTGAGTACACCTTTGAACAAATACAATCACTAGCAGGGTATTACAATGAACAAATCAGACTTCAACAAAAAGTAGATGAGCATAAGCAAAAAAGCCTAATGTTTGAAGCCAAGCAATACAGCATGACTGTTTTTCAAAAAATAGAGGCTGAAAGAGAGCTTGCTCATTTACAACTTGAAACATCTGAAAAGATGAGCATTGAAGAGTTGGCTTGGCACAAAGAATCGATTGATGCTAAGTATGATTATGAGGTTAAAAAAGCCAAAGAAGCACGTAATCAAATTTTTACGCAGGCTCAACACGATTACAAAAAACAATTATACCTACTTCAAAACAAAGGTAATCCTTATGCAGGTGTTGTTTATGACCTTCAAAACGACAAGGAGAATAAATACACCCAAGAGGAAATTGATACTCATCTTGATGTGCTTAAAAAAATTGAGCAACTTGATAAATACAAACAAGCACAGGAGCGTTATGCCACCACTAAATTTAACCCAAGTCAATATAACAACTACTTTGGGGCATTAACTGGCACGGCAGAGATGGCACAAAAAGTCTTTGGTGATTATGGGTTATTCAAAGACCAACATAAATCAGAGCAAGATATTTTAAAAGAGCAGTTTGAAGCAAGAGAGATCACTGAGGCGGAATACTATACCAAACGTGAAGAAATGGCAAAACGCCATCATGAAGCGATGACCATGTTCACCCTAAATGGCAGTAGTGGCATTTTGACAGCAATGGCACAAATGGCAAAGTACGCCATTGGCGAACAGTCCAATACCTATAAAAGACTGTATCAGATGGGTAAAGCCTTTGCATTAGCTCAAGCAGGCATTGCTGTGTACAAAGCAGGGTCGGACGCATGGGCGAATGAGAGTGGCACGGTATGGCAAAAGGCTATTGCGGCCGCCAAAGCGGTTGCCATGAGCAGTCAATTTGTCCAGCTCATCTCATCTGCCAATCCGCAAGGCTTCGCCACAGGTGGCTATACAGGCAACATCGGGACAAGCCAAATTGCAGGCGTAGTACATGGACAAGAATACGTCCTAAATGCCAAAGCCACCAAGCGTATTGGTGTGGACACCCTAAACCGCCTAAATAACGGTGATGGCATTGGTGGCAGTCAAACCAACAACATCAACGTCCATGTAATAGTCAATGCTGATGGCACAAGCAATGTAGAGGCGAATACCCAGCTTGGTAAACACATGGGCGATGCGATGGCAAGTGTTGCCATGCAGGTACTGCACAAAGAGACCAGACAAGGCGGATATTTGGATAGACTGTATCGTAAATAAGCAAAAACCCAAGTTTTACGAGAACTTGGGTTTTTTATTACCCCTTTAACCAACCTTAAAAGGATAATCTATGGGTAATTTTATCACATTTTTAACCTATATTGAAAGTGAGAAACTAACAATGGCAAAATTTATTATTTTGATGATGACTTTGGTTGTCTTGATGTTGATTTATAAATTCCCCGATATTTATCGTGCCTATAAAGAATTTGAGAAAAAACAATGAAAAACTTTAACTGGGACATCAGCCAAGACAGCACCGAAACCACAGCCATCAACAAAACCACCACACAATTTGGCGATGGCTATGAGCAGGCGGTCAGTTTTGGCATTAACAACGCCCGCAAGTCGTGGCAATGTAGCAAGACTGACAAAAAAGCGGTGATTGATGAGATTTACCACTTTTTAATTGACACAAAAGGCGTTGAGCCTTTTACTTTCAAGCCATTAGCCGATGAGCCAAATATCAAAGTCCGCACTGATGGCGAGATTACCCGCCAAAAACAAGGTGGCGATGCTTGGCAAATCAGTTTTAATTTAAAGCAAGTTTTTTAACCGATGTAGACGACATCAATGTCGTTAACATCAACCAAGCCCTTGTCTATCAAGGGCTTTTTTAATTGGAGCAATTTATGAAAAAACTTACCCTTCACGAACTAAACACCCTAACCAACTTTAACTATGCTCGCACGGCGTGGAATGCAGATGACACCGAAACTGTCAAGATTGAGTATGATGCCGAATATCAAGATTTTTCGGTTATCACGTCCGAGAAAAATGTCCGAAAAAACCGCATTTCTAAGCTACAAGCAGAAATCACCGCTTGGGCAGAGTCTCAGCTTAAAACCTTTGAATATCAGGGCTTGACGGTAGGTGTGTTTCATCTTGTCTTTGAAAATGACACATACAGCATTGAGCTTGCGTTTGCAGAAAATGCAAGCCCTGACACACCAACAGACGAACCCCAAACCGACCATTAAGCAGGTTTAAAATGTCTTTTAACAATCAAATCCAAAAAGACACCGTACAGGGGTTTATTACCCTGTACGAGCTGGACGCTCGCAAACTTGGGGGCGAGATTTACCGTTTTCATGGGCATAATGACGGCGTAATAACTTGGCAAGGACAACAATTCCACCCAATCGCCATCAAAGCAGACGGACTAGAAATGCGGTCGGACGGTAAAGCGTCTGCTCCAACTCTAACCATTCACAATGACATCGGTGGTGTTGCCCAAGCCTTACGCTTTTTATGCCTTAGGTTTGGCGATTTTGCAGGGGCAAGACTTAAAGTTATCCACACCCTTGCTGAATATTTAGACAGTACGGACGAGCAAAATTACCGCATTCAGCATTGGTACATTGAACAAAAGATTTCCGAAACCCTTGCCACCACCACCTTTGAGCTGTCAAACCCTGTGGACTTTGAAGGGCAAAAAATCCCTGTTCGCCAAATTACCAGTTATTGTCATTGGGCGGTATGTGGGCGGTATCGGGGCGAAGAGTGTGCTTATCTTGGCACGGCAAGATTTACCGCAGACGGCAAACCCACCGATGACCCAGAACAAGACAGGTGCGGTGGTCGCTTGTCGGATTGTAAACTTAGAAATAACGAAAGACGATTTGGTGGGTTTCCTGCCAGTAGTCTTGTGGGGTAATGCAAATGAGAAATTTATTTTATCAATGGCTATTATGCGAGCTTATCAAAAACCATAAGCAATTTACAACCCAAAAATCTAAAACAGAACAACGCCTAACAATGGGGGCGAGAATAACAAAACACCGAATTAGGCTTTAAAAATGCGATTAACCAAAACCTTAAAAAACCAAATCACCACCCACGCTTGGGAAGTTTACCCCAATGAGTGCTGTGGGCTGATTGTTAATGCGAATGGCAAGCTGATTTACCACCCTTGCACCAATACCGCCACCGACCCTGCCAACACCTTTGAGATAGACCCTGCCGAATGGGTGGCATTGGCAGAATTGGGCGAAGTGGAGGCAATTGTGCATAGCCACCCCAATGGCGAGCCTTTGCCGTCTGAATTTGATAAGGTACAAATGGGATTGCACGGGGCGGACTGGGTCATTGTCGGGCTTGGCACAACGCCCACAGGGGCGACCTACTGCGACATCAAAAGCCATAAACCCACCGCCTACACCACACCACTACTCGGGCGTGAATATCATCACGGGGTGCAAGATTGTTATAGCTTGGTGCAAGATTATTATAGCCGTGAGCTTGATATTGACTTACCTGATTTTAACCGCTCAGACGAATGGTGGGAAGATGCCGACCATGAGCCACTTTATGAAAATAACTTTAAAAAAGCAGGCTTTGAAGTGGTGCAAGACTTACAAAAGCATGACGTTATCCTATGCCGTGTCGGTCGCACGTACCACATTAACCACGCCCTAATCTTTGTCGGTAACGGCAAATTACAATCCGAAAATACGCCTGATTGTGTGGGTGATTGTTTGGTATTGCACCACCCACACGGCAGATTGAGTGTGCGTGAAATATATGGCGAAAGCTGGCAAAAACGCACCGCCCTTATTGTTAGATATAAGGACTTGACATGAGACGATTTTTCAGATTATGGCTGACCTTTTTTGTTGCCAACAAACTCCAAAAACTGGCTTTGCGATTGCTGAAATGGTCTTTTGTATTGCATAATTTATCCATAAAAATAACCAAGGAATACTATGAAAACCATTGAACTACACGGCATTTTAGCCAAAAAATTCGGACGCTTTTTTAAATTAGATGTCAAAAGTGCCAAAGAAGCCTGCCATGCTATTGCTTGTCAAATCCCTGCCTTTAAAAAATTTATGATGGAGAGTGAACAGCTTGGGTTTAGATTTGCCGTGTTTGTCGGTAAAAAACGCAACCGCAAAAACAACATCAGCGAGCAAGAATTAGACAACATCACAACAGCAGGTCATATCCACATCGTCCCAAAAGTCATCGGCTCTGGCGGTAAGGCAATGGCATGGTTACAGGTGATTGGTGGGGCAGTAATGGTCGGTGCGGGGATTTTTACCACCAATCCTGCTTTGATTGGGGCGGGGGCAGGAATGCTATTGGGTGGTATTGCCACGCTGTTAATGCCCACCCCCAAGATTGATCCCGCCAACGAAGACGGCAACCGCCCCAACAATGGCTTTGGCGGTGCTGTTACCACAGTCGCACAGGGCAATCCCGTCCCTATCCTATATGGCGAGCGGGAAGTGGGCGGGTTTGTTGTGTCGGCGGGGATTGAGACTTAAATTTTAACTAGACTTTGAAAATTCTAACTAGCTTGACAAATTGATAAAAATATGAACAAATTATCCCACATTCACGGCTCAAAAAAAGGCTCAAAACAACCGAGCCGACCCCACATCGCCCCTGATGATTTGGTTTCTACCAGCGTTGCCAAAATCCTATATGGCTTGGCAGAAGGCGAAATATCTGGTTTGGCAGACGGTGGCAAGTCTATCAAGCTAGACGGTACACCGCTCATCAATGACAACGGACAACCCAATTTTACAGGTATAAATTGGGACTTTCGGGCAGGTACGCTAGACCAAACACACATTGCGGGCTTTCCTGTGGTGGAAAATGAGACCAATGTGGGCGTGGAGCTACGCCATGATAAGCCCTTTGTCAAAGCCATCAGTAACCGTGAATTATCTGCCGTGCGTGTACGTCTTAACTTTAACGCCCTACGAGAGCAGGACGCTGACGGCAACATCAAAGGCTATGCCATAGAATATGCCATTGACGTACAGACTGATGGCGGTAGCTTTCAAGAAGTCCTACGCCAAACCGTGCGGGGCAAATCCTCACAGGGCTATAAAAAATCACACCGCATTGATTTACCAAATGCAGGGACAGCAAAACGCTGGACAATCCGTGTTCGCCGTATCACACCCAACCGTAACAGCGAGCTTGTGGGCGACACTGTGCATATTGACGCACTTACAGAGATTATTGACGCAAAATTGGCTTATCCTTGCACCGCCCTACTTGGCTTATCCTATGATGCCAAAACCTTTGCCAACATCGCAAAATTGGCGGTACGCTTAAAGGGCAAGATTATCCAAGTACCCAGTAATTACAACGCACAGACAAGACAATATCACGGGCTATGGGACGGCACATTTAAACTTGCCTACTCCAACAACCCTGCTTGGGTGTATTATGACCTTTGCACCCACAAACGCTATGGACTTGGCGAACGCTTGGCGGGTACGGTGGATAAATGGCGACTATACCAAATCGGGCAGTATTGTGATGAGCTGGTGGGCGATGGCAAAGGCGGGCAAGAACCAAGATTTACCTGCAATGTGTACATTCAAAAAGCTGATGATGCCTATCGTGTGCTACAAAATTTAGCCAGTGTATTTCGTGGGCTGTCGTTTTGGGACGGCTCAAATATTGTCGTGGACGCAGACACTCCAAAAGAGCCTGTTTATACCTTTTCGGCAGCCAATATTGTCGGCGGTGAATTTACTTACACAGGCACACGGGCAAGGGACAGACACACCCTTGCCAAAGTCGCTTGGGATAATCCTGAAAACGGCTTTAATACTGAATACGAACTTATCCCTGATGAACAGGCAATCGCCAAATATGGCGTGCGTACGCTTGACATTAACGCCTTTGGCTGTACCAGTCAAGGACAAGCCCAAAGAGCAGGATTGTGGGCGTTAAAGGCTGAACAACTAGAAACCCAAACCGTCAGCTTTAAAACAGGGCTGATGGGTTTTATCCCACAAGTGGGGCAAGTGATTAACATTGCCGATAATGTCTTTGCAGGGCGAGCCGTAAGTGGCAAGATTATGGCGGTAAGTGGCAATAAACGCCAAATGACCCTTGACCGCACCGCAGGAAAAGTGGGTGATATGCTCACGGTGAACGGTGCAACTGGCGTACAAAGTGCCAAAATTAGTGCTGTGCATGGACAAGTTTTGACGATTGATAAACCAATCAATGCCGAAAATGAGCATATTTGGGCGGTCATCAGTGATGACCTAAAATTAAAACAGTTTCGTATTTTAACCATTGCACAAAATGATGACGCAACTTTTGACATCACCGCCCTAGAATACAACGCCCAAAAATATGATGTGGTTGATAATGGAGCGGTGGTAACACCCCAGCCATTCACCGTGCTAAACACTGCCCCAATCACTGCCCCCAATGGCGTAACCTTGACAGCAAATACCCGCACACATCAAGGGCAAGCCGTTACCACCATGACCATCAACTGGGAGCAGGTAACGGGAGCGGTGGCGTACATTGTAGAGTGGCGAAAAGATGACGGTAATTGGCAGACCTTGCCAAAGGTCAGCGGTCAAAGCGTGGACATTGACAGCGTATATCAAGGACAATACATCGCCCGAGTGCGAGCGGTGGACAGCTTTGATAATGAAAGCCTTGCCACAGCAAGCCAATTAACAAGCATTGCAGGCAAAATCGGCAAACCCACCAAACTTGCCAAACTGACCGCACAAGGCAAACTGTTTGCAATGGACTTAAACTGGGCGTTTGGGGCAAAATCAGACGACACCAATTTTACCCAAATCCAAGTATCGCCAGACGGTCGCTCCAACATTGCCACGCTTGGCACATTTGCCTATCCGACAAACAAGCACGAGATTACGGGCTTGCAAGGCGGATTAACCCAGTTTTATCGTGGGCGAATTGTGGATAAACTGGGCAATACATCAGATTGGACAGCGTGGGTGCGTGGCACAACCGACAATCAAGCCGAAAAAGTGTTAAATTTGATTGGTGGGCAAATTAGTGAGAACCATTTACATCAATCGTTAATCACGCCGATTGCCAAAATCGGTACACTTGAAACGGCGGTCAATGCCGTAAACGCTCAATTACCCACTTTAAACGGTCAAATTGCAACATTAAATAGCAAAACCACAAGCCTACAAAATGAGTTAAATACTGCCAAAAACACCCTACAAACAGCCGTTGGCAATATCACAACCGAACGAAACCGTATTACTACCACAATCCGTGATATTACCGCTTTGCAGACCGCCAACAATGCCAAAACGCAGGAATTGGCGAGTTTGACCCAAACCGTGAATGGGCATACATCGCAGGTACGAGAATTGGCGGTAACAACTGGGGATTTAACCCAAAAATACAGCCAGTTAAAGACGGCAAGCGACACCGCCAATGCGGAAATTACCGCCATTAAACAGACCCAAAGCGGACAGGCTACCAGCATTGAACGGCTTGGGGCAAGATTTGATAATTTGGCGGTGGGTGGGAGAAATCTTATCTTGGGCAGTGGTGTGGTCGTACAAAACGGCAGTTATCCGACCAAGTCATACCCACTTGCCCCAAATCATGGCTTGGCACATGGCGATGATGTGGTCATCACAGTTTGGGGTGAGCTTGCAGGCACCAAGACTGCCTTTTATGCGTACAATTCGGGTGGGGCTGTGCAAATTGGCAAGCTGGACAAAATCGCCGATGGTGTGTATCAACTTAAAACAACATGGAAGCTCACATCAGGCACAAACAGAGCAAATAACACCGCATTAAACATCTATCCGTTTAATCGCAATCAAGCAGGGACAAGTCGCATTGATAAAATCAAACTAGAACGTGGCAACATCGCCACCGACTGGACAGAAGCCCCAGAAGATGTCCAAAGCGGGCTTGACAGTAAGGCAAGTACGGCAAGTCTTGATGAGTTTAAACGCACGCAAGCGACAAAAGACAACGCAACTGCTCAAAAGCTCTCACAAATTGAGACAGCATATAAACAAGCTGATACACAAGCAAATACCAAAATTGACAATGAAACCACCGCCCGCACGAATGCCGATACTGCTTTGGGGCAACGCATTGACACCCTACAAGCGGACTACAACGGCAACAAATCTGCCGTGGCTAATCAGATTAAAACATTGACCGACAAAGACACCGCCACCGCCACACAAATCAGCCAATTAAGTGCCAATGTTAAGACCGCCCAAAACACAGCAAACACCGCCAATACCAAAGCAGACACAGCAACAGCCAAAGCCGATAATGCCCAGCGTACCGCCAATGACGCTGTTAGTCGTGCTAATACTGCAAACAGTGCCATCACGGCAGAGCAAAAAGCAAGGGCAGACGCTGACAGCAGTCTTGCAAGTCGCATCAGTGCCTTAGACAGTGCTTACAAAAAGTCCGACACCGACATCACCGCCCGTATCGCTCGTGAAGAAACCGCAAGAGCAACTGGCGACAATGCCAACACCCAAGCCCTAAGAGTGCTTGAAAGCACGGTAAATGGCATTAGTGGACGTGTCGGCACGTCTGAAAGCAAAATCGCAAGCCTAGAACGCACCACAAGCGACACAAATCAAGCATTGGCAACGGCTCAAAGTCAGATGAATGCACGGTTTGACAGTTTAAGCGTTGGTGGGCGAAATCTACTGCTTGCCACAAACAAGATGACCGACACACGGCTTTGGCGATTTGGCAAGCACGCTTCTCAAACCCAAGCCCAACTGCCCAGACAAGACGATGAGCTGACTTTAAAAAGTGCCACCGCTTTTTGGTGTCATTATCTACAACGCTCACAAGAAAACCCCAACTTGGCCAACCTACACGCAGGACAAACATACACTTTGTCGTTTGAAGCCCATGCGTCTGTTGCTGTCGCTAATTTTATTCGCTGTTTTGTGCGTCAATATTTTACAGGCGGTTCAAACAACACCACCCGTCTTATCACGCCCACCCGTGCCAATGAGTGGATAAAGTATCAGCACACGTTTAGCTTGCAAGCTCGGCACGCCAATCACACATCATGGGCGGTTATCTTTGAGATTATTGCGGTGGGGGAATTAAAAGTTCGCAACATCAAACTAGAACATGGCAACATCGCAACAGATTGGACAGAAGCCCCAGAAGATTTGCAAGTAGATTTATCGCCTTATGCCACAAATAGCAGTTTGAACGAATTTAAACAAGCACAAGCCACCCAGACACAAGCCACCGTAGGTAAACTTGCCCAGCTTGAAAGCACACTTGGCACAAAGGCAAATACCACCGCCCTAAATAGCCTGACCACAAAGGTAAATCAAGTGGACGGTAAATTGACCGCCGAAAGCCAAAAACTGTCCACCTTGCAAACCACCGTACAAGGTCAAACGGCAAGCATACAACAACACGCCCAAAGTTTAAATGGCTTATCTGCCCAATGGACGCTCAAAGTACAAAGTGGAAATATTGTATCGGGTATTGGTTTGGCAAGCTCGGGTGGCATATCTGACTTTGCGGTGCGTGCCGATAAATTCTACATCGCCCCACCGACAGGCACAAATAAGGGAGCTAGCCCCTTTGTGGTCTTAACTGCCCCGCAGACGGTCGGTGGTGTTACTGTGCCTGCTGGTACTTATATGAACAGTGCTTTTATTCAAAACGGCTCAATTAGCAGTGCCAAACTTGCCAATGCATCCATCACCACCGCCAAAATCGCCAACGCATCCATTGATACTGCCAAGATTAAAAATGGTTCGGTCGGTTCACTGCAACTTCAAGACGGAGCAGTAACAACCGCCAAAATTGGGGCGTTGCAAGTGGACACTTTGCAGATTAAGGACAATGCGGTAACTGTGCCACGAACACAATTTAGTGCCAATGCCCAATCATTTTATAGCATTGACACCCAAGAAGAGATTAACCGCATCAGCATGGATGCCCAAGGAGGCATGGTGGCAATCAGCTTTGGTTTTGAGCGTTTGACCGCCAAGATTAACCGTGCAGGCTCAAACCCCACCATCTATCTGCGTATCAAGCGGGGAGATACGGTGTTGCGAACCATCACGCTGACCCCTTTTAATAAGCCCACAAGAGTAAATCAAATCACTACTCCTGCACAGCGGAACAATGACTATCCGACCACCACGTTTTCACTGGGTTATGATTTTGCGTTTGATTATTCGTTCGTCAGTTTGCCCACCATCACGGACAACCCACCAAAGGGAACGCACGTTTATACCGTAACGCTAGAAAGTCGGGGCTTAAATGCAGGCAAAAACAGCTCTCAAAGAGCTGACAGTCCTGTTACCATCGCTGCCCGCAGTCTGCAAATCTTGGGCATTAAACGTTAATTTTAACACTTAGGAGCTTTTATGCTAATCACACTGTACATCTATCAAAAGTCAGATGGCAGGTATCTGTATCAAGACATCGGCAATCCTGATGATGTCATCAATGATTTGACCGATGACAAAGACTTTACGCTAACCCCACCGCCTGATGATAGTAAGGCTTGGCGGTGGGTGGATAATCACTGGGAGTAAACACGACTGAACTGTCGGGGCTGTCAGCCCCCTTTTTTTATTGGAGAGAACATGAACGAAAAAGACTTATTACAACTGATGGTAACACTGCCCCATGTGCTGTTTTTGGCATTGGGTGGTGGGCTTGCCAATTTTATCATGAAATTAAATCAAGCCACCACCCCACAGCCCATCAAACTGTTGTTTTTAATATTCATCGGTGAGATGTTTTTAAGTGGCTTTGCAGGACTGACCACATTCCTTTTGTGTCATGAATGGGGCATATCCCCAAACTACACCGCTGTCATGGTGGCGATGGCAGGACATTTGGGTGGTAATGCCATTACGCAAATTTCTAAACTTTATGAAAATTTAACCAAGCGTCCCTAGTTGGGGCTTTTTATTGGAGTAAAACATGAAAGAATTTTTTAACTGGTATCGCAAAGAAATGGGCGGACGGCTGACACAACACCAAGTGGACCAAGCCAATGCCTTGATTGACAAAGTGGGCGTGGACGAAGCCAAAAAACGCCTTGCCAAAACCAATTGGCAGATGAGCTTGTCAGATAAAGGGTTTAATTTGATTGCCCAGTTTGAGGGTTTTCGCTCCGCCCCTTATTTGGACGCTGTCAAAGTGCCAACAATCGGCTATGGCAACACGTATTACTTAGACGGTCGCAAGGTTAAAATGACCGACAAACCTATTAGTCGTGATGAAGCCAAAAAGCTAAAAATGGCGGTCATCAACAAAGACTTTGCCCCTGTGGTTAATCGTTTGCTTGAAACCCAAATCAAAGCTGGTCAAATCACACAAAATATGTTTGACGCTCTTATCAGCCTAGCTTACAACATCGGTGTGGGCGGTTTGTCTAAGTCTAGCGTTATCCGTCATCTAAAAAATGGCGACAAACAAAAGGCGGGGGACGCATTTTTACTGTGGAACAAAGCAGGGGGAAAAGTGCTAAATGGTCTGACCCGAAGACGTAAGGAAGAAAGGGCGGTGTTTTTGGCGTAAATAAAACCCCCTATCACACGGTAGGGGGCTATTTTTATTTGGCTATCAATCCAACCACAACACCGAGAAACCCAATGATTGCAGTTAATGCTCCGCCAACTACTGCTGAGATAATAACTACCGTTGGGTAATGTTTGGTCTCTTTTTGCAGTTTTAGGGTTTCTGCATTTAAGCGAGCTGTTTCAGCTTGCAATCTTGCAGTTTCTGCGTTGAGTTTGTTGATTTCAGCCATTTTCAGCTCCTTGTTAAGGTTGGGGTGAGTAACGTTACTCATTTTTAACTCCTGCCCACTCGGGCATTTAGTTTGGTTTATATCAAGCGATCCATTTCGTCTTGATGGGTGTATTATAATACGCTATTTGCGTATAGTCAAGTATTATTTTCAAGATTTTTTAAGTCATGAAATACTTTTTGGGTCAGCTCGCACCAGCTCTTATAACTCATTGAACGGTGGTTTTTTGAGTCAATGTCTGTAATGTTGCCAAAAAAAGTACTGTTTGATAATTTGTATTTTCTGACAAAATCAGCATAATTAAGCCCTGTCATCTCAACCAATTTTTTTAGGTTGTTGGGCGTGTAACCCAACTCAAAATTGCCTGCTTTTAATATGACAAGTAATGCCAAATACAACTCATCAAGCTGTATTTTTTGATGTTTACGATTGTCTGTTGGCAATATCCATCCTGTTACTTTGCTTTTTGAGATTGCCACACCTTGCTCGTTTAGTTTTGTCGCAAGCTCTTTTGGGCTAATATCTTTGGATTGCATGACATCACAAATAATCTGATTGAGTGTGAGGTTGGTTGGCGGTGTAAAGTCTAGCGATTTACCGCCCACCGTTGCCGTATGCAAGGTTTGACCGTTAAGCTCTATGCTTGCCACGGTGTCAGATGACAAGCTGGCTTGGCGTAACGCATTGCGATAATTAACCCACGCAATAATGGCATTATCAGTATTACTGATAATGTCCCCACCTAATCTAATAACGTACATGATAGCCCCAATGATGTAAAATTGGGTCATTTTATCACATTTTATCATCTCACAATACCCCGCCATTTGTCCACTTCGTTGGCATACCAAGCCATCAATCTTCTGCGTTCGTCCGTCATTGTTGCAAGATTGTACACACCCCGAATACCTGCGATTTTGTGGGCGATAGACAGCTCAATCGTATCAATCGCCCACAATCTGCTTTCGTGAGCGTGGGTAGAAAAGACTTTGCGAAAGCCGTGCAGGGTGTGCAATCCCTGCAAATCGGACGCTTTAATCATGTAATAAGGCGACCAAGTGGCAATGGGTTTATCAAGCGTAGTGCGAGACGGAAACGCATAAATACTGTCATGCGTGGCAAAATAATCTTGTAGCATTTTGGCAACCTGTGGGGCAAGATAAACAACATGGTCTCCATTACCACTGATTTTCATGCGGTGGGCGGGTATCGTCCAAGTCATCTCGTCAAAATTAAACTCAGATTTTAACGCATTGACCGCTTCGGCTCGTCTGACGGCGGTATAAACAAGCGTCCAAAATGACATTTTGACTGCTTGGCTTGGTTTGGCAGACCGCTCAATTTTGGCGAACGCCCACGCCATTTTGGACGGTGGTAGACTCTTAAAGCCTTTGACATGGTGCTTTTGCTTATATCTTGTCAAACTAGACGCAGGGTTACGCTCGGTGTACTGCATGACAACGCCAAAATCATAGATACGGCTAATGTCTGCAATAATCTTGCGTGCGTAAAACGTGCTTTTTTTGGCGGTATTGGCAGACACATCAAGCACCATTTTAGGCTTGATGTCGTTGATGTCTGATTGCCAAAAGTCGGTGGGGGCATAACGGTGCAAGTAGTTATGCGTATTTTGGGCGGTGGCAAGGGCAACAGTATGAGCATAATGCTCATACCATGCCAAGAATAGTTCTTGAAAAGTCATCGCTTGCCCCTAATTTTTCTTAGAAAACAAGGCGATAAGTTCTGATAAGGTTTGGGGTTTGTACTTTTCCGCCATTGCTTTGACAAATTTGGACGTACGCCCTGCGGTCATTTGGCTGTATGGGTATTTGGTGCTTGGCGTACGTACATCTACAAGCTCGCTGTCTTCAAGCCAAAAGCGACCTTGTTTATCAAATTCGCCTGTGGGGTGTAGTTGGCGGTCTTTGAGCATGGTATAGACGGCTTTTAAATCATCTTTGCTAACCCCTGCTTTTTGGGCGTGGTGTTCGTCAAGCAAGGTTTGCAAGGCAGCAAGTTCGGCTTGTACGTCTGCATTTTGAGTAATCTTATCAGCGTAATCATCTTTGATACGCTCGATAAAGCGGGCAACGGTGGCAGGGTTGTGTTGATTGAATTTTAGCTCTTTGTCAGATAGTTCAAGCTCAAAGCCAATGTTGGTAATGGTTGTATGGATAGTGATTTGGTTTTTCATAAGATACTCCTGCCCACTCGGGCATTTGGTTTGGTTTATATCAAGCAACCCATTTCGTCTTGATGGGTGTATTATAATACGCTATTTGCGTATAGTCAAGTATTATTTTTACTTTTTTTTAAAACAGTTTGTAAGTTATTGATTTTAATGTGAAAAATATATAGAAAATAATTTGAACAGCAAACAATGATTATTGTTTGTCATAATTACGCCAAAATTACGACAAAATAAATTAAGTTATTGTTTTTATTATAAATTTACAACCTTGACATGGTGGGGGTCGATGGTTCGAGTCCGTTTACGCCTACCAAACTACAATCTAGGGCTATCTCACATGGTGCGATAGCCCTTTATTTTGCTTGCTTTTAACCCCTTTTATTGTCTTTGGCAGTCTATGGCTATCTATTGAAACCCAAAATTTTTGTTGGTATATTTGTTAGTATAAAAATCCTTATACCAACACTTAGGGGCAAACCATGCTAACAGATACCACCATAAGACGACTTAAACCATCTGACAAATGCACCCCCAACCGCCCTGATAAGCATTCAGACGGCAATGGCTTGCAATTATGGGTAAGACACACGGGGGCTAAAAAGTGGGTTATGGCTTATCGTTATCATGGTAAGCAAACCAACATCATATTAGGCGATTATCCCGCAATCAGCCTACAACAAGCACGCTTGCAAGCCT
Source organism: Moraxella sp. (assembly GCA_030530785.1). Taxonomy (GTDB): domain Bacteria; phylum Pseudomonadota; class Gammaproteobacteria; order Pseudomonadales; family Moraxellaceae; genus Moraxella. Next base: position 20,416 of record JAUMUJ010000007.1, on the reverse strand, counting down.
TAGAGACAAAAGAGAAGTTAAAGCAAGGCATAGACCCTAAGACCGCTAAGCCTAATACGGTGCTATTTGGCGATATGGCAGGCGAGTATCACACCCAAAGAGACCCACAGCACCCAAACAACAAAGGCAAATATACAGTTGTCATAGGCACACACAAAAGAGATTTGAGCCAATACACCCACGACATCGCCCCATATATTGCCCACCTAGACATAAACGCCATTACCCCCACCATGATACTAGACATTGCCAAACGCATTGAAAAGCGGGGGGCTTATGACATGGCAAAACGAGCCATACGCCAAATAGGAGCAATCTTTCGCCATGCTAGGGATAAAGGACACTATGACCGTATGCCACCCACAGACGGACTGGAAAAACGCCTAAGTAAACACAAATCAGAACACTTTGCACGCCTAGAATTTCACGAATTACCCCGATTCTTTGCCCATGTTGAGCATTCCACTTGTAAGCCACTAACCAAACTTGCCTTTAAATTCATATGTCTTACCTTTGTTCGCACCATAGAAATGCGTTTTATGACATGGGCGGAGATTGATTGGGATAATGCCTTATGGCGTATTGGTGCCGATAAGATGAAAATGCGAAAGCCCCACATTGTACCACTAGCCCCACAAGCCCTAGCCATTTTACGGCAGATACAGGCAATGGGGCTATCTGATACATGGGTGTTTTATAACACCAAGACCAAACGCCCCATGAGTGAAAATTTTCTAACACAGGCATTAAAGCGGTTGGGGTATCAGGGGCGAATGACTGGACACGGATTTAGGGGCATTGCCAGCACCAAGCTACATGAACTGCAATATAATCATGAGTGCATAGAGCTACAACTTGCCCACAGCAAAGCGGATAAGGTAAGCCAAGCATACAATGGGGCAATGTACTTAGATTACCGTATTTTGATGATGAATGAATGGGCGAATTTGATAGAACATAACACCCACCAAAAATAAAGCCCCATTAGGCAGATGTGAGCAAATTTGCTGACATCTAGGCTGTTTTGGCAGACTGTACTGAAATTTGCCAAAAATCCACCCCCTACCTTTTCCCCCCAAAAAATCCGCTACATCGCTACAATCTATATAAATCAAGGCTTACAGAGAGTTTAAAACCGCTACAAATCCGCTACAACCGCCCCCCATAGTGGGCTTTTGCTCATTTTTGAGCGAAAGTATCGGCGGTCGCCCGTCCAAAGAATACGCCATAACCCCATGTTATCCTTTACCGTCTAAGACAAGCCAAAATATGTTAAACCATTTAACATATCTATGATACAATGTTAAAAATTTGGAAAAATTTAAACATGAGTATGAGCCATGATAGACATTTCCCCACACGTTGAGCAGATGATTATCACACGAGCCGAACAAAGGGGCGAGCTAGAAACTTATCAACCCAAAACTTATGCAACTATTGCAAAGTAATAACAATCAAAAGTAGGTAAACAAAAAAATGAATTTGGAAATTCCCAGTAAAAAGCAGGTGCAAAAAGCGGGCAAATCACTTGCTAAAAACACACAAGGGCAGGAATTTGTGGACAGTATGGCTGTCTTATCTGCTTGGCGTTCTTTGCACACCTACCCAATCAATACATTTCAAGCCTTATTAAGAAAAACGGTAAAGCGATTGGGCTTTAAAAATCCAATCATTGCCCAAAGACTAAAACGCACGCCATCAATCATTACCAAGTTACAGCGTTTCCCCACGATGGACTTATCAAGAATGCAGGATATTGGAGGGTTGAGAGTGGTTTTGGGCAGTGTTGATGATGTGTATAGATTACATCAATCACTTATTAACGGCAGACATCAGCACGAGCCACTATTACCACCATCAGACTATATTACCAAACCCAAAGACGATGGTTATCGTAGCTTACATCAAGTATTTAGATATCACAGTCAAGACAATCCCCAATTGAATGGCTTGTTTATTGAATTACAGATACGCACCAAACAACAACACGCTTGGGCAACTGCTGTTGAAACGCTTGGCATACTTGAAAAATCATCATTTAAAACAGGGCAAGGTTCAGATGATTTTAAGCGTTTTTTTAAGCTAGCAAGTGCATTATTTGCCTTTGATGAAAAACAACCCATAATTGATGAGTTGGCAGGCATGAACATTAAAATGATTGCAGATGAATTAAAAGGCATTGAACAAAAGTTACAGATTTTTAGCAAACTAAAAGGGCTTATTGTTACTGCAAGGCACATTGAAAGCAGTAACGATAATGGAGAATATCACTTAATGGAACTTGACAGCAAAAAAGGCACGGTAAATTTACTTGCCTTTAAGCAATCACAGTTAGCATTAGCAGAAACTTTGTATAGAGCAAGAGAGATTGAAATTAAAGACAAGGCAAATATTGAAGTGGTTTTAATTTCCGCAGGTAACTTAAAACAGGTTAAAAAAGCCTATCCAAACTACTTTTTAGATACACAAGACTTTATCAAAAGTTTAATCAAGATTTGCGATAAACTAAATTAACCCTTTTATATCAATGGCGGATTAAAGTTGGCTTATTTGGTTAGTCAAATTTAGGTTAGGTCATTCAAATTTGAATGATGAATAATATCAATTACTTAAACATGAGTAAGAGTTATGCTAGACATTTCCCCACACGTTGAGCAGATGATTATCACACGAGCCGAACAAAGGGGCGTAAGTGTTGATGAACTGCTATTACAAACCTTTGCCCATGATGATGAACAAGCCTACTATGATTGGTTTTATGAACATCATTACGACATTGACAAGCTGGATAAGGCAATCAATAGCGGTGTTACCGAGCCGATACCACCCCACGCCTTAGAGAGTGTGGAGAGCCTGGAAAAGTGGCTTAGTGGGGCAAAGACGGCATGAATGTGATTTTTTCCGCCAGTTTTCAAGTGCAATTCCCCACTTTAACCAATGCAGAAAAACAAGCGATTTTGGCATTTGTACGCCATGTAGAACAACACGGTTTAAAGGGCTTGACTGGGCGTAACAAATCATCAACACCACAAAACCCCCACACCAAAAAAGAACGAGCCAACCACGCCCATGCCCAAAAACATTGCCTATGGCATTATCATATTGGCATACCGCACTATGTGGGCGATGATGGCATAAAACTAGCGAATATATCCTACATTACCAAAGATTTGATGATAAGATTGTGTTATTGGACCTATCCGCCCACCCACCGTTTACATTGCCAACGGTGGAATAATTTAACCTTTTTGCAAGGCTAGGAGCAATTAACCGAAAGGCGGTTATTTTTCATACCTTAGACCGCCACGCCTTGCACCTTATGATGAAGCAATATTCCTAATAACTGGAAAATAAAATCGCACCAACCATCTGCCATCCTATAATACACCCATAACCCACGCTAGACCAACCAAGCCTAGCATAATTATCTATGGAGTGTATCACATGACACCACGCACCAAGCCAGCAGGCGAGAGCCAAGCAACCACCCTACCCAAAGACGGCATGAGCCGATTAACCCAATTACTGCCATTTCTGCCCATTGGTAAATCTACCGTTTGGGCATGGGTAAAACAAGGCAAATTCCCACAGCCTATCAAGCTATCCCCCACCGTTACTGTATGGCGAAACAGCGACATTCACGCATGGTTACAAGCACAGGGGGAAGCATGAGCCAAAGACAAGCCATTTATGATTATCTGATGACAGGGTCAAGCCTTAATCCCTTGCAAGCCTTACACAAATTCAACTGCCTAAGCCTTTCACAGCGTATCAGCGAGCTAAGATTACATCATGGCATACCCGTACAATCCATACTCCACCACACCAAAGACGGCAAGAAATACGCCATCTACTGGTTAGAGTGTGATTATATTGCCAAAGTTAAGGCGGGGAAATTACCGTACTATGGAGTATAACTTATGCAACAACCAATGATAAATTACTTGTCTAAGGTGGTAAACGTTTTAGAAGCCCACGCTGACAGATTAGAGGTCCACCCCATCTGCCCAGCATGGATTTCAGCTTGTTTTTGGTAAATAAAACCGCTTTCTACTTTTTCGGAAAACACCGAAAAATGCGAGAAAGGCGTAAATGACAAACCACCCATGACGAGCCATAAACGCCCCTTTAAGCCGTCTGCCCCACCATAGGCACAAAGAACCACCCAACACCCTAAACCGCCCCAAAACGCTTGTATGAGCGTAACAGGCATAAAAAACCCCCTTGCCAATCTGTACAAGGAGAGAAACATCAATAGGAGCATTCTACCATGAATGAAATTCAATGTAAATCACAAATAAATGAAATTATTTCACTTGCTACACCTGCCAAAAGCAGAGATAATAAAAATCTCTCTCAAAAATTACAAGCCGTTATGCCAAACGGTTTAAATTGGCTTTTTTATTGTCAAAAATCTTTGGCAATCCCACCATATACCGACCACCACACCGCCCCACATGGCGTATTGGTGCGTTTTCCCCTTATGGTGTGGTTGATATTACAAAATAAGCCATTTGGCGAATATGTAAAGCGGTTTCTTGTAAGACCGAGAGTGAGACCACACCGCCCTAATACAGGGTTTTCTACTCAAAATCTAAAAGGAGCATTCCCATGCTAAATACTCAAATCCCCACCAATGGCAACAACATCAAGAATACATCAAGTTATCCCAACGTTATCCTTGATAATGGCACGGCACAAAATCACGGTAAGATTACGGCAAGCCAAACAACCTTACCCACCGATGAGCTTATCAACCTAAAAGACACCTTAGACAACCCAACAACGGCATTTGATGACGTTGCCACCGTTGCAACTATGCTACTCAATGATGAGCTATCAAGCCACAAACAACACGCCCTATTACGCCTACTGCAATCCCATGCCTATGAACATATGGGGCTATGCGACAGTGAAACATACGAGCTAAAAGAGCGTTTAGGGGGTGCAAGATGAGCATTCTAGCCAAAATCCTAACCCAATCATCACGCCAACGCACCTACAACCCAAACCGCCTACCGACACCACACGCCCTATATGGGCGTTTTGGGATAGACCTAAGGGGCAATGGTTGGAATATGGTGCGTTTGCCTATTCCACGATGACAAACACGCCAGCATGAGTATTAACGGCACACATGGGGGCTATATTTGCCACGCTTGCCACGCAAAGGGTAATATGATTGGCTTTTATATGCGTATGACCAACAGCGACTATAAAACCGCCATGATACAGCTAGGGGCGTATGATGAATGATAAACTAAACACCGCCCTAGCATGGGCATTAAGCCATGATAAGGGACTAATAGGCATGGGGGCAAACCTTAATGATTTGACCGCCATTTACCCTTACCACGACCACACCACAGGGCAAGAAATATTTATCAAGGCACGATTTGACAAAGATGGCAAGAAGTGGATTAAGCCATTTCACTATGACGGCAACCGCTACCAATTGGGCGAACCAAAGCACCTAGACACAAAGCCCCTTTACACGCCTACACCCTTATCCGATGTGGTGTATATTGTTGAAGGGGAAAAGTGTGTGCATTTTATGCTGGATATTGGCTTGTGTGCGGTTACGACTGGCGGTAGTACCAGTATTGATAAATGCGATTTAACACCGCTACAAGGGCGTAAATGCGTGCTATGGCGTGATAATGACACCGTAGGCGAGAAATGGCAAGGCGAGCTTATCCATGCCTTAAATCGCCCATGAAGTGATTGATATAACAGGCGTGATGTTGCCCACTGGCGAGAGTTTGCCAGCCAAGGGCGATTGTGTGGATTTTATTGAAAGTCATTTGGCAGATGGTAACGACTATGCAGGCGTGAAAAGTTTGATTGCACGCTTGCCACGCCTTGACGGTAACGCCACCAACAATGCTACCAATAACGCACAAATAACAGACAGTAACGACACCGCCACCGCCCTAGCCGACCTTGATACACAGGTACAGGAGCTACAACAGGCAATTTGTGAGCTTGCAGAGCTTGACGAAGTGCGGTTGCATTTGCTTTTGCCAAAAGTTGGCAAACGATACGGCATAGGCAAAGATAAGCTATTGCAATGGGTAAACGAACACAAACAAGGCGATTTAATCCAAGAACCACAAGCCCACACCGATACCGTAAGCCATGATGAGATGTTTACCGCCCTTTATGGCTTGATTGACCGCCATGTTATCCTTGATGAACCGTTAAAAGTAGCATTTGTGCTATGGGTGCTTTTTACTTACCTGACCGATGTGGCGGAGTACGCCCCTATTGCATGGATTACCGCCCCTGAGCGTGCGTGTGGCAAATCCACTTTGTTAGGCTTGTTTGAGCGGGTGGTATATCGCCCCTACAACACCATAGACCCTACAAAAGCGGTGATTTATCGTATCATGGAGCGTTATAAGCCATGCTTGCTAATTGATGAGATTGATACAGGCTTAAAAGAAAAAACAGACATTTTAGGCATTATCAATGCTGGATATTCACGCCACGCCAACAAGGTAGGCAGGATAAACAACGACAAGGGCGGAGCGATTGAGATTTTTAACGCCTTTGGGGCAAAGGTGCTTGCGGTATTGGTGGCTTGCAAGGAACAACTGCCAGCCGTGCCATACGCTTTACAATGAGACGAAAAGCCAAAGATGAACAGGTAACACGCCTAAACAAAGCTACTTTGCCCCACAGCCAAACCGAACTTATCCGCCAAAAGTGCAAACGGTGGAGCGATGATAACCGCCAAGCCGTTGATATGGTGCAAATTGCCCCCTTGAATATTGACGATAGGGCATTTGATAATTGGTACATTCTTTTGCAAATTGCCACCGTGCTAGGGGTATATGATAAGGCGTTGCAGGCGTGTTTGTCTATTTGCCAAACCAAAGATGAGCCAAGCCAAATTGAGCAGTTATTATCAGATATTAGTGATGTTTGGTTGGGGGAACGCATGAGAAGTAAATTATTACTTGAACGTTTAACCGCCGATGATGAGAGAGCATGGGCAACATTCAACAATGGGCAACCGATGAACGCCCACCAGTTTGCCAAAAAACTCAAATCCTTTGGTATCAAATCTAAAAACATGAGACAAGGCACTAGCATTGTTAAGGGGGTTTGATAGGGCGGATTTTGTCAAAGTTTGGGAGCGGTATTTATCGCCACAGGCAGAGAGTGAAAACCCATTTTTCTTACCAAAAATCGCCTAATGCCAAAACAGGGGTAAAAAAACCGCTACATCGCTACAAGCCAGACAAATCAAGGCTTTTGGCAAATTGAAAACTGCTACATTTTGACCGTGTAGCGGTTTTATTTTGCCCTTAAACCCTTGTAAATAAAGGCTTGTAGCGTGTAGCGGTGTACATTTTGGGGTGTAGTGGATTTGTAGCGGTTTTTGACCCCCTTGTAAGCCTTATGGCGTAAGGATTGTAGCGATGTAGCGGATTTTTTGGGGTATTTTGGGGTATGATGATTTATGTTGAAAAATTTTGAGTGTTTTTGGGGGATAATTACCCTAACTTTACCCTAACTTTTGTACTAAGATTGCACTAAGGTTTTTTTGGGAATTACCCCAAGATTACCACAAGATTTTTTAAGAAATACGGCAAGATTACGGCAGGTTTTTGACCCAATATGTTTACAAATGCAAACACCTAATTTATAATAAGACAAACCAACAAGGGCAATCCATGAAATACCACCCACACAAAGAAATCAACCAAGCCATAGAATATGCCCTTAATCATGGTTGGCATATCGTGGCAAGTGGCAAATCTAGCCACGCCCATTGTCGCTTAAAATGCGATTTTGGGCATAGCGAACACCAAATGAGCGTTTGGAGCACGCCAAGAAGTGCAGAGAACCACGCCAAATAGATTATCCGCAAAGTAAACGAATGCAAAGGGACAGACGAATGAACACCTACCATTTTACAATCATTGTAAGAGACGCAAACGCCCATGATGACAGCCTAGATGATGTGTTGTTTGAGTGTGGGTGTGATGACGCTTTGATTTGTCGTATGGATAATGTGGTTTATCTTGAATTTGACCGCACCGCAGACAATGCCAAAACCGCCATTATGACTGCTTTTGATGACTTGCACCAAGCAGGATTTCATGATTTGATTTTGCAAGAACATGGCGTGTCATCATTGGCAGAAATGGCAAAGCGTTTGGGCGTATCAAGAGCAACCATGAGCCATTATGCCAACAACAAGCGTGGCGGTGGTAATTTCCCCAAGCCAGTTGCAGGGGTGCTATCAGGTTCAGCCCTGTATTTGTGGCGTGAAGTGGCAGAATGGCTATACAGACAAGGCAAACTATCACAAGCGGATTATGAAGTGGCAACGGTTTAATGCCCCATTTGAGAAACAAACCCCATGCAAGGGGATTGTGATATAATGGGCGGTGCAGATAACCACAAGATTACCCCAAGATTTTGAGCAAATTTTAACCTAAAATGGGGGTAACTTTTTTTATTGTTGGTATATTTGTTGGTATAAAAAATTTACATCTAATATAAGTTATTGAAAATAATGGGTAAATTTGTTTAGTTTGGTTTCGTTTACGCCTACCAAACACAAAAACTCCCTAATAAAAGGGAGTTTTTTTATAACCCCATCATTAAAAAACCGCCCAAATGAACCGCACCCCCAAAAGTTAGACATTCCACTACTAACTCTTGGAGTGCTTTCTATGGCAAAATACACCACAGACTTTAAACTATCTGTCATTGCTCATTATCAAAGTAATCACAGCCACAAACGCACAGCAAAACAGTTTAACCTAAATCACAAAACCGTAGAATTGTGGGTCAAACTCCACCAAACACACGGTATTGATGACATTAAAAGATGAAGTACTAAAGCCATCTATGACACCACCTTTAAACTTGATGTCGTACAACAAATTCTTCTTGGTAAATCTTTGACACAGCTTGCCATAGAGCTTAATCTGCCATACTGTCAAATTGGTTAAAGTCTTATCAAACCTTTGGTGTACCAAACCCAAAGGCAGAAAATCAATGTCAAACAAACACAACGCTAATCAAAACAAAACAACCAAAAGCAAATCAACAAACAAAACCAAGCCACAAGATAATGACTACGCCAAACTTCTAAAACGCCTAGCATACTTAGAAGCAGAAAATGACCACCTAAAAAAAGCTAGATGCCTTAATTCGCCAAAAACAACAAACTCAGAACAAATAACACTCGTGCAAGAATTAAGGCATAAGCACGCCCTAAACACTTACTTGACATCGCAAAATTACCAAGAAGTATGTTTTACTACCACATTCACCAAAGTACAAAGCCTAACAAAGACCGATTCCTAAAAGAACATAACCACATCTGCCACCAACACAAAGGCAGATATGGCTATCGTAGGATTTGTGTAGAGCTTAATCAAACACTTGCTAGTCAGGGCATGGTCATCAATCACAAAAGAGTGCAACGCTTAGCAGGCAATGGGTTTAAAAGCCAAAATCAGACAACAAAGACACAAACCTTACGCATCTTATCAAGGGGAACCCAAGACAAGATTAAAGACAATGCCCTACAAAGAAACTTTAAAACCACAAGACCCAATCAAAAGTGGGCAACTGATGTGACAGGGTTTAAGGTGGAAGTTGTATCAAACGGTGGTGATGGTAGTAACGGCAGTCATAGTAAAACTTACCAAAAACTCTACCTATCGCCCATCATAGACTTGTTTAATGGGGAAATTGTGAGTTATGCCATCAAAGAGCATCCTGCTCATGATTTGGTTAATGAGATGTTAAACAATGCTTTATCCAAGCTTAACCCTGATGAAAAGCCCATCGTTCACTCTGATAGAGGCACACACTACCAATAGCATCATTACCAACAAATACTCAAAGAGCAGGGCTTGGTTCAATGTCAAGAAAAGGTAACTGTCTTGATAATGCAGTGATTGAGAACTTCTTTGGCACACTAAAACAGGAAATCTTTGTATGAAAACACAAAGTTCACTTCCGTTGATGAACTTAAAACCACCATTGATGAATACATTCACTATTACAATTATGATAGAATAAAGACCAAAATAAAAGGACTAAGTCCTGTGAAGTACAGAAACTTAGTCCAATTGGGTTGAAGCAACACTTGTAACAACCTAACCTTCAATCTGTTGTCTAAGATTTGGGGGTCGGTTCATTTTCTGAACGGTTTTTTTTATTTACCAAAAATCACACAATCGGCGGTATGTAAGTACCATTTTTAATGTCGTCTTTAATACGCTCTGCTTCTGCCAATACCTGAGCAAGCAAGGCTTGCACGTCTTTAAGTGTGGCGATTGGGCTTAATGTCGTCATCTTTAATGACTGCACATTTTGACGACTGTCAATCACCCGAGTTACACCAATGTTGGCTTCCCCACGAGCAAATAACTCGTCCGCCACGTTTTGGTTTAGATTATCAATAAGCTCACTGGGGTAATCTTTTGGCACAACACGAAACAACACAGACGCAAATTGTGGCTCAACCAACAGCTCCAATCCGTCCGTATTTCGGATATGGTTGGCAACTTCACGAGTTAAATTCACCCCATGATCAATCATTGAGCCGTATAACTCTTCTCCCAACGCTTCCACCGTAAACCACAGTTTTAAGGCGTCAAACCGGCGGGTGGTTTGCAAAGATTTTGAGACCAAATTTGGCACGCCATGCTCTTCATCATAAGCAGAGTTTAAGTACTCAGCCTCATAGTGCATAAAACGGTAATTTTGCTCATCTTTTAATAGGAACGCACCGCACGAAATGCTCTGAAAATAATGCTTATGAAAATCAAGCGTTACCGAATCGGTCAATTCAATGCCGTCAAGCATGGAGCGATACTCATTGGAAAGCAATAACGCCCCACCCCACGCCGCATCTAAATGCAACCACGACCCAAATTGGTCGCACAAAGCACGGATTGCCTTGATGTCGTCAATCGCCCCTGCGTCAGTCGTCCCTGCCGTTGCCACGACACACCCTATGATATAGCCCTTGTTGTGCAAATCAGTCATGATGTCAGTCAAAGCCTGAATGTCCATTTGGGCATTGTCATTCACAGGGACGGTAATGACAGACTGAAAACCCATGCCCATCATCGCCATGTTTTTTTGGACACTAAAATGAGCATTTTCTGAACATAGCACTTTGACTTTTTTGAGTGCATCAGCAGGTAAGCCATCACGCTGTACCGACCACGCTTTGCCGTTGTCATCTTGATAATGCTTGCTAATCACCCAATCACGAGCAAGCAATACGCCCATCAAGTTGGACTGCGTACCGCCTGACGTAAACACGCCTGCCTGCCCTACTCCATAGCCGACCTTTTGGCGCAACCAATCTATGAGCTGAACTTCCATGAGCGAGCCTGCGGGCGACTGATCCCATGAATCCATGGATTGGTTGGTGGCGTTAATCAGCACTTCGGCAATTTGCGATGTTACCATTGTTGGGCAATGCAAGTGTGCCAAAGAATGCGGGTGATGAACTTTTAGGCTTTTATTTAAAAACAGCTCCACCAACCGCTCCAACGCCTTATCCACACCCAAACCATCTTTGGTGGGGTGAAAGGCGATTTGGGAACGTAGCTCTTTTATGCTGCCACCTGTGTACATTTTGTCGTTTTGTAGCCACGCCATTACTGCTTTGACGGCATTTGTCATCGCACGCTCATAATCGGCGATGGATTGACTGTCATTACAAAATAAGGCTTGGCGGTGTTTGCTAAGATTGGTCATAATTAGCCCCGTTTGGTTTGTCATGAAGTGATGCCAGCATTTGAAGGTGGCATCAGGTCTGATTTTATCAAAAAGCCAAACATAATGCCACCACAAACACTAAGCCATGCTTGATTTGCTGTTTTTAAAGTGTATGACACCCACCGCCAACACCAGCACGATGCCCACGACATCAGTGATGGTTTCAGGCACAATCAAACAACACGCCCCGACCGCCATGACGATGCGTTGCCATGTGGGAATGATGGTTTTAAAATAACCCTCCACCGAAGCGGATAACGCCAGCACCCCGATGATGGACGTTGTGGCAACCATCGCAATTGCGTGCCACGCTGGCATACTAAACACCTTAGTCATGACATCAACATCACTGACATCAATCATCATCATGTTGGGATTATACACAAACATAAACGGCACAATAAAACCCGCCAAAGCCAGTTTTAATGACTGCCAGCCTGTTTTCATGGGGTCGCCCCCTGAGATGCCCGCCCCCGCAAACGAAGCCAAAGCCACAGGCGGGGTAATATTGGCAAAAATCCCGAAATAAAACACAAACATGTGAGCCACCAAAATTGGCACACCAAATTCAGCCAAAGCAGGGGCTGCCATCGTGGCGGTGATGATATAAGCTGGGATAGATGGCAAGCCCATGCCAAGCACCATAGAGGCCAACATGGTTAAAATCAAGGTCAATAGTAACGAACCTGCTCCAAGCGTTACAATCAAAGAAGTCATCACCGTACCAAAACTGGTCAAGCTGACCACCCCGATGACGATACCCACCACCGCACAAGCCGCCATGACTGACAATGATTGTTTTGCTCCATCTTCTAGGGCAATCAAAATGTCCTTAAAGCCCATGCGAGTTTCTTTTCTAAGCCAACTGACCGCCACCGTAAACCCAATGGTATAAGCCGCCGCATAACCCACAGGCACGTTTTTAATCAACAAAACCACCAAAAAAATGATGGGTAATAACATATGTCCACGAGCTTTTAAGACTTCTTTGGCACGGGGTAAATCTGCCTTAGCAATGCCTGTCAAGTTTTGTTTGCCTGCACGAAAATGCACTTGGGCAATCACCCCCAAATAATACAACAACGCAGGTAATAATGCCGCCAACGCAATGGTGCTGTATTTAACCCCTGTGGTCTCCGCCATGATAAAGGCAGCCGCCCCCATGATGGGTGGCAAAATCTGACCGCCCACAGACGCACTGGCTTCCACCGCCCCTGCAAAATTTTTATCATAACCTATCTTTTTCATAAGCGGAATGGTAAACGCCCCTGTTCCCACCACGTTGGCGACCGCTGCTCCATTGATGCTGCCCATAAAGCCACTTGAAATGACCGCAACTTTGGCAGGCCCGCCTTGTTTATGCCCTGCCAAAGCCAATGCCAAATCATTAAACAGTTGCCCCATACCAGAACGAGCCAAAAATGCCCCAAACAAAATAAACAAGAAAATAAAGGTTGTTGAAGCTCCGATGGCAGTTGAGTACAAGCCTTCGGTTTTTAGATAAAACTGCCCAAAAATATCCCCCCAGTCATAAGGACGAGTCAAAAGGCGGTCAGGCATAAAATCCATATGGCTGATAAAGGGATAGGCAAAGAAAATCAGTGCAAAAATCGGCAAAATCCAACCCGTAATCCGTCTGGCACTCTCCAACACTGCCACCACCGCAATGACAGCAAAGACAATGTCAGCGTTATTAGGAATGCCACCACGCACCGTTACGATGTCTTGATAGTTCATGCCCAAATACACCGCTGTGGACAGCCCCAAAATCGCCCAAATCCAATCATACCAAACCACACTTTTGCGGGAGCTTTTTTTAGCGGGTGGATAAATTAAAAAGATGAGTGCCACCCCTACTGCCACATGGATTGAACGCTGAATCAGCTCTGGCATGGGGTTAAAAGTGATGTATAAATGAAACAAAGAGTACAAAATCGCAATACCAGCAATCAACCACCGCACAATGTTATTGCTTGGGGTTCTGGTGATGGATTCACGGTCATATTTTTCTAAAATCTCCTGAGCCTTAGCATCAGAAATCTGCTCTTTGGTGTCGGTCATAATGTCCCCTTTCATTGATATTTTTATCAGTATCGGATAAGAACATCTCATCACAAGCCATCAGATTGCCAAACAACGCCCACCACCACCATTTGATGGCAAGTTGTTGTTTTGACTGAATATTTATCGTTGTATAATCATCAACATAACGATAAATCTCAACATGATACCCTTGGGTTGGTTCAATCATGACCCCCTGCATACGAGCAGATACTATCCAGTTGATTTCAGATAAATTCAAATCATGCTTGATACCAACAAAGCCATCAGGAGCAGGAATGGACGCACCAGTACTGGGAACGCCCGCCCCAAAACTTTGTATGTGGCTGTGCGTCAAGATTAAGGATTGTTTGTTTTTTTGGTAATGGTCTTGCCACAGTTGCTTTTCAACCGAGTGTCGCCATTGTAAAGCAAAGCTATCTGTCGCCCATTTACACACCCATTCATCAGTTCTGACCAGAACATAACTTTGGGGGCATAAACTGATAACAGATAGCCCAACCATCACGCCGATGACAATGATTCTCATCATCTTTGTGAAAGTCTATGATTTACTTTTGAGTTTCTTGCTCTTTATTCTCAGTTTCAGCTGGTGCTTCGGTAGTGGCTTGTTCAGCTTGTGCGTCCGCTGATGTGCCTGCCACTTCGTCAAAATAACGCTTTGCCCCAGCGTGCAATGGTGCAACCAAACCTTGTTGAGCAGATGCCACCGAAATGTCTTTGGCTGCCTGATGAGCGGTTTGCAGTTTTGGTAGGTTTTCAAATAACGCCTTAGTGGCCAGATACACGTCATTTTCACTGATGTCTGAACGCACCACCAACGCATTTAAAATCGCCGCCGTTGGAATGTCTGTATCATTACCATAAGTGCCTTTTGGAATATGGTTTACCGTAAAGAACGTTTTGGTTTTGGCGATTTCGGCAAGTTGGTCAGAAGGAATGGAGACAATTTGCAAATCAAAACCTTGCTGCAATTCCATCAAAGATGAGTTGGGCAAACCGCTGGTCAAAAAGGCGGCATCTAATTTGCCTGATTTTAAAGCATCAGCCGCTTCGGCATAACCCAGATAATCCACTTTAATATCATCATAGGTAATACCAAAGCCCTCTAATAAAGCACGACTGGCAAGCTCAACGCCAGAGTTTTGAGCCCCAACTGCCACCCGCTTGCCTTTTAGGTCAGCAATGGTGTTAATGCCTGTTTTTTTGGAAGTAACGATTTGCACAAAGTTGGGATACAAGGCTGCCACTTGGCTGATATTGTCCATTTTTTGGCTAAAACTGCCTGTGCCATTGACCGCATCATTAAGACTGTCGCTCATCACAAACGCCATCTCAACTTTCTTTTGGTTAAGCAAGTTTAGATTCTCAACCGAAGCCCCTGTGGTTTGGGTTTTAGAGTTTACGCCAAACTGTTGGTTATACAACTCCGCCAAAGACGTACCAATGATATTATAAGGACCTGATGCACCGCCTGTGGCAATGGTCAAAAATTTGGTTTCTAGCTTATCTGATGGAGTGCTTGCCTGCGTTGAAGACTTGTCTGTGGGGGCTTTATTATCATCACCGCCACACGCTGATAACGCCATCACGGTCATTGCCAAAAGAGCTGACTGTGCCAATAATTTCATGGATTGTTTCATACAAACTCCTAAATGAACCATCTAATTTACAATGCCAAAAGATACCATATTATCTTTTAAAAAACAACACATTACCCCAAAAACACCGTATCTTATAACTTAATTTTTAAATACATGGCGATTTGATAACTTTGTTTATTAAAGCACAACAAAGCCACCAGTTTAAATACAATTAAAAAGGCGTACAATCTGCACGCCTTTTTGTGATGTCAATCTCAACCACGCACGGTCGCCAGAGCTTGCTCTACCGCCTTTTTAAAGCGGGTAATGACCTGCTGGCACTCTTCACGAGTGATGGTAATCGGACAAAGCAGTCGCACCACCGTACCACCACGACCACCACGTTCAAGCAGTAGCTTGTTATCAAAGCACGCCTTTTGGATAGCTCCTGCAAGCTCGCCATCAGCAGGGTATGAACCCATATGGTCAGCCCCCTGACGCTCGTCCACAATCTCAATACCCGTCATCAGACCACGCCCACGCACATGACCGATACAAGGGTGCTCTTGTGCGATTTTTTGGAGTTCTGCACGCAAAAACTCACCTTGAATGCGTGAATTTTCTGCCAAATTGTTTTTGCTGATTTCTTCTAAGACGTTGTAACCTGCCGCCATCGCCAACTGGTTACCACGAAATGTGCCTGTATGTCCTGCTGGCGACCATGCATCAAATTTTTTGTTAATGGCAAGCACGCACAACGGCAAGCCACCGCCCACCGCCTTAGACATGACAACCACATCAGGAATAATCTCAGCGTGTTCAAAGGCGAACATCTTGCCAGAGCGAGCAAAACCCGCTTGCACTTCGTCCAAGATAAGCACGATGTCATGCTTGGCAGTAACTTCACGCACTTTTTGGAGCCATTTTTTAGGAGCAGGAACGACACCACCTTCTCCCTGAATGGCTTCTAAAATCACGGCAGCAGGCTTGACCACACCACTTTCTACATCTTCAATGAAGTTTTCAAAATAGTAGGTCAAAGCATCCACGCCCGCTTCACCGCCAAGCCCCAGCGGGCAACGATACTCGTGCGGATAGGGCATGAACTGCACACCTGCCATGAGATTGCCGACTTTTTCTTTGGCAGACAGATTGCCTGTCATGGCAAGCGAGCCATGCGTCATGCCGTGATAACCGCCCGAAAAAGCGATGACGTTATCACGCCCTGTATAGGTTTTGGCAAGTTTGATGGCGGCTTCTGTGCCGTCCGCTCCTGTTGGACCACAAAATTGTAGCACAAAATCTTTTGGGAAAAATGACAAGAGTTTTTCGGTAAATGCGTCTTTAATCGGCGTGGTAATATCAAGGGTATGCAGTGGCAGACCGCTGTCTAACACGTCTTTGATGGCATTGATGGTGGCAGGGTGATTATGCCCCAGTGCAAGCGTGCCAGCTCCTGCCAGACAGTCAAGGTATTCGTTACCTTCTACGTCTGTTACCCAGCACCCTTGTGCTTTGGCAATGGCTAGGGGAAGTTTGCGGGGATAACTGCGGACATTTGACTCCATTTGGTTTTGGCGGGTCAAATAGTAGTCGTTAGTTGCACCGTCTTTGGGGGTTACGGGGGCATGATTTACAGAATGAACGCTCATATCGGATTACCATCTCAGATAAGGGTTAAAAGACAAACCTATGAATTTATTCAATAAATTCCTAAACCCAAACCCAATTATAATTTGGGTTTAACAAGGTCATGACGTTCGGCGTGTGGTTCAGTGGGCTTGGTAAAAAGAAAGTTAAAACCACCCATTGCACACCAGTTTTGCAAGAGTAATCACCCTATTACCTTTATAAGGATAAAACAGAGCAATTCAACCGCTTGCACGGCAACGCTTTTGGCAAATTCTCCAAAAAGCGGGCAATTATAACACACAGGGAAAATTTGACAAGGCTTTTATTTCATTAAATCAAAAACACCGCCAATATTGACGGTGTTTTTAATCAGACTAGATTAAGCAAGTTGTGCCACGCTGATTTTGTCTGATTTTTCGGCGTACTCAGCCATTTGGTCAAAGTTTAAGTAGTTATAAACTTCGGCTTCCATGCTAGACAACTTACCTGCGTATGCCATGTACTCATCAACGGTTGGCAGTTTACCAAGTACAGATGCCACAGACGCAAGCTCAGCAGACGCCAAATACACGTTTGCCCCTTGACCCAAGCGGTTCGGGAAGTTGCGGGTAGATGTAGAAACGGCGGTTGAGTTCGGTGCGATACGAGCTTGGTTACCCATGCACAAAGAACAACCTGGCATTTCGGTTCTTGCCCCCGCTTGGGCGTAAGTGTTGTAATAACCTTCGTCCATCAGTTGGCGTTCGTCCATCTTGGTGGGCGGTGCAATCCACAAACGAGTGGTCAAACTGCCTGCGGGTACTTCTGACAGCAGTTTACCTGCGGCACGAAAATGCCCGATGTTGGTCATGCAAGAACCGATAAACACTTCATCAATCTTATCGCCCGCCACTTCTGACAACAGTTTGGCATCATCAGGGTCATTTGGACAGCACAAGATTGGCTCTTTGATGTCAGCAAGATCAATCTCATACACTTTGGCATATTCAGCGTCTGGGTCTGCTTTTAATAGACTTGGGTTGTCTAGCCATTTTTGCATATTTTCAGCACGGCGAGCCAATGTGCGAGCATCCCCATAACCTTCACTAATCATCCATTTTAGCATGACAATGTTGGAGCGTAGGTATTCAGCGACTTTTTCTTCTGATACAGTAATCGCACAACCTGCTGCTGAACGCTCAGCAGATGCATCAGACAACTCAAAGGCTTGCTCAACGGTCAAATCATTTTCCATCTCGGTCAAGTCAATTTCTAGGATGCGACCCGAGAAAATGTTTTTCTTGCCTTTTTTCTCAACGGTCAAATCGCCCGCTTGGATAGCATAGTAAGGAATGGCGTGTACCAAGTCCCGAAGCGTGATGCCAGGTTGCATTTTGCCTTTAAATTTAACAAGCACAGACTCAGGCATATCCAGTGGCATAACTCCTGTGGCCGCAGCAAATGCCACAAGACCTGAACCTGCGGGGAATGAAATACCAATCGGGAAACGAGTATGGCTGTCACCACCTGTACCCACCGTATCAGGCAGTAGCATACGGTTAAGCCATGAGTGTATCACACCATCCCCTGGTCGCAAGCTAACGCCACCACGATTCATGATAAAATCGGGCAAAGTATGGTGAGTTACCACATCAATCGGCTTAGGATAGGCGGCAGTATGGCAAAATGACTGCATGACCAAATCGGCAGAAAAACCCAAACACGCCAAGTCTTTTAGTTCATCACGGGTCATCGGGCCTGTGGTGTCTTGTGAGCCGACGGTGGTCATCTTAGGCTCACAGTAAGTGCCAGGGCGAATGCCTTGACCTTCTGGCAGACCACAAGCACGACCGACCATTTTTTGAGCCAAAGTAAAGCCTTTACCTGTGTCGGCAGGTTGCTCTGGGGTGCGGAATAAGGTAGATGGAGCAAGACCCAACGCTTCACGAGCCTTACCTGTCAAGTTGCGACCGATGATAAGGTTAATGCGACCGCCCGCTCGCACTTCATCTAGTAGCACAGGGGTTTTTAGCTGACTTTGGGCAATTTGTACACCGTCTTTGAATGCAGTAACGGTGGCAGTGGCGTGGTCAATTTTTAGGGTAATTTCATCACCCATGTTCATGCCAGTAACATCAATCTCAACAGGTAATGCCCCTGCGTCTTCCATCGTATTAAAGAAAATTGGAGCGATTTTACCACCAAGACACACACCGCCATCACGCTTATTGGGAATGTGTGGAATGTCATCACCAAAGAACCATAACACCGAGTTGGTGGCTGATTTACGACTAGAACCCGTACCCACAACATCGCCCACATAGGCAACCTGATTACCACGAGCAATCAACTCTTTGATTTGGCTCAAAGGCCCAACTTCACCTGCTTTTTCAGGGTTAATGCCATCACGGGTGTTTTTTAGCATGGCATTGGCGTGCAATGGAATGTCAGGACGGCTCCACGCATCTTGGGCGGGCGATAGGTCATCTGTATTGGTCTCGCCCGTTACCTTAAAGACGGTGATGGTCATCTCGCTAGGCACATCAGGACGGCTGGTAAACCACTCTGCATCTGCCCATGATTGCAATACCGCTTTGGCATTAGCATTGCCCGCTTTGGCTTTTTCTTCCACGTCATGGAACGCATCAAATACCAAAAGCGTCTTTTTAAGTGCTTCGCTTGCCAATCCACCAAGCTCACCATCGTCCAGTAGCTCAATGAGTGGGGCAACATTGTAACCACCCAACATCGTGCCTAACAAATACACCGCACGCTCTTTGCTCACAAGCGGAGAAATCACCTCGCCTTTCACAATGGCATTTAAAAAAGCAGCTTTAACATAGGCAGCTTGGTCAACCCCTGCTGGCACACGGTTTTCTAATAAATCCACCAAATAATCTTCTTCGCCAGCAGGTGGGTTTTTTAATAACTCCACCAAATCCGCCGTCTGTGCATCAGTTAATGGCTGTGGGGGTACACCCAACGCTTCACGCTCGGCAACGTGGGCTCTGTATTCGGCTAACATTTGAGACATGGCTTTTTCCTTTTAACGATAAAAGTCGTCAGTGCTTGATATTAATTATCAAGTGCCTAGACGCTGATCTTACAGACAAAATCTGCCTAAAACTACTTTGTTATAATAACTGAAAATTCATACAAATTCAAAAAATTATTTACCATAGCCAACATTTTTTAAAAAAATACCATCATCAAGTCAATTCACTTCATCGTATTTTGTCAATTTTTATTGCTTAATCAAACACATGGTTATTTGGTGGCTGTCATCATTATGATTTTTAAAAAATAAACCCCAAAACTTATAAGTTTCGGGGTCTAAAAATATGGAGCTCTTGACGAGAATTGAACTCGTGACCTCTCCCTTACCAAGGGAG
>JAUMUJ010000047.1 GCA_030530785.1 Moraxella sp. | reverse complement strand
TAGGAAATTATCGTCAAATCTATTTAGGTAGGTTTGAGTAAGTATTTTGGAACAGACATTGGACTTCAAAACTGGTACATAAAATCCTAGACCCCATTATTAAAGACCCAAAGTGGTTTTTTGCAGGCATACTTATGCCTATCATCGCAGTATTGATTAGCTTCCTTTTGGGTCGGTATCTGTGATAATATATAACTTACCGCACTCAGTAAATACTACTTGGTAATGTTCAGGTAGCTTAACATCATCACACAATGCAACATTTTGAAATTCTTGTAATGCTTGTTTTAATCGTCTTTTAACAGTCCATTTGCCAAAGATATAACCGCTAAAATAACAGACTAGACCATAAATCGCAATAACCCAAGATAAATTACCCATATTTTTCCCTTGCCCCGTTTTCTAGCGGGGCTTTTTATTGCCTAAAAAACCCCATGACAAGGGGCAGATGATGGCATTCCCACTAGAATTTAAACCTAGATGAACCACTTACAAGGTGGTTATGCTACCCATTACATCATGGGAATATTGGTCGCCAATTAAAGGCTAACTATAAGCCTACCTGTTCTGGCGAAAACGCCAGTCATAAAAATGGTAGCAGGGGGCGGACTTGAACCGCCGACCTTATGGTTATGAACCAAGCGAGCTACCACTGCTCCACCCCGCTAACAACCCACTCACATCAGCTTTTGTGGGTTTACCAAGCTACTCCGACAGTGCATTTCTAAGTTATCTATGCGATAAGGAACAACCGCCTTTCACTTGATGTGCATATTATAGCATTTTTAGTTAGTATTTTCAAAGAAATAAATTTACTTTTAAATCAATTAGTTAGTAAAAAAGTTAATATTTTTACTAACTTTTACTTGCATTTAATGCTAACATAAGTTAATATATCCCCATATTAAGCAAGACGACTGCTTACTCACTCTTTAACACACTGGAAGCCCCACCGTGCGGGGAAAATCACGGAGCTTAGACTGTATTAGATACTTGTCATCTAATGCGGTTAAGCAAAAGCCACGCCACCGTGCTAGATAACGGAGCGAACTAATTAGATTTTGAAATCTAATGCAAGCTAATCAGCTATTGCCAGTGGTTCACGACGCTGGCAATGTCGGATTAACTTTTTAGATAAGGAGAAAGCCATGCACCCCACCATTTTAAAAGTTTTTGGTCTCATTGATTATGCTGATAACTGGCTTAGCTTAGCTGACAAAAGGGGAGAGCTGTATGTCGCATTAGATGCAGATGATGAGTTGTATGCTCTCATCGCTTTTAACTTTGATTGCCACATTGAATACAGCCCTGCCCACTATGAGGACGGTTATCGGGTATATGCAGATGATGCTGAGATTGATAAGGTCTTTAACATCACATGGCACATTACCGAAACAGACACCGCAGGCTTATCATGGACACCCTGTGATGATGATAAAGCCATCATCAATCAAATCATCAAGGATTTCATCTTTGATGAGGGCAATAAACAGGCTTACAGTGTTATGCAAGCACAAATCGCAGAAGCCAAGTGCGAAGCTCAGCTATCAGCTTTTGGATATTAAGAGGAAAAAAGACATGAAAACATTTGAAAAAATCATCGGAGCGGTGCTGTTTACCGCTCTTTTATCCGTGTTTATCTCATCTGTGTTTGGTATGGCAGAGCAGGGCGTATCAGACAGTATCAGATACAGCCAAGACCCCACCTACAACCAAACCTACATCAGCCCAAGCGATGCAGTTTTAATTGAAATGATGGAGGAACGTCATGAATGAACGTGATTATCAAGATTGGCTAGAAAGCCAATATTCTGCCGATGAGATGGCAGAGCTAGAACAGGCAGAATATGAAGCCTACCGTCATCATGTAGAGATGACAGACGAGGAATTGAAAAACCCACCATTTTAATATCAACCCTTTTTGCAAGGCTAGGAGTAGCTACCGAACGGCGGTTATTTTCATACCTTAGACCGCCCCGCCTTGCACCCTTTATTTTTTTTAGGACATCGAAAATGTGTAAAAATCTTGAAACTTGGAACAAAGTCAAGCAAGTTCCTCCACAATTTCTAAAAGAAATTAAATTTGGCAAACTAAAAGGCAAATCCGACATCAACCCCCAATGGCGACTGATGGCGATGACCCAAGCCTTTGGGCAAGTTGGACACGGCTGGACTTATCGCATTGTACGTACTTGGAGAGAGCCACACCCCAACGGCTCGGTAATGTGTTTTGCCGAAGTTGCCGTCAAAACCAAAATTGATGGCGAATGGGGGCAAGAATTTAGCGGTATCGGTGGCTCAGAAATCATTGAAAGCAACAAAAACGGCTTACAATCCAATGATGATGGCTATAAGATGGCGGTAACAGACGCTTTAAGCGTGGCATTTAAAGCCGTTGGCGTGGCAAGTGATGTGTATCTTGGCAATTTTGACGGTGTCAAATACGCAAGAGACATCAGCCAAGCCTTTGCCGAGCCGATTAGCCAAGCCCAATATGACGAGCTTATGGGTATTATTGGCAATCTGTCCGAGCAGGGGCGAGCCTTTGTCATCAATGACTTGAACCAAAAACGGCTTAAATTAAAAGACCTATCTCAATCAGACTTTGATGGCTTTAAGGCGTTTTTGGCGGGAGTGCAATAATGGAACAACGCACAGAAGGCTGGTACACCGCCCGAGTGGGCAAAATCACCGCAAGTCGTATCAAAGACTTATCCGCCAAGCCAAAGGCGGGTAAGTGTCTCAATGATACTTTGACAAAGATTTTGGCAGAGCGATTGTCGGGTGAGCCTACCCCGACAGCCAAAAACAAGGCAATGGATTGGGGCATCCAGTGTGAACCGTTGGCACGCCAAGCCTATGAGCTTGCCACTTTTTGCACGGTGGTGGAAGTGGGCTTGATAGACCACCCATCTATCCCAATGAGCGGGGCAAGCCCTGATGGTCTTGTGGGTGATGATGGTTTAATTGAGATTAAATGCCCCGAAACCGCCACCCACACCAACACCCTGCTGACAGGGCAGGTGCCAAACGACTACTTACCACAGATAGCGTGGCAGTTGGCGTGTACGGGGCGTGATTGGTGCGATTTTGTCAGCTTTGACCCACGAATGCCAAGCCATTTGCAAATCAAGATTATTCGCATCAATCGCAGTGATGTGGATATTGAAGCATTAGAGCGTGATGTTATGCGCGCTAATGAGATTTTAACCCAAGCCATTAAGGAGCTAAACCATGAGTAATATCAATAAAGCCATCATCATAGGTCGTTTAGGTGGCGACCCCCAAATCCGCCAATTTGATAACGGCAGTCAAGTTGCCAATCTATCCATCGCCACAAGTGAGCGTTGGACAGACAAGCAGACAGGCGAACAAAAAGAGCAGACCGAATGGCACAAAGTAACGCTCTACAATCGCCTAGCCGAGATTGCAGGGCAGTATCTTAAAAAAGGCACTTTGGTGTATATTGAAGGCAGTTTGCACACCCGCAAATGGACAGACCAACAGGGCATTGAACGGTACACCACCGAAATCAAAGCCCAATCCATGTAAATGCTTGGCGGTGGTCAAAACAGCACTCAAACACAAGCCCCACAAGCCCAAAACGCCTATCTGCAAAGCTATGGGCAAATACCACAAGGACAGGGCGGGCAATGGGGCAACACACCGCCACAGGGACAACAAAGACCCATCGGCATGACATCATCACTGTATCAGCCCATGCAGTCAGCACCACAGCCCATCACGCCACCAACACCGCCGATGGGGCAAGGTGGGCGAGTTCCTGATGAAGATGTGCCTTTTTGATTTTGGAGAAAATTATGTTTGAAAAATTCCCAAGTATTGAACAATACCGCCATATTGTTAAAAAACTATCCGGGCGTAGCCAATACGCAGGTAAAGATGACGGTAAAGCAATCTATGACAAGACCAAGCCATTGCCGACCATTAACTTTATGCAAACTGTGAAAATTCACGGTACAAATGGCGGTGTAATTCTGTTCAAAGACGGTACTATCCGTACGCAATCACGCAACCGTGTATTAAGTCCTGAAAGCGATAATAACGGTTTTGATAAGTGGGTTGCAGAGCGTAGCGATGTATGGCGTGAACTTGCAGAATTTCTATTTTCCCTTTGCAAAGACGCAGATAAAATCGTGGTGTATGGCGAGTTTGCAGGAGAAAATATCCAAAAGAATGTAGCCGTATCACAAACAGCAAAAGCATTTTATGTGTTTGATACCGTTGCGTTTAAAGATGGGAAACCACTCACAAGTATGGGTTTTTGGAGGGGTGATTATTGCTTGTTTGAATTAGACGAACATAATATCTATTCAATTCTTCAGTTCCCACATCATTGGGTTAGCATTGACCTAAACCGTGCAGATGAATACATTCCACAGTTGCAAGAAATTGCCCTAGCGATTGAAAATGAATGCCCTGTTGGGAAGTTTCACGGTGTGAGTGGTATTGGCGAGGGTGCTGTATTCACGGCTTATTACGATAATAAAGTGTATCGCTTTAAAGTCAAAGGCGAAAAGCACTCAGCGAGCAAAGTTAAATTGCTACCTACCGTTGATAGCGTTATGATTAAAGATGTGCGTGAGTTTGTAAAGCAAACGGTTACAGAAAATCGCTTGCAACAAGGCATTGACTATATGAACGAAATGCAAATCCCTACTGATGTTAAGCATATTGGCGATTTTATTCGTTGGGTTGTGAATGATGTCCATAAAGAAGAAAGTGATATTATTGAGACCAAAGGTTTTGAGAAAAAGCTAGTCAATCAAGAAATCACAAAAGTTGCCAAGCGTTTTTATTTTGAAAAGTTTGGTGTGTAAATAGCTTTCGGCAAGGTCAAGCGTGAGCGGTGGGGGTTCTTACCGTGTGCAGGGTCAGGCTTCTGACCGCCTTGCCATCTTTTTAAGGCTTATTTTAAGAAAACGCATAAACTTAAAATAAGCCGTCCATTTAATTTAAGGAATTTGTTATGAGTAATTCATTAACGCAAGAAATGATTAAGATTGGTGATGTAAGTTTTCCAAAGCCCCACATCGGAAATATGGAGCGTGGTGATGTTTATTATTTGGCAGACACAACAGACCCCCATTTGTATTATAAATCCTTTTGGGGGTCTGTTGCCACAGATATTGGCACGGATATTAGATGGATGAACGTAGGTATGCTTCATCTAACCAAAGAAAACGCCATTGCACACGCAAAGGCATTAATTAAATTAAGTGGGGGTAGTTATGAGTGAAAAAGTTAAATTTAAGGTTGGCGATTTGGTTTATTATCCAAATATCAGCAATAAAATTGGGAAAATCGTTGGCACATCTATTATTGCCAATGACCCTTATTGCCTTAAAGTCGCTATTGATGACACCGCCATCTTTACAACAAAAGATGGTAGATTTGCAGTAAATGCACCGATACCTGTCATTTATCATGCAACTCAAAAAAATTATGAATGGTTATCGGCAACATTCCCAAATGTAGCATTTGAGCCACCGCCAAAGCGTAAAGAACCGAGAGAGATTATTGAGGCGATGTTTGATAGTGGTTGGGCTTGTGTTCCTTGTTATGCTGGGGATAGAGAAAAAATCTTAATGTCAAGACACAAAAAAGAACTTATCACGAGCATAGAAAATGATTGGTTCAACAACTGGGCAGGAGTACATAGATTTGCCGTCCCCTTCGACCCCAAAACAGGTAAGATAATCATTGATTTTGTGAATGGCGAAGTGGTATTGGAGAGTGAAAATGAATGATTATTTCTCCATTGTCTTTGATATGCAAAAGCTATCCGATGACGAAAAGAAAGCCATTTTTTCCCAAGCTCAACAAGCATTTATTGATGGTAAGGCGATAAGTGCAGGTTGGGGAATTTATGAAACAAACGAATTGGAGAATAAAAATGAGTAAACAAACTCTCATTGATGGGCTGATAAAAGAAGTCAATCAAGCCAAATCAGCTTACCAAGAATGTGATGATGATTTATCAAAACGCATTTTTGAAACAAAAATCAGGGCGTATTCCCACGCTATTGATTTGGTAAAATATCACATTCATGATGAAAAAGAAATCATTGATATTAACCACATTGAAAAGCAAATCATGAATGTGGTTGATGACTTTGTGGTGTTTGTCAAGCCAAGTCGTGAAGCCAATGCTTTTGTTTTTGATATGCTAAAACAAAACATTATTATTGCTTTGCAAGAGCATAATTTAAATCGTGGGTGGATTGATGTTAATGATGAGTTACCAAAGACACCAAAGGAGTAAAGTATGAAATTTGAACTTAAAAGACCTTGCAAAGATTGTCCTTTTCGCAATGATAAGCCACATCAACAGGGCTGGCTTGGCGAAAAAAGAGCAATGGAAATCTATGAAAACTTGCTTGATGGTGGTTGTTTCCCCTGCCATAAAACGCATGATTATTTAAAAGATGATGGCAATGGTTTTACCCATCAAGAAGGCCATCAATTTTGTGCAGGGGCACTTATCATGCTTGAGAATGAAAACAAAACTGCCCATAACCAAGCCCTAAGAGTGGCAATGCGTTTAAGACTGTATGACCCAGATGGGCTAGACATGAGCTCGCCTGTATTTAATAATGGCGATGAGTTTATTGATTGGCATGGGAGCAGTAAATGAACCGATATAGCATTGAGATATTATCCGACACCCCACCACGCTTATTTATTGGTGATGTGGTGGCAGGGGGGGCGGGTGGTGGCGATTAAAAGCGATGAACCCGATACCGTTTCAGCCAGTTGGCTATCAGACAAAACAGGGCTATCCAAATCCACCATCACCACCAAACTTGCCACCATCGCACAAGGCACGGAGGGCAAAAAGATGTATGCACGCCTACACGCCTTGCACCTACTAAGTGGCGATAAGGGCAAAAAGGGCAGACCAAGAAAGAATTAGGGGATTGACAAAGGGGCAAATGATAGGCTATTCCCCCTTGATTGTCTTGGCGTGAGCCACAATCGCCGCCTTAATTGCTCCACTCGCTGTGCCGTAATGGGCGGTCAAGGCTTGTAGGTCATCATAGATTGCCTGTTCATTATGGCTAAAATTTAGGCTCATTTGTTTGAGTGATTTGGCACGGTAATTGGCTTTGGCTCGTTTTGAGTATTCGGTATTACTGTATTTTGACATTTGACATTCTCCACGATTGGGGTATAATAAGAATTAAGGAGATGGGGCTAGTTTCCATCGCCCCCACCGTAGGTCTCACTTGTGGCGTTACCCTTAGGTGCTGTCATTAGTAGGCTGGTAAGCTAACTAACAACAGGGTTACAATGATAACGACTTTAAGCAGTGTATTCATTGTCATCTCCAAGTTAGCCACCACTCACACAGGTCGGTGGCGGTAACCTATCAAGTTTGGGTGTGTCCGCACCCTTGCTTGATGTTGCTTATTATATCACATAGTAGATATAATGCAAGCATTTTTCTCAAAAAAAAGCTCATATTTGCTAAAAAATATGGGCTTTTTTATTGACAAGGGGTAGGGAATGGGCTATGATATGACTACCTTATCAAAACAGATAAGGTCAGAATTGGCGTTCTGAACTTACTAGGGCAATAACACCGCCCAAAAAGCGGTTTTTTTATTGCAACAACCCTACAAAATTATGGGGTATCTAAAATATACCCCACCCAAAAAACTGATGTATGTAAAATATACACCAGTTCATTATGATAGGGCTTGTGGGAGAACAGAAATGTTCGCCGTTGCCTAGTAGCGGTACGCCAATCCTGTAAGTCCTATCGCCCTAAACTTGGCGTTTTTTAAAGTGATTTTGACAAAGTGTCATCATCGCTTTTTTTATTAAAAAATCTTTACAAGGCTATGGAGTTATGGTAGCATATTTGTACTACCAAACTTACAGCGGTTATCCGCACCCGACAGCCTAGCGGTTTTTTTTATGCCTTGCGTTTACAAATCCCACGCATAAATCCATCTTGCCAGTTATGGCGGGTCGAGAGAACCTAATACAACACCCTTTGGGAAATAAGTTCCGCCGTCTGTAAGCGGTAGTTGAAGCCCGCCACCCTATGTGGCATTTATCAGCTAAACTTACAGGAGTTCAGCAATGAACAATCAAATCATCAACTTCACTTTTGAAGCCCAAACCGTCCGTACCGCCACTAACCCACAAGGTGAAATTTATTTTTGCTTGCCAGATGTATCAGCAATTTTGGCAATTAAAAATGGGCGTGATACTATTGCCAAGTTGGATGAAAAGGGTGTAGAAAAAATCTACACCCCCACCAAAGGCGGCACACAAGAAATCACTTTTATCAACGAACCCAACCTATACCGTGTGATTTTCCGTTCCAATAAAGCCGAAGCGGTAAAATTCCAAAACTGGGTCTTTGATGAAGTCCTACCCTCTATCCGTAAAACTGGCTCATATACCCAAAAGACCACCGCCGCCGACCGCACCCCACTTCGTCAAGCGGTAACCGCCCTAGTTGCCAAATATGGGCTAATGCACGATGAAGGCTACCGTCTGGTACATCAGTATATGGGTGTTGAACATATTGACGAAATCGCATTACATGATTTGCCAAAGGCGGTTGCCTATGTGCATGGTCTGATGTTGAATGGTTTAACCAAGCCCCAACTCTCTCACGCCACCCTAGAAAGACTAGCCGAGCAGTTTTCCAAGACCGCCATATTGATGAACCACATCAAAAACGAATATCTGCCGTTTTTGTTCACCGCCAATTACCATCGGGGCGAACAATTTAGTAGTTATTTGACCCTGCTAAAATACGACATTAAGGACAACACCAGAGATTTGTTTTTGTTGTTGTCAGACGACATCAAAACCAACAAACAGCACCCCATTACAAAAAACCTAGAAATGGCGTATTATGCGGACAATCTGCTGTTATGTCCACCAAAGGCGGTATAAACCCCAAAGCCCCTACCGTATGGTAAGGGCTTTTTATTTGCCAAACAAATCCACCAATTCATCAATGGTAGGGTTATAATAAGTGTTTACAAGGGTTTTGATGTCCTTATGCCCTGTTACTTTCGCCAATGTTTCCACAGGCAAGCCCAAATCTTTAACAAATCGGCTGATGGCTTCATGCCGTGTATCGTGGAAGTTTAAATCATCAAGATTTGCCTTTTTCTGCACCCTTTGCCATGACTTTTTAAAGGCATTTTCATCAAAGGGGATAAGTTTGTCATGGTCGTGGCTTATCCAGTTTATCATTTCTTTGGCGAATGGTGTTAATGGCACATTGCGACTGTCGCCATTTTTGGTCTTTGGCAAATGGATATAGCCGTCTTTGATGTCCGCCTTGTGAATACCCAAAATCTCGCCCCTACGCATGGCGGTGTGTATGGCGAACAAAAACGCCCATGCTACATATTGTTGGGTTTGGGTGGGTGTTTGCCCTTGCTGATAATTCCCTGCCGTCAGCACCGCTTGTATGTCGCTATCGCTTATCCGTCTGTTTCTTGCTTTGGGCATGGACGGCTTGGCAAGGCTGTTAAATGGGTTTTCAGCAATGGCGAACAATTCACGCACTGCATAACTCATCACAGATGAAAAATAGGCAATTTCACGCCTTACTGTTCCTGCTGATACGCTTTCAAGCCGTTTGTTTCGCCAATTCGTCAAGTCTTTGGCGGTAATGTCGCTGATGGGCATTTCGGCAAGGGTGGGGAAGTCCCTTGTAAAAGCCTTGATGTACATGATTTCCGTGCGTGCGGACGGCTTGAATTTACCCACCTTGTCATGATAGAGTGTGAGTAGGTCGGCAAAGGGTAGGGCATGGGGCTTGGCTGGTTCGTCTTTTTGTAGTAGTCCTGCTTTGTGTTCAAGCAGTTTTTGACTTGCCCACTTTGTGCATTCTTGGGCGGTGTCTCGTGTGGCGGAGTAGCGTTTGCCGTCCAACATAATTTCAATGCGGTAGCTATCGCCCCTTTTTCGTGGTTTTGGTAGTTTCATTTTGGCGTAAATCTTGGCGTAAATTTTCGTTTATTTTACGCATTTTTTGCCCAAAATGCACAAAATAAACAGATTTTATTTTGTAAGCAGATTTAATAAGGCAAAGCAAAACCCCTTGAAACTATTGATTTCAAGGGGTTTAAATGTGGTAGGCGTAATCGGATTCGAACCAACGACCCCCACCATGTCAAGGTGGTGCTCTAACCAACTGA
>JAUMUJ010000006.1 GCA_030530785.1 Moraxella sp. | reverse complement strand
TCGTCAGCACCTTATTTAAGACCCCCTCTGTCGGAATGATGGAGGGGGATGTTTTTTGGGGGGGTATAGTATGTGTTTTATTTATACTCTAAAATAGCCATCTAATAATTTTTTAGCAGGTAGTATCGCCTTGCTCTGAAAGAAAGTATGTCAGCGGTTTGGTTGGCGATTGAAAGCGTTCATGTGGAATGTGGCGAATTTGTGTCTTGTGCGTGCCAGTATGGCGATAAGCAAGGGTATTTTTGTCAAATTCGGCACAAGCATTGAAAATAAACAATCCAAAAAATCATCACCATTCACCCAGTCTATAATAAAAATCTAAGGGACTGACATAGATAAACCCTAAATCCCACACCATTTTCTCAAAGTTTTTACCTTTTGTGATGGTGTGGTTAAGTCTAAACTCACATTCTTTTAAAAATAAATGAAAATGCTTTTTGTCAATACCATTGTATTTTCTAAGAATGCGTTTAGATTGAGACCAAAAGTTTTTTATGCCATTGATGTGATTGTGATTTTGGGCAAATTCTTTTGAATGGTTAATCCTAAAATGCTTAAAAGCATTGACATCAAGTGCATTATAACTTGGGTAAGTGTCTGTGTAGTTTGACTTTACTTGTAATGATGGGCATAAGTGTGTCTGTTTTGGTGTCTTTTACCACAACAGCATAAACCCTACCATGACGCTTTAAAAGACTAAATACAGCTATTTTACCACCAGCACCACGACCATGCTTGCCTTTGCGTCTTCCACCAAAGTAGCTTTCATCAAGCTCTATCTCACCGTCAAAAAGTGTTTGAGCTTCAAGACGAAGATGATACTCTATGATAAGGCGTAGTTTATGATAAAATAGTAGGGCTGAATTGTACTGAATGCCAAGCAAATCTTGATGTTCTGGCAGTAACTTCTGCAAAAAAATTCAAGCAGTTGCAGTTTAAGCTGTACTTTTTTATTTAGTTTACAACGAGTTAGCTTCATTTTTGTAGTATAACATGATTGCTAATCTACGTCAGGTCCGATAAAAATTCACAAAATATTTTGTCTCTTTATCTAATTTAGTTATAATATCCCTAACTTGACGGAGTGCGACCAATCAGTCGCTGAGATTGCCTTACTTACGTTGCAGGCAGATACCGTTGAACCTGATACAGTTCGTACTGTCGTAGGAAATCAAGTTATTTAAAGTCTGATAACTTATTGATATTTATTTAAATATCTCATTTAAATGGTGCGTGGTACACATCTTATAAATATCAATAATCCCCATTTATCATAAGATTTTTGATGACTTGGTTTGTTTTTAGTCATTTTAAGGATTTTATGATGAGCCAAACCGCCAATACCCCCACTGACATCATTAACCAGCACGAGCAAGATGCCCGTGATTTGACCCGCATTTTGCCAGCGTCTCGTAAAATTTATGTACAGGGTTCACGTCCTGATATTCGTGTGCCGTTTCGTGAGATTAGTTTGACCGACACGCCCACAGGGCTTGCCAAAGATGGCATTGAAAAAAACGAGCCGATTTTGGTCTATGATACTTCTGGCGTTTATACCGACCCTGCGGTTAAGATTGATTTAAATCAAGGCTTGCCCAAACTGCGTGAAAAATGGATAGCCGAGCGAGATGACAGCGAAGTGTTGGACGGCTTGACATCGGAGTTTGGTCGGGTGCGGCTTAACGACATTCGTACGGCAGACATTCGTTTTACTCACATTTCTAAACCACGCCGTGCCAAAGCAGGGCGAAACGTAACTCAATTACATTACGCTCGCCAAGGCATCATTACCCCCGAGATGGAGTATATCGCCATCAGAGAAAACCAAAAACAGCGTGCAGGGGTGGACACTCGTCAGCATAAGGGCGAAAATTTTGGGGCGAATAATTTGCGTGAAATTACCCCCGAATTTGTGCGTCAAGAGGTGGCGATGGGGCGAGCGATTATCCCCTGTAACATCAATCATCCCGAATGTGAGCCGATGATTATTGGGCGAAATTTTTTGGTGAAAATTAACGCCAATATTGGCAATTCGGCACTTGGCTCGTCCATTGATGAAGAAGTTGCCAAAATGACGTGGGCAACCCGTTGGGGGGCGGATACGATTATGGATTTATCCACAGGTAAAAATATCCACGAAACACGAGAATGGATTATCCGTAATTCGCCTGTCCCGATTGGCACAGTGCCGATTTATCAAGCGTTAGAGAAGGTAGGTGGCGTGGCGGAAGATTTGACGTGGGAGATTTTTAAAGATACGCTCATTGAGCAAGCCGAGCAAGGCGTGGATTATTTTACCATTCACGCAGGTGTATTGCTTCGCTATGTGCCACTGACCGCTAATCGCTTGACGGGCATCGTCTCTCGGGGTGGCTCTATTATGGCTCAGTGGTGTCTGGCTCATCATAAAGAAAACTTTATTTATGAGCATTTTGATGAGATTTGTGAGATTGCCAAAGCTTATGATGTCTCGTTTAGTCTAGGCGATGGACTAAGACCGGGCTGCATTCAAGATGCCAATGACGAGGCTCAATTTAGCGAGCTTAAAACCTTAGGCGAGCTGACACACCGTGCGTGGCAGCACGATGTACAAGTGATGATAGAGGGGCCAGGTCATGTGCCGATGCACATGATTAAAGAAAATATGGATTTACAGCTAGAACATTGTGGTGAAGCCCCATTTTATACGCTAGGGCCACTGGTAACTGACATTGCTCCTGCTTATGACCACATCACATCAGCGATTGGGGCGGCGATGATTGGCTGGTATGGCACGGCAATGCTGTGTTATGTTACGCCAAAAGAGCATTTGGGTCTGCCCAATAAAAAAGATGTCAAAGACGGCATCATCACCTATAAAATCGCTGCCCACGCTGCCGACCTTGCCAAAGGACACCCGTCCGCCCAAGTGCGAGATAATGCCCTGTCTAAGGCTCGTTTTGAGTTTCGTTGGGAAGAC
The DNA here is from genome assembly GCA_030530785.1 of Moraxella sp. GTDB lineage: Bacteria > Pseudomonadota > Gammaproteobacteria > Pseudomonadales > Moraxellaceae > Moraxella. Next base: position 61,984 of record JAUMUJ010000006.1, on the reverse strand, counting down.
CAGTTTAACTTGTCTCTTGACCCTGATACGGCACGTTCCATGCACGATGAGACAATGCCAAAAGAAGCCCATAAATCGGCTCACTTTTGTTCTATGTGTGGCCCTAAATTTTGTTCCATGAAAATCACCCAAAACGTGCGTGAGTATGCTCGTGGCATGGAGGAGATGAAAGAGAAATTTACCGAGCAAGGCAGTCAGCTTTAATCAAAAAGTCTGGGGGCAGAGATGCGTTTTAATGGCTTTAAAAATTTTTTTAAATTTTTTTAAAAAAGTACTTGACTTAGTTTTAAAATCCTATATAATACGCACCACAACAGCCAAGATTGATGATAATCTGGCGATTGGGTGGTTAGCTCAGTTGGTAGAGCATCTGCCTTACAAGCAGAGGGTCAGCGGTCACGCCGGGGGTCGCGGGTTCGAGTCCCGTCCGCTGCGCCATTTTTAACTGGTATTTCCAGTTTAGCCCCCAAATCTCCCCTGATTTGGGGATTTTTTTATTTGGGATTTTAACAGCGTTTTAAAATCTCACTAAAAAGTATGTTCAGCCATGAATATTTATCAAGGTAAAAACCAAGCCTTGACATAAAGTGGTAGGTTCTACTGTGTTAGCCTATGGCGTTTATGTAACAAAGGCAACAAACGATGAAGTGAGAATTAAACGTCAAGCCTATGTCAGTTTTAAGAAATGGTTTTGGGTTTTAAAAATCCACACCCACCATTTGATACACATCATAGGCAGGCACTTCATAGGGGTGGGCGGACTTATAGGCACGCACCACGTCCATGAGCTTATCATCAGGGACAATGGTCTCAACCCGCCATTCGCTGACGTATTCTGTCTTGTCAATCTGCCCAATAGCGGGATTTGCTCCTTTTAAGGGTTTAAACTGCCCCACGCCAAGCGTCTGCCAAGAACAATGACTGTATCCATCAAACTGCCCCGCCCCTGCATTAAATAGGGCGGTTTTGACCTTTTCTAAGTCAGATTCGGGAATATAGGCGATGAATTTGTACATATTAACCTGCATCTGTTTTTAAATTGCTAAAATCACCCTTGACAAGGGCGGATTTTTCTATAAACACCATCAAATGGTCGCCATCATGCCAGCACCAATTTAGCTCATTGTGTGATTGTAAACTAATAAGGGGTAGCCATTCGCCATCTTGTGGGGTGGGGTCATAGCCCAAACTGTTATTGGTCGGATAGCCAAAAATATGGTCGGGCAAATCATCAAAACCATCATAAAATGCGTCATAAAAATTACCCATATCAGGCGGATAATTCACATCAAAGTAGCGATTGCATGGCAAATCCACACCCAATTTAAAAATAATGCCTTTGGCGGGCGTACCTGTATCTTTGTCATCATGCACCACAAAATCGGCGGTGTCAGCAAAATAAAATGCTCTGATAAAGCCGTCATCTTGCCAAAATGGTTCGTTATCGCCCATTTGCCAATCGGGAGCATACTCTAGATAAAATAACGACAGCACTCCTGATTTTGGCATGGCAACTGGCATGGATATGTCAGCAAAATCAGCAAAATTAAGCTGTCCGATAAAGCGGTATTCGTTGCCTTGTGGAGCTTTTGGTAACTCAAAGTCCTTTGGCAAATACGGCTTGCCACCCCAATAACTGCCACTGACATGAAAACTGTCTGTAAGTGCCATGTCAATACATGGGCGAGTTAGAGCGTGCCAATCAGAACGGTCAAAGGTGGGGTTGTTATTAAAAAATTGATGAAGTTTGGTGGGGTGCATTGTGTTTTGGTTTAATTAAAGTGATGTTTTATTATAACAGCTTTATCATGCTTGGCAAAACGGTTGGTATTTTGGTATTGAATGTGATAAAAGCAAAGATTGCAAGATTTCTTTGATATAGATTTTGGTTCTAATGCTTGTTATCTTGACCCAAATAGCGTAAACTATGCAAGATATGCGTATTCTATACGCAATGTAGGTAACTGTTTGGTTCTTAACCAAACAATAACACTCACCCACCCAGAATATGGCGAAAATTATGACAAAGAGCAGTAAAGATACCATTGCGTACAAAAATACTGAATTGACCGCAGATGGTGTTGCGTACATTGAGATGTTGTACGAAGATTATTTGGCGGACAAAAATAGCGTCAGTCAAGAATGGCAAGATTATTTTGCCGACTATGTCAGTCCAGATGATGCCCCACATAATGCCATCAAAGAGCAGTTTTTGCTTTTGGGGCGTAATAACAAACGTGCCATCATTAATGTGAACAATGTCAGTGGCGATGCCAAACAAATGGCAGTGCAACAGCTTATCAGTGCTTATCGCCGTCGAGGGCATCGCAAGGCAAATCTTGACCCGCTTGGACTGCAAAAGCGTGAAGCCATTGAAGATTTGACTTTGGCGTATCATGGTTTGTCAGAAGCTGACCTTGATACGGTATTTCCAACCACGCTCATGAACATTGGCAAGTCAGAAGCCACATTGCGTGAGATTATTGAGATTTGTGAGCGGATTTATTGTGGCAGTATCGGCTATGAATATATGCACGTCTTTACCGCCACCGAGAAAAAATGGATTGAAAAATACATTGAATCCAATCAAGGTCATATCAACTTTGATAAAGATAAAAAATTAGAAATTTTAGAGCGTTTGACGGCTGCCGAAGGGCTTGAAAAATATCTGGCTCGTAAATACACAGGCGTAAAACGCTTTGGTCTTGAAGGGGGGGAGAGTTTTATCCCGTCTGTGCATGAGATGATTCAGCGTGTGGGTACGTATGGGGCAAAAGAGGTTGTCATCGGCATGGCTCACCGTGGTCGCTTAAACTTGCTGGTGAACATCATGGGTAAAAACCCGTCTGTGCTGTTTGATGAATTTGATGGTAAAATTCAGCCCACCGCAGGTTCGGGTGATGTAAAATACCACAACGGTTTTAGTTCAAACGTGGTTACCAAAGGTGGCGAGTTACATTTGGCACTTGCTTATAACCCATCACATTTAGAAATTGTGTCGCCCGTCATGCTAGGCTCGGTGCGTGCCAGACAAGCAAGACGTTCTGAAAAATATGGCTACGAGATTGACAACAGTACTGTACTGCCCATCGTGGTGCATGGTGATGCTGCCTTTGCTGGTCAAGGCGTAAACCAAGAAACGTTCCAAATGTCGCAAACCCGTGCCTACAAGACAGGCGGTACGGTTCATGTGGTCATTAACAACCAAGTGGGTTTTACCACGTCTCGCCCCGAAGATGCCCGCTCCACTGAGTACTGTACCGATGTGGCGAAGATGGTTCATGCTCCTGTGTTGCACGTTAATGGTGATGACCCCGAAGCGGTGGTGTTCGCCAGTCAGCTGGTGTTGGATTATCGCACCGAATTTGGTAAAGATGTGGTGCTGGACATCGTCTGCTATCGCCGTAATGGTCATAACGAGTCTGATGAGCCGATGGCAACTCAGCCACTCATGTACCAAACCATCAAAAAACTGCCCACCACTCGCACCAAATATGCCCAAAAATTGGTTGCCGAAGGGGTCATCAGCGAAGAGCAAAGCACTCAGATCGAAGATGCTTACCGTGTTGCCTTGGATAATGGCGATGATGTGGCACAAGGGCTTGCCAAAGAGCCAAATACCGAGCTGTTTGTGGATTGGAAGCCTTATTTGGGTCATGAACTCAAAGATGACTGGGAAACGGGCGTGCCTGCCGATAAGCTCAAATCCTATGCGACAGTGATGGCAAAAGTGCCAGAAGGTTTTGAGTTGCAACGCCAAGTGGCTAAGGTATTAGAACAACGCTTTGCCATGCAAACAGGTCAAGAACCCTTAAACTGGGGGGCTGCCGAAACATTGGCATACGCATCACTGGTGGACGAAGGGTCGCTGGTGCGTATTACGGGCGAAGACGTGGGGCGTGGCACATTTTCACACCGTCATTCAGAACTTTATAACATGAAAGACGGCAGTATGTACATTCCGCTACAACACATCAGCGAAAACCAAGCTCGTTTTGCGACCTATAATTCTTTGTTGTCCGAAGAGGCGGTGCTTGCCTTTGAATATGGTTATGCCACCACCGTGCCAAACGCACTCATTGTCTGGGAAGCACAGTTTGGCGACTTTGCCAACGGAGCTCAGGTGGTCATTGACCAATTTATCTCATCGGGTGAGACCAAATGGCAACGTGTCTGCGGTCTGACCATGCTTTTGCCACACGGCTTTGAAGGTCAAGGTCCTGAGCATTCATCAGCACGTTTGGAGCGTTATTTACAGCTTTGTGCCGAAGAAAATATGCAGGTCATCACTCCGACAACCCCTGCACAGATTTTCCATGCTCTACGCCGTCAAGTGGTGCGTCCGATTCGTAAACCGTTGGTGGTCATGTCGCCAAAATCATTGCTTCGCCACCCACTTGCCACATCACAGTTTGATGAGCTGGTCAATGGTAAGTTTGAAACGGTACTGCCAGAAGTGGATACGCTGGATAACAGCCAAGTCGTTCGTCTTGTGCTTTGTGGTGGCAAGGTATATTATGACCTGTTAGAAGCTCGCCGTAAACTTGGCATTACGGACGTGGCGATTGTGCGTATTGAACAGCTGTATCCGCTACCACAAGAACGCATTTTGGCAGAGATTGCTAAATATCCCAACCTTGAACAAATCATGTGGACACAAGAAGAGCCACTTAATCAAGGAGCATGGCTATATTTGGCACCACATCTGTACAGCATGGTTGATGAGCTTGCCACCGATGCCAAAGTGATTAAGCCATCGGCACGCCCATCAGCGGCAGCACCTGCCACAGGTTCGCCAAAAATGCATAACGCCGAGCAAAAAGCACTTGTGGCTTGTGCATTAAATGTGGCGGTTGAAGAATTGCAATGAATGAGCTTTTGCCAAGTTGCTGTTGGGCGATTTGGCATTCTTTTTTAATTTAAAAAACATTTGGAGTCTGTTTATGTCTCAAATTAAAGCCCCCGTCTTTCCAGAATCAGTACAAGACGGCACAATTGTAGAATGGCACGTAAGTGAGGGTGAACAAGTTGCCCGAGACCAACTGCTTGCCGAGATTGAAACTGATAAGGTTGTCCTAGAAGTCGTTGCCCCTGATGATGGCGTGATTACCAGTATTACCAAAGGTGTGGACAGCACCGTGTTGTCTGATGAGCCGATTGCAGAGTTTGAAGCAGGAGCGGTTGCGTCTGCCCCTGCCAAAGCCGAAGAACCCGCCCAAGAAGTTGCCCCACAAGTTGCTCCTGCGACAGCAACTGCCAACGAAGACGAGTTTAAAGACCAAGCTCCTGCCGTGCGTAAAGCTGCCAAAGAAACAGGTGTCAATCCAAGTGATGTGGTCGGTTCAGGTCGTGGCGGTCGTGTTACCAAGTCTGACATGATTAACCCCACCTTAAAGGCTGATAACGGTCAGGTCATCGCCACCGCAGTCGGACAGCGTATTGAAAAACGTGAGCCGATGACCCGTCTGCGTAAACGCATCGCCGAGCGACTACTCTCTGCCACCCAAGAAACTGCCATGCTCACCACGTTTAACGAAGTGAACATGAAGCCACTCATGGACTTGCGTGCCAAATATAAAGATCAGTTTGAAAAACGCCATGGTGTAAAATTGGGCTTTATGTCGTTGTTTGTGAAAGCGGCCACCGAAGCGTTAAAACGTTTCCCTGCGGTCAATGCGTCTATTGATGGTGATGACATCATTTATCATGGTTATTATGATGTGGGTGTGGCAGTATCAAGCGACCGTGGTTTGGTAGTACCTGTTTTGCGTGATACCGATGACATGGGGCTTGCTGACATTGAAAGTGGCATCCGTGATTATGCCATCAAGGCTCGTGAGGGCAAACTGTCCATTGATGAGATGACAGGTGGCACATTTACCATCACTAACGGTGGCGTGTTTGGTTCACTGCTGTCTACCCCTATTATCAACCCACCGCAAACCGCCATTTTGGGTATGCATGCCATCAATGAGCGTCCAATGGCAGTCAATGGTCAAGTGGTGATTTTGCCGATGATGTATCTTGCCCTGTCTTATGATCATCGCTTGATTGATGGTAAAGATGCGGTACAATTCTTGGTAACCATCAAAGAGCTGATTGAAGACCCAGCACGTCTGATTTTGGATTTGTAATAATGACAATGCCTATCGCAAGGTAGGCATTTTATTTGAAAAAAAGAGAGAATAATCATGAAAAACACATACGATTTGGTTGTTATCGGTGGTGGGCCTGGTGGCTACGAAGCTGCCATTCGTGCTGCTCAACTTGGGTTTAGCACTGCCTGCATTGAAAAACGCATTCATAAAGGCGAGCCTGCTCTTGGCGGTACTTGCCTAAATGTGGGTTGTATCCCATCAAAAGCCTTGCTTGACAGCTCACACCGCTATGAAGCCACCTGTCATGAGCTTGCCGAGCATGGTATTAGCACAGGTGATGTGTCTATTGATGTTGCCAAAATGCTAGAACGCAAAGACAGCATTGTCAAGGGTCTGACCGCAGGCGTGGCGGGTCTGTTAAAAGGCAATGGTGTGGACTGGCTACAAGGCACAGGTACTCTCCTTGATGGCAAATCTGAACAAAAACAAGTCAAATTTGTCGCTCATGATGGGGAAGAGGCTACCATTACGGCTAAGTATGTGATTTTGGCGGCAGGCTCTGTGCCGATTGAAATCCCCGTTGCTAAAACTGATGGTGAATTTATCGTGGACAGCACAGGTGCGTTAGAATTTAAAGAGGCTCCTAAGCGTTTGGGTGTCATCGGTGCAGGCGTGATTGGTTTGGAGCTTGGCTCTGTGTGGCGTCGTTTGGGTTCACAAGTCGTGGTCTATGAAGCCATGCCAGAGTTTTTGGCAGTTGCCGACAAAGACATCGCCCAAGAAGCAGGTAAGCTCCTTAAAAAACAAGGTCTTGACATTCGCACTGACACCAAAGTTACGAGTGCCGAAGTGGTTAATGGTGAAGTGGTGGTTACCACTGACGTCAAAGGCGAAACCAAAACCGAAACCTTTGATAAGCTCATCGTCTGTGTGGGTCGCCGTGCATACAGTGAAGGCTTATTGGCTGATGGCTGTGGCATTGAGCTGACCGAGCGTGGCTTGGTTGCCGTTGATGACCAATGCAAAACCAACCTAGATGGCGTGTATGCCATTGGCGATTTGGTGCGTGGACCCATGCTTGCTCATAAAGCCATGGAGGAAGGCATGATGGCGGTAGAACGCATTCATGGCGAAAAAGCCCAAGTAAACTACGACACCATCATCAGCGTCATCTACACGCACCCCGAGATTGCGTGGGTGGGTCTGACCGAAGAGGCTGCCAAAGAGCAAGGCTACGAAGTGAAAACTGGTTCATTTAACCTATCTGCTAACGGTCGTGCCTTAGCACAAGGCGAGGGTCAAGGACTCATCAAAGTGGTGGCAGATGCTAAGACTGACCGCTTGCTTGGCTTGCATATGGTGGGCGTAAATGCTGGTGAGATTGTTCATCAAGGCATGATTGCCCTAGAATTTGTGTCCAGCGTAGAAGACTTACAACTCATGACTTTTGCTCACCCAACGGTGTCAGAAGCGGTGCATGAGGCGGTGTTGTCAGCAGATGGGCGAGCCATTCACGCCATTCAACGTAAAAAACGCTGATTTGCCCTGACTTTAAAATAAGCAGATTATCATTAATCTGCTTATTTTTTTATCAAGCCGTTGTGATTTTTGGCGGATAATTGTTGGCAATGTACGATGATTGCGTAAATTGTGTTAGTTTTGGGTCATTGTCTGAAAAATTTTTTATGTTATAATGAGCGACATTGATGACGATTTGGCAAGTATGATGAAGCATATTTCCTTTTTTTTGATGAGCATGAGCTGTGTGGTGCTTATCACTGCCTTGGCGGGCTGTCAAGCCATTAACAATTGGCAACCGACAGTAGGTCCTACCAAAAAGGTCATTGAACAACAGGTGGACACCGCAGGCACAGGTCTGACGATTATTGAGATTGATGGTAACATCGCTCGCATGACGGCGGATTTTAGCCCGACCAGACGATTTTCGGATTATTATCGGGGGTCATCAGGTTTTAGTAATACTATTAGTGCAGGCGATGTGGTGGATGTGTCCATTTGGGAGGCTCCTCCTGCTTTATTGTTTGGCACAGCCAGCGACATTTCAAGCATGACAGGCTCAAAAGAAGTGAAACTGCCTGAGCAGATGGTGGATAATCGGGGTCAGATTACCATTCCTTTTGTGGGTAAATTGGTGGTGTCAGGCAAAACCCCCCAACAAGTCCAAGAGATGATTGTCAAAGGGCTTCACAAAAAAGCCAATAACCCCAGTGCGGTGGTGCGTATCGCCAAAAACAACTCCGCTGACATCACCATCATCGGTGAGGTTAATAACAGCACCCGTATGCCATTGACAGGCAAAAACGAAAGACTGCTGGATGCCATTGCAGCAGCAGGTGGCACAAAACATCCATCTAGCCGAGTTACCATTCAGCTCAACAGACGGGGGCAATCGGTGGAAATGCCCTTTGAAGCCATCATGAAAGACCCCAGACAAAACGTCATCTTACAAAAAGGCGATGTGGTATCAGTCAATTACCAAACCAAGAGCTTTACGGTGCTAGGAGCGGTCGCCAGAAATGATGAGATTAACTTTGAGACGGGTGGCATTTCGCTCATGCAGGCGTTGGCTCGGGCAGGTGGTTTGAATGATAACCGAGCAGATGCTCGTGGGGTGTTTATTTTTCGCCAAGAATCCATCAATGTCTTAAATCCAGAACAGTACCAAGCCCTACCCTTAGAATTTCGTCATCAGTCCATCGTGCCTGTCATTTATCGGCTTAACCTAAAAGACCCCATCAATTATATCGTTGCCCAAAACTTTGCCATCAAAGATAAAGATTTGATTTATGTCTCTAATGCACCGGGTGTGGAGTTTCGTAAGTTTGTTTCTTTGATAGGGCAGGGGGCATATTTGGTAAATACTGTGGATAATTTGACGAATTGATGGGAGTATGATTTTGAAAAAGCCAAAAATGAAAAAGATAACACGCCATTTAGACCCGCTATTTTGGTTATTTGTGGTTGTGCCGACCATCTGTTTGTCTGTCTATTATGGTTTTGTTGCGTCTGATGTGTATACCTCAGAGTCTAAATTTATCATCAGAAGTCCCAACCAGCAGTCCGCATCGGGGCTTGGCATGGTACTACAAAACATCGGCTTTAATTCATCATCGGGAGACAGTTATCTGGTTCGGGATTATTTGACATCTCGTGATGCCACCCAAAACCTAAAAGATGAGCTGGACATTCAAAGCAAATATTCTGATAAGTCAGTGGATGTCATCAGTCGTTTTGGCACATTTAAAAGCCCAACCTTTGAAAATTTTTATGAATATTTTAATAAAAAAGTCAAAGTCGTTTATGACCCTGTCTCCAACATTTCAACATTACAAATAGAGTCCTACACCGCCGAAGATGCCAAAGCCATCAATGAAAGTCTATTAAAGATGAGCGAAGACATCATCAATCGCATCAATGATAATGCCAAAAACGACATCTTATTAGCGTCCGAAAAAGAAGTCAAAGAAGCCCAAGAATTATCAGCAAAAACCGCCAACCGCTTGGCAGAATATCGGGTAAAAAATGATGTCTTTAATCCAGAAGGTCAGTCGCAGATTGTCCTACAAGAGATTTCTAAACTTCAAGACGCACTCATTCAAACCGAAACCCAGCTGACCCAAGCTCGGGAGATTACTCCTGAAAACCCCCAAATCAAAGCAATGGAAACTCGCATTAAGAGCCTAAAAAAGAGCATTGCCGAAAAATCCAAACTGGTTACAGGTCCTGCCGATGTGTCATTGTCTAATCGCTCGGTGGAGTTTCAGCGTTTGCAACTGGAAAAGGAGCTGGCGGACAAACAACTCATGTCAGCTATGGCAAGCCATGAGCAGGCTAAGACGGATTTTAATCAAAAACAGCTGTATCTTGAAAGACTGGCACAGCCGTCATTGCCCGATGAAGCCACCAAACCTAAACGCATCAAAAATATAATTTCGGGTTTTATTTTTGGGCTTTTGATATGGGGCGTGTTAAGATTGTTTGTGGCGGGGGTCAAAGAGCATAATGATTAGCTCTATTCAGGCGTTTTATCACTCGCTAAAAATCCAGCTTAGGGTCATTTATGCCCTGTTTATGCGTGAGATTATTACCCGTTATGGACGACATAACATCGGTTTTTTGTGGCTTTTTGTGGAGCCGATGATTTTTATTGTGTTGATTGCTTTGTTTTGGCAGGCGGTTAGAGCCAGTAGTTTTGGGCAGGATATCCCCATCGTTCCTTTTGCGGTGATAGGTTATTCGGTGGTGCTTTGTTGGCGTAATAGTGTCAGTCGCACCACTAAGGCTGTGAGTGCCAATACAGGGCTTTTATATCATCGCAATGTTACGGTGATTGATGTGTTTTTGGCTCGGATATTTTTGGAAGTATTTGGAGCAACGGTATCATTTTTAGTACTGTCAGTCATCTTTCATGTTGTTGGCTTTATGCCCATGCCTGATGATTTTTTATATATGGTGTTTGGCTGGGGGCTAATGATTTGGTTTGCCATTGGACTGGCATTTGTTATTGGGGCATTGTGTGAGATGTCTGAGGTGGTCAATCGCTTATGGAATGCGTTTTCAATCATCATGTTTCCTTTATCGGGGGTGATGTTTTTTGTACATTGGCTACCAGACATTGCCAAAGAGTTGGTATTGTATATACCCATGGTGCATTTGACCGAAATGATAAGACATGGCTATTATGGCGATGTTATTCCCACTTATGAGAGTGTTAATTATTTGGTGCAATGTAATTTGGTGTTGTCATTTATTGGCTTGACATTGGTTAGGCAAATATCCAATAATAACGCTGGATATGATATGATATGATATGATCTGATAAAGTTGGAAAATGTAACCAAAGCCTACCCCTTTGGTAAAGGTAAGCGAGATGTATTAAAAAACATCAATCTGACCATTGACAAAGGCGAAAAAGTTGGTATACTCGGTAGGAATGGTGCGGGTAAATCCACGCTGGTTCGCCTGCTGGGTGGGGTAGAAAAACCCACATCGGGTAAAATCATCAAAAACGAAAATATCTCATGGCCCATCGCTTTTGGTGGGGCGTTTCAGGGCAGTCTGACAGGTGCGGATAATGTGCGTTTTGTCTGTCGTATCTATGGCACGGATTATGATGAGGCGATGATATTTGTAGAGTCTTTTGCCGAGCTAGGTAAATATCTGTATGAACCTGTGCGGGTATATTCGTCAGGCATGAGAGCAAGATTGGCTTTTGCCATTTCTATGGCGATTGATTTTGATTGTTATTTGATTGATGAAGTGATTTCGGTGGGTGATGCCAGCTTTAAAAGCAAGTGTCAAGCCGAGTTATTTGAAAAACGATCTCATAAATCCATGATTATCGTCTCCCATGAATTAAATATCGTCAAAAAATACTGTGATAAAGCCGCCATTTTAAAGGCGGGTGAACTGACGGTATTTGATGATATGGAAGAGGCGTTTGGGGTTTATAAGAAGTTATAGTATTATTATGGTTTGTTTTTATTTCTTTTGAAGTATTATTTCATGAACACAAGAAGTTTAATCGTCTTCGGCACTCGCCCAGAAGCTATTAAAATGGCTCCTTAGTAGAAGGTTTTAAAAATAGCGGTTTGGATTTTAAAGTCTGTGTTACCGCTCAGCACCGCCAAATGCTAGACTGAGTCTTAGAGTTGTTTGAAATTACTCCAGATTATGACTTGGATATTATGAGTAGCAAACAGATGCTTTCGACCGTAACTTCTACCATTTTAGAAAAAATCCAACCCGTTATTGATGAATACCAGCCAACCACCATTTTTGTACACGGCGATACTGCAACAACCCCTGCCACTTCACTGGCTGCCTACTACAACCAAATTGATATCGCTCATATTGAGGCGGGTTTAAGAACACATAATATCTACTCCCCTTGGCCAGAAGAAGGTAATCGCAAGCTAACAGGTGCTATCGCCAAATATCATTTTGCTCCAACCGAATCTACAAAAGCAAATCTCTTGCGTGAAAATATCAATCCTAAGAATATTTATGTGACAGGCAATACCGTTATTGATGCATTATTTTTGGCAATTAATGAGTTAAAAGCTCGTACCGATTTGCTTAAAAAATACAATGAGCAATTTTCTTTTTTAGGTAAGAACCGTGCTGTCTTAATCATTCACGTATTGCTGTGGAAAAAAATCTATTGAAACATCAAGGAAAAATTATCATATTTCAAAATACATATGATATTGCTCATACTACTAGGCATATAGGGCAATATGTGGAGCATCATAATATCAACAAACGATATAATTTGGATTGTTGGGAATATGAACAGGGTGAAAATGGTCTGCAAGTAGTGTATTATAATGATGAGGCAAACGGGCATTCTTCTCCGAATCGTAAGAATACTATGGCTCTCATTAACCGAGTTCTGAGTGAATAGTGTGCGATATATAGTTTGGTTATGAGTAGCTTTGGCTTTTTTTATCAATGGGTGAGATTGTTGTGAATGTTCAATATGTCCTATAATATAGGTGTTATTTTAGTTCAGTTTCTAATTACTTCATGGTAAGAGATGTGTTATGAATAATTTAAGATTAGCCATTATTGGTTTGGGTTATGTAGGTTTACCTTTGGCTTGTTTATTTGCAAAACAATATCAAGTGATTGGATTTGATATTAATGCTGCTCGCATTAGCGAATTAAAAAATAACATTGACAAAACCCAAGAGGTTTCATCTGATGAGTTGGAACTTATACAGGATAGAATTACTTTCTCATCTGATAGCCAAGATCTTTCAGGTGCGAATGTTTTTATTGTTACTGTGCCAACACCAATTGATGATAACAACCTTCCAGATATGACCCCATTAGTTAAAGCTTCTCAGATGTTAAGTCAAATTATCAAGAAAGACGATATAGTTGTCTATGAATCAACGGTCTACCCTGGGGCAACAGAAGAGGTTTGTGTGCCGGAGCTTGAAAAATCTGGTTTAAAAATGAATCAAGATTTTGGTGTTGGTTATTCACCTGAGAGAATTAATCCGGGTGATAAAACTCGTACAGTTGAAACCATCTTAAAAGTTACTTCTGGCTCTAATGAGTATTATGCTAATGTTGTAGACGAGATATATAAGTCAGTAATTACTGCTGGTACATTTAAAGCTTCCTCAATCAAAGTAGCGGAAGCCTCTAAGGTTATTGAAAATACACAACGAGATGTTAATATTGCTCTTATTAATGAACTTGCAGTAATTTTTAATGAGATTGGTATTGATACTCATGAAGTTATTGAAGCAGCATCCACCAAATGGAATTTTGTCAAATTATTCCCAGGTCTGGTGGGAGGGCATTGTATCGGTGTGGATCCTTACTACTTAGCACATAAAGCAAAATCTTTGGGGTTAAATCCCAATCTTATACTAACTTCCCGCTCTATCAATAACTCAATGTCAAAGTTTGTTGCAGAGCAAACCATTAAACAATTAATCCAGCATGATAAAAATATTAGAGGTAGCAATATTTTGATATTGGGTGTTACCTTTAAGGAAAATTGTCCAGATGTAAGAAATACCAAGGTGCTTGACATTGGTAATGAGCTCGAGAAATACGGTGTTAATGTTAGCTACTGTGATCCATGGGTAAGCGATGAAGATTGGGGATATTTAGGTATTCAGCCGGTTGACTTCGATGCCCTGCCAAAGGATAATTACGATGCTATTATTGTAGCAGTCAATCATGATGATTTCCGCAATAAGGATGAGGCTATTAGAAGCTTATGTGTAGGAACACCCATGATTATTGATATAAAGGGCACTTTAACAGAGGTGCAGTGGAAGTTATAATTGCTTTATTCTAATTGCGTATTAAATTAAATGGTGTAATATGAGTTTTTTTTCCAAAAGAAAACTTCGAAAATTATTTCGGAATCCTAAACTGTTTTTCTATGATTTTTTTCGAATTAGAGGGCAACAAATCTTTGGTGTTCATTTGGAGAATATATCAGATCAAAAAAATAGTCTTGATAATAATCACCGACTAACAATCAAAGTATCGGAAACACCAAAGAGTGCTGAACAACAGATTGAGATTGGTAAGATGTCTACAAAATCTTCACCCCAAACCCAATACACACAAGAGCAGATTGCCTCTTTAGCTCCTCCCAAGTATGCTGATTTTTTTATCAAGGAATTAAAAAGAGTTTACTCGAATCCATATGGTGGTCTGACCTACCCTCTGCTAGATGAACAAATTTTTCTGCAAAATCAGCACAATCTAAAAAGTTTTTGGAAACCCTTTACTGAATCTTTTTTAAGTCAGGGGATTAGACAAGAGCAAGCTCAGCCAAAAATTCGTAGTGTGCAAAAAATAAACATGCCAAAAAAAGGCAAAATTAAAGTTGCTGTTTTGTCTGAAAACTTTCATTTCATGAAACCACTATATCAATCAGGAGTGATTAATCAATATGTGGATTTTGTTGAAGTAAAATTTACTGATATTAGCCGTGGTTTTTCCAAGCAACACGCAAAATTTCCTTTGCTGGACCATTTACATGCTCATGGGCAATTGGTCGCTCGCGGCACTAATGCATCAGACATCGATAAGGTTTTTTCGGCATTTGCAAGATATTTTCCTGATCAATATTTGGCAGTTCAGCAAGCGGACATTGTTTGGTCGGAATGGTGGGTTCATCCCACTGTCTGGGTTTCACGATATTTGCCGGATGATACTAAAATAATCTCACGCTGTCATGCTTATGAGGTATTTACTTATTGGCCTCATTTGATTGATTTTTCCCGAATTGATCAAAATATATTTGTAGCTGATCATATTAAAACCATTGCCAAAAAAAGCTTTGAATCATTTGCTGCAATTGATGATTTCAAAAATCATATTATTCGAAATTATGTTGATTTTTCAAGTTTTACTACTAAAAAATTACCAAACGCTCAATTTACATTGGGGATGGTTCAGTGGGGTGATTATAATAAGAACCCTTTAAAGGCACTTCATTTATTGGAGAAGCTTGTAAAAATAGATTCGCGTTTCAATATTAAATTTGCAGGAAAGCCTTTTGCAAACCCAGTTAATGAGACGGAACGATTGTACAAAGAAATGTTTGAGCAAGCCGCGAAGCGTCTCGAGAGCCATATTGAATTTTCAGGATTTGTGACTGATATGCCAGCATGGTATCAGCAAGTCGGGTTTGTTGTTAACTGTTCGCGGCGTGAGAGTCAATCTGTAGCGTTATGTGAAGGAGCTGCAAGTGGTGCGATTCCTATTGTGATTGAATGGTCTATGCTACAAGATTTTCAGGCTGCAAGATTAATTTATCCTGGCTATACTCACAATGACATCGATCAGGCTGTGGAGGCGGTATTGAACCACCAAAGTGATTTTGAAGTGAGTCGAATGAAGGTGAGTCATCAGTTTAGATCGGAATTTGGACTGGACACGACTGCAAAGCAAACTCTAGATTTAATTTTAAAGGTAATGAACTAATGAATTTGAAATTTGAAATTCTCTACACTGAGTATGAGGATTATTTTGCTCATAATTTAGCTGCAATCATTATTAATCTGGGCGGTACTGTCCGCATGACTGAAGTTTTTAGTAATCAGAACTTTTATCACAGTAATAATACTGACTATACGAGCTTGTTTATTTTTCCAAGTAATTATATTACTTATAAAGTTGTATCTCCATATGACTTTATTAAAGAATTTGCAAAATTTGGCAATTTAAGCAACCTGAGTTGTATTGATTTTTCGAACGTGATAGATGCAGCAGATGGAAATAAATGCAAAGAGGTATTTGACATTTTATCAGCTATACAATCTACTTCAGGTAATAATTTTAAGAATATTGTAAAAATTGATCGAGATCTATGTTTGGATAATCTATTCCATAGAAAGGTAGGGGTTTTTCGAACCCAAAAATTAGAGTATATTGCTATCAACGGTAGATTTAGTGGTGAATTATCACAAAATGTTCTTGATAAATTTGGTAACCCAAAAAGAAGCTACTTGATAAATGAGCAGTTTTCTTATTCTGATTTTGTTATGAAATTAGACGAGGTAGATTTTTGTGTTGTTAATGATGTGGTATTTAAAACAGATTCTGCCATCTGTCAAATTTGTAATTATAAGAGCAAACCTTTATTGAGTGCTGATTTAACTCAATCTAACATAAGTAATCATCGCTTAGAGGCATTTCATAGATTGATAAATGACCAAACATTTTCTAATGATGATTTAACTTATCTACTCAAAAAAGACCTTGTAGATCGAAAGGTGTTGGATGGTCAGTTGCAAGATATTTTGATGTCTTGTACACACTAGGAGATTGATATGATGCAAAATGATAAAATAAAAGTTAGTATAATAACCTATGTTTATGTGGATAGTTCAAATGATCGTTTAAGATTGTTTCGTGAGAATTTAGAATCTGTTGCACGTCAGAAATATTCATCTTATGAGCATGTTGTGATTGATGATGGATCAAAAGTCAATATTGAGCCATTGATTAATTTATACCCAAATACGGTTTATGTCGGAAAATCACAAAGTGGCATTACTGCATCTTCGTATACATTCAATATGGCTCTTGAGAATGCCAAGGGGGAGTATGTTGCAATTCTGTCCTCAGATGATTTACATTTAGAACACTCCATTCAATGCATGGCTAAGGCTTTAGATGAAAATCCTGATTGGCTCGCTGTTTGTGGAGCAGCCATCTATTCAACTAATGATGTTAGACAAATGGTTTTTTTACCAGAACATCAACCAACCGTTGAAAATTTAGCCAATTATGGTTGCTTTATTAATGGTTGTGCGGTAATGTTCCGCAAGGATATTTTTAAAAAAATTGGAATGCCACCTCACTTTGCAGCTTCTGCAGCTGATTTCGATCTTTGGCTTCGAATAGCTTCTTTGGGCAAAATTGGATATATTCAGAATATCGTTGTTGACTATCGTGATCATCCTGATTCAACGCGTAAAAAGACTGCCATCCCCAAAGGCTTGAAACCTAAAGAATATGAAGTTGCACATTATAACTATGAAAAACCCGCTCGTATTATGTTTGTTATTAATTCAGCAATAAAGCGTTTGAGTAAAAAAAAGCAACCTGCTGTTTTGGCGCAACAACAGTTTAATGAAGTTGAATGCAGTGGAAAAAAATATTCGTTGCCATATGATGAATATCAAAAGTTACAAGCATCGTTGAAGAAGATTCGTAATAAGCAATTCATTACTGAGTATATGACGAGAGATATTGGTACGGATTATGCTGAGGTTATTAGGCTTGTAGATGATTTGGGGGGTATCACCTTTAAATCAATTGATCCTGTCTCAGTGATTTTATCACATTGCCTTCATCCATCAACAAAGCAAGTTGTAGTACTGCCTGAGGATTACAAAAACAATGCCTATATTGAATATTTTAATTGGGGTTACGTTGACATAATAGAGGCTTCTGATAATGATATTAGTTATCTTGGCCTAGAAGGCATGGTTAATAATGAAAATCTTGAGTATCTAGATGGCATTCGTTGTCGCTCGGTTTTAGGGGAGGAGTAGAAGAAGTGAAAAACTTTATTACAGTAATTGGTGCAAGACCACAATTCGTTAAGGCAGCTGCATTAAGTCGTGTTATTCAATCTGATTATAGTGATGTGTTATGTGAAAAAATTATTCATACAGGTCAGCACTATGATTTTAATATGAGTGATTCATTTTTTGAAGAATTAGGTATCCCTAAGCCTTATAAAAATCTGAATATCAACTCTACTCAATATTCTGAACCAACAGGTATGATGATTAATGAGTTGTACGAAGAGTTTCGCAATCAAAAGCCGGACTTTGTATTGGTATATGGCGACACCAATTCAACTTTAGCGGCAGCTATCGCAGCGGGCAAGCTTTACATTCCTTTGGTTCATATTGAAGGTGGTGTAAGAAACATTGATACTAAAGTACCAGAGCATTTCAATCGAGTGCTGACAGATCATGCGTCGGAAATGATTTTTTGTATTTCAAATGATGACTTGTTGAACTTGCAACGCGAAGGGCTTGGTGGGAAATCGTACAAAAGTGGTGATATAATGCTCGATACCGTTCGTATGTTTAGAGAGGAAATGAATCAGACGGTACAGCAAAGCAATCGTGCACTATTAACAATTCATCGTAATTTTAATACGGATGACCCTGTCGTGCTAAACAAAATATTTGATAATATCGGAAAGTTGGAATGTGAGGTAGATTTTCCTGTGCATCCTAGAACAAAAGCTGCTATTGAGCGTTTTGGGATTAAATTGCCAGCAAATATTATTCTGCACCAACCTTACTCCTATCTTGAAATGTTGGGTGCTTTAAATAGTTGCAAGTATGTTCTAACAGATTCGGGTGGATTGCAGAAAGAAGCATTTTATTTTGGCAAAAAGGCTGTATTTATTTGTCATTTTGATACTTTTTGGCAGGACTTAGTAAACCTAGGGGCTTTAATTACTGTGTCACCACATGATGATTTAAAGCGGCACGAAGGCTGGTTAAATGAACCTTTAGATACCACTACCAATCCATATGGGAGCGGTCATTCATCAAAAATGATTCTTGATACGATTCTGGAAAAACTGCTCTGAATTATATTATAGGGTGAATGGAGTAGATCAATTGTTAGACAAAAGTGATTTCATGAAATCAATTAAAAACAACCTCGTCATAGAAAATGATGAGGCTGTTAATGTGTTAATTAACTTAACTCGTCATAATTTTGATTTCAGAAATGTTATTCATTTTGAACAAAGTTCTGTGAAACTGAATAACGTGTTGATTTGCTCTGTTGATGCTGGCAATATTCTTACAATTTTGGATAATATTGTTATTTGCTTATATGAAATGAAAGCAACACCCTTCGTCGTTGCGTCAGAAATTAAGCAGATAGCAAAAGCCCATAATTACTTTGAAGTCTATAAAATTAATTATGGAATATTGATTGAGGGGATAATTCCGCAGATAAATTGGCAGTACTGGACATACTTTTCTAATAGTAGTTTTATTATTGCAACAACAAAACAAGCTCTTTATGAGTTTCGAGCTAAATATATATTTCAAATTCAATGGTGGGAAGATTTTGTATTTTCGTCAGGGTATTTTGATGGTTATCAAGCTTTATGCAGTGAACCTGATGAGAGTTCAATTAAGAGATTGTTGATTGTCAGTTATTTTGGTATTGATTTGAATGCAGTAGGAGTTTTGCGAGCTCGTTATTGGTTTGAGAATATTAAGTCCATTAGTGGGAATAAAATACATGTTGAATTGGCTACAGCAACCAGGCCGACACATTTTATGGAAAATGTTCATTATATACCAGATTTTGGTATCAACTCTTCTTTGTGTACTAATGCTGTGGAGAAAGACTTATCAAAATGTTACGAAAATAAAGTAAATACAATTGGATTGTCATGGAATAAGGAATTGGTTTCTTATTTTGATAAAATTAATAAAGAATATGATATAGTGCTTATAACCGGCAATCCATTTTTGCATTTTTACTTTACAATATATTCGAAATTGACATGGAAAGCTTTCGTTATTCAGGATTATCGTGACCCATTAGCTAGAAATCCTAGAATGAATCCTGATTTTATTGACGATCGCGCTAGATTTGAAGATGAATTTTGTGATATGGCTGATGCGGTTGTTACTGTTAATCAGCCCTGTGTGGATTTATTGAGTAGTTACTCTCCGAAGCCAATTCATGTTATAGCTAATGGATATGATGATAGGTGTTTAATTGAGCATAATGTTACAAATGCCAAAACAGCTGGTTATGTGATGACTAGTCTAGAAAATAAGATTTTTCAGAAAATAAAGGCTTATAAGTATGAGCTCGATACCATCCCTAGTTATTTTGTAAAAAGTATGGACTGGATTGCTCAACACCAGGATGTTTTCCCTAAGGGCATTTCCAGTAATGAGCAGGTGTTGCGGCTGGTGTATGCTGGCAGTTTCTCTTCTGATAGAAATCCTAAGAACTTAATCGGTGCAGTTAGCTCATTATTGGGGTATGAATTTCATCATTTTGGTAGTAGTTCTAAGTTATTTCAGAGCAATAATCCACGAATAGTAAGTCATGGAAAAATAGAGCAAGGCGATATTTACAGTCAACTTAGAACATATAATTTAGGCGTTGTGTACTGCGGACATGATTTTGAATCTACAACAAAAATTTATGATTATATTGCTTGTGATTTACAAATACTTATAATCACAAGTGAGCAAAACCCAAGACCGCTAACTTTGAGAGAAGAGTTAAAAGACGTAGAGGGTGTTTATTGGGTTAAGAATACCAAACAAGATATTGAAAAGTTCTTAAGGAATTTTAAATATTGCTCGATTAAACGCATAAATATTGAAAGCTTTTCCCGTGGATTCGGTACAAAAAAGTTGATTGATTTAATCTTGGCGTCAAAAAGTAATGATGAAGATTTGAGTGATGTAAAAGTTCTAGGTCGATTCTCTTATCAACAGCTAATCAAAAAAACAGATTGTAAGGAATTGGTATATGACGATACATATTCAAGCTTAAACAATAGAGAGTCTGCTGATGTTCCTATGTTGGATTTAAAGTATGGTAATGCAGTGTATTTCAATCAGCAAAGATTGCGGTTCTTGACTTCTGAAGTTGCTATGATGCAATACCAAAATCAAAAAGAAGAGCACGTATCACAAAAAAGTATTTCTCTACTTACCAGGTCTATTAATAAGACGCTTATTCTATGTAATGATTACCCACATCAGGATAATCGTTACGGTGGAGCTTTCATCGCCCCAAGAGTGCGAGCGTATCAAAGAGCGGGTTATAAAATAGAGGTTTTTGTTTTTAAGGATGCTGAATCTGTAAAAATTGTCAATGAGTTGGATAATGATTTGAAAATTTACCGAGGCGGAAGACGCCTGCTTAAAAAAGTTCTATCAAGAACTGCACCTTGTAACATTTTTGCACATTCACTTAGCCAACCTGCATTTCAAATAATCAAAGAGCTGGGGGTTCAGAATAGGCTCACAGTTTTTTATCATGGATTTGAAGTTCGTGATGTGGCTCATTTGTGGTATAATTTTGATCGTGAACAATTAAATAGGAATTTTCGGCGTATTTTCCAACAAGATCTAATAAGAAAAAAGCTGGCGATTGAAAT
The DNA here is from genome assembly GCA_030530785.1 of Moraxella sp. Classification (GTDB taxonomy): domain Bacteria; phylum Pseudomonadota; class Gammaproteobacteria; order Pseudomonadales; family Moraxellaceae; genus Moraxella. The sequence goes on along the minus strand of JAUMUJ010000006.1, from coordinate 40,702 downwards.
TTTTCTCAATACAGATATTAAAAAAGTTTTTGTTTCACGGTTTTTGAAGCAATTATGCGAAGACGACTTGGGGATATCAATTCAAAATTCTTATATTATACCTAACTACATTGATGGCAATTTATTTGCTTACAATAAAAAAGAAGACAGTCACCGTTTAAAAATATTTTCAATCCGTCCGTATGATAATCATAATTATGCCAGTGACTTGATTGTAGAATGCATACTTGCTCTAAGTACAAAGCCTTATTTTCACAAATTATCTTTCCATATTCAAGGCTTTGGTAGAACCTTTTGGCAGAAAACTAAAGCAATTTCAGGTTTTGAAAATGTGGTATTAAAAGAAGGGGTTTTGAGCCAAAAGGAGATTAGTTCCTTGCACAAGGATTACGGTATTGCATTAACTCCCACTCGCTTTGACACTCAAGGTGTGAGTTTGGGAGAGGCTATGGCGAGTGGATTGGTGCCTGTTACCAATGATTGTGCTGCTATTTCCGAGTTTATTCCGCAGAACTGTGGTGTATTAGCACCTTATAATGATGTTTGTAATATGGTTTCAGGCATTGAAGCGATGTACTATGATTCATCATTATTCCATGAAAAATCAAAAAACGCTGCAAGGCATATCCGAAATATTGCAGGTTTTGAGGCTACGATTATGAAGGAGATTGAACTGATTCGGCGTTCGCGTTTTGGCAAATTAGCTCATTTTTTTTAAAAATTGACAGTTTTTGATGATTAAAGTGAAAGGAATTATGAATGCGATGTACTTACATTTTTCAATCAATAAATTTATTCAAAATGAGGTTAAATATTTTATAATAGCAAGATTGTTTATGGGGTTGGTAGGTTTGATCACCTAGAAGACTGACCATTTCTGTTAAAAGTAAATGCTGAATTGTATTTGGCATGTTTTAAATGTAGAGGATATCCTATGAAAAGATTTGCAATGATTGGTGCGGCAGGCTATATCGCACCACGTCACATGAAAGCCATTAAAGAATTGGGCGGGACATTGGTTGCTGCCTATGACGTTTCGGATTCTGTTGGTATTATTGACAGTATTTCACCAGATTCAGAGTTTTTTACTGAATTTGAACGTTTTGCCCATTATATCAACCAGCTACAACGCAACCCGGAGACCAAAGTTGATTATATGTCAATTTGTTCACCGAACTATTTGCACCTGCCTCACATCGTACTGTCCTTAAAAATGGGCTGTGACGTGATTTGTGAAAAGCCACTAGTGTTATCAGAAGCAGATTTAGAAGAAATTAAGGCGGTAGAAAAAGAGACAGGTAAACGTCTGTATAATATCTTGCAACTACGCCTTCATGATTCTGTGAAAAAGCTCAAACAAAAGATTGAGCAAGAGTTGGCGGAAGATCCACAAAAGCAATATCAGTGTGAGATTCAATATATCACCTCTCGTGGCAAATGGTATCAAGAAAGTTGGAAGGGTGATATTCGCAAGTCTGGTGGTGTCGCTACTAACATTGGTGTGCATTTCTTTGATTTGTTATATCACTTATTTGGCGAGCCAATTGTTAATGAAAAAGACTTTCAAGGCAGTCATTCCTCAAAAGGTCATTTAAAGTTTCAAAACGCGACCGTTGATTGGTTCTTATCGGTGGATTCAAACGACTTACCAGCTGAAGTGAAAGGCAAGCAATCTACTTTCCGTGCCATCAAGATTGGGGATGAGCTGGTTGAGTTTTCACAAGGTTTTACAGATTTACATACAGTGAGTTACTCGGAAATCTTAGCAGGTAGAGGATTTGGAGTGGATGAGGCGAGAAGCTGTATCGTCATGACAGAATCAATTAGAAATCAATAAGGTGTCAAGTGAATAATCAGATTCATCCTTCGGCAGTTATTGATGATAAAGTTATTATTGGTAATAATGTCTATATAGGACCAAATTGCACCATCGGATTCCCTGCTGAGTATAAAAAAGACTTTGGTAGGGATACTGGTTTTACGGTAGTTATTGAGGATGGTGCGGTCATTACCGGCAATGTAACTATTGATGCGGGTACGGTTCGCCATACACGCATTAGCAAGGGCTGTTTTATTATGAAGTCAGCTTATATCGCTCATGATGTGCAAGTAGGTGATGGTAGTATTTTATCAGCTAACGTCAGTCTCGGTGGTCATGTAGTACTACAGGAGAATGTTAACCTGGGTATGGGTGCCATTGTGCACCCACGCCAAACAATTGGTGCATTAGCCATGTTGGGCATGGGTTGCGTGGTAACCAAAAAGTCCATTATCAAGCCTGCTCATATATATGTTGGCAATCCAGCAAGAGAGCTTGGATTGAATAAGGTAGGAATGGAACGTAATGGGGTTGATGGTGAGGCGTTAGCACATCTGATAGAGACATTTAATCAAATTAAGGGGCTGATATGAATATTGAGTTCATTGATTTAAAAAGACAGCAAGCACGCATTCGTCCAGAGGTAGAACAAGCAATAGCAAAAGTATTGGATAGCGGTCAATATATCATGGGTGATGAATGCCGTTTATTAGAGCATAAATTGGCTGAATATGTTGGAGTTAAGCATTGTTTGGCTTGTGCTAATGGCACGGACGCTATTCGTTTGGCTTTGACGGCATTGGATGTACAACCAGGCGATATGATATTGACGACCAATTTTACCTTTTTTGCGACATCGGAAGTGATCGCAGAATTGGGTGCAATTCCTTTATTTGTTGATATTGACGAAACCTATAATATTTGCCCAGTCGATCTCAAAAAAGTGATTGAAAGGGCTAAAGAAAAGCAATATCCCATAAAAGGGATTGTTAGTGTTGATTTGTTCGGTCTACCAGCTGACCATATCAGTATTGATGCCATAGCTAAAGAGTACAGTTTATGGCATGTAGAGGATTCAGCACAAGGTTTTGGCGGTAAAATTCAAGACAGAGTTAGTGGTTCTTTTGGATCGATTGCCACAACCAGCTTTTTCCCTGCTAAGCCACTTGGCTGTTATGGTGATGGTGGTGCGATTTTTACTAATAATGATAAGCTAGCAGAAAAAATGGAATCTTTACGTGTACATGGTAAAGGCGATCATAAATATGAAAATGTTTGCATTGGCTATAACAGCAGGCTAGACACCATTCAGGCAGCCATTCTTCTTGAGAAATTAAAGATATTCGATGATGAGTTGGTTAGAAAAAATGACTTGGCAAATTTCTATACTGAAGAATTGACATCCGTTGAAGATGTGAAGACACCAATTATCCCTCAAGGGTTTTTTAGTAGCTGGGCTCAATACACATTACAAGTAGAGGATCGTGATGCTTTGATGCAATTTTTGAAGGAAAAAGGTGTGCCAAGTACCATATATTATCCTAAAACGATGAGTCAAACTACTGCATTACAAGTATATTCCGAGTATCAATTTAGTAGTTTGGAAAAGTCAGAAGAAATTGTTAGTAAAGTTATTAGCCTGCCAATGCATGCTTACCTAACGTCTGAAGAAAAGAATCTGATTGTCGCCATGGTGAAAGAGTTTTATTCATCGTAGTTAAAATAGAGTAAGGAGAGATAGAATGCTGAAGCGTGCTAACTTTGCTAATTGCACATTTGCAAAAGGCTGTTCATTGTTTTCCGAGTTTAATACTAGTTTTGGTACGGTGGATTTTCACGGATTAGTGTATTTGGGGTTTGCTTCCTATATGGGTTCTGGCTATGTTAAAGGTAAAACATTAATTAGGCGTTATTGTAGCATAGGGCAAAATGTAAAAATAGCATTAGCTAAGCACCCATTAGATAATTTCTCTACACACCCAATGTGGTCAACTAATCAGATAAAAAAAGTGGATATGGGAGATGCAAAAACTCAACCATCACCACCTTGTAAACAGTTAGAAGATAGTGACTTTGATGTCGTTATTGAAAGTGATGTTTGGATAGGGGATGATTGCTTAATTGTGAAAGGAGTTCATATAGGCCAAGGGGCGACTATTGGGGCAAATTCTGTGGTTACAAAGGATGTTCCCCCATATGCCATTGTCGTAGGGAGTCCGGCTCGTGTTATTAGATATAGATTTTCTGATGAGATTATTAAAAGACTGATGGAGAGCCATTGGTGGGAGATTCATCCAAGTGATTTAAAACTTATTAATGATAGAATCGCTACTATTGAACAATTTTTAATTGAAGTAGAGTCTGTAGATAAAAATTTTCCTGAGAATTACCTGAAAATTGAACTAGAAAAATTTCAGTAAAATAAAGCCTCAATACATTCTAGGGACTGTATTGAGGCAAGATAAATATTCAAAAATTGTGGTGTATAGTGGTTTTTATTATAACAAAAAAGACTTAAGGGGTATTGATGAAAATATTTCTACAAACAATACCCCTATTGTCAATGATTTTGAGCAGTACTTTTCTAGGTTTAATACCAAAAAAGTACTTATTCTGACAGATGAGGATATTGAAAGTGATCTGCGGGTTCAGAGTCAAATACTTGCACTAAAAAGATTAACGAAAGATATAACTTTAATGCACATTGGCTTGGTAAATAGCTATTCGGAGAAACAAAAGAATATATTAAAAAGAAAGATCTATCTTAATTTCTTTAAAAATATTTTTTTGTTTGTTGGCTTTGCTTATATAACAAAAAAAATGATGCCAAGTTTGGCTTTACGAAAAAAGGCAAAACAAGGAATATTTAATGATAATAATAATCTCCTATTTCAGGGAATCGAGACAAAAGATTACTCTTTAGTGGTATGCAATAACTTAATCACCGCTAGGGCTATCAAATTATCTAAACAGACCGATTATATTTATGACAGTCATGAACTTGAAGTATTTAGAAGTAGAAAAAAGCAATCGCTAGAAAGATCTTTTCATGTCTATTTACAAGAAAGAAAAATTGTAAAAAAAATAAAAAATATCATCACGATCAGCCGCCGTAATGCTTCTCTACTATCTAAGATTCATGGGGTTGATATTAAAACTTTTAGTATAATATATAATCAAAATTTTGAAAAAAAAACAATTTTTTTTAATGGCAATGAAAAGATGTCAATATTATTTGTTTATATAGGAAGGGTTGAAAAAAGTAGAGGTTTGAATGATATTGTTTTCTTGACAAAGCAGGGATTTAAGGTCTTGTTGATTGCTTGTAATTATGAGGTTGAAGACCTAGAATATGTAATCAAAAGTAGCAATCACAATAATCTAGTATTATTTAAAGGCATGAATTATCAAGAATTTCTACTGGATAATATGAGGCTTTATTTACAAGTGTATTTTTTGGCGTTAATTGCAAAAAACTCTGTGAGTTATCAAAATGCCTTACCCAATAAATTCTTCCAAGCTCATGCTTTGGGTTTGCCAATTATAGCCTATAGCGATACTTATTTGAGTGAAGTTGTAGAGAAGTATGCTTGTGGACTGCTATTCGATGAAGACTTCCTAAAAAAAATAACTACTGTTACTGTCAGTGATTACAATAAAATGCGATTAGCGATGACTTGTGATATTGCCAAAGCGATTGCTTGCAGAGAATTATAAAGAGAGGTTGATTTGCTTGTAAATGTAGCCCATGCCATCATTCCCACCGCAGGCTTTGGCACTCGTATGTTGCCATTATCCAAAGCTGTGCCAAAAGAGCTGTTACCGCTTGGCGACAAGCCCGCCATTCATTATGTCGTCATGGAGGCGGTGCGTGCAGGTATCAAAAATATCGTACTGGTCAATCACACCCAAAAGAGTGCGATAGAGAATTATTTTGACATTAATAGCGAACTGGATACCCAGCTTCGCTCAAAGGGCAAAGACGGTTTGGCGGACAGTCTTAGTTTTTTGCCAGATGATGTGCATATCATCAGCGTGCGTCAAGGTAAACCTTTGGGGCTTGGACACGCTGTCCTGCAAGGGCGTGCAGTGGTCGGTGATAATCCTTTTGCGGTGCTACTGCCCGATGTGGTGTTAGACCCCTTTAAGACCGATTTTAAGGCGGATAATTTGGCGTATATGTTAGAGCAGTTTGCCAAAACTCATCGCTCACAAATCTTGGTAGACCCTGTGGCGGACAGTGATGTGCATAAATATGGCATTGCCCGCCTTGCCGACAAACAGACCATTGCCAAATCTGATGTTAATCAATCCTTTGATGTCAAAGGCTTTGTAGAAAAGCCTGATTTGGCGGACGCTCCATCCAATCTTGCGGTGGTTGGTCGCTATGTGTTTAGCCCAGAGATTTTTGACTTTTTGGCGAATACCAAACCGTCTGTGGGCGGGGAAATTCAGCTGACCGATGCCATTGATGCACTCATCAGCAAGCAGGGTATGGACGTGGTAACCTTAAAGGGCGAGAGTTTTGACGCAGGCGACATGACAACGTATGTGCAGGCGTTTGGCTATTTTGCCCAGCATATCGGTAAATCATTTTAAGGATTTGTCATGAACCAGAACCCCACTTGGCAAACCCTACACGCCCTTGTCCAAACTGACCGCACCTTAACTGAACTGTTTAAATCCGACCCCAATCGTGGGCAAAAATTCACTGCCACCGCTTGCGACATATACATGGATTTTAGTAAACAAGCGATTGATGATGAGATTTTATCAGCATTATTGGCTTTGGCAAATGATTACCAATTGTCTTATAAAATCAACGACTTATTGACAGGTAAAAAGGTAAACGACACCGAAGATCGCCCCGCGCTGCACACCGCTTTACGCTTGCCAAAGGGTCAGTCGCTTATCGTGGACAGCACAGACCTAAATATCCAAGTCCATGACAGCCTTGCCAAAGCCGAGACCATCGTCAGCCGTATTCGCATGGGCGTATGGCGTGGCTATGCAGGACACGCCATGACGGACGTGGTCAATATCGGTGTGGGTGGGTCAGACTTGGGGCCATTGATGGCGACTACTGCCTTGTCAGAGTGGGCAGATACGTCCATTCGGGTGCATTTTGTTTCCAACATGGACGGCACTCAGCTTGACAGTCTGTTAAAGGTACTAAACCCCCAAACCACACTGTTTATCATTTCATCAAAATCATTTGGCACGATAGACACGCTCTCTAACGCCAAAACTGCCTTGGGCTGGCTTCTGTCCGCTCATGATAACAAGCCCACCATCTTACGCCGTCATTTTATCGGCATTTCTACCCGCCCTGACAAGATGAGCCAGTGGGGCATTCATGAAAATAATCAGTTGCTACTGTGGGATTGGGTTGGCGGTCGGTTCAGTATGTGGTCGGTCATCGGGCTTGCCATCGCCATAAAAATCGGCATGGACGGCTTTTATGAGCTACTGGCAGGGGCGAACGAGATGGACAGGCATTTTGCTACCGCAGAGTTTGCCCAAAATATGCCCGTTTTGCTTGGGCTGTTAGGCGTGTGGAACAGTACATTTTTAGGGATAAATGCCCACACCGTGCTACCTTATGACGGCAGATTGTCGCATTTTCCCAATTATCTGACCCAGCTTGAAATGGAGTCTAATGGCAAATCGGTCGCCAGAGACGGTCGTCAAGTCAGCTATGACACTTGTCCGATTTTGTGGGGAGACATTGGCTCTAACGCCCAGCACGCTTTTTATCAACTGCTTCATCAAGGCACGCAAAGGGTTTCTTGCGACTTTATCACGCCCATTCATCGCTATCATCAGCACCAAGTATTTAATGCTCATCTGTCCGAACAGCACCAGCTTTCTTTGTCAAACTGTCTTGCTCAGTCGCAGGTGTTGGCATTTGGCAACCATGCCTTGCCTGATGAGTTGCAAAAAAATGACGATGATTTTGCCAAATTTAAACAATATCGTGGTAATCAGCCGTCCACCACGCTACTGCTTGACAGTCTAACGCCAAAAACGCTCGGCTCACTCATCGCCCTATATGAGCATAAAGTCTATGTGATGAGTGTGATTTGGCAGATTAACCCTTTTGACCAATGGGGCGTAGAAGTGGGTAAGGTCATGGCAAATCAGGTCTATGATGTGTTGTGCGATAAGCAGGGCATAGAGGCATTTGATTCATCAACCAATACACTATTAAATAAAATTAAGGGCAGATTTTAAAAACACGGTACACGATAATGAAAACATACGATACGGTCTATATCATCGGATTTAATCATGAAGCGATTAACGCAGGGATTTTACTTGCCAGTTTGGACAAAAAAGTGCATATATTAAGTGTACAAAATGCCATTGACGACACCTTATTTCATTATCATTTTGACCACCAAATCAACGCTCTGTGGTCTTTGTATGTCAGCGAACATAAAATCATTCAACATCACAAAAATAGCCGTGATGATGTGCTTGATTTTATTAAACAATCACAAGGAGGTTTGATTTGGTTATTTGTTGATGACATGAGTGATGATGAATTGGCGTTATTTACCAAAACCCAAGACAACCCGCACAGCCAAATTATCCTAAGTGGCATGGATACCATTGGCAAAATGGGGCAAATCGCTGATAGCTTGATTAGTAAATGGGTTTATTATCTGCCCTTTACATTCATGAAAGATGGGGCGAATTTTAGCAGTTTTTATCAATCGGATTTGGTATTGATTGGCGAAAAAACACCAAACAGCGTGGCAAATTGTGAGATTGTCTCTTTTATCAAATCCCAAGCCAAACAATGTCAAATTGACACCATCAAAACCATAGAGTTCGCTCGTGGTGTCATGATGGCAATGCTCGCCACTCGGGTATCGTTCATGAATGAAATGGCACGCCTTGCCGATAAAGAAAATGTGAACATTAAGCACATTGAGCGAATTATTGGGGCGGATGGGCGTATTGGCTCAGCGTATCTGGGGGCAGGTTGGGGCTTTGGCGGTAAAACCTTACCCAAAGAGCTGGATTTATTAAAGCATCAATTTGATGTCCAAAATGTCAAAGCCAACGTATTAAGTTCGGTCATGGACATCAATGCTGACCAAAAAGAGCTGATTTTTAGAAAGTTTTGGCGATATTTTAATGGCTTTATAGAAAATAAAACCGTGATGATATGGGGAGCAGGCTATCGTAATGGGGCGGGACTTAGTATCAACAGTGCCATTCACCCCTTATTAGAATTATTATGGTCGTATGACATTAAAACAGTGGTCTATGCTAATAATACCAAACTTGAATTACAAAAAGCGTATCTAAATCAGCCTTTATTTAGTTTGGCTCATCATGCTTATGCGTTAGACGATATAGACAGTCTGTTTATTATCAATTGGTCGGAATTGGCTCCACCTGACATTCATGAATTAAACAAGGTAAATGTGCCGATATTTGATGCTAAAAATATTCTAAGTGATGATGATGTTAAAGCATTGACCAGCGACTATATCGGCATTGGTCGTAAAAATTAGCCGTTTTAATCACAAAATGGGATTGGTTGTTTTTAAGCGGTTTAGTTCGGCTTTGACTTGGGCGACCGCCACATCATTGAGTAGATTATCCAAATTTTTCCAAATCAGATGATAGCCATAATCGCCGTGTCGCATTTCATCACGAGCGTCCTTAATGCTTGTGCCCTGATAAATGATGCGATACATGGCAATCACAATGCCTGTGCGGTCAGCTCCGTGCCGACAATGCACCAGTACCGAACCATTTTTTTGATGTTTTTCAATCAGATAAAGCACCCGAGCGATGTCGGTGGGGCGGATACGCCATGTGATGAGTGGCTCTTTGATGAGCGTGATGTCATCGCCAAAAAGGGCGGTGTCGTCATTGGCTTTGGTGTGGCGTAGGTTGATGATGGTTTTGATGGCTTGGGCGTGTATGGCAGGCACGTCATCAAAGATGGGCTGTTCACTCCGATACAAATGGGTGTCCACTTGATAAAAATTGGCATCCGCTTTTAGCTCGTTTGCCCAATGTGTGGGGCGGGGCGTGGTGGGCGTGGCGGTGATACAACCTGTCAGCGTTAGGCTTAGGATAATAAAAGGCAGATGTTTCATATAAAATTAAAACATTATATAGTGTTTGGTTATTTTTGACAAAGGTGTGATTTGTCGTGCCAAATTTTTCTTGTGGTGGTTAAATTTCATCAGTATAATAAAATGATTTATTTGCCAATAAGGAGCGTTTGATGAGTTTTGTTACCTGTGATTTGTTAGATGATAACGAAGATAAAGTTATCCATGTTATCCCGCCAAGCCTAGATGGTAAGAGCTTTAAAAACTATGGCGGACGTGCCACTTTTGGCGGTCAGGTCGTAACAGTCAAGTGCTTTGAAGACAATTCAAAGGTTAAAGAGTTGCTTGCCACAGATGGTCAAGGCAAGGTGCTGGTGGTGGACGGTGGAGCGTCCATGCGGTGTGCCTTGCTTGGCGACATGATAGCCAAATCTGCCCAAGATAACGGCTGGGCGGGGGTCATCATTTATGGTTTGGTGCGTGATGTGGACGAGCTTGTTAAGATGGATATCGGCGTGATGGCGTTGGGCAGTATCCCCAAAAAGAGCGTACGACTTGGCGTGGGGCAGGTGGGCATTGACCTAAACATCGGCGGTGTCATTATCCAAGATGGGGCGTGGGTCTATGCTGATAATAACGGAATCATTGTCTGTGATGAGCCACTGCTTGTATGAGTGCTTATGACGAGCTTAGCGACCGCCAAGCGGTACTGGCTTTGTGGTATGTGGTTAATACGTCTTTGACAGCGCATTATAAGCTTGTGGAGACTTTTGGTTCTGCCAAATCCGCCTTAGGTGAGCCTGTGGTAAGCTGGCAGGGCGTGGGCGTACATTCATCTCACCAAAAACGTCTGGGCGACCCCCAAGATGTGTTGGCATTTTTGGCAAAAATAGATGAGCAGGTCAGACAAGGGGCGTATGACTTGCTGTTTTTGGGTGATGATGACTACCCCGACAGTTTAACACACATCTACGACCCACCGCCTGTACTGTTTTATCGGGGGACTGTTGCCCGTTTAAAGGACAAACAGCTTGCCATTGTCGGGAGCAGACAGCCCACCGAGTATGCCCAAAGCATAACTTTTGATCTTGCCCAGTATTTTGCCCATCATGGTTATGCCGTTACGAGCGGTTTGGCAGGTGGGGTGGATAAGCAGGCTCATCTTGGAGCGTTGTCGGTGGGGGCAGGCCAGACGGTGGGCGTGCTAGGTACAGGGATAGATGTCTGCTACCCTAAAAACCACCACGCCCTATACGCCCAAATTGTCAAAGATGGAGGCTGTCTGGTCAGTGAGCTGTTGCCGTCCACGCCCGCCACCAAACATACCTTTCCCAGACGAAACCGCCTTGTGGCAGGGTTGGCTTGTGCCACCATTGTAACCGAAGCTACCGTCCAAAGTGGCTCACTCATCACCGCTCGTCTGACGGCTGAACAGGGTAAGCAGGTATTTGCCATACCAAGCCGTATAGACAATCCCAATGCCGAAGGTTGTCATCATCTTATTCGAGAGGGGGCGACACTGATTTATCACCCTAATCAAGTGCTAGATGAGCTACGCCAAAATGCCCTTGATTTTGATGTGTTGCCCAAGACATTCAGTCGGGGCGTGTCTGCCTTTGATGAGTTTTATGATAAAAATCAAGACAAAAAAGGGGACAAAACCGACCCACCGCCCACGCCCGAGCATTTATCATACATCATGACCGCCTTAGGCGATGAAAGCTGTGATTTGGATAAACTGGTGGCACGCACCCAAAAAGGGGCAGGCGAGCTGTTGGCGGGCTTGATGGAGCTTGAAATGATGGGGCAGGTGGTAAGTGTGGGTGGACGCTTTATAAAAGCCTAATCCACCCGTACCCAGATGGGGACTTGTTCACGAGTGCTACTTTGACCAAAACCAAATCCCGACCGTGTGCCTTGTGCGTCTTTGGCAATTTCTCCGACCTTGACCCATTGACCCTTTGGTAGGGTAAGTGTGGTGTTTAGGGTGTGTTGATGGGTGGTGCTTTGGTGTAGATTTAGGGAGATTTGACCGTTTGGCAATGCTTTGGCGGTGGCAGAAAAACCATCGGATAATGCCATCCACGTTGTGCCAAAGTTTACCCAGTAGCGACCGCCTTGTCGGTGGCTTTGCCAGCTAGTCAGCCCGATGAGTGTGTTTGAGCCGATACTGACAGGACTGCCCGAGAGCGTGCGAGCGGTATAGACACTGTTGGTTTGGCTGGTGCGTGTGTCGTTTTGGTAGCGACCATTGACCCAGACCCGATGGGAGATGCCGACATTGACCTGACCGCCGTGCGTATGTTCATAAAGCTGATGAGCCACCGCCACCGACACGGTCAAGGGAGCAGGGGCGGTATCAACCTGACGCACCAAAGCAGATACCCGAGCGTAGTCAGCAGGGTGGGCTTTGATGATGAGTTTGTCTTGGTACATGGATGCTGTGCCACCCCTGCCACGATTGAGTTCATCTTGAGCGATTTGCACAATGGCAGGGTCGCCATAGGTATGAATGACATAAATTTCTTGGGCGTGTGCAAGACCCGTGATGAGTGCTAGGGCGATAAATGGTGTTTTCATGGGATATTGTGATAAAAATCATTGTCTTATTTTAACATATCCTTAATAAAAATCATAATACAGCACCCATCTGCCGTCATCATTGCGAGCAAACATCAAACTGCCACTGTCTATGACGTTAAAGCCGGCCTTATCATCGCTGGATATCTGAAACATGAAGCGACAGTTGTCATCAAATTCCACGCCTGATTGACAAAAAGACGGATAACCGCCAAATTTATGGGCATAACTGTGCTCATCGCCCATGATGTCATTATAATAATCTAAGGTATCGTCATCTTCTAATTCACAAATTTCATCTTCAATGTCTGGCGGTATGCCACCGCCGTCCCACAGGGGAAAATCACGCTCTTTGAAAATTGGCTTTAAGGGAAAGGGTTTGGGGAAGTCTTGTTTGTCGTATTCATGCTCTAAAAGCTCATCATCGGTGGTGTATTCACGGATAAGCCAGCCGTTACCATTTTGGCTGTGATTGGGGTACACGTCTGGAAATTCATCGCCCATAAATACCATCAAGTACATGATGTGTTTTAATTCATCAGGCACAAACGGCAAACTGGGTAGATAAAACTGGGCAAGCGGATAAAGCGGTTTGCCGTGATTGTCCACAACCGACCCCACTTCGTCTGCTTTACACAAAAACACCCGTCCAAGCCAACTTGTGGTATGCTCGTCTGTGGGGGTAAATCCGCCTGTTTGAAATTCAGTGATGGGCTTTTGTAATTTGGCTGTCATTTCGGCGATTTTGGCTTGAATGAAGGGAAGTTTGTTGTTCATCAATGTTCCTTTTGGTGTGACGATTTTAAATTGTCTTTATTGATAAAAAAGGGCGTAAAAGGCACGCCCCATCACGCTGATTTGCCATGTTTATTTTAACCCAAGCACGTCTTGCATGTCATACAGTCCTGCGGATTTGTTGGTCAGCCAAATGCCCGCTCGTACCGCCCCATTAGCAAAGGTCATACGACTTTGGGCTTTGTGGGTAATCTCAATAATCTCGCCATTCATGATGAATGATACGGTGTGTTCGCCGACAATTTCGCCCCCACGCACCGCATGAATGCCAATCTCGCCATCGGTGCGTTTGGCTTGTCCGTGTCTGCCATAGACGGCAGATGTTTTGAGTGTCTGCCCACGAGCGGTTGCCACCGCATTTGCCATCATAAGAGCCGTGCCAGACGGTGCGTCTAGCTTGTGTTTGTGGTGGTATTCTACGACTTCCACGTCAGCATCCGCCCCCAGTACTTTGGCGGTGGTGGCAAGCAAGTCCAAAGACAGATTGACCCCCGTAGAGTAGTTACCAGCATAGACAACAGCAATGGTTTGACTGGCTTTTTGAAGTTGGGCTTCTTGGGTTTCATCAAGTCCTGTAACGCCCATTACCAAAGGCGTGCCGTATTTGATACAAGCGTCAATGGTCTGCTCGGTGGCATCAGGCAAGCTAAAATCAATCAGTACATCAAGCTGTGCCAACGCCGTCTCATCAAAGACGGACAATGCCACGCCTGTTTTTTTTGTGCCGATAAACTCGCCCACGTCCACGCCCGCCAGTCCTGAAAAACTTGGCACAAATCCTGCTTTTAAGGTGGTGGCAGGATTGTCAAGCACCGCTTGTAAGAGCATACGCCCCATGCGTCCTGACGCTCCCATGATACCGACATTGATGCTCATAATCGCTCCTTTATCAAATAAAAAGATTATACCCAAAAATGTGCCAAAGGGTTAGTACTTTTTGTGCTTTTATAAAAAAACCACCCCGTAGGGCGGTTTTGGTCAGTCAAATAAGTCTTTGACATCGTCTTTGATTTTGTCAAAAAAACCTTTTTTCTTGGGGTCGGTGCTGTTATCGCCATGCAAGGTTTTGGCGAACTGTTCTAGCAGGCTTTTTTGTTCGTGGGTGAGATTGGTGGGGGTTTTGACGATGACCCGACAAATCAGGTCGCCTTGCATACCGCCACGCACGGTGGTTACGCCTTTGCCACGCACACGCAGAAGTTTACCACTTTGGGTGCCTTCGGCGATTTTTATTTTCAGTTTGCCTGTTAAGGTGGGAATCTCTACTTCGCTACCTAAGGACGCTGTTGCGATGTCCACAGGTACGTCCATGTGCAAATCCGCCCCATGACGGGTAAAAATGTCGTGTGGTTTGACGTTAATCTCCACATACAAATCGCCACTTGGCATGCCATTATCGCCCGCTTCGCCCTTGCCTGACAGACGCACACGGTCGCCATTATCCACTCCTGCGGGGATAGAGACTTCTAGGGTTTGGGATTTTTGTTGTTTGCCTGTGCCATGACAGTCTATGCAGGGGTTTTTGATGGTTTTGCCGTTGCCATGACAGGCAGGGCAGGGTTGTTGCACCACAAAAAAGCCCTGTTGCATACGCACCTGACCATGACCGCCACAAGTGGTACAAGTGGCGATGTCAGCACTGGATTTTGCTCCTTTGCCATCACAGGTGTTACAGCTGACAGAGGTGGTGTAATTAACTTCTTTTTTACAGCCCGATACGGCTTCTTCTAGGTTTATGGTTAGGCGGTATAATAGGTCAGAGCCTTTGCTGGCACGAGAGCCAGAGCCACCTCCGAACATATCGCCAAAGATGTCGCCAAAGCCACCGCCCCCACCAAATCCGCCACGACCACCGCCAAAGAAACTGCCAAAAATGTCGTTTAAATCGTCGGCACTAAATCCGCCTGCATTGCTAAATCCGCCGTTATTCATGCCTTGCTCAAAGGCACTGTGTCCCATGCGGTCATAGGTGGCACGTTTTTTGGCATCTGACAGCACTTCATATGCCATCGTGGCTTCTTTAAATTTTTCTTCGGCAGTCGGATCGTCTGGGTTTTTGTCAGGGTGGTATTTCATCGCAAGACGGCGGTAGGCTTTTTTGATTTCTTTTTCGTCTGCTGACTTATCCACGCCAAGCACGCTATAAAAATCTTTACTCATGAAGGTTACCTAAAACTGTAAAAAATCGGCTTATTTATGGTGGTATTTTGCCAATTATCAAGATTTTGGGTGGATTTTATGGTAAATTATCCAAAATTTTTAAAGATGACCATATGAAAACACAAATTAAACTCATCATCGGCTTGGTGTTGATGTTGGTGGTGGCGATGGCGTTGTCGCCGTATTATCAGCTGTATCGCTTTAAAACCGCTTATGAACAGGGCGATTATACGCCCATCATTCACGCCATTGATTATGACACGCTTCGCCCAAGCATAAAAAGTCAGCTTCATCAAAAGCTAGATGGCTTTGTCGGTCGGCAGGGCATGACATTGGTGTTGCCGATGATGGGCATCAAGCCCCACGAGATAAAAGATGTGGGTGCACGCTTTATTGATACGGCAGTGGACAGTGTCATCACGCCAGATGGTCTGACGCTGTTATCACAAGGGCAAATCCCCAAAGATGGCGAGCCGTTATTGATGGCGTTGGTGCTGTGGTTGGGTGGGGATTTGCTGGATTTGCCAAAACTTGCCCAAGACTACCTAACCACAGGCGACATTCATACTGCCATCGCAGGTCAAAGTGCCATCATCGCACGACAGGCGAGTAATTTACAGATAAATCCCACCACGCCTGACATGGGCTACTGTGGGCTAAACTGCTTTTTTATCAAAACCACCATCAAAGACAAGCCCATCAGTGTCATCATGACCCGCCATTGGTTCATCAATTGGCAAATCAGCGACATTATTTTACCGTGATAATTAAAAATGGCGTGATATTTGCAACGGCTTGGGCGTGTTTTTTGTTGGAAAATTATCGTGAAGGCATTTTCTTTGGACGCTTTGGGTAATATTGATGGCTTTGTGGCAAGTGCGTTGGTGGACACGCAGTCGGGTTTGGCGTTGGCGACATTGGGGGCGGGCATTGACCTTAAACTGGCCGCATCGGGCAATGCTGAGGTCATGCGTGCCAAGCGTGAAACCGCTAAACTGCTGGGTTTGACAGACACTATCAAAGACATCTTAATCACCCTAAGCGGTCAGTATCATCTTATCCGTCCGCTTGCTTGTGATGAAAATTTGTTTTTGTATTTGGTGCTTGACCGCCAAAAATCCGACCTTGCCACCGCTCGCCATGATTTAAAACGCTTTGAGGGCACGCTTCGCTTGTTGTGATAACAAAAACCATACCAAAGGGGGCTTTGTTTACGAAAGTTAGCCTTTATAATGATTTTATCTTATCAATGAGCGATGACTGTAATGTATACTGATTTTAAGTTGCCCACTTGGTTTTGTGCGTCTTTGGTGGCGGGCATGAAGCGTGGCATAGAAAAAGAAGGCTTGCGTATGCAACCTGATGGCTATTTTGCCAAGAGTTTTCACCCTGCCCGACTTGGTTCTAAGCTGACCCACCCCTTTATCACCACCGATTATTCTGAAAATCTGTTGGAGCTTATCACCGAACCTAAGGACACCATCAAAGATGCCCTAGACATGCTTCGCAAACTGCACGTTTTGGTGCATCGTTCGCTAGAAAATGGCGAGATGATGTGGCCTTTATCCATGCCGTGTATGTTGTCAGATGATGACGATGACATACCACTTGCCAACTATGGCACGTCTAACATTGGTCGCTTAAAGACCTTATACCGCACGGGGCTTGGGGTGCGTTATGGTCGCAAAATGCAGACCATCGCAGGGCTTCATTATAATCTGTCTATTGGCGATGATTTGTTCACAGCGTGGGCAAAAGCAGAAAGCCACAGTGATTTACAAACCTTTAAAAATGACAAATATCTGGGGCTTATCCGTAACTTTAAACGTTTAACACCGCTTGTCTTATACTTACTGGGGGCAAGCCCGAGCGTGTGTGGATGTTTTTTGACAGGTCGCACACACGATTTAATCCGCCTAAACACCGATAATGACAACGACTGCACCTATTATCAGCCGAACGCCACCAGCCTACGCATGGGTAAATTGGGCTACACCAACAGTGTACAAAAGGATTTGGACATTCGTTATAATGATTTGGGCGAATACATCAAAGGGCTACGCTGTGCCATCGGTACGCCATTTGCTGATTTTACGGACATTGGCGTGGACGACAAAGACGGCAACCCCATTCAAATTAACGACCACATTTTACAAATTGAAAACGAGTTTTATAGCCCCATTCGCCCAAAACAAGTAACCCGCTTGGGCGAGACACCGACCACCGCCCTACAAAATCGGGGCATCGCTTATGTGGAATTTCGGGCGATAGACCTAGACCCATACAGCGACATCGGTATCACCACCGCCACAGCGTGCTTTTTGGAAGTGTTGGCATTATACTGTCTGTTGTCAGAGTCGCCCGAACTGCTCCCAAGCGAAGAAGAGCGACTGGCGGATAATGTGGAGACGGTGGTCAATCACGGACGCAAAGACGGCGTGGTCATTCACACCAAGCAAGGCAAAGAAGAGTTGCACGAGTGGATAATCGCCACCTTAAACCAAATGCAACCCATCGCTGATGCTTTTGATGAATATCACGGTGGTAATGACTACCGTTCGGCGATTGCTCTTATGCAAGGCAAAGCCACCAACAGCGAACTGACCTTGTCGGCTCAGATTGAGGCGGACAGCAGAAGGTTGGGTGGCACGGGCAAACTGGGGCAACTGCTTGCCAAAAAGCACCAAAGCGAGCTATTGACCCATGCTCTAAGTAACGAAGATGCGTTTTATTTTGCCAACATTGCCATACAGTCCTTTGCTGACCAGCAGGCATTAGAACGCCAAGAAAGTCAAGATTTTAAAGACTTTATCCAACAATACAGAATCTAAGTAGAGCCAATCATGAAACATCTTAATTTTCGTACGCTGTGTGCCTGTCTGGTTGTCATGAGCGTGATAGCCACAGTGGTGGCGGTTTTGTATTTTCAAAAATATCTGGGGCTTGAACCTTGTCCGCTGTGTATTTTTCAGCGTGTGGGCGTGTGGGTGATGGGGGTATTTGCCTTTGTGGGTATGCTCATCAATCCCAAAAAACTCTGGGGTAAGCTGACCCTTTGGGTGGGCATGATGGCTGGTGTATTATGGGGAATTGGCGTGGGAATGCGTCATGTTTGGCTACAACATCTGCCCCCCGAGAAAGTGCCTGCCTGTGGACCGGGTCTGGAATATTGGGTGGAGACTTTACCCATTTTGCAGGTGTTTCAAGAGGTGTTAAAAGGCTCGGGCGAATGTGCAGAGATTGATTGGCAGATGTTTGGCATTACTTTGCCTGAGCTGACTTTGGCGATGTTTGTGGTGTTTGCCATGATTTTGGGGTTTGCACTTTTTAAGATGATAAAAAAGCAAATGTAGCACGCCAATTTGTGTCAAATCATCAAACGATTACACGCCATCGGCTAAAATTTGCTATAATTTGCCAAATTTTATTTAAGGTTTTATCATGCACATTCATATTTTAGGCATTTGTGGGACATTCATGGGGTCGTTGGCTCTGCTGGCTCGGGATTTGGGTCATACGGTTACAGGCTCTGATACGGGCATTTATCCGCCCATGAGTACGCAGTTACAGCAGGCGGGCGTGGAGATTTTAGAGGGTTATCAATCCGCTCATCTTGACCCTGCTCCTGATTTGGTGGTGGTTGGTAATGCCTGTAAACGTGGCATGGAAGCGGTGGAATATATGCTGGATAAACGCCTGCCTTATACGTCAGGCCCGCAGTTTTTGGCAGAACACGTTCTGCAACATCGCCACGTTTTGGCGGTGGCAGGCACGCATGGTAAGACCACCACCACCACCATGCTTGCTTGGATTTTGCAGTATGCGGGGCTAGATACGGGCTTTTTAATCGGTGGCGTGCCACTGGTGGATACCGATGATGAACGATTAAGAACGGCTTTTGCTCACAGCTCACATTTGGGGCAGGATTATTTTGTTATTGAAGCGGACGAATATGACAGTGCGTTTTTTGATAAACGTTCAAAATTTGTCCACTATCGCCCCACGACCGCCATTTTAAATAACTTAGAATATGACCATGCCGACATTTTCCCTGATTTAAAAGCAATCCAAACCCAATTTCATCACATGATACGCATGATGCCGCAAAACGGTCAAATCATCATGCCAAAAGACACCGACAGCCTAGAAAAGACGCTGGATATGGGTGTGTGGACACCTGTGTGGCGGACGGCGGTTGATGATAAAGCAGACTGGCAAGCGAATTTGGAGCAGGCAGACGGCTCGGTGTTTTGTGTCAAACATGGCGATGAAGTTGGTACAGTAAACTGGGGCATGAGCGGTGTTCATAATGTCAATAATGCGTTGGTTGCCATCGCAGGGGCGTACAGCGTGGGCGTGAGTGTGGAGATGGCGTGCAAGGCGTTGTCTGATTTTGCTGGCATAAAACGCCGTATGGAGCTGATTGGCGATGTCGGTGGCGTGCAAGTCTATGATGATTTTGCTCATCACCCCACCGCCATCACCACCACGCTTGATGGGGCGAAAAAAAAGCTTGCAGGTCGTAAAATCTGGGCGGTCATTGAGCCACGTTCTAACACCATGAAACTAGGTAGCCACAAGGCACAGCTTGCCCCGTCTGCGTCCATTGCCGACCAAGTGATTTGGTATGAACCACAGGGGCTGACGTGGGGCTTAAAAGAAGCCATTGGTCATGCCGATGGTCAAATCGTGTTAGATGACATTGATAAGATTTTGGCATTTATCAAGGCAAATGTCCGCTCAGGCGATGCCATCATTGTCATGTCTAACGGTTCGTTTGATGGCATTCACGGTAAGATTTTAACGGCATTGGCATCTTAGTGGGTGCGTTTACAGTTGTGCGACATTTTATTTTTGGTTTGTTGTTATAATGGTAAGTGTCAAATTGGGTTACTAAGGAGCATTTATGTTCAGTTTTATCGGAGCGGTTATCATCGGCTTTGTGGTGGGTGCTTTGGCACGGCTTTTAAAACCAGGTAAACAAAAAATGGGCTGGATTATGACCATTGTGCTGGGTATGTCGGGGTCGTTTGTCGGAGCGTTTATTGCGTCAGCGTTAAAGCTGGATGTTAAAGGTGGCTTTTCGGGTTTGGTGCTGTCGGTCATTGGGGCGATTTTGGTGTTGTTTGTTTATGAATTCATCACGGGTAAACGCCGTATCGGGCAGTAAATCAACATTGTATCAGATAAAACCATGAAAAAAATTCTCGTAACGGGCGGAGCGGGCTATATCGGTTCTCGCATACTTGATTGAGCTGATTGGGGCAGGTTATGTGCCTGTGGTCTATGATAATCTGTCTAATTCTAGCCCTGTGGCGATTGAGCGGGTGCAACAGATTGTCGGTCAAGACATCGCTTTTATTAAGGGTGATATTTTGGATAAAGCTCATTTAAATCAAGTATTTGATGAGCATGACTTTTTTGGCGTGATTCATTTTGCAGGGCTAAAAGCGGTGGGTGAGAGCGTGGTAAAACCGCTTAAATACTACCAAAACAACGTAACAGGCACGCTAAATCCATTAGAAGTCATGAAAGATAAGGGCGTAACCAACTTTATCTTTTCATCGTCTGCCACCGTCTATGGCGACCCCGAAGTATTACCCATTATCGAGACCGCCAAGCGTTTTTGTACCAATCCTTATGGACAATCTAAACTTGCGGTGGAATATGTCCTAGAAGATTTGGCAAAGTCTGCTAAGGACAATCAAGTGTGAAACATCATCTCCCTACGCTACTTTAACCCCATTGGGGCGGACGTATCAGGGACGATTGGCGAAGACCCAGAGGGCATTCCCAACAATCTTATGCCTTATATTTCACAAGTGGCAGTGGGCAAACTAGAAAAATTATCCGTCTTTGGCGATGATTATGACACCATAGACGGCACGGGCGTGCGTGATTATATTCATGTGTCGGCACTGGATTATATCGCCAAATGTGAGACCGCCTTTGGCTTTGAGCCGATTAACTTAGGCACGGGCAACGGCACAAGCGTGCTACAACTGGTCAATGCCTTTATCCACACCACAGGGCAAAATGTGCCTTATGTCATCGCCCCAAGACGAGCAGGGGACATTGCCATGTGTTATGCCAGTAGCGACAAAGCCAAAAACCTGCTTGGCTGGACGGCAGAGCATGGTATTGAGCGTATGTGCGTAGATACGTGGCGTTGGCAAAGCCAAAACCCCAAAGGTTACCGTGCTTAATGCCCATGCTGTTTTGCTTGCTCAATTCGCTTGTCGGTATCAGGGTGGGTGGAGAGTATTGACCAATGCCCCTGACCGTCCCCGTGTTCTTTTTTCATTTTTTCAAAAAAGCTGACAAGGTAGGCAGGTGAGACACCCAGACGCTGTAATTCATCAATGGCAAACTTATCCGCCTGCATCTCTGCTTGTTGGGAGTATTGGGCGGTGGTCAGTAGCGTGGGCAGAGTAAGCAATAAATCAGACGCATCGCCTGTGATGATCACCACCAGCACTCCCACCCCCAGACCACTAATCGCCTGTTTTAGGCTGTGGCGATGCACCAAATGCCCCTGCTCATGGGCAAGCACGGCAAGAATCTCATGGTTATCATCAGTCAGTCTGATAAGCTCATCGGTGATGATGATGGTGTTATTAGGAATGGCAAGGGCATTTGCTCCGATGTCGCCCCCGCCACGCACCACGACTTTGGCTTTTGGGTGAGCGTCTAATTTATCGTACAAAGCGATGATTTCATCTTGGCGAGCTTGGGGCAGAGTGCTGGGCGTGGTCAAATCCATGATGTAGCGTTCGGCTTGATTGCCCACGCTGTTTAGGGTGTCGGCAGGCAGTGAGTGGGCGATGTGGTGGGACGCTAGGGGTATGCCGAACTTTAGCACGCCAAACATAAACCCGCACACCAGCACCAAACTGACCAAAATCCACCCAAAACTTCGCTCCATGTGTGAGATTTTGTCAAACAGTCGCTCATGTTTTAGGTTAAGCCATGTCGGTGGCGTACCCATAATCTCAATGCGTCCACCGTCTGTTAAGCTCAGTACGGCAGGAGCGTTACCCACGCTGGGCAAAAACTCATAATCTTGGGCATGATATACCGTTTGTGTATCATCACAGACCAGCACAAATGCTCCCACGCTCTCATCAAGCGGATAGATGTGAGCGGTGTGGGCTTTGCTGATTTTGCCGTTAAAATAGCGAACGGCACAAGGGGGCGTTGTCATTGTGATTTCTTACCAAGACACATCAAAATCAAACACATCACTAATCTCTTCTGCCACAGAAGAGACACTGTCCATGTTGGGGGTGGCAAGTGCATCAAAATCATCATACGCCACTAAGGTGAGTGTCTCTACTTTATAGCGGTGTAGGCGTACTTTTGCCCATGGATAAAACAGTCCTAAGCTAAGCACGATGGCGATGTAGTTGGTGGCTTGAATGACGGCAAATCTGATGGGGCTAAAATTATCCAGACGAAATTCATTATCGCCTAAGGTTAATTTATCCCAAATCGCCTGATGGGTATATGCCTGCATTAATGGCGTGATGAGTAACAGTAAAAAATAAAACCCCACGATAAATAACGCAAGCACCTGACCGCCGATGTAGTCATTTAAAGTCAGGCTAAATGCCAACAAAAAAACTCCTGTAATTACCAAGCCAATGACAATCAATATGGGCATCATCATGGCTTTATACATATCAGTAATGCTGGTGTTAAATTCAAATTTTAATTGCCCAAAATAAGTATTGTCAAATTGATAGCGTTTAAATAGCCACCAAGCCACAGGAGCGAGCAGACCAAAACTTATCACACTAAGTACGATGGCGATGATTGCTACTAAATAAGCCTCTAACAATGAGCCATTAAAGGAAAAATGCACGTTATTGTATTGGCTGTTTCTTGCCATAAAACGCATGGTAGAACGCATAAGCCACGGCATGACCACAAAAATCACCAAACCGCCCGCCATCGCCAAATCAGGTGAAATCTGACCTACCACGCTGATGATGATGTAGATGGCAATGGCAATCAGTCGCCCAAATAAAATGCGTTTTGGGTTGGCAACAAAATCAAAGGCGGTGTCATTGACTTCGGTGTTGCCATAAAAATACCTAAGACGGCGAACCTTTGCCCAAGGCGAATAGATGCCAAGCGTGATGATGGTTAATATCAGATTCACAATCCATATTTTAAAATATTCTGACCCTGTGCCATAAAAATAAAATTCATATTCTTGGGGCTGATAATAATCACGATGGTCAGGTTTGTCAAAATCAAGATGAGACACAAGATACCTTATTGATAATTATTAAAAATTTTTATTTTACCAAAACGTATCTTAAAAATAAATACGGATAAGACACAGTTTATCGGCTTTTATGCTACAATAATCCATCTTTTTTAAATCAAAACGCCATGAACAAAAAAATCGTCCTAGCCAGTAACAACCAAGGCAAACTTACCGAATTTCAAGCCCTGTTTGACAAAGCAAATCTGGGCATGACCATCATACCGCAAGGCGAGCTTGGTATCACAGATGTTGATGAAACAGGGCTTTCTTTTGTGGAAAACGCCATCATCAAGGCACGCCATGCCAGCCGTGCCAGTGGACTGCCTGCTTTGGCGGACGACAGTGGGCTGTGTGTGCCTGTGCTTGGCAATATGCCAGGGATTTATTCGGCACGCTATGCCAGTTTGGGTGGGGCGGGCGAGCGTGGCGATGATAACGCCAATAACGCCAGACTGTTACAAGAGCTGTTGCCGTTTAGAGATGGTATGCCCATCATCGGTCAGTTTGTTTGTGTGCTTGTTTTGGTTCGTCATGCTGATGACCCTTTGCCCATCATCGCACAGGGGCAGTGGGCAGGTGAGATTTTAGACGCACCAAAGGGCGAAAATGGCTTTGGCTATGACCCACTTTTTTATGTGCCAAGCCTTAATAAATCGTCTGCCGAGCTTGATAAAGCCACCAAAAACGCCCTAAGCCATCGGGGGCAAGCCATACAAAAATTACTGGCTTTGATGGGCTGATGGTTGTATTTTTTGCAGAATAAAGCTATAATTGGTCTTTTGTGATTTTTTGTGGTAATTATCCAAAGGTCGCTAAGCAGATTTTGTGATGTTGTTATTAAAAGACAACCAAATTAACAAAGGTAGATTTTTATGAGTAATTTAGACGTTGCTGTTAATGTCATTTCTGACAAAGAAACCCAACTGACCGTTAAAGTTCCTGTGGGTACAATCCAAAGCAAGGTAGAAGGACGCATTCGCAGTTTGGCAAAGACCGCCAGAATTGATGGGTTTCGTAAAGGTAAAGTGCCAGTATCGCACATTCGTGCCCAATATGGTGCAGGCATTCAGCAAGAAGTCATTAACGATGTTATCCGTGAAACCGTATTTGATGTCATCAGTGAACAAAAAGTACGTGCTGTGGGCGTACCCAGCATTGATGATGTAAAACTAGAAAACGACTTTTTGGTATATCAAGCCACTGTGGAGACTTTCCCCGAAGTGGAAGTCAAAGGCTTAGACGAGATTGAAGTGGAACGCCAAGTCGCCAGCGTCTCTGATGATGACGTGGATACCATGATTGAAAACCTACAAAAACAACGCCAAACCTTTGAAACCAAAGACGGTGAGCTTGCTGATGGCGATGAAGCGACTTTTGATTTTGAAGGGTCTATTGATGGCGAAAAATTTGAAGGTGGCACTGCTGAAAATTATCGCTTGGTCATTGGTTCAGGTCGCATGATACCAGGTTTTGAAGACGGCATGAAAGGCATGAAAGCGGGCGAAGAAAAAACCATCAAAGTTACTTTCCCTGAAGACTACCAAGCTGAAAACCTAAAAGGCAAAGACGCTGACTTTAAAATCAGTGTCAAAGAAGTTAAAGTACCAAAACTGCCTGAGCTTGACGAAGCGTTTTTTGAGCTGTTTGGTGTCAAAGAAGGCGGTTTGGATAAACTCAAAGCCGATGTTCGCAAAAACATGGAACGTGAAGTGAAAAACGCCGGTCGCAACCAAATCAAACAAGCGGTATTTGACGCTTTGGTAGAAAAAAACGAATTTGATGTGCCAAAAGCCATGCTGACCCAAGAGATTGAGCGTCAGCGTCAGCAGATGATTGCTCGTTTTTCTGCCCAATTTGGTGGTAATGCCAAAGACTTTGGGGCGGATATGCTCCCTGATGAGCTGTTTGAAGACCAAGCCTTGCGTGCGGTGCGTTTGGGTGTGTTGGTCGGTCAAATCATTGACAAACAAGGCATTGAGGTTGACCAAGAGCGAGTAACGGCATTCATCGCCGAAGCTGCCGAAAATTACGAAGACCCTGCCGAAGTGATTGAGCATTATACCAACGACAAAAAAGAGCGTGCTGGCATTGAGTCTGTCGTACTAGAAGACCAAGTGGTAGAATACATTCTATCACAGGTTAAAGTTACCGACAAAGAAGTGAAATACCAAGACTTGCTTGCCACCGTTCAGCAAGCGATGGTGTGATTATTGCCCAAAAAACACCCCATGCATTGGGGTGTTTTTTATTTTTTTCATGATTTTATGGTAAAATAGGGCGTTTTTACCAATTAGGAAATCTAAGATGTCTCACATCAAACAAAACCCTTTTTATGACCAGTTGGCAGACAGTTTTTATGCCACCCAAAACACCTTAGTGCCGATGGTGATTGAGCAGTCAGGGCGTGGGGAGCGGTCATTTGACATTTTTTCTCGTCTGTTGCGTGAGCGTGTCATCTTTTTGACAGGTCAGGTAGAAGACAACATGGCAAATTTGATTGTTGCTCAGCTGTTGTTTTTAGAAGCAGACAATCCTGAAAAAGACATTCATCTTTATATTAACTCACCGGGGGGCGTGGTAACGGCAGGCATGGCGATTTACGATACCATGAATTTTATCAAGCCTGACGTTTCTACCATCTGTTTGGGGCAAGCGTGTAGTATGGGGTCATTTTTGTTATCAGCAGGCGAAAAAGGCAAACGCTATGCCCTTGCTAACAGTCGCATCATGATTCATCAGCCACTTGGTGGTTTTCGTGGGCAGGCAAGCGACATTGAGATTCATGCCCGTGAGATTATCCAGCTAAAAGCCAAATTAAACCAACTTTTGGCCAAGCATAGCGGTCAGCCTGTGGAACGCCTAGAAAAAGACACTGACCGTGATAATTTTATGAGTGCCGAGCAGGCGTGTGAATATGGCTTGGTGGATAAGGTGATTACCAAACGCCCTTAATAAAAGAGAAAAAAACAATGACAAAAACCAAAGAGCCTTGCTGTGATTTTTGTGGCAAACCCAAAAGCGATGTCGCCAAACTCATCTCTGGCATGAATCACACCAACATTTGTAATGAATGCGTGGAGCTGTGTGGCGATATGCTGGGTGTCAAAGATTTGGACGCAAAAATCGCCAAAACCACTGAAAAAGGCGACAAAGACTGGGCAAGTGCCAAATTGCCCACCCCCAAAGAGATTCGTCAGCATTTAGATGAGTATGTCATCGGTCAAGACACCGCCAAAAAAGCCTTGTCGGTGGCGGTCTATAATCACTACAAACGCCTAAAAGTCAAAGAAAGTGATAAGGTTGCCCCTGTGGAGCTTGCTAAAAGTAACATTTTGCTCATCGGGCCGACAGGTTCGGGCAAAACTCTGCTGGCTCAGACGCTTGCCAAAATGTTGGACGTGCCGTTTGCGATGGCAGATGCCACCACGCTCACCGAAGCGGGCTATGTCGGCGAAGATGTGGAAAACATCGTCCAAAAGTTGTTATTGTCCGCCAACTATGACGTAGAACGCACCCAGCGTGGTATCATCTATATTGATGAGATTGACAAAATCAGCAAAAAAGGCGAAAACGTCTCCATCACTCGGGACGTGTCGGGAGAGGGCGTTCAGCAGGCTTTGTTAAAAATCATTGAGGGTACAGTTGCCAATATCCCGCCACAAGGCGGTCGCAAACACCCCAATCAAGAGATGATTCAGGTGGACACCAGCAACATCTTGATGATTGTTGGTGGGGCGTTTGCAGGGCTTGATAAAATCATCGAACAACGCACCCAAGAGACGGGCATGGGTTTTAATGCCAGCGTCCGCACCAAAAAAGAAACCAAAATCAGCGAGCTGTTTCGTGAAGTTGAGCCAGAAGATTTGGTCAAATTTGGCATCATTCCTGAGTTTATCGGGCGACTGCCCGTCATTGCCACGCTTGATGAGCTTGATGAAGACGCACTTATCCAAATTTTAACCGAGCCTAAAAATGCCCTAACCAAGCAGTATCAATACTTGTTTGACATGGAAGGGGCGAATTTGAGCTTTGAAAAAGACGCTCTGATTGCCATCGCCAAAAAAGCGATGACTCGCAAAACAGGGGCAAGGGGGCTTCGCTCCATCATTGAAAACGCCTTGCTTGACACCATGTATGAACTGCCCAGCATGGACAATGCCAAAGAGGTCATCGTGGACGTGGATGTGATTGAAAAAGGCACAGCACCAAAGGTCAGCTAACAACAAATACAGGTTCTTACCTGTGTTTTTTTGTAATGCTCAGTTGCATTTAAAATTTTATTATGTTATATTTTCATCATCTATATCATGTTTATAGATTCGTGGAAAATTAACCACGACACACTTAACTGTTACTTTGAGGTTCTCATGTTTAAGAAAATCGCTCTTGTCAGTGCATTGGTATTTAGCTCAACAGTTGCCTTTGCTGATAACGACATCGGATGTGGTCTTGGCACACAAGTTTGGGCAGGTAAGGAAGGTAAAGTCGCCAAAATCCTAGGTGCAACCACCAACGGCACTTTTGCCAACCAGCTTTTTGGCATCACTTTTGGTACATTAGGTTGTGGTGAGCGTGGCAACAAAGTTACCGTACAAGTGGTTGAGTTTGTTGATGGTAATTCAGAAGCTTTGGCTCGTGATATGGCGACAGGTCAAGGCGAAAACCTAGAAGTATTGGCTCAACTGCTTAATATCCAAGACCAAGACCAAGCTCGTTTTTACACTGTGGTAAAAGCCAACTTTGCCAACATCTACACCACTGGTGCAACGACTGCTGACGTGGTAACTGCATTGCATCAAGTTTTGTCTGGTGATGATGTGCTTAAAACATACGCTTAATTGGCATTAGCCTTTTGGTGCATTCAAAACCTTGTGGGTTTCCATAAGGTTTTGTTTTTTTGAATTTTTAAAAAGGTGATGACGCATGAAAACTCAATTACAAAAAAGCCTATGGGCGGTGCTGTGCATGGCGATGATGTCTTGTGCGTGGGCAGTGCCATCGCCTTTGTGGTCAGACGAGACGATGGCGTTAAGCGTTGAGCAAGACGCCGACCCTCGCTCATCAGGCGGTCATCACGCCAACATCGCCCATTATCAAGAAAAAGCTCGCACGCTCAATCTTGCCAAAGATAAAGTTTGGCAACGGCTGTTTTATGTGAATCATGAGCATAGCCGTGTGGATTATGATGGGTTTTTTGTGCATCCGCAGGGCAAATCGGATTTGACACTGGAAATGAACCAGACGATTGACGCTCTTTTGACCGATACCAGCGAAAACTCGCCTCAATGTCGCTTTCCTGCTCGTACGGCATGGCTGGTGGACAAATTGGGCATAAAGCCCGATGAGCTGGCTGATGTGGCGTGTGCCAAATTTCACGATTGGTACAGTAAGGTCAATCCGCACAGCATGACCCTAATTTTTGCCACCGATTATATGGGCAACCCTGGCTCTATGTTTGGGCATACATTGCTTCGCATTGACCCCATCAAGCAGGCGGGCAAAAACATGGATTTGGTGGCGTATGCCCTAAATTATGCTGCCATCACCCCTGTCAATGAGAGCAGTGCCGTCTATGCCTATAAGGGATTGACGGGTAAATATCGTGGTGAATATTCGCTCATGCGCTATTTTCATAAAACCAAAGAGTACGGCGACTTAGAAAGCCGTGATATGTGGGAGTATGAGCTGTCTTTGACCCCTGATGAAGTGGCGTTTTTGGTCAAACACATCTGGGAGATGCAACACGTTCGTTTTCCGTATTATTTTATGGATAAAAACTGCTCTTATGCTTTGATGGGTTTGGTGGATTTGGTGCGTCCTGAGCTAAATCTACAAGATAAATTTACATGGACGGTGGTGCCGATTGAGACGGTCAAGGAATTTCGCCGTGCAGGGCTGATTAACAAAGAAACCTACCGTCCTGCTTTGGAGACGTATTTGCGTCATCAAGAAAAACAGCATGGTAAAGCCTTTGGTAAAACCGCTCACCAACTGACCAAGCCTGATGTGAAGCCTGAGGCTGTGTTGGCGAACAAAGATGATGTGGATAAAGCAAAACTGCTTGAAATGGCGTACGATGACTTGTATTTACAGCACGCTAACAAAAAGACGGATAATGACTTTGCTCAACAGCGACTAAGAGAACTGCTGGTACTAAGAAGTGTGCTTGATGTCGCCAAACAGCGAGATGAACCACCCAGAGCGTATGACCCTAGCCTTGGGCATGGCGATAAGGCAGTGAGTGTGAGTGTGGGGCAAATGCAAGGTGACACGGCACTTAGCTTAGGCTATCGGGTGGCGTATCATGGTTTTGATGACCCGCATATGGGTTATGCCACAGGGCAACTGCTGTTTTTGGATACGGCAGTGATGGTGCGTGATGATAAGGTTAAGTTACATCATGCAGACTTTTTGTCGGTACACGCCATCAACCCCATCACCACCTATAAACGCCCACGCTCTTGGGGGACGGATTTTGGTTATCGGCAAGTGGCGGTAGATGATAAGGGGGATTTTAGCACCACCGACACGCATGGGGTGGGGGTCATGTCGGCACACACAGGCTATGCCAAAGCGTTTTTTGATGAACGCATGGTCTGTAGTGGCTATGTGCAAGGCATGGTGCAGGTGGGTAAAGCCCTAGATGATGGCGTGCGAGCAGGCGTGTCGCCAAAGGTGCATTGTCTGTGGCGGACATCGGATAAGTGGCAGGGTTCGCTGACGGTCAATGTGCCGTTTTGGCAGGACAAACACGTCTGGCAGACACACATTGACACCGTCATTTCGTACAACCTGTCGCCCCAAAATGCCATCAGACTGACCGCCCGCCACGAACAGCAAAGTCATCACGACTGGCAAAAGGTCATGCTAAGCTACCAAAGATACCACTGATGAGATGGGTGTTTTTTGGTTAAAATGCCCCATCAGCATTCTTCAAAAATCAGATAAACTGTGCTAGAATAAAAGGTTAAAAATTTTTGGAAAAATCGTCATGTTCCTTGACATCATCAAAACTGCCATTACAATAATTCGCAATTCGATTTTCTTTTCCTCTCCTGCACGCGGTAACTCGCAATTCGCAATTCGCAATTAAGCCATAACCATGCCCAAAATCCCCAACCTATCAAAGGGGATTTGTCATGATTATCCAAAAACTTTTTGACCAAAATAATCCTACCCAAAACGAAAAACTTACCCTTTTAAAAGAGCATTTCCCCAACTGTTTTGATAAAGACGGTCATTTTTTACCCGAAAAAATGGCAAGTGAATTACAATCATCAGACATTGTTAGCAGTCGTGAATTTTATCAATTAAATTGGCTTGGCAAATCCTATGCCCGTTATTTGCGTGATTGTCCGCCCATTACCTTATTTGGCGAAAATCAATCGCACAATCAAGCTCCCCAAAATATCAATAGCCAAAACCTACTTATCAAAGGCGATAATTTAGAAGTATTAAAACACCTAAAAAACGCCTATCAAAGAGCGGTAAAAATGATATACATAGACCCGCCCTATAATACAGGGTCGGACGGTTTTGTTTATCAAGATGACCGTAAATTCACGCCCGAGCAACTGGCACAGCTTGCCGATATGTCATTGGATGAAGCCAAAAGAGTGCTTGATTTTACTGCCAAAAAATCCAATTCTCATAGTGCTTGGCTAACCTTTATGTATCCCCGTCTTTATATCGCCCGTGAATTATTAAAAGATGACGGCGTGATATTTATCAGCATTGATGATAATGAACAAGCTCAATTAAAATTATTATGTGATGAAATTTTTGGGGAAGAGAATTTTATTGCTGAATTAATTGTTAATGTAGCACCAGCAGGCTCTCAAAGCTCAAATGATTTTGCACAGCAACATCAGTACTGTTTTGTTTACAGAAAAACCAATCGTGCTATTATTTCAAGATTTCCATTATCTGATGAAGAGTTAGATGAAAAATACACTAAACAAGATGAGTTAGGATATTTTTATATTGAGCGTTTATGGAAGCGTGGGATTGGTGGAAAAATGGAAGATGTTCCAACATTGCATTTTCCTGTATATTTTGATACAAAAACAGAAGAGATATATATAGATGAAGAAATTTCACAAATATCAAATCATCAGGATATCATCAAAATCATTCCTTATCAGACAAAAGGTGTTTTGGGGCGTTGGACGTGGTCAAAATTGAAAATGATGAATGAACGACATAAATTAAAGGTTGCTATTGTGGCAGGTGAATACAAATTGCATAAAAAATTATATCGTAATGAAGATGATGGTAAAAAACCATTTTCTATTATTGATTCAAAATTGGGTAGAACAGAATTGGGTTCATTGGAAGTAAAAGATATTTTTGATGGTGGAAAATATTTTGACTACCCAAAATCATCAATTTTAATTAAGTATTTTTTACAGATGATGCAAGATAAGAACGAC
Organism: Moraxella sp.; assembly: GCA_030530785.1. Classification (GTDB taxonomy): domain Bacteria; phylum Pseudomonadota; class Gammaproteobacteria; order Pseudomonadales; family Moraxellaceae; genus Moraxella. The sequence goes on along the minus strand of JAUMUJ010000006.1, from coordinate 8,560 downwards.
ATAATCCTAGACTTTTTTGCAGGTTCGGGTACAACTGCTCATGCAGTCATGCAATTAAATGCCGAAGATAAGGGTAATCGTCAATTTATTTTAGTTCAACTTGATGAAAAGTCAAAAAAAGAAGCCCATAAAGCGGGGTTTGATACAATTTTTGAGATTACCAAAGAACGTATTATCCGCTCCGCCCAAAAAATACAAAGCGAAAATCCCGATTATACAGGCGATTTGGGATTTAAAATTTTTGAGACGGTGGATAACTTTTTGGCGATTGATGATAATGAGATAAACCCACAAACTGCCTTGCCTGATTTATTTAGCCATACATTTAGCGATGATGAATACCACACGCTTTTGACAACATGGCGAGTATATGACGGTCATGTTTTGACGGATAAAGCACAAAGTATCAATTTGGCAGATTATACCGCTTATTTATGCGATAAAACCTTATATATCATTTATCTTGATTTTGATAGCGTTCATATTAAAGCCTTGCTTGATAAATTGGATAATGACAAATCATTTTTGATAGAGCGGATTGTATTATTTGGGCTTAGTGTGGACAGTGCCAAACAAAAAGAATTGGCACAGGCATTAACAACGTATAATAATAAAAAGAACCTAAACATTCATTTGGTGGTCAGAGTGCTATGAAAAAAGGATTTCATTACGAAAAAAACTTGCCACACCAAATCGGGGCGGTAAATGCGGTATTAAGTGTTTTTGATAATGTCCATAAAAAAGACAATGACAGGGGAGAAAATCCCACATTGTCTTTTATGGGCGAGCGTTATAAAAATAACATTCACCAAATCCAATCGGATAATCAAATAGATAAATCGCCTGATTATAGCAATGTCTTAGACATTTCTATGGAGACAGGCACGGGCAAAACTTATACCTATACCCAAACCATGTATGAATTGCATAAAAGATTGGGTATTTATAAATTTGTGATTGTCGTACCGACTTTATCCATTAAAGCAGGGACGGAGCAGTTTTTAAAATCGGACGCTTTAAAAAATCATTTTAGATTGGATTTTAATTTGGAATATGGACAAGCCGAAATTGAACTATATGTCGTAGAAAGTCAAAAGACCAAAAAGGGCAAACGCACAAATCCCATGCCAAGCGAGATTGTGCGATTTGTACAAGCTGATAATGTCCAAAAAATTCATGTATTATTATTAAATATGGGCATGGTCAATAGCAAAACCATGAAAGGCGAAGATAGTGGTAATGACGGCAGTATTTTATTAAAAGATAAATTTGATAAGCCTTTTGAAGCGATTGGTTCGGTCAATCCGATATTGATTATTGATGAGCCACACCGATTTGATGATAATAACAAAACATGGCAATCATTATTAAGTCTAAATCCCCAATACATATTGCGTTATGGGGCGACATTTAATGATAGATTTAAAAATTTGATTTATCGGTTAAGTGCCATTGATGCTTTTAATCAGGATTTGGTCAAAGGTGTGATTGCTCACATTACAGACATTCAAGGCGATGACGGCACAAAAATAAAACTGGTGGAGAGTGATACCAAGCAGGCTATTTTTGAATTAATAGAAAGCAAAAAATCAAATGCAAGATTTATTTTAAATAAAGGCGATAATTTACAAAAAATTCATCATCATATTGATGAGTTGTACTTGCAAGACTTAAAATCAGGCAGGGTTATATTAAGTAATGGCATAGAATTAAAAACAGGAAATCATATCAATCCTTTTTCTTATGCTAATACGGTATTTCATGCCATGATAAGAAAAGCAGTCAGGGTGCATTTTGAAACCGAAAAAGCATTATTAAATCGTATGGATAAAATCAAGCCATTGACCTTATTTTTTATTGATAACATTAAGGGATACCGAGACGGCGATGATATTGTTGGGAGTTTAAAAAGCGATTTTGAAATAATAGTCAAAGACGAAGCTAAAAAAGCCCTAGAACAGGCGATGATAGGCACGGATTTTTATCGTTCGTTGCAAATGGTGTTGGCGGACGTATCGGCAACGCATGGCGGTTATTTTTCAAAAGATAACAGTAGTGATGATGAAAAAATCGCCAAAGAAATTGGCGAGATTTTGCACGATAAAGAAAGTTTGTTGTCATTGGATAATCCACGCCGTTTTATTTTTTCAAAATGGACACTTCGTGAAGGGTGGGATAATCCTAATGTATTTGGTATTTGCAAATTGCGTTCTAGCGGTTCAGAAACGAGTAAATTACAAGAAGTGGGTCGGGGGCTAAGATTGCCTGTAAATGAATTTATGAGCCGTGTTAAGGATACTGATTTTAAATTAAATTATTTTGTGGATAGTAGTGAACGTGATTTTGTTGTGCAATTAAAAGCGGACATTAATAAAACTGCCGAGCGTGAAATAATCCCTGTGGTGTTTGATGATTATTTATTTCAAAAAATACAATCGGCTTATCCAGATGTTAAAAGAAGAGTACTGGCAAATGAATTATACGAGCTTGGGTTAATTGATGACGATGATAAATTGTTGGCAGGAGCGTATGAGACAATCAAACAAAAATTCCCAAATGCCTTTAATTATAATACCTTAAAACAAGGAAAAATAGCAAGTAGTGATGATAAACAAAAAACCAAAGTCGCCATGCGTACAGGCAAATACGATGAATTAAAATCCTTGTGGGAAGCGATAAACCAAAAGGCAATTTTGCAATATCAGATGAGCGAGCAGGACATTTTGTCTTTATTGGTGGATTTTTTGGGTCAAAATAAAGCAAAATTTACCATGACGGGCATTAGTACAAAAACCCAAGAGATGATAAAAACGGCAGATAAACTCATTGATTTTAAAATCAATGAAAGCATAGAAAATGCACTATTTGAGCCGATTGTTACTTTAAATTATCGTCAATTTTTACAAAAACTTTCTCAAAAATCCTATATCAAGATGACGACATTGCACCAAGCATTTTTTGAATTAAAAAATGACATTGCCATTGATAAGTTTATGAATGATGAGACAGTGAGAATGATTGATAAAGGATTTAATGATTATTTATTGAAATATTCTTTAAATAAATTTGAAATTGGCTATCAAAAAATCAGCAATCAAATTCACCCAACCAAACTCACCGACAAAAACGGCTTGCCGTTGCCTGAGATTAACATTAATCAAGATTGGGGTGTGCTGACCGACAATAAACCGTTTGAGAGTTTTTTGTTTGAGCGGGTGTTTTTTGACAGTAATATTGAAGGTCAAAACGTAACCGCAGAAGACGTGCAAGAAGTCGTTGTTTTTACCAAAATTCCCAAAAACGCCATAAAAATCCCTGTGGCAGGTGGGGAGACTTATTCGCCTGATTTTGCTTATATTGTCAAAACCGCTAAGGGCGATGTGCTAAACTTGGTGCTAGAAAGCAAAGGCGTAAAAGATAAAGACGAGTTACGCCAAAAAGAAAACCAAAAAATCAGACACGCCGAGCGGTGGTTTAATGCCATGAATGAGCAAGGGGCGATGAATGTGAGATTTGTTACGCAGTTTGAGAGTGATAGGGTGGTGGATATTATTAAACGTTTGTTAAAGCCATATCACAAAAGCTAAAAATTCTCATTTTCATTGCAAACGCCCCAAAAATTTGTTATGATGGGGCGTTTTTGCTTTGGTGGCGTGTTGCCAAAGCAGTCCCATAATAGGAGATGAATGATGAAAGTAACCACTTTGGCACTTACTTTGATGGCGGTTTTGGGTTTGACCGCCTGCAACCAAGACAAGCCTACCGAGCAAAATGCCCAATCAACACAAACCAAGCCCTCCGACACTCCCGCCACAGGCGACATGACCATTAACACCGCCACAGGCGAACAGACTATCCCTGCCAACCCCAACCCCATCGCTGTCTATGACATGACCGCCCTACAAAATCTCAAAGCCTTAGGCGTGGCGGTGCAGGGTATGCCATCGGCTGAGATGACCGCCGAGCGTATCGCCACCTTAAACCTAAAAGCGGACGGCACGCCAGACGGCACAAGCGTTGGGACGTTGTTTGAGCCAAACCTAGAAGCCTTGCACGGACTAAAACCCCAAGCGGTTTTTGTGGGGTCTCGTATGGCAAAACACGCCGATGAGCTTGCCAAAGTTGCCCCGACTTATAACTTAACCATTGATACCAATGATGTCTATGCGTCCAGCAAACAGCAAATCACGGATTTTGGTAAGATTTTTGGTAAAACTGCTGAAGCCGACAAACTCATCGCCGACATTGATAATGCCATCGCCGACACCAAAAAAGCGGTGGAGGGTAAAGGCAATGGACTTGCCATTCTTATCAATGGCAACAAAATGAGTGCCTATGGCAAAAACTCACGCTATGGCTATCTGCACACCACCTTTGGCATTCCGATGGCAGATGCTGACGTGAACAAAAACGAAGAACGTCATGGTCAGCCCATCAGCTTTGAATATATCCAAAAAATTGACCCTGATTGGCTGTTTGTGCTAGATCGTACATCAGCCGTTGGTGAAGAGGGTGTGTCCGCCCAAGAAGTGCTAAACAACCCGCTCATGCACAACACCAAAGCCTATAAGAATAACCAAATTGTCTATGTCAGTCCAGACTCATACCTTGCCTTTGGTGGTTATTATCAATGGTTAAAAGATGCTAAGATTGTCGCCGATGCCTTTAATGCAAAAACAGCTCAGTAATTGATGTTGGGTCTGACAAGGGGGCGGATTTATTCGCCCTTTTGCCGATTTAAAATGCAATCAAAAAACTTTAAATTGGTATCCGTATGGGCGAATGTGGTTCACTCCTACAATGCATTTTAAAAAATTATCAGCCCATTTGCTCTACCTTTACATCTTGGGAATTATCACTTAGGAACTCTATGACCACAGCGACACTCTCTGCCCCGAAATCTTGGTGGTCGCCAGCATTTGTCAATGTTGGTGCATTATTGCTTTTGTTTGTTTTGATTGTCGTCAGTATTTCGGTGGGGGTGGCGGATTTTTCATGGACAAAACTCTTTGATGACACTGACAACAGCTCACAGCTTTTTTTGGTGAGTCGTTTGCCCCGCACGCTTGCTTTGATACTCACAGGGGCGAGCATGGCGATAGCGGGCATGATGATGCAGGTTGTGCTAAAAAACCGCTTTGTTGAGCCGTCTATGGTGGGGGCAACGCAGTCGGCGGTGCTTGGGATTTTGCTGACCAGCCTATATCTGCCAGCCTTGCCCCTATTGGCTAAGATGAGCGTGGCAACGGTCATGGCGTTTGGTGGCATGATGATTTTTATGCAGATTATTAAACGCTTACCGCCCACAGACTTTCTTATCATTCCGCTTGTGGGGATTGTGTTTGGTGGGATTATTGATTCGTTTACGCTGTTTTTGGCATATCAGACCGAGACGGTGCAAATGCTGTCGGTGTGGCGGTTTGGCGATTTTTCAAGTGTACTGGCAGGGCGGTATGAGACTTTGTGGCTCGTTGGGATTTTGTCCGCCATCGCTTATGTCATGGCAGACAGGCTGACCATCATCGGGCTAGGAGACGGCATCGCCAAAAATCTAGGAGTAAATAAAGACGCTGTCATGTGGCTGGCAATAGGCATGGTGGCGATGATTAGTGCGGTGGTGGTGGTAACGGTGGGGGCGATTAGCTTTGTGGGGCTTGTGGTGCCAAACATCATCAGTCGTCTGGTGGGCGACCGTTTGCGGGTATCCTTGCCTGCGGTGGCTCTGCTCGGTGCGTCTTGTGTGCTACTGTGTGATATTATCGGGCGTGTGATACGCTATCCCTTTGAAATCCCTGTCTATGTCGTCTTTGGCGTGCTGGGGTCGGCACTGTTTTTGTGGCTTTTGTCAAAATCAAAATAGGGGCGTGTGATGAATTTTATAAAAAAGTTATTGAGCAATCCTATTTTGTGTGCGTTTATCGTGCTTATGATTGGTTGTGGGCTATATTTGACCCTAAACGTCATCAGTTGGGATTTTGCTCTGCCCTTGCGTGCTAAGAAGCTCATCGCCTTTTTGGTGGTGGGCTATGCGGTGGGGGTATCTACTTTGCTGTTTCAGACTTTGACACACAACCCCATTTTAACGCCAAGTTTGCTCGGCTTTGATGCCTTATATGTGCTGATACAAAGTCTGATGTTGTTTTTTTTGGGCATGGTCAGTTATGTCAGCTTGCCAACGGTGGGCAAATTCGCTTTTGAAGTGGCGGTGATGATGTTGTTGTCGGTCATGCTGTTTCGCTTTTTGTTTACCAAGCACAATCAGGATTTGACACGGCTCATCTTGGTGGGCGTGATTTTTGGGACGTTGTTTAGAAGTCTGTCCTACATGGTCGCCCGCATGATAAATCCTGATGAATTTATCACCGTGCAAGCCAACAGTTACGCCAGTTTTACCGCCGTCAATGTCAATTTGCTCATCACAAGCATGGTGCTGTCGGTGGCGACTTTTATTTATGTATGGCGACAGCGATTTGCGTTGGACGTGCTACTTTTGGGCAGAAATTGTGCCATTTCGCTGGGCGTGCCGTATCATAGACTGTCGCTTGGTATTTTGATGACCATCTCGCTACTGGTGTCTATGGCGACCGCTTTGGTCGGTCCGATTACCTTTTTTGGACTGCTTGTGTGTGCTTTGACCAATCGTTTTTGCACAAAAATGGCTCATGGCGAACGACTGATTTTGGTAACGCTCATCGCCAGTAGCACGCTCATCATCGGGCAGGCGGTGTTTGAACACATCTTTAAAATGGCAGGCGTGCTTGAAGTGGTGATTGAACTGTTTGGCGGGGTGGCGTTTTTGGCATTGATTTTTACGCAATATAACAAAGGAAAAAGAGTATGATAAAAGTAAAAAACGTCAGCCACAGTATCGGTCATTTGCCCATTTTAAAAAACGTGAGCTTTGAGCTTGCCACAGGGCAAATCATCGCACTCATCGGAGCGAACGGGGCGGGTAAAAGTACGTTGTTTGGCCTCATGGCTCGCATGAACCCCTTGCAGACAGGGCAAATCAGCTTTGATGGCAATGACATCAACGCCACAAGCGATGCTGACATGGCAAAGGTGGTCGCCATGCTTACCCAAGAAAGCCACATTCAAGGGCGACTTAGAGTGCGTGAGCTACTCATGTTTGGACGCTATCCTTATCATCAGGGCAGACCCACGCAGGCGGACAAGGACAAGGTCGAGGAGATGATAGCGACTTTTGAGCTTGAACCACTTGCCGAACGGTTTTTGTCGGATTTGTCAGGCGGTCAACGTCAGCGCGTGTTAATAGCGATGGTGGTGTGCCAAGACACGCCTTATTTGCTCCTTGATGAGCCTTTGAACAATCTGGACATGTACCATGCAGGGCGACTGATGAGACAGATGAAAGTGCTGGCAAATGCTGGCAAAACGGTGGTCATTGTGCTACACGACATTAACCAAGCGTCCCAGTTTGCCGATACGGTGGTGATGATAAAAAGTGGCGAGGTGGTGTCGGTCGGTCAGCCTGTGGATGTTTTGACGGTGGAAAACATGAAAACGCTCTATGGCGTAGATGTTACGGTACTCATGCATAAGGGCAAGCCGATTGTGGTGGATGTGGCGTAGAAAAAATAACTTGACAAATCAAAAAAAAAAAAACGAAAATTATTTTTTTGATGGAGAAAGTTATGATGAAAGTATTTTTGTGTCTTACCGCTGTAATTTGCATGGGTCTATTGTCTGCTTGCAGTAGTGAAAGAGGGGTTATTAAGGCTCATTTTTCCTGTATGTATGTCGCATCTCAGCTAGACAAACCAGAAGCAGCTGCAATTGTTGCTCGTAAAATGAAAGATTATGCCGTGCAAAATAATATTCCGCCACTCTCCGATAGAGAGATGATGTTTTTACGTGATGAAGTTGTCAATGATGATTTGCAGATACATCGCTATGGTGTGGAGGCTTTGGTTAACGAGTATAATTCATCAAAGTGTATGAAATTACATGAGCAGGAAAAATTTGATGTGGAAAAAGAACTACAAAGTGTATGGTAATTAAATTGGTTTATGAAAAAAAAGGACGAAAATATCGTCCTTTTCTTTTTGGATTAGGTTGTCCGAGTTTTCCCCACCTTATTCCCCGCCAAAAATGCCACAAGCCCAATCACAAGAGCAGGCACAACAGCGTGCAAATCCCATAAGGCGATTTTAAAATGGGCGATGATGACATAGCTCATCAGACCTGCCACCATAGACCATATCGCCCCTGTGGCATTGGCTTTTTTATAATACAGCCCAAACACCAACACCCATAAGAAAGTCGCCTCTAACCCACCAAAGGACAAAAGGTTTAGCCAAATGAGCATATCGGGTGGATTTAGCATGGCAACGATTGCTAAAATCATGGTAAAGCCAAGTGTGAGCGTGGTAGAGTAGCGTTTGATTTTGGCTTCGTTATGTATGGCATCAGGTTTGACAGATAGATATAAATCCTTAATCAGCGTGCTTGACGACTGGATTAGCATGGAGTCAATGGACGACATAATCGCCGCCATCGGGGCTGCCAAAAATACCCCTGCCACAAAGGGTGGTAGCAC
>JAUMUJ010000046.1 GCA_030530785.1 Moraxella sp. | reverse complement strand
GCACCATTTGCACCATTTGCACCGTATTTTATACACAAATCATGTGTAGCATATGGGAATGTTTTTCCCAGTTTTCCCAATTACAGTTAAACCACATCACAGATTGGGAAGCAATTGGGAAAGTTGGAAAAAACGTTCCTATTATCATAACTCATTGTAAATAAAGGATTTTATGCCCAAAATGGGAAAATAATAAAAAACCTTTCCCAAAGCCCAAAGCCTTATGTATCAAGGGCTAGGCGGTCAAATTGGGAAGATGGGAACGATTTTTTAAGTTTTAGTTAAAATTGATGTTTTTTGGGAAAATGGGAAAGGATAGGCGAGACCATCACGCCTGCCCTTATCGAAACCCTAACTTTACCCTAAGGTTTTGATACACTAAGATTGTTGTAATATTACTTATATGTTATAATAACATTCAAAATCAATGGGGCAAAACGGTGTTTAAGGTGCTTTACTCACAAGAATTCACAGAATGGCTAATGAGCCTTGATGATGATACTTTTGATGATGTGCAAGCGATGATAGAGCTTTTAAAGGAATACGGCTATAACCTTGCTAGACCTTATGCAGACACCCTAAACGGCAGTAATTTAACCAATCTTAAAGAATTACGCATACAAAGCAACGGCAGACCGCTAAGGGCGTTTTTCGTATTTGACCCACTAAGGCAAGCCGTTATCCTATGTGCAGGAGATAAGACAGGCGATAAGCGATTTTACAAAAAGATGATACCCTTAGCCGAAACCATTTACCAAAGATACCTGGACCAGTTGGAGCTACCAAAATGACCTTAGTCAGCCACGATGAATTTTTTGCACGCCTGCCCAAAGACCGCCAAGAGCGGATAAAAGCCAAAGCCAAAACGCTTAAACAAGCCTATGAGCTATCCCAGCTTAGACAAAATGCCAAGCTATCGCAAAGCCAGCTAGCCGACAAGATGGGTGTATCACAAGCCAACATTAGCAAGATTGAGAATGGGGGCGATGTGCAGTTATCCACCTTGCAAAAGTATGTTACGGCATTGGGTGGAAAATTGGCAGTAACTGCTACTATGGAGAATGGGCAAGTAGTGGCGATTGTTTGACCTATGCCACCAAGAACGTTTTTAACGCTATAAAAAGGACTTGCCCGACAAGTACGCACGCACGAGCAACAGCCATCATGATTTTTGTGGTTGTTGTTGTTTTTACGATACTGCTCGCAAAAGTCCCGATTGGTGTATATACTGCTCCGAAAAGTCATCCAATAAGACACACCCCATGTGCTTGCATGGGGTTTGTTTTGCAAATGATGGTTTTATGCTACAATATCAGCCATAAACGGCTAATTATTAGCCAATAATAGGGGGCATTTTGAAAAAATGGGGTATATTTGGGGGTATAAAATTTTTGATAAAAAAATAAAATCAATAAAATCAATTTCTTATCATATATGTTCGTAGTCCGCCACTCCATATAATAATCTTAGGCTGTCCACAATCGTGCGACAGCCCTTTATTTTTCTAACTTTTAGCCTTTTTGTTGTCCATCATTATCCATTGCAAGCCAAGTATTTTGTTGGTATTGTAGTTCACACTTTTATAATACCAACAAATCTACCACTAAGGCTTGTTAATCATGGCTTTAACAGATATCAAAATCAAAAAGCCAGTATCAACACAAAAGAACATTGATACCAAAGTTCCCGACAAGTACAGCGACATGAACGGCTTGTAGTTGTGGGTAAGACATACGGGCATTAAATCATGGGCGGTGGCGTATCGCCAGCATGACAAGAAAAAAATATCACAATAGGACAATATCCCATCATGACCTTAGCACAAGCACAAGAACAGTTAGCAAAGGTCAAATCCCAACTTACACAAAGCATAAGACCCCAAAGAACAAGCCAAAGCCAAACAAACTGATACTTGCTTTGATGTGTTCGCCCAAAAGTGGCTAGAATGCATAATCTAGGGTTATCCGTCATCGTACGACAGCTCTTTTTTATTTGATTTGTCGCCAAGTTTTAATGCCACAAAAAACAAGGGCGACCTTTGCCCTTGTTTTGTCAGCCATCATTCAAGCGGTACGCCAATGCGTCTGGCAACTTCTTCGTAGCCTTCCACGACATCGCCCAAACCTTGACGGAAGCGGTCTTTATCCAGCTTTTTCTTGGTCTGTTTATCCCACAGGCGACAGCCATCGGGCGAAAACTCATCACCCAAGACCACCTGCCCATGAAATCGCCCAAATTCCAATTTAAAATCCACCAGCATCAAACCCGCTTCATCAAAAATCTGACTTAACACGTCATTGACCTTGTGGGTCAGCACACTCATCTGTTCTAGCTCATCTGCGGTGGCATAACCCAGTGCGATGGCAGTGCTTGGGGCAAGCATGGGGTCGCCCAACTTATCATCTTTATAAAAAAGCTCAAAAGTCGGTGGCACAAGTGGCAAACCTTCGGTCAGCCCAAGACGTTTGGCGATACCACCTGCCACATAGTTACGCACCACGCATTCAACAGGTATCATGTTTAGGCGTTTTACCAGCACTTCATCGTCTGACAGCTCACGCTCAAAATGCGTGGGAATGCCAGCATCCGCCAGTTTTTTCATGATAAAGCTATTAAAGCGGTTATTGACTTTGCCTTTGCGGTCAAGTTGGGCGATTTTTTCGCCATTAAAGGCAGACGCATCATTACGAAAATGCAAAATCAAATAATCAGGATTGTCCGTTTCATAAACAGATTTGGCTTTGCCAGTATAAAGTAGGGCTTGTTTTTGCATAATACTCTCTTATGGATTGACAGTTGGAGGTTTGGGTAGGGCATAGCGGGATTTTGACTCATTGGTCAAATCCAACGTGTTGGCAGGTGCATTATCAGGCACAGAATATAAAGGGGTAAAGGTGGCGGTTTGTTGATTGATGGGCAATTTAACAGGGTCAAGTTTTTGGCTTTGTTGGTAATCTAAACTGCCATTATCTCGTTTTCCTAGCCAGCCTTTGACGGTACCACAACCTGTTAAGGCTAGGCTTACTGACAAAAAGATGGTGGTAAATTTTAAATTCATGATGTATCCTTTAAATCAAATGGGCTTTTTGTAGAGCATCATCAATGATAGACTGACCATCATCAGACAACCACACCAAAGGCAAGCGAATGCCCACATCAATCATACCCATCTTATGCAAGGCATATTTGGTAGGCTGAGGGCTGGCTTCACAAAATAGGTCAGTATGTAGATGCTTGATGGTGTCGTTAATGGCATTTGCTTCGTCAAATTTGCCCTCTAATGCCAATTTAAAAATCTGTCCCATCGCCTTGGGTGCAACATTGGACGTTACCGAAATGTTGCCCTTTGCACCCAACCCAACAAGTTCAAGAGCCGTGCCATCATCACCTGACAGCACCACCATGTTATCGCCCACTCGCTTAATTAAAGATGCTCCACGTTGCAAATCGCCCGTTGCGTCCTTGATGGCAATAATGTTAGGAATATCCATCAAGCGAGCCACCGTGTCTTCTGTCATGTCTACCACCGTCCGACCTGGCACATTATAGAGCATTTGGGGCATATCCACCGCTTCACTGATGGCTTTATAATGCTGATAAATGCCTTCTTGGGTAGGTTTATTATAATACGGCACAACCAACAACGCACAATCTGCCCCCGCATCCTTGGCAAAAGCGGTCAGCTCTATGGCTTCGGCGGTGTTATTTGCTCCCGTCCCTGCGATGACAGGCACACGCCCTGCCACTTTTTTTACAAAAAAATCAATCACTTGACAATGCTCATCCATAGACAAGGTCGCCGACTCACCTGTTGTGCCGACCGCCACCAGAGCATCCGTACCATTATCAATCTGCCAATCAATCAGCCTACCAAGCGTGTCATAATCCACTGCCCCATCTGATGTCATGGGGGTAATGAGTGCGGTCATGGAGCCGTGAAGCCTTGCCTTAATGGTATTATAGTCTGTCATACAGTACCCGTAAATTTATGATAAAAAGCTAGTTTAGCATTTTCATCAGGCTTTTTAAACCGCCTATGTTAAAATTATTTGGGTTCATTGGTGTTTTTTGTGATTTTTATGCTCATAAAATAAGGGTTAAACCCAAATTGGTTTAGCCCCTATTGCAAGTTTATTTTTGTTTGGCGATGACTTTTCGCACCTTATCTCTGGCACGGTCTTGTTTTAGGCGGGATAAATAATCCACAAAAAGTACGCCATTTAGATGGTCAAGCTCATGCTGAATGCACACTGCAAGCAGTCCATCAGCATCTATGCTAAACGCTTTACCATCAGCGTCTAAGGCATCAATTCTGACACGACAAGGACGCTGTATGTCATCATACACTTCGGGGATAGACAAACAGCCCTCTTTATAAGTACCAAGCTCATCAGTTAATGGGGTTACGGTGGGATTGATAAACACCTGTGGGCGTGGCTCTTCGTCTTCTTTTGCCAAATCCATCACCACCACCCGAACGTGCCTATCCACCTGCGTGGCAGCCAGCCCAATGCCTTTGGCATCATACATGGTCTCAAACATATCACTGATAAGCGTTTTGATGGTGTCGTCAATCTGCCCCACGTCTTTGGCAATGGTACGCAAACGGGGGTCAGGATAATGCAAAATGGGAAGTCGTGCCATAATTTTCTCAGGTCAAATAAACCATGATATAAATAAGACCGTCATTTGTCAAGACATCAATGCCATCATGCCAGTAGCAACTGGCATTCGGTGTGTCTTTGGATATAACTTGCCACAAAACTGCACGTTGGCACGACTTTTTTATTATTGTCCCGAGCGTATTCTAAGGCGTATTTAACAAGTGCCGTACCTAGCCCACGTCCGCCAAGCTCTTTTGGGACGATGGTATGATTATAATTTAGTGTATTATCATGAAGGATTTGATAGCTTAAAAAGGCGGTATGTCCGTCAATCACGGTTTCAAATCGGCAAGTGATGGGGTTATGAGTGATGTACATTATTTATCCTTAAAATGGCTTGCAAAACGAGAGGTTTTGGATTATGCTAACATAAATTTTATAAAAAGAAAATGGTTTTATGAACGAAATAGCAGAAAATAAATACCCCACCAAAAAAGTCATCAAAAATTATATGATATTTGGGACTTTGATATTTAATATGCCAATTTTTATTTATTTGCTAGCGGTTATTATTTTTAGAAATGACAGTATGAGTATCATCATTATGATGATTGCATTATTTTTTGGTATGATAAGTTCAGCGATTATTTTTGCAATGACGGCTTATTTGTTAAGTGATTTAAAAATAACAATTACCAAACCTACTGATTATTATAAACCATTTTCGGTAGCATTTGTGGTTTCTTTGGTAATGTTTTTCTTGATGAGCTTTATGGTAGTTTCTCCCCTTGCAGGGTTTTTCGTTAGTTTGGTTTTGGCAGTATTTATGGGAATAATTTCGGCTGTTTTAGCAAAATTTATTTTACCAAAATCATAAAAGGAAAATTATTTTATGAATAAAAATACAGAAAATAAATACCCAACCTTAAAAGTAATTACGCTTTATCCGTTATTGGGAGGTGTTATCTATTGTGCGATTGTTTTATCAATAATATACCCAATGATATTAAGTGAGGGTGTTAAATTTTCATTAGAGTATTTTTATTTTCATTTAATGGGATTTTCTTTTATTGGTTTTATCTTAAATTTAATCATCAGTTTTATTTTTATTATTCTTAAAATTAAAACCATCAATAAAAATTATGCTAAAATTTTTGGTATAGGTTTTGTGGTTTACTTTTTGTCAAGTTTTAGATTTTTTTATCCCAATATGATACCGAATATTGTATTTGTTCTTGTTTGTGGTTTGCTAGGTGGCTTGTTATCAACCATTTTAGCCAAATTTATTTTACCAAAATCATAAAAAGGAGTGGATATGGCATTTCCTGATGAAAGTTCTGGTATTTTGATGTCTTGGGATAATCAAACAAATACAGGCTGGGTAAAAGATGATTATTTATTTGAAGGAGAGTTATTGTTCTTAGAGAGTGATAAATGTTTATCGGATGATTTGACCGTTGGCGATAGGGTGGTATATACAATTTTTTACGAAACAGAACCGCCCTACAAACCTTATGTTGTTGGGTTTAGAAAATATGTCGCATACACACCACCCAAATTAACCGAAAAAGAATTGCAAGAATACCAAAAACAAAAAAGAATGGACAATCTTGTTGATAAATGTAGCAAAATTTTTTGGTTTTTATACATTATTTCTATTGCTTTTTGTATGCTATTGTTAGTATTTATATGGGCGTGGTCTTTGTTTGTTTGATTTTTTGTTCTTGCCCAAAATCTCAATTCGTGCGATAATAACCAGTTAAATTCCCAAGTTTTATTTTGTAATTTTTCTTTTTAAATCAAAAGGATAGCTATGGCTCAATACATCTACACGATGAACAAAGTATCCAAAATCATTCCGCCTAAACGGGAGATTTTAAAGGACATTTCGCTTTCTTTCTTTCCGGGTGCCAAAATTGGCGTTTTGGGTCTCAACGGTGCGGGCAAATCCACGCTACTTCGCATTATGGCGGGCGTGGACACCGAATACAATGGCGAAGCTCGCCCCCAAGCAGGCATTAAGGTGGGCTATCTGCCCCAAGAACCCCAGCTTGACCCCACCAAAACCGTGCGTGAAAATGTGGAAGATGGCGTGCGTGAAGCGTTGGACGCCCTAGAACGCCTTAACCAAATCTATGCCGAATATGCCGAGCCTGATGCCGATTTTGACAAACTTGCCACAGAGCAAGGCAAAATGGAAGACATTATCCAAGCGTGGGACGCCCACAACCTAAACACCCAACTGGAAAAAGCGGCAGACGCACTTCGCTTGCCACCATGGGACGCTGATGTCTCCAAGCTGTCAGGAGGCGAAAAACGCCGTGTCGCCCTGTGCCGACTGCTCCTATCCAAGCCCGATATGCTTCTCCTTGACGAGCCGACCAACCATTTGGACGCTGAGAGCGTGGCATGGTTGGAGCGGTTTTTGAAAGATTATTCGGGGACGATTGTGGCGATTACCCACGACCGTTATTTCCTTGATAATGTTGCCGAGTGGATTTTGGAGCTTGACCGTGGCTATGGCTACCCCTATCAAGGCAACTACACCGAGTGGTTGGAGCAAAAAAACAAACGCCTAGAACAAGAACAAAAGCAAGAAGAAGCCTTTGCTAAGGCACTAAAACAAGAGCTAGAATGGGTACGCAAAAACCAAAAAGGTCAGCAAGCCAAATCCAAATCTCGTCTAGAACGCTTTGAAGAGATGAACTCTCGTGAGTTCCAACAGCGTAACGAAACGGCAGAGATTTATATCCCGCCAGGACCCAGACTGGGCAATAAAGTCATTGAGGTCAATAACATCTCAAAATCCTTTGGCGACCGCCTGCTGTACGAAAACCTATCGTTTAGCGTGCCACCGATGGCGATTGTCGGTATCGTAGGACCAAACGGTGCAGGCAAAACGACCCTGTTTAATATGATTACGGGCAAAGATACGCCCGACACTGGCACGGTAGAAGTGGGCGAGAGTGTCAAAGTCGCCTATGTGGGACAGGTCAGAGATGAGCTTGACGATAAAAAAACCGTGTGGGAAGAGGTTTCAGACGGGCTTGACATGATTACCGTAGGTGAGTACACCACGCCAAGCCGTGCCTATATCGGACGCTTTAACTTTAAAGGACAAGACCAACAAAAGCTCGTGGGCAACCTATCAGGCGGTGAGCGTAACCGCTTACAACTTGCCAAAACCCTAAAACAAGGGGCAAACGTCATCTTGCTTGATGAGCCGTCTAACGACCTTGACGTGGAGACCTTGCGTGCCTTAGAAGAAGCAGTGGAAGTGTTCCCTGGTACGGTGCTGGTGGTGTCACATGACCGCTGGTTCTTGGACCGTATCTGTACGCACATTTTGTCATTTGAGAATGAACAGCCTGAATTTTTTGATGGTAATTATTCTGAATATGAAAAATGGCGTAAAGAGCGACTTGGGGCAGATGCCACGCCTAAGCGGATGAAGTATAAGAAGATTGGGGGGTAATTTAACTTTCAATGATAAAACAGCGACTTGAATGGGTCGCTGTTTTGGTAATGAGATAAATTTATGTTTAAACTATTTTTCGGAAAAACCAACAAAAATTCATCTACATCAAACTCTGAGTGCAATCAATCCATTATTGATATTCAAGAGAATTTAATAAACATTAATCACAATATTGAACAAATCAAAGAAAAGAATTATAAAGAAAGCCAAATAAACTGGAAATTTATATTAACAACCGCCCCTTTGTATTTTTCTATATTAGCATTTTTTGCCATTTTGATTGGTGCTTTTAAGACACATTCCTATTTAAATAATATTGGATATATCAGTATTTTTTCTGAAATAATAAGTAGCCCTTCCGCACTGATTGCAATCGTTGTTGCTTATTCACTTATGGTATTCTTATTGGCAATTTATTTTTCATTGCCATTTTTTATGTTCTTGTTTTTAAATAATTCGGACAAGGTTTTGTATAACGTAAGTTTTAGTAATAATTACTTAATAAGAAAGGTTCATTATTTTTATGCATTAACATCTTTTACTGTTTTTATTATATGTTTTTCTCTCCGATTTGATTTGGTTATTGATGCTTCTTTTTTATTTAATTTTGGATTAATTTATGCGTTAACCCTATGTTTATTATCACCAGATATTAATTGGTTAAAAAATAAATTGTTTTTAAATTATATGATAGCATCTGGTATTTTGATTTTTGTATTTGCTTATTCTTATATGTACCCTTTTATTTATGCCAAAATTATTGTATCATTTGAAAGTAGGAAAAATTGGCAATGGGTTATACTGTTTTTGTTACCAACATTAAACCTTATTATTACTAACTTATCTTTTATTATACTAAAAAATCAGAACAACAGAACAAATTCCAAAATCAAAGATTCTGTACTTATGGGTATAATTTGTATGTATTTTATACTCTTAACCACAGGCTTCTTTACAATGTATACAAGATTTTCGGATTTATCCCTGTATGTGCCAAAATTTATAGAAAAACCCCAAAACTCATCTTGGTATATCATCCATAATGGCAATACAAATTCAGAAAAAATTAACGGTTTATCTAAAACCGAAATTCAAACTCTAAAACATGAATTTAAGCCTAAAAATAAAGATGATGAAAATATTAAAAACCCCAATGCCCTATACGGCTATATGGCATGGAATTTGGGTAATACCAAAGTTTTTTGTCCAGTATCAGTGGATTTTTTTGATGATAAGGACAATAACGAAGAAAATTCTAAAAAATGTCTCGTCATTGACGGCAAATATTTACAGCCCATTAGCAAGTATTATTTGGCTAATAATAATTTTATGAAAAATCCATAAGTGAAACCATTCGCTCTATACAACCTTAGTTATTTTAAGTTATCATAAATCCATCACAACAAAGGAAAATTTATGACAACTTTATTTTTATTTCTTAAAATCGGCTTTATTGGCTTACTGTTCATCACACCCATTATCGACTACATAATTTGCCACAAATACCGTTTATCGTTACTGTGGGTGTATTTTGTGTTATCTTTTTATCATTGGCGGAGCGTGGACAACCGATAAGCATTTGCTTGCTATTTTGCAAAGCCATGATTTAGACGGCAAGTCTTTATACCGAGCATGAATTATCACGAAGGCAAAGCAAGCCATGCAAGACGTGGCAAATGGCATGGCTAGGGCAATCGCACCTTTAACAGGACTATCGCACCCATATAACGGTTTGTTTTACAGGCTGTGCGTGCGTGGCAATGGCAGGTAGCTTGTTTGCATTTAATGGGTTGAGATTAATAAATTCGCTAGGCAAGGGGGCTAAAATATGCCAATCTTTCTTGTTTACCCGTTTGGTTTATTGTCATATATTCACCAAACCGTCAAACTTTATTTGGACCAGATGTTGTTACTCTATCTATTTTAATTTTCTAACACCTATCTCCCACCCAGACATACCCGATAGACGTAATGGTTACTTTATGGTCAAACCTTGATGTGCCTGATACCGCACAATATTTAATATGCCCAAAATGACCCCTAGGCACACCTGTATCTCCAAAATATTTCATATAATGTCGCCTTGCCGAAACATTCATTTCCACTTTACCATACTTTGCCTTTAAATCATATTCCCTTAACAGCTCTCCATCGTCTAAACGTTGATTATTATCCCTATCTTTAAACAAAATCACTTTATCAGTTGCCCGATTATGGCATTGATTATTGGTATCTGCCAAACACAAAATAACATTTTGTCGATGAGTAAAACTCAACACTCTTGCTTCTTTGGTGGCCATTACCAAAGTGGACTTAATGCGTTTGGACTCCATACCATGTAGCATTTCTTTAAAACTTGGATATGCAAATACCACAATCCCCACCATAATGGCAATCACAATCAATACCTCCATGAAAGTAACGCCCTTTTCTCTATAAATCATCAATCAAGCACCTTAAAAAATCAAAATATTATGTATCATTTTTATGCAATATCCATGCCATATCCACCACAAAACATCCCCCTCCA